>CAXSGJ010000034.1:27350-37643 GCA_964236865.1 uncultured Polyangiaceae bacterium
GGCGTGCGCGAAAGCGTGGCGAGAGGAGATTTCACCGCCTGGGCCCGCGCTAAATTGGCGGTGTGGGCCGATTCCGCCGCCTGAGGTCCCCGTCATCCAGCCCCGAGCGCATTCGCGGCCGCATGATACGGGGCGTCGCGGGCGGCCGGCGGGTGTTTTTCGTGAAGGTCGGCGCGATCTCGTGGATAATCAAGGTTTCGGATGAGCGACAAGAAGCAGATCGGCAAAATCCTGCTGCGGCAGCGGGCGCTCAGCGCCGAGCAGCTGGACCGCGCGCTGGCCGAGCAGCGGGGCGGCCGGTTGGCTTCACGGCTAGCGGCCGAAGGCACGATCAGCGACGTAGCGGCGCTCAAAGCGTTGAGTGAGCAGCACGGTATTCCCGGCATCGACCTCAGCCAGATTTGCTTGAAGCTCGACGACCTCGAGCTGTTGCCCAGGGACATCGCGGAAAAGCACCTGATCTTACCGGTGCTCGTGCGCGACGACCGGCTGTTCATCGCAATGGCCAACCCGCGCGAAAAGAAGGTGATCGACGAGCTCGAATTCGTCACCGGCAAGAAGGTCTATCCCTATATCGCCCTCGACGCTGCGCTTGCCCACGTGATCGAGGAGGCCTACGGGCGCAAAGCACGCGGCGATCATTATTACGTTGGCCAGAATTGCCCCCCGGAGGTGCTGGCCAAGCTCAACCTCGACTCGGACGGGTCTCCGCTGGAGGTGGGCGAACCTTCGGGGCCAATCGACTTCGGCGGCCTGCAGCAAGCCAACCGACCACAGGATGCGCCAGGCCTGGTGGTCGACGACGCCGCGTCCGAAATTTCGCGCGCGGAAGACATCGAGGAGAGCGACTTCGGAGACACGTCGCGCGAGCTCAGCGTGGTCACGGAGCTCCCCGGTGAAGGCGCCGCCACGCCCAGGCCGCGCGAGAATCTCAATTCGAAAACGATCTTGATCGTCGATGACGAGGCAGAAATTCGTAAGATGCTCAGCCTGCTCCTGGCGCGCAATGGCCACCGCGTGCTGGAAGCCGAGCGCGGACATCAGGCCTTGCGTATGGTCAAGGAGAACGCGCCCGATCTGATCGTGCTCGATGCGATGCTGCCCGAGGTCCATGGCTTCGAGATCGCGCGGCGCATCAAGGGCAGCCAGCGCTACGGTCACATTCCGATCATCATGGTGAGCGCGGTGTATCGCGGCTGGCGCTACGCGGAGGACCTGAAACAGTCGTGCGGGGTGGATCATTTCATCGAGAAGCCATTCCGCATCGCCGACGTGGTTCAGATCGTCGAAGAGTGCCTCACCCCGGGCATCGGCAAGCCGGAGCGCCCCGATGTCTCCGGAGAAGCCGAGACCGCCTTGAACGAGGGTGTGGCGGCGTACAAAGCCGGTCGGCTGGACGAAGCCATTCAGCACTTGGCACGCGGGGTGAGTATCGACCCGCTGGCCTACCGCCTACACTTCCATCTCGGGCTACTGTACGGAAAGAAGGGTCAGGTGTACGACGCGATCAGCGAGCTGGAAACGGCAGTTAAAATTAACTCGCAGCAGTTTGTTGCCGTCAAGAACCTGGCAATCTTGTACCAAAAGGCCGGATTCAGAAATAAGGCCGTGGAAAGCTGGGAGCGGGCCCTGACGCTAGCGACCGATGACCCGACCCGCCTGTCGATCAAAGAACACTTATTGAATCTCCTGTGAAAGAGCTTTCGCGCTCGGGCATTGCCCGGGTTAATCTCCGTAAACCCCGGACCGTTCGTTTGACGCGGCTCTCAGCTGAATGAAGTTCCTCTGTCCCAGCTGTAAAGCGAAGTATCAGATCGCCGACGAGAAGGTCGCGGGCCGATCCGTTCGCATGAAGTGTCGCAAGTGCGGCCACGTGATCCAGGTCTCCAGCGTGGCCGGTATGGGTGACGCGTTGGCTGGCAGTGAGCCGCCGCCGCCCTCGGCGGTGGATGCGCTGAGCGACGCAACGGCAGCGCCGCCCGCCGTCGCGGCGCCGACCACTGTAGTCAGCTCGCCACCGTCCGTCAGCAGACCCGAGATCGCGCCTGGCATCGAGCTTCCCGAGCCCCCAGCCCCTCCTGCGCCGCCGCCACCGCGGGCGTCCATTCCCCGCGCATCACTCACCGGCCCGTCTCGCCCCGGGGAGATCAAAAAGCCGCTCGCGCCGGCACGCCCGACACCCTCCGTCGTTCGGCCGAGCGCCTCGCTTGCGGCGAAGGTGCCCGCTGCCGGGCTGAAAGCGGCGCAGCCTGCCAAGCCGCCGACGCCGCCATCGAAAGGGGCGGGCGCCAAATCTTCACCGGTGCACGCTGCACCACTCGCATCACCCGCATCACCCGATCCCGCGCTCGCCGCGGAGATGCCGACCGCGCAAGGCGGCCAGACTGCGCCGCTTCCGCCCGTGGCGACGAAGCCCGTCGCTGCCGCCATGGACAACCCACAGCCCGCCGCAGCTCGCGTTTACGCCGAGGCGAGCGACGACGAAGAGTCCACGCGCATCGCCGATGCCGGCGCGCTGGCAGGCGCCTTCTCGTTGGCCGTCGGCGCGGCATCGGAAGCCCCACCCGCTGATGCCGCAAGCATGCCGGCGGACGAATGGTTCGTCGGCATCAACGGCGTGCCGGTCGGACCCATCCGGCTGAGCGAACTCCGGTCGAAGGCGGCCTCGGGCTCGATCAGCCGAGAGTCGCTGGTTTGGCGTGATGGCTTCGAAGATTGGAGGCCCCTCCGAACCTTTCCAGAGCTCTTGGCGATCGTCGACGAAAGCCTGTCGAGCATGCGTGCGTCGCTGACGCCCTTCACCCCGCCCGCGGCTCCCGTGTTTGGGCTCGGCAGCGTCGCGGCCGATGCCACGGTACCGTTACCCCCGGTGGTTCCGATCACTTCGGATCCCTTCGCTGGCATGGGTGCATCCGGCGTCACCGGCGCCGCCGTTGTCACGGATGAACTGGAAGAGGCGGGCGTTCAGAAACGCGCCGGGTCCTCGCCAGCAGCGTGGATAGCCGTGGCGATGGCGCTCTTGTTCGGTCTAACGATCGGCTTTGTCTTGTTCAAGAGTCAGCCGAGCAAGACGATCGAGGTCGTCAAATACGTGGACCGGCCCGTGCCCGGTGCTGCCAGCAACGCGCCGGCGGGGACTGACGCCAAGGTCACGGCGCTGGACGAGACGACCGTCAGCGACAAGAACGCGACCAAGCATGTCTCGGGTACCACGGCCAAGAGCGCCGGAGCGCCCGCCACGAGCAGCGAGCCCGACAAGGGCCTGAGCGGGTTGAAGGGTTTGTCCGGCCTAGCTTCGGGGCCCAAGGGCCCGGACACATCCGGTCCGTCGGGCGCGGTGCAGGGCACGGGGCAGCTCGACAACGCGCAATTGCAGGGCACCGTTGCGCGCTACACGGGCAGCGTGAAGCGCGCTTGCTGGCAACCAGCGCTCGACACGCGTGACAAGGATGCGCCCACGACAGCGCGGGTCAACGTCGCCATTACCGTGTTGCCGAGTGGCAGCGTGCAAAGCGCGGCGGTCGGCGCGGATCCAAAGGGTTACCGCGGCCTCGCGCAGTGCATTTCCAGTCGCGTTCGCGGCTGGCAGTTTCCGCCTTCTGGGGACAGCACGACGGTCAACGTGCCGTTCGTCTTCGCCGCGCAATAACCGGTTCGCATCGCGGACGCTTTAGCTGGCCAAGGCGGCTGGCAGGAGACTACGCTGCGCGGGCCGCAGTATCTCAGGCGATCGCGCGCTTCTGCTCGGCAGAGGCGCGAGGAAAGTCCGGGCTCCGCAAGGCAGGATGCCGGGTAACGCCCGGTGAGGGAGACCTCGAGGAAAGTGCCACAGAAAATTAAACCGCCCGAACCGCTTCGGCGCCTTGGGTAAGGGTGAAAAGGTGGGGTAAGGGCCCACCGCGCGGCCGGTAACGGTCGCGGCATGGCAAACCCCATCCGGAGCAAGGCCATGTAGAGGAGCGTTGGAGGGCTGCCCGCCCGAGCTCCTGGGTAGGCCGCACGAGGCGCTCGGTAACGAGCGCCCCAGAGGAATGACCGCCAGCGCGCGCCGGGCGACCGACGCGCGCAACAGAACCCGGCTTACGAGAAGCTGCGACCACACCCGACCGGTTCGCCTGTCGGGTGTGTTTTTTTCGCCTGTGCTGAAGAGAAGGGTTCGCGCGCTTGGCGGCCGGCTGCGACCGATCAGGTCGCGGGCCGGTGCTCACGCCGCGTCGTGCACGTCTAGCCAGCCGTTGCCGCGCGACAGCTCGGTGATCTTCGTCTTGAGTTTTTTCTTGGCGCGAGCTTCGAGCTGACGGGCGCGCTCGCGTGAGACGCCCAAGCGGCGGCCGATTTCGGCGAGCGACATCTCATCCTCGTTGTCCGCCATCAAACGGTTTTCGACGATGTATCGTTCGCGCTGATCGAGCCCGATCAGCGCGTTCTGCACTGCCTCCCGCACATAGCCGCCGACCTCGGAGCCAACCAAGCCCTCTTCCTGGTTGAGGCCTGTCGCCGTCAAGGTGTCGCCCAGCGTGGCCGCGGAATCGTCGTACACTTTGGCGTCGAGCGAGACGTCGCGGGCCTCCAGGCGTCGCACCATGGCGGTGACTTTGGCGGTCGGCACGTCGAGCGCCTTGGCCAAAAGCTCGTCCGCATGGTCGCCTTCTCCGACCAAGTTGGTGATGCGCACGCGCTCGCGGCGAAGCTTGAAAAACATCTTGGAGCGGAGCGCACCGGAGCCCACGCCGACCAAGCTCCACGAACGGATGATGTGATTCAAGATGTAAGCGCGGATCCAGTACGCGGCGTAAGTGACGAAGCGCGTCCCGCGGCTGGTGTCGAACTTCTGCAGCGCGTGCACGACACCAAAGTTGCCCTCGGCCACCAACTCGCCGAGTGGCAGGCCGTAACGACGGTACTTGAGCGCGATGGCCACGACGTAGCGTAAATGCGCACGGACGAGGTCTTCGCGGGCAACTTCGTCCTTATGCTCGAGCCAACGGGTGGTGAGCACGAGCTCCTCCTCCCGCGACAGTTGCGGATAAGAGTGGACCGCGGTGATGTAGAAAGTTAGGGAGGGATCGGTTTGACGGGCCATGTGCTTTCCGTTTCTGTTCGTCCGATTCCAGTCTTGGACAAACTCAAAACGCGCCCGCCTACTTGGATCACACTACGGATCAGAGGCTGGACTCGCACTTTGGCCTACGCGGCAGATTCCGTCGCGGTTGCGCGAAGAACTTCAAACTCGTTAGTTCGTACGCTGGGCAAACCCCGCTGGACGTATGCGCTGATCGCGCCAGGTTTTCTGCCGGATTGTTCAAGTAGCCAAACAGTGTGTCCGCGAGCAGTCCGCAAAAATGCAACGACGGCATGGAACCGTGCCGCGGGATTCTTCAATCGTCACGTTCATGCTCGCTGAGCGGCAGGCCGTGAGACACGGGCGAAGCGCGGGCTTCGCACGGCACGGCCGCCGCTCAGGACGCGGACGAAACGCTCAAGCTTGAAAAGAGGAGCCGCAACCGCAGGTGCCGGAGACGTTCGGATTACCGAACTTGAAGCCGGAGCCGTGCGCGCCTTCGACATAGTCGATCTCCGTGCCGTCCAAGTACTGGTAGCTCAGGGGGTCGACGAACAGCTTCACGCCGTGAGATTCGAACTGTTCGTCGAGATCCGTCGGCTTGTCTTCGAAGTAGAGATCGTACTGGAAGCCGGCGCACCCGCCGCCGACAACCCGCAAGCGAAGCCCCTGGCCTTCCAGCCCCTCGGACTTCGAAATTTCTTTGACCTTGTCTGCGGCCAGCGTTGTAATTGAAATCATGACGGTCGGTTGCCTCCGCGCCGACGCCGACGCAAAAGCACCGTTGGGGCGCTTGGTCATCGAACGACGCGGACCCATTATAGGCACGCGCGTGGCGTCTAGCCAGTGCTGGCGTCCAGGAAGCCGGTTTTGCCGCATTCGGCGCCGACGAGGACGGGCTAGTGGTCTTCGTGGCTGTCGTTTCCCACAAAAAACAGCTGGCCCGAGCGGCATGCCAAGACGATTCCTGCGCGGGTCGGCGTCGGACGATAAGGGTCGAGGCAAGCAGTTCCTGCCAGCCGTTCCAGCGCGCCGTCTTCTGCGATCAGCAGCGCGTCACTGGCGCCGCGCACGGCGAGAACGCCGCCGGCACGGTCGCTGATCAACGAGGCCGCGCGCAACCCACGCGCGGCCGGGTCGAACGCCTGCGCCGTGCCAGCAACAGAAACACGGGCGCGCTCCGTCCCATCGCGCGCGCGCACTGAGACGAAGCCGCCATCAGCGACGAACACCGCGCCCCGGTCCTCAAACAGTGCCAGCGGGCCGGTGAACGTCGACGTGAAATCGGTCGCCACGGTGAGGCGTTGACCCGTGGCCAGATCCAGGGTCACGAGCTGGTGGCTGTCGACGACGGCCCACACTTTGCCGTTCTGCAGCGCGCCGCCCTCCGGCGCACTGCCGCCCAAGCTGCCGATGAGCTCGAGCTCACCGCTGACGCCCGCCTCCTCGACACTTCCGTTTTCGGCAATCACGATGACCTCTGCTCTCGCCTGCGCGAGCGCGGTGACGGTGCCGCGCGCGCGCAGGCGCCGAATGACTTCTGCCTGGGCGTCGAGCTCGAGCAGAACGCTGCCGCTCGCCACGAGCGCGCCGCCGCTCACGGTCGGTATCGAAAGCACGCGGTGACGCAGATCGGCGAGCGGCAAGGCACGCTGCTGCGCAAGCTTGCCCCCAGGCTGGAAGAGCAGCGCATCCGCGTCCCGCGTCACGACCAAGATCGAGCCGTTAGCGAGCAGCACTGGGCTCGAACTCGCCTCGCTCGGCAAGCGCACGGACCACATGCTCTGGCCCTGCGCGTCGAGCTTCGACAGCCTGGGTTCGCCGTGCGCGATGATCAGATTGCCATCTCGGTCGCTAGCCGGTGCCTGGCCGATTCCGCCGGCAACGCGGGTCCGGGAGTGTACGACGGCAGGCCGCGGGAAGGCGGCGCGCGCGCGGCCCGAATTGCTCGCGTCGAGGCCTTCGCACGCCGCGAGAGCTCGGCTTTTGCCCACCGTGACCGCGACGACACGCTGGGCGTCGTGGGCCAAAAGCCCCCCGTGGCGGCTCGCGAAGAGGAGCGCCGAGCCCAACGCGAACGCTGCACACGCCGCGGGCCGCCGCTCCGGCGGGGCGAGGCTCACTTGTCGGCCTTGATCAGGAAATCGGCGCGCACTTCCGGAATTCTGGAGCCCGTGCGCGGTCCGTCTACGACACCGGAGATTTCGCCAAAGGCGCTCAGCTTGTCGCCGCGGGCAAGCGTGAACGGAGCGCCGTACACGAGCCGCACCAGGCAGGGGGCCTGGGTGCAGCCGCCCTGCACGTCCATCACCGCCACCGTGTTGTAATTCTCGGTTCGCGCATCCACGACGGAGCCGTCGAGCGCGACGGCCCAGCCGCGCTTGTTTTGCGGCTGATCGGCGATTTTTGCGTAGTTGCTCGTGGCCCGCTGGCGAACGCGGTCGGCCTCGCGTGCCAGGCTGTCCACGCGCTTCACACGCAATGGAAACAAGCGCGGCGCCATGTCTTTACTAGTCGCTCGGATCACAATCGTGGTCTCACCGGGCGCCGACACGTTCATCATCTGCGCGAAGCGACCGGTGACATCCACCGTGATTGGCCGGTCGCCCACGGTGAGCGCGCCGGTCTTTGCCGTGCGTCCGGCCAGCACGAAGTTGGGAGTTTCGAGCACCACGGCGGAGCCGGGGGCGTCGATCACGAGCGGGGTGACGCCGGCTTGCAGTCTCACGCTGCCGCTCTGAGCGGCACTGTTCGGCGGGGTCACCACATATGGCACGCGCCGCTCCAGCGTTTTTACCGCGGCGTCCAGGCCTGTTACATCGGCGCTTACGTCCAGCGCGTAGCTGCCTTCACCTTCGGCGTTGAGCGGTACCGGCTTGCCGTCAACGGTGACGTTGGAACCGGGCAAGGCGCTGATCGATACCCGGAACTCGGGGTTGGGCGCATCGAGACCGGTCGTGTCACCGCGCACGCGGAAGGCGATCGGAACCGAGACCTCCACGAAGCTTTGCTTACCCTTTGCCGACACGAGCGTGATGGTCATCGGGTTTTCGCCTACTTTGAGCGGACGAGTCAGCGGCAGCGTCGCGCGATGATCCGAGAACGTCGCGCGGGCCGCGTCGAGTCGCAGGACCGCGCCGTCTGCGCAGGCGGCGCAGCTCAGCTCCAGTTGCTCGCCGCCATCGGCGGCGGCGCTCGCGTGTGCTTCTATCGCGCCGTGCCCGCGATAAAATAGCCAAACGACCGCGGCCGCAGCGAACAGCCCCGCGGCGCCGATCATGGCCGCGGCCGCCAGGAGCGGGATGCCCCGCTTCGGATCGGGGGCGGCGCGCGGCGACCGCTGCGGGATCAGCGGGGCAATCACGGGACGGGCCGCGGGCGCGACCGGCGACTCTTTGGTTTGACCAGGGTTCAGCGGCGCGATGCCGGGGCGAGCCACGCCCAGCATCGTTTTTAGCTCGGAGGCGAGCAACTGCTGCGTTCCGCCCGGGCCGAGTGGAGTTCGAGAGCCGGGCGTTGGGTCGATGCCGGGCGGATGGTTCGACGTGGGAGGAGGCGGGGCGGGTGCAGGAAGGGCAACGCCGGCCGGGGCCTGCCCGTTCGGCCCAAGTGGTGCGATCCCCAGCATGGTTTGACGAAAGCCGCCCGCTTGGGGCGGCTGAGGCTCGGCCGAGCGCGCTGGCGGGCTCGGCGGAGCCAGGCCGATCATCGTGCGCAGCCGAGGCTCTGCTGCCGGGGACGGGAATCCGACGACCGTCTGATCCAAACTGCCGAGCGGCCTGCCGCAATGCGCGCACCCGGCGGATGCCGGGTCGTTTTGTGTTCCGCAGTGCGGGCACCGCCTCATCGCGCGCACTATACCCCCGGACCCACCCTGGCTACCAAGCCCTCAGTCGGCGCAAAGACTGCAAGGTGTTTGTCCAAATCAAAGCCGATCCCGTATGGGAGAGGAGATTCGAGTCCCATGCTCGCCAAACGCATCATTCCTTGCCTCGACGTGCGCGACGGCCGAGTCGTCAAGGGCGTCAATTTCGTCGGGCTTCGGGACGCCGGGGACCCGGTCGAGTGCGCTCGTCGGTACGACGCCGAGGGTGCTGATGAAATCACGTTTCTGGATATTACGGCTTCGATCGAGGCGCGCAGCGCCCTTCTGCACGTCGTGGAGCGCACCGCGGACGTGGTTTTCGCGCCGGTGACGGTGGGCGGCGGGGTCCGCGCTCCGGGAGACGTAAAATCGCTTTTGGACGCGGGCGCCGACAAAGTCAGCGTCAATTCCGCGGCTGTCGCCGACCCGGGCCTGATTGCGGCCATCGCCAGTGCCTGGGGCCGGCAAGTATTGGTGCTCGCGATCGATGCCAAGCGCCGCCCAGAGGGCGGATTCGAGGTGTTCACCCACGGCGGTCGGCGTCCCACCGGCTTAGATCCAGTGGCGTGGGCGCGCCGCGGCGCGGAGCTCGGGGCAGGTGAGATCTTGCTCACGAGCATGGATCGCGACGGCACGGGCGCCGGGTATGACTTGGAATTACTGCGCGCCATCGTCGACGCCGTAGAAATTCCGGTGATTGCCTCGGGCGGCGTGGGCAGTTTAGAGCACCTGCGCGAGGGGCTCGCCGAAGGCGGGGCGGACGCTGCGCTGGCGGCGTCCATCTTTCACGACGGCTTGTTCTCGGTCGGGCAGGCCAAGCGCTACCTCGCCGAGCGCGGCGTTCCAGTTCGAGGAGGCTGATGATGAGCGTCACACTTTCGGAAGTAACGCGGGCGGCTCGAGCGCACCGCGCGCCGCTAGCGGGAGAGAGCGCGGGCTATCTAATCTTGGCGATCGCCGATCAGGTGGTGAGCGCGCCCCGGGCGGTGCAGTGCGCCGACGTCCAGCTCATGGAAGACGGCGGGCTGCGCGTGCTGGCGGGGCTCGCCAGCTCAGACGCAGAGGCGGAGCATGCGCTTCGCCAGGCCCTCGAGGCGCTGCTGCTCGTGGCCAGCTCCGGCAGCGCGGCACTGACGCGTGCCAGCCGTCGCACGTCCCCCGTGGGGCTCTCAGGCCTGGTCCGCGAGCTCGAGGCGGCGCTGATCCCGGTGAACCGCGCTGCGGCGCGGCGCGCGCTGGCGCGGTTGAACCGCGAAACGGCGCGCGCGCTCGCGAGCGGTACGTTACCGGAAGAGGAGGCCGCGCCGGTCACCGCGGTGGCGCCCGCGGCGGGATAAAGCGCGGTCACGTTTGCCAAGCACATTTC
>CAXSGJ010000034.1:37653-45977 GCA_964236865.1 uncultured Polyangiaceae bacterium
GGGCATCGTGACACCGACGCCGGTGCGCTCAGTTCGCGGTGGCGCCCGCGGCGGCTACTCTGAGCGCACCCGTCGCTCCGGTTGCCGTCGTCGCTCCGGTTCCCGTTGTCGCTCCGATTCCCGTCGTCGCTCCGGTCATCCTGGCTGCCCAGATGGCGGAGGACGCGCCTCGCGAGGCCGAGTCCGAATCGGATCTGCCGGACGAGAGCGACGCGGTGACGGTGGCGCTCGCTGTTCCGTCAGAGCCCGGTCCCGACTTGGCGCTGGAGTTCGAGGTAGACATCGAGCTTGAAATCGAGGTGCTTGAGTCCGCGTCCGTCGCTCTGCCCACGGTCGTGGCGGCCCCGGTCGCTCCGATCCCGGATCTGATCGTCGAGGAACGCGCCCCGTTCGAAGCGCTCGCCGAAGACATGCCCGTCGAGGCCTGCACCCGGCCCGAACCGGTCGTGCTGCGCAAGGCATTGCGCTCGGAGCTGACGGAGCTCGCACCGCCGGTCAGTGAAGCAATCCCGGGGGTGAGCGAGGCGTTGCCGCGTACCCCGACCCTCGGCAGCCTGGCGGAGCAGCTGCCAGTGCTCGCCCCCGAGCTCATCGCAGAGCTGACCGCCGCACAAGCGGAGCCGAGCCCGCAAGCGGAGCCGAGCCCGCAAGCGGAGCCGAGCCCGCACGTTATAGCGTTGTCGTCCCACGCCTCGTTGCCCGAGCGCCACGAGGGGCCGTGGATGCGCGCCTCCGCGCCCGCCGAGAGCGGCGCCGAGTACACCGAGCCCATGCCGGAAGTGGCTCCGTTGCTACCGGGCGGGGCCATCATCGCTTCTAAAAAGAGCGAACTGAGCGAGCTTCTGGGCAGCTTTCAAGTGGCCGCCGACGACTCGAATCAGGGCCTGTGCCGCGCGATCAAAGAAATGGCCGGCTTAGACCTGACGCCAGCGCCCTTTGCCGCGCTGATTCGTTGAATATCGCCGTTAGATCTGACAACCTCGAACCTCATGCACATTCAGAACTTGGCGATTCTGAAAGGGCTCGTCAGCGTTGCCTGGGCGGACGGTCGCCTCGCGGGCGAAGAGAAAGAAGTGCTCGAGGCCTTGCTGCAAGCCTTCGACGCCACCCCCAGCGAGGCTCACGAAGTGCGTCTTTTCGCGCGCGACCCCAAGAAGCTCAGCGACGTACCGCTGCATGACCTCAGCGCCGATGCGCGCCGTTTGCTCCTGCAGCATGCCGTGCTGCTCAGCTTCGTGGACGGGGAGCAGCACGCCGACGAGCGCAAGCTGATTGACGACCTGTGCGAAGTGCTTCGTATTCCCGGAATCGAGTCGAAGGGGTTGGTCGCCGCGGCGGAACAGCGGGCCAAATCACTCCTTGAATTGCTGTAACCGCGCGCGTGCGCTCGAAGCGACGAGGCGCGCGGGCCGAATCAGGTCGCCTGGGTCAAGACCCGGAGCCGCTCGATCTCTTTTAGCAGAGCGATTGGACTGAACGGCTTGGTGTAATACGCGGTGGCGCCCGCTTCGGTGGCGCGGTTCCGCGACTCTTGATCGTCGAGCGCGCTGATGATGACGACCGGCACCTTGCTGGTCCCCGGATCGCTCCGCAGGCGCCGGCACACCTCGAAGCCGTCGTACTGACCCGGCAAGTTTAGGTCCAGCAGCACCAGATTCGGCGGGTCGGTCATGGCCACGTCGATGGCCTTGGTGCCTGAGGACACCGCGGTGACTTGATGGCCGCGCGCCTGTACCAGCGCTTCGATCATGCGACGGATCGAGTCTTGGTCCTCCACGACTAGAATTCGCATCCCCAGACCATAGCCCAACGTTGGCTCAATCGGGGCGATTTCGCAGCACGACCCAGATCTCGGCTCGCCCGGCGCTGCCCTCACGCATGCCGGCTCCGCTCCCGTGCACTCCGCCAATTACATCGGCGACGAGCAGCGAAACGCCCGCCGGGCGGCCAAAGCTTGCCGGATCGGTGCGGTGCTGGATCACGTCCGTGCGCGACGCTTCGGGCACGACCGGACCGCCGTCTTCTACGCTGATCAACATGCCCATGTCCGTCGGTACGATGGACAGGGACACCGCGCCACCACGCGGGGTAGCCGCGATCGCATGATGCAGCAATGCGCGGAGCAGCACGCGCAGCTCCGAGCTCCGCGTTTCGAATGGCGCGTGCTCGGGTACTCGCGAAGCAAGCGCCACGCCGTGGCGCGCCGCGCGCGACTCGACCGAGTGCAGCGCGTCCCGTGACAGCTCACTCACGTCGACCCGGCGCACGGGCTCGGACAAATCGCACTCGGTGAGCAACCCCAGATCACCGAGTAGCTCTGCGCCCACGCTCATGCGCCGCGAAAAACTCTGGGCCAGGGCCGCTTGTTCGCCCAGTTGTTGCACGAGCTCAGCCGTGTCCGCGCGCAAACCGTCCAGCCAGTGACGCAACACCCGCTGCAGCGCGGAGGCGGTATTTTGCAGCAGCTCGAGGCGATCGACGCCCGACTCCGGCGGCGCCGTCGGGGGTATCTCACTGCGCAGATCACCGGCCGTGACCACAGCTGCCAGCTCGCGCGCGTACGCCTCCCCGAGCTGTTGCGCTTGCTCGAGCTCCTTCCGAAGCTCGACTACTTCTCGTTGGTCGCTCGCGCCGTCGGCCGGCAGAAAGATCGATTGCGTACCGCCCTCGAGTTCGACCCAGCCCCCGTAGCGAGTCGCCATGCGGCTCATCCAGCGCCGCTCGACGTCGGCCGCAGCCACGGTGTCGGGGCCCAGCTGCACGGCAATCTTCACCCACTCGCCCTGACGGCGGATCTCGACTTCAGAAGGGCCGCCCTGCGCGCTGCCGTCCTGGTTCACCAGCATGTGAAACATGCGGCGCATGTCCGATTCCTCACCGAACACCTCTGTCCCTGCGCCCGGCTCGATGGCAATCCGGGCGTTCGGCGCCACCTCATAGAGCAGCGCCGCGAGGTCGATACGCCCGCGCCGCGTTTTGCCACGCGGCCCCGAATTCAGCTCGCTCAGCATGTTGATCGCGTCTTCGAGCGCGTCCAGATTCGTTTCGACGGGCGGCAGCGATGCGGCACTTTCGCGGATGATCAGCAGCTCCGGTCCCGGATTGGGGATCACTGGCTGCTTTAGCTGGGTCACGCCGGCGCGCAGAGACTGCGCCGCGCCGCGCGCTTCTTGGGCCAACAGCCAGCTCAGCTCATGTCGCGTCAGCCGATCTTTCGACACCGTATCGGAATCATAGAACGAAGCGGGACGCCGCCGCTACCGCCGACTCCTGGGCGGTGTATTGTTCAGCGTGCAGCACGCGCCACAGGACGAGCCCCAGGCTTCAGGCGACCGCGCGGGAGCGGCCATTTCCCGGCACGCCCGGCGGTTCCCGCTCTTTTGCTCGATCGCGCTCGCGTGGCTGATGGCTGTGGCTGCGTGTGGGAGCAGCACCGTAAAGAGTCCGTTCTTGGTGGACGCGGGTAGTGAAGCGGGCGCAGCGGGCGCCGCGGATACGGCGGGCGGCTTGGACGTGGGCGAGGGTTCGAGCGACCCCACCTTGGGCGGGCCGTGCGCTGACAACGGCCAATGCGCCGATGCCTTCGAGTGCACTTCAGACCGCTGTGACTTGTCGATCGGCCGCTGTCGCCATACGCCGAGCGACCTGAGCTGCGACGACGCGGTGTATTGCAACGGCGCTGAAGTGTGCGACCCAAAGCTCGGCTGCTCAGCAGGGCCACCAGTGTCCTGCGCGGATTCGGATCCATGCACGATCGACACGTGCGTCGAGAGCACGCATTCCTGTAGTCGAGTGCCGCGCGACGCGGATGGGGACGGGGATTCACTCTGGAACTGCCCCGGTGGCGGCGACTGCGACGACACCGATCCCAACGTATCGAGCAAGTTGAAGGAAGTCTGCGCGAACCACGAGGATGACGACTGCGACGGCGCCGTCGACGAATCGGACTGCAAAGCGCCTGCCTACGACACGTGCATCGATCCACTCGTGATCGGCGCAAGCGGCTTCACGTCGTTGTCGCTAGCGGCGACGCACCTCGACTACCCGACGGCCTGCGCGCCCGCGGGTCAGGATCTGCGGGACGCGGTCGTCGCTATCTCAGTGCCACCTGGCCCGCCGCAAGACGTCGATGTGACGGCGGTCAGCGACGCACCCGTGCTCTCGCTCGGGACGGCCGCTGCCTGCGGCGACGGAGCCAGCACGCGCTGCGCCGCGAGCGTGACGACCAAAAACACGACGCTGTCGCGTTTGCACTTTTACAACCTCGCACCTGGCAACTACCCGCTGTACGTCGCCGGCAGCGGTGAGCCTAACGTGTCGCTGGCGGTGCAGTTCTCGGCCGCTTCTTCCCCGCCCACCAATGAAACCTGCGGGACGGCCGCAGCGTTGACGCCCGGCGTGTCTCGAACCGCGTCACTGGTCGGCGCGGCCCGTGATCTCAGCAGCGCGTGCCCGACACCATCCGGCGACCTCGTTTATACGTTCACGCTCGACCAAGCTCAGGACGTACGCATTTTCGCGAACCCGCTCGACAACTACGGCGTGCCTGCCATCTCACTGCGCTCCGCCGACTGTAGCAAAGCGAAGGACGAGCTCACCTGCCGTGTTGGCACGCCCGCGGCCTTGTTCGCTCGCGCGTTGCCCGCCGCCACCTACTTCGTGTCGGTTGGCGCCTCGGGGCCGAGCGACGTCGATCTGCGCCTGGAGCTGCTGCCCCCGACCGGCGCACCGGTCGACCAGGGCTGCGCTGGCGCGGAGCCATTGGCCCCTGGCCAGTCCGTCGAGCTGTCACTGGTGGATCACACCGACGCTGTGGATACGGGCTGCCTGAGCGGTGCGGCGGATTCGAGCCACAGCCTGAGCTTGTCGGAGTCCTCCGACGTTCTTTTGGTCGAGCGAATCTCGAGCCACGATACGGGCGCCGTGAGCTTGGCCGCGCCGGCGTGTACGCGGGCTGCTCGGCTGGCGTGTGGAAAGGCTGCGACGAGCCCGGTGCGTGCTCGCGCCTTTGCGGTGCCCGCTGGTGAGTACCGAGCGATCGCCGAGAGCAGCTTGGGTACGCCGGTCTCGCTCACCGCGTTCACACGCAAGGCCGTGCCGCCGAGCTTGGTCGCGCTGGCCGACGACTGCTCGGCGCCGTTCGAGATCCCCGCGTCGGGCGGACGCTTCCAAGGCAACACCGGCAATGCGCACGCCGACTACAGCGCGGGCTGCGACGTTGGTAATCAGAGTCATGGCGGCGCGCCTGATCAGATTTTGCGGCTTCCGATCCAGGTGAAGAGCCGGGTCGTTCTGGACATGGGGGGCAGTAAATACGCGACCCTGCTCAGCGTCCGCGCGGGCGCATCTTGCCCGGGAACGGAGCTACCGTTGGCTTGTGCAGCCGGTTACCAGACGGAGAGGAGCTTTCTGGATCTCGACTTGGACCCGGGCACCTACTACGTGCAAGTGGATGGCTACGCTGGCGACTATGGGGCATGGTCGCTAGACGTATATGTCACACCCGACACCCTTTGAAGCAGTCGCGCCTCGGACGGCGCTCTCGCTTGTGGCTAATATCGTTCAAATTTTCATCGATTGAATCAGCCGAAAGCGCGGCGCACCCTCTTAGCCTGACTCTTGCTTTTCTGCGGTCGCGTCGCGTCGTCCTGGGCCGTCGCACGAAACGTTCGATTGGAGAGCGCTTTGCGAATGCTGAACTTGTGGAAGGTCGCTGGCTCGTTGGCATGGGTGAGCGTGAGCGGCGTCGCGGCCGCTGCGCCACCGGCGCTCAGCCGGGGCGAGCGAGAAGCGCTCCTGGCGGGAGACGTCGTGGCACGTCCACTCCGCATCGAGACCGATTCCGGTAGTTACTGCGGCGGAGTCTCCTATTCTTTGGTTCACGCCCCCGCCGCTGCCGTGCTCGCCGCGTTGAGCAACGTCGAGACGCTGCCGCAGGCCTTGCCGCGGACCGACAGCGCTCGCTTGATCGACGTGCGTGACGGGACCGCTCGCATCGAGCTCGTGCACAGCGGGGGGACCACGTACACGGTGCGCATTCAACGCAGCCACGGGCGTCCGGAGTTGCGGTTCTGGCTCGATGCGGCTCGGCCCCACGACGTCGACGATGTGTTCGGATTTTTCCGCGTCGAGCCGTTTGGCGAGGGCCGCAGTTTGGTCACGGTCGCCGCGGCCGTGGACTTGGGCTCGGGCCTGACGAGCCTTTTCTTTAGGAATGCCGTCGAGCGCACCTTACTCGGCACGCCGCGGCAGATCCGTGAGTACGTCGAGCCGCGGGCCCTGGCCTTGCTCGAAGCGCCCGGCTCGGCCAGCGGTTTCTAGCACTATTGCTGGCAAACGGCGATCGTTTCGGCTCAAGATGCGGGCGGCACATGCTCGCTCGAGTCAGCGTCGTCGCACTCAATACCTACCGGGAGGCGGTGCGTGCCCGCGTGCTGCACGGCCTGTTCGCGCTGGCCATCGCCACCGCCGGCTATGCGCTCGTCGTCGGGGCCTTCGCGTTGCACTCCAGCTTGCGCGTCGTGAGCGACTTGGGCTCGGCCTCGATCTCTGTTTACGGCATCATCGTCGCGGTGGTGCTGGGCGCCACCTCGTTGTACCGGGAGCTGGAGCTCAAGACCATCTTTCCAATCTTGGCTCGTCCGATTCGGCGCTCGGAGTATCTGGTCGGCAAGTACCTAGGAACGCTGCTTACGTTGGCGGTCTTCATCACGGCCAATTCTGGGGTGCTGCTCTTGGCGCTTGCGGTCGACGCGGGTCGGCCGATCGCAGTCCCGGTTGCAGCGGCGGTGTGCACCACGCTGCTTGCCGCTGGCGTGGCTTGGCGCTCGTTGCGCTGGCGGACCTATCTACCCATCCCCTGGGCCTTTGGCATCTTGATCGCGGGCGCCCTCCTGGCCAGCGCCGCGCCGGACGACCGACGCGTGGTGCTCGGCTCGGCTCTGTTGACATTTTCCGAGGTCGCCCTCGTGACCGCGATTGCGACAGTATTTGCCGCCTTTTCTTCGCCCTTTCTGACGGCAGTGTTCACGTTTGGCGTGTTCGCGGTTGGCCGCAGTGCGGACACCTTGGCCCGCTTGCCGAAGCGGCTCTTCGGCCCGGTTCTCGCCGAAGGAGGGCGCTACCTCTCGAAGATTGTGCCGAACCTCATGCTGTACGTGCCCCGCGCCCACTACTCACCGGCGAGTCCGCCGGAGTGTCGCTCGGTACTTATTTGGCGATGGCGGCGTTGCATTCCTGCGCATGGTCCGTGCTGCTGCTGACCGCCGCAAGCCTGCTGTTTCGGCGTCGCGACTTTTTATGACGTCGACCGGCGCGACATCCGATGGAGCGCCCAGAAGTCTCCTTCAGCGACTCTCGCTCGTGGCGTTCTCTGCTGTTCTGATCGCGGCCGCGCTGACCACACGCGTGGTGATCGAGGGACAGGCGGAGCTTGCCGAAAGCGACGCGGCGTTCAACCGGGGGGATCTGGTGTCCTCGCTCGAGCACGCACGCCGGAGCGCTACCCTGTATGCGCCGGGTGCGCCGCACGTGTCCCGCGCCTATCAGCGTCTGACGGCGATCGCGATCGGTGCTGAGGCAGCGGGCCAAGCCAAAGTCGCGTTTTTGGCGTGGCAGGGCGAGCGCAGCGCGGCGCTCGAGTCCCGGCACGTGTTCGTGCCGCGCGAGGACGAGCTCGAACGCGCCAACCAGAACCTGGCCCGCCTCGAGGCATTGGCGCGCGAAGCAGGTGACGCGGAGCGCCACAAAGCGCAAGCGCGCGCGTTGACCCGCCTCGACGCCGACGACGGGCCCAGCTCGGGCTGGATCGCCGTGCTGAGCGCAGGCTTCCTGCTGGCACTCGCCGGCCTTGCGCTCGCGGCCTTTCGCGGCTTGGAGCCGAACGGAAAACGCTCCCTCAAGGGCGCTCGCGTCGGCCTCCTCCTGTTCGCGATCGGCGCGGCTTGTTGGACGCTCGCGGCATACAAAGCGTAAGCTGAGTCTGAGCAAATGGCGCGCAAAGCCGTGGCCTCCCCTTTCGCCGAACCCACTGTCGGTGCCTCTCCAGCGGCAGGTCTGGACGAGCTCGGACGCGCGATTCTGCGCTTCAGTGAGTACTTGGCCGGCGAGCGGCGGGCTTCACTGCACACCGTTTCGGCCTACCGGCGGGATCTGGAGTCGCTCGCGCAGTTCGTTCGTGCGCGGGAGGCGGGGGCGGCTCGCCTCGGCGCGCTCAATAAGTTGCTGCTCCGCGCCTGGCTCGGGGAGTTGGCAAAACGGGTAGCGCCGCCGACGATCGCCCGAAAAATCTCCAGCGTGCGCGCACTGTGCGATTACCTGCTGCG
>CAXSGJ010000034.1:45987-51114 GCA_964236865.1 uncultured Polyangiaceae bacterium
GAACCCCACCGCCACCCTGGCCAGCCCCAAGCTGCGCCGCAAGCTGCCTCGGTTCTTGCCACCTGAAGCAGCGGCTGAGGTGATGGAAGCACCCTTCGCGCAGGTGGGCAGGGACGTCGCCCGGCTGCGCGACGCGCTCGCGCTGGAGCTTCTGTACGGGTCCGGCTTACGCGTGAGTGAGCTCGCCTTGCTCGACCTGGGGCAGATTTCGGCCGCGGAAGCCGAGCTGCGCGTACTCGGCAAAGGGCGCAAGGAACGCATGGTGCCGATGGGTTCGAAAGCCCTGTCAGCCTTCGAGGCCTACCTGCCCAGGCGAGCCGAGCTCTGTCATCCCACGACTGGTTTTTACGATCCACAGGCACTCCTGCTGGGGCAGCTCGGTCGTCGGCTGTCCGTGCGTTGGCTACAAAAGCTCGTGCAGCGCTATGGCGCGCTCGGTGCCGGCCGCTCGGACTTGCATCCGCATGCTTTGCGGCATTCGTGCGCCACGCACATGCTGGAGGGTGGCGCGGATCTACGCGCCATTCAGGAAATGCTCGGGCATTCCAGCCTCTCCACCACGCAACGCTACACCCACGTGTCGCTCGACCAGCTGCTCGCGGTATACGACCGGGCGCACCCCATGGCACAAGCCTCGGGGCCTGCAGCCAAGCGTCGTGATGGGCACTCCCGCTAACCGCACTAGTCTTTTCGATTGCGCCCTGAAAGCCAGCTCCGGCGCTGCGTTGGGCGCCACGCTCGGCTTATTGCTGGTCGGCGGGCTCGACTGCGCGTACGCCGGCAGCGGCCAAGAGTTCGCCGCCCGTTGGCTTGCGGACCTCGGCCTCTTGGCGCCGCTGGCGTTGGCCGTGAGCGGCGCCGCGACCGGCGCACGGCTCTTCTTCCATCGAGGCGATGCGCCGCGGCCGGGTGCCTTTTTTAGCGCTCAGCGGGAAAAAAACCAAACAGACCGCGCCCGGCTGAGCGCGTTGTTTTTGCTCTCTCCAATCAGTTTCGTGCTTTGGCTGATCGCGGTCGCCAACTTGGCGACGCGGCTGCTCGGTTCGGAAGCCCCCGCGCGCGCTTCTGGGGCCGCGATCGCGCTCAGCGCGTTGGCTCTGTTTTGGCTGGGCGCTCAGCTCTTGGCCAGCGTGTGCGACGAGCTCGCGGAGGTGCCGCGTTTCAGACTCTTGGCCGCGGAACTCGCGCTGGCAGTGGGGCTCGGCCTGAGCGCCCTGCTTTTGAGTTATGCGATCGCGTTTGGCACGCCGAGTGGGGCCGGCGGTGCGCTGTCCATCTTCGGAGTTTTCAAGCGGCCCGAGCTCGATTTGCGCGCTGCCTTCATGCTGCTGTTGCTGGCGCTCGCCGCCTACGTCACGCCCCCGCCGCGGCGGCGCAGCGTGGCGTTCGGCGCGCTCGGGCTGATCCTTCTGCCCCTGGCGCTCAGCGTCTGGGACGCCCGTCGCGGGCTCGAGCGACGGAATCTGGCGCTGACCGTCGAGCGCTCGCATCCGCTCGGCAAGATCGCGCTCGCCGCCTTTCGCAAACGAAGCGACCGTGATCGCGACGGTTACGCGCACGCCTTTGGGGGCGGTGATTGCGACGACCGCGACCCGGCACGCAACCCCGGCGCTACGGACGTGCCAGGCAACGGCCTCGACGAAGATTGCTCGGGCAGCGACGAGCCGCCGTCCAGAACGCCCGTTACGACTCCGGCCGAGCCTTCGGACCTCGCGAAGAAAACGCTACCAGAGCACCTGAACGTGGTCCTGATCAGCATCGACACGCTTCGTCACGATATGGCCTCTTCGGGGCGCGCGCGGCCCGTCACGCCCAGCCTGGATCGCTTGAGCCAGGACAGCGTGGTCTTCGATCGCGCTTACTCCTTGGCCTCGTACACGGCCAAGAGCGTGGGCCCGTTCTTGCTCGGTAAATACAGCAGCGAAACCCATCGCGATTGGAGCCACTTCAATCGCTTCACGAAGCAGGATGTCTTCGTGGCGGAACGGCTGCAACAGGGCGGAATACACACCGTGAGCGTGCAAGGTTACTGGTACTTCTTCCTCAACACGGGGCTAGAGCGCGGCTTCGACGTAGTCGACAAGAGCGCGGCGCCCGCGCTCGTGACCGTGGATGGTGACAGCAGCACGAATGGCGACAAAGTCAGCGACGCGGCATTGCAACAGCTTGCCAAGCCGGAGCTTCTGCAGCAGCCGTTCTTCCTTTGGATTCATTACGTAGACCCCCACGCCGAGTACGTCCCGCACGAAGGCTTCGACTTTGGGGCCAGCAGTCGCCAGCGCTACGACGGCGAGGTCGCGTTCGTCGATCACCAAGTGGGACGCGTGCTCGAAGCGCTCGAAAAGTCGCTCGTCTACGACCACACGGCGGTGATCGTAACGAGCGATCACGGAGAAGCATTTGCAGAGCACGGCATGATCCGGCACGGCTTCGAGCTTTGGGAGGAGCTGGTGCGAGTGCCGCTCATCGTGCGCGTGCCGGGCGTCCCTGCTCGTCACATCGAGACGCGGCGGAGCGCGATCGATCTCGCGCCCACGATTTTGGACCTGTGCGGGGTGCCCGCACCGCCGGCGAGCGGTGGAGAATTTTTGGCGGGCAGCTCTCTCGTGCCGGACCTGTTCACGCCTGCGGGCGCGGAGCCCAAGGCGCGCCCCGTGTTCATCGACATGGCGGCAGGTCCGAACAACGCGGATCGGCAGGCGCTGATCGAAGATGACAAAAAGCTCGTCGCCAGCGGCGGCAGGCCGCTCAGCTTGTACGATCTCGGAGCAGACTCTGGCGAGAGCAAGGATCTGCTCGACGACGCGGCCCAGGCCGAGCCGATGATCGCGAAATTCAAAGCCTTCCGGCGCCGCTTGAGAACCGTGGTCGTCAAGGCCGAATGACCTTGCGCTGCTGGGCGGGCGTCTCGCTGTTGGATCCCGCCGCTGCGCAACGGGTCGATTTCGGGTGGGCGCAGTAGGGATTGAACCTACGACTTCGTCCGTGTGAAGGACGCACTCTACCGCTGAGTTATGCGCCCGAAATTCGGCGTGTTCTTAGCGCGCTCCAGGCCCGCCTGCAATACCCCTCATGGGCGCCCCGAGCGCGCTTTTCCCATGGCCGCGCGCGTCCGGCTGAAAGCCGGGGAATTTATCCGAATGATGATATAGGAACCGGCTTTCTTGGACGAAAGCCCGATGAGCGCCCTTCCCGATCCCGTAGGCCCCCTCGACGGCAGCCCGAGACGCCTCCGCCGTACCGACCGGCTGCGCGGGCTGTTGATCGTGGGCCTGACCTTCGTACTCTGCTTGTTCGTATCGGTTTGGGCCCGGCGTAAAGCCACGCCCGTGTTCAGTGGTCCGCTCGCCCCCGCGTCCACGCTCGGCGTCGTCGGATTTCCCGATGCGATCGATGTCGTGAAGACGCTGGCCCGCGCCCGCCAGATCACGCCACGCACTCTGCTACGGGGCATCGTCGCGGACAACGTGAAGAGCGACGGCACCGTGGACATCACCGCTCGCTCCCACGTAAAGTATGCATTTCAGAGCGCGGAGGGGGAAGGGCCGCAGTCGGCGCGCGCTCCCGGGACGCTCGCTCGCCGCCCCTCGTGTGGGCGGCAGAGCGTCGTGATTCGCAAAGAGGGCATCGTCGCCGAGACCGATGCTGCGGAAGCCGCGTGCGCGTCGCATCCGGCCGACCCGCTGCCCGAGCCGCACTGCAGCCTGGCCGAGGTCTGGGCGCTCGCCATCGCGCGTGGCGTGCCGAAAGAACGTGCGGCTCGGATCGAGTATTATCGGGCCAACGCCGGCCCCGCGTGGCGCTTCGAGGCTCCAAACCCCCACGCCCGCTTTTCGGTATATGGGGACTGCAAACGCGTGCTCGAAGGCAGTGACGCGCTCAGCGCCGGGCAGTGAGTTTCGGCCCGCTAGCGATGCTCTAGGCGGGGGCTTGGAAGCCGGCGCGATGCTCGAGCGCCGACCAGAGCACGGCGGCGGTCTCAGGCAGCTCGGTGGAAAAACCGTATACGGCGGCGCCGGGCGCTTTGATCTTCGCGATCGCAGCGGCGCGCTCTCCCGCGCGCAGCTTGTCGAGCTTGGTGGCCACGATCACCGTCTTCAGCGAAGCGCGCGTGCGCGAGCCGCCTTCGAGCATCTCGATCAGTCCGAAGTCGTCCGCTTCCAGCCCGCGTCGCACGTCGACCAAGAGCGCGACCGCGCGCAATGTCGGGCGCTCCAGCAAGTAGCCGTCGATCAACTCCGCCCACAGCTTGCGTTCATCTTTGGAGCGCTTGGCGTAGCCGTAGCCAGGCAGATCCACGAGGCTCAAATTCATCCCGGCTGCGGTTCGTACGCTAAAGAAGTTGATCTGCCGCGTGCAGCCCGGCGTGGAGCTCGTACGCGCCAGGTTGCGGCGGTTCATCAAACGATTGAGCACGCTGCTCTTGCCGACGTTGGAGCGCCCAGCGAATGCGATTTCGATTTGCGTGGGCGGCGGCAGCTCGACCTGTGCCCGGGCCGCGGCGGAGAATTCGGCGTGGACGACGCGCGAAGCATCCGGTCGGACGTGGGCGGCGATTTTTCCTGAAGTCATGGCGCGGCGGGCGCATGGAGTAGCCGATATTTTAGCGACGCGCACGACGTCGGCGGAGGGCGCTCACCACCGAGATCAGCTCGGGGCTCCGCGCGAGGTAGGCGACGATCAGGAATACCGCGACAAACACGGCGCATCCGGCCAGGCCGGGCACGGCCCGCGCTAGCGCACCCGGGTGCAGCCGAGGCGCCCGAGTGAGCGCCCGCGCGGCGAGCGCGCCGCTTACGGCGCCGCTTAGCGCGGCCAGCAACGTTCGAAGCGCTGAGCCCGCGATCTCACGGGTGTGCAGGCGCGGCAGCTTGGAGCCGAGCAAGCGCCAAAGTAGCAGCATTTGCACCGCGCTCGAGCCCGTCACGGCGAGCCCCACGCCGACGTGCCCGAGGGGCCCGCGCAGCATGAGGGCCAGAAGCACGAACACGCACAGGTCGGTGGCGGCCACGATCACCGGCGTGCGCGTATCGCCCAACGCGTAGTACACGCTGACCAACTGCCGCACGGCGGCGACCATCCAGATCCCGAGGCCTTGGGCGATCAATGCCCGAGAGGTGCCGCGCA
>CAXSGJ010000034.1:51124-59234 GCA_964236865.1 uncultured Polyangiaceae bacterium
TGAAAAAGTAAAACGACGATGGGCTCGGCCAAGCCGACGAGCAAGGCGGTGGCGGTGACGGCCACGAACAACGTCAGCCGCATGCCAAAGGCGAAAGTTCGCGACAGCTCTTCGCGATCACCGCGCGCCGCCAGGCGTGACAAGCTCGGCAGCGCCGCGCTTTGCAAGGCCATGATGAAGATGCCCTGCGGGAAATCACACAAGCGCAGCGCCCAACCGAAGTAGCTCTGCGAGCCGGGCGCGAGCTGTGCCAGAAAACGCCGCGCGAGTACCACGTCGACGTAGTACACGCCCATGCCGATCAGGACCGGGCCCATCCGACGCAGGGCCTCACGCACACCGGGGTGGCCGAGCTCGAGCGTCGGCGCCTCGAAGAAGCCAATCGCCTTGAGACTCGGCCACTGCGCGACCATTTGCAGCACGCCGCCGCCCAAGACCGCGATCGCGAGCGCAAGCGCCGGGTCGTAGCCGTGAGCACCGAGATACGCGGGCAACCCCAAGCCGAGCGCGATGAACGAGACGTTCAGCAACGCTGGCGCAAATGAAGTCGCGACGAAGCGTTGATGCGTATTGAGCGCAGCCACGCCCAGCGCCGCCGTGCCCATGAAAAAAATGTACGGGAACAACCAGCGCGTGAGGCGTACGGTGCGTTCGAATTGACCGGGGTAGTCTTTGTAGCCCTCCGCGAACAAGGAAACCAAGAACGGGGCGAACACGACGCCCAGCACGCTCACCAAGAATAATATCGACAGCGACAGGCCGCGGGCCGCCCGAAAGAAACGTCGCGCTGCGTCGTCGCCATCGGCCTCTCGGACCTTCGCCAGGACCGGCAACACGGCATTTTGCACGGCGCCTTCCGCCAGCAACTGACGCAGCACGTTGGGGATCAGAAATGCGACGAAGAAGGCGTCGGTGACCGGGCGAGAAAAGAGGGCGGCGATGGCCTGATCGCGCCCGAGCCCCAGCGTTCGGCTGAGCAGCGTTCCGAGCGCGACGATCCCGGCGCGGCCGGTGATCTTCCTCTGCTCGCTGACAGCACTCACGGCGGCGTCGTCTACTCTGCCTGCGCTGGTTTGACGAGTTTCTGGGGGCAAGCTTCCGTCTCCGCGGTCGACCCGAGCGGTCACTCGATACCGCCGTGGGCTTTGAGCGCCTGCTCCACCAGCTCCAGCGCCAAAGGGGCAATCTCGTCATTGAGCTCTCCCCCTGCGGCCGCCTCGCGCAGGATGGAGCGCTCACTGGCCGATAGCTGGCGCCGCGCTCCTCCGCACGCGCGGCACACGAGCCCGCCGCGCAGCGCATCCACGCGCGCCGACTGCGCGACGCTCGCTTGTCTACCGCAGCTCACGCAGCGCTCGAAGTCGATGCCCCAGCCGAAGGCCGACAACAAACGGAGCCCGCTCGCGGCCAAGCGCGCGCGCGGTGAAACGGTGTCTTCGGGGTCGCCCAGCTGATCGAGCAGGGCCTCCATGGCGGCCCACACCTCTGGCTCAGGCGTGCGCGGCGGCGCGGCTTTTCGAACCCAACTCAGCGCTTGCCCCGCCGCCTGCATGCGTTCGAGGCTCGTGACGAGAAATGGCCGCGCGCGCTCGAGCTTGGCTTCACGCAAAGTGACGAGCTCCGCGCCGCTCCGGTCATCGTAGCTGATGCGTAACGTGTGCATCGGTTCGATCACGCCACCAAAACGCTTCACGCTCTTGCGCCCGCCGCGCGCCAGCGCCGACACGCGACCAACACTATCGGTCAGCAGCGTGACGACGAGGTCGCTCTCTCCGTATTCGACGCGTCGCAGCAGCAACGCGAGCGCCACCCGCGCCGGACTCGCCGATCGGCGCGGAAACAAGATGCTAGCTGACGCGCCCGGGAGCGAGGTCCGCGCGCTCGCGCGCGGACAGCTCTTGCGGCATGTCGTCGCCGCGTGGCTTCAGCACGATGCTGAGCGCGAGCGTGAACAAAATGAGCAGCAGCACGAACGCGATCGCGACACCAAAGCGCCGGGTACGCGCAGGTTTTGCGGCACTGGACACGGGCAGTGGGGTGACCCACGCCACGCGCCGGCTGGCTGTGTACCGCGCCAGCACTTCTTCAGCAGGGACCCCGAGCGCGCGTGCGTAGGCTTTTAAGAAGCCGCGAACGAACACTTCACCCGGCAGCTCGTCGAAGCGGTCGGATTCGATTCGCTCCACGCTGGATGCGGGCACCCGTGTCGCCCGCGACACCTCTTCGACGCTCAGCGACTTCGACTCGCGAAGTTGGCGTAGAAAAGTTCCGACCGTGGGCATTGGGGGCCCTCGAGATTACTTGAACTTTTGCAGCATGGCGCTGCATTCTTTGCCGGCTTCGGTCTTTGTCGACAGCGTCGCGCAGTGGTCGAGATCCTCTCTAGCTGAATCCGCGTTGCCCAGCTTGAGCTCAACGCGCGCGCGACCAGCGAACACCTCTTGCATTGAGTTACACCCAGGAGCTTCTGTTTCCAGTGCGCGCGTAAACGCGTCGGCTGCGCTCGTGAGCTCCTGCTTGCGCTCGAAGGCGAGTCCGAGTCGATAGCTGCCGACGCAGAACATGGGCTGCGCCGCTACGCTGCGTTTCAGCGCGTCGATCGCCAGATCGAAGGCGCCCTGTTCCAGGTAAGCCCAGCCCAGGTTACCCCAGGCGTTTTCAGGGGTTTGATACAAGATGTCTTCGGTGAGGGGCTTCAACGCGGCGACGGCGTCCGCGTAGCGCCGCTCGTGGATCAACACGACGGCGAGCGTGTTCTTGGCCTCGCGGAAGTCGGGCCGGTCGGCGATCGCCAGCCGAGCGTGTTTTTCGGCCTCGATCAGCCGGCACTCGGCCGGCCCGCGCGCGCAAAAGTCCAAGTAGAGGAGGGCGACCAAGTGCGCTGCCTCCGCGTTGTCGTCGTCGAGCTCGATTGCCTTCAGCGCGTGCGCCAACGCTTCACGCGCCTGATTTCGACGCAGCCACAAGTCTCGCGCGATATCGTATTCGCTCTCGCTCATCCGCGCGGGGTCGTGGGCCCCGGGGCCGGTAGCGCTCGGCGACGAGCAGGCCGCCAGTGCGCATGCCAAGAACGCTGACGCGACCCGGCGCATCAGTTGTTGCCCCGCTCGCGAGTTGGGCCACGCAGCTGGTCTTTGACACCGAGCAAACCGTAGAGCTCACGTAGGTTGTCCAAATCTGGCAGTTCCACTCGTTCATCGTGAATGCGCAGGTAGCCGCGATCACGCAGTTGGGTGACGATCCGCTTCACGGTGTCGACGTCGAGGCCAGCATGAGCGGAGAGCTCCAGCGGCGAAATCAAGAGCGCGACCTGACCGTTTGGCCGTCCATCCTGGGCCAACTGCTGTTGACCGAGCTTGACCAGCGCCACGACCACCTTGGACTGCGCATCGCGCAGCATCAGAATTTCGATTTGATCCTCGGCCTCGCGCAGCCGGCGAATCAGCTGCGACAGGACGCGCGCGGCGACTTCCGGACTGGTGGCCAGTACCTGGTCGAATGTCGCTTGATCGAAGGCCAGCGCCACCGTGTCGTCCAAGGCCAGGGCGGTGGAGGTGCGGAGCGCCCCTTTGACCAACGCGCCTTCGCCAAACAGATCCCCGGGCCGAACCACGCGCAAGCTGCGCTCCATGGCGCCCGCGTGCTTGATCAGCCGGACGCGACCCTCCTGCAATAGGAACGCCTCGCCAGCGGGCTCGCCGTCGCGGAAGAGCACGCTGCCTGCGGAGAAGCGACGGCCGTAGCGCGAGAGCAGACGCTGCTGGGCTTCAAGGCCAGCGTCGTTCGAGAGCGGCATCGGGCTAGACATTAGTACTACTCGATCACTTTTGGCAGACCAGAGCACGGCTCGTGACGTCGCGCCTATCCCGCACTTAAACCTGAGCGGGGAAGGGTCGGCAGGTCGGCGCCGATGCCGCGGACGTACTCGGGCAGGGCCGGGAAGTGGGCCTCATCGAGCTCGGCCGTCAGCGCCGCGACCCAGCGGGCATGCGGCAAATCCAGGGTATCGCCGAACAATCGCAGGCGCTCGGGCGGCAACTGCTCGGCGACCTCGCCGACCACCGTCAGCACACCGTAGGCGTCGAGCAGCGCGCCCAAAGCCCCGATCGGGATGGCGACCGGGGTTTTTAGCTCGCGATGACCGACGTCGTAAATGGCGGCGAAGAGCTCTTCCCGCCGAGCGTCGAGTAGCGCACAACAAGGGCCGGGACGCTCGGCGAGCGCGCCGAACGCCATCGCGCGAAGCGAGCCCACCCCCGTGAGTGGTCGGTCCAGGCCGACACTCAAGCCCTCGGCCAGCGCGATGCCGACGCGTAACCCGGTGAACGAGCCGGGGCCAACGCCGACACCTAGGCGGTCTAGGCTGGACTTGGGCCAACTGGCGTCCGCCAACAGGCGCTCGACCAGCGGCAGTAAGCGCTCCGCGTGGGCATTCGGCTGCTCGTGCTCCAAGCTACCGACCAGCTGATTGCCTTCGAGCAGCGCGACCGAGCCTCGTCTACTCGAACTCTCTATGGCCAGAATTCGCACTGGGCGGCTGTAGCACGAAAGTCCGATGTTTTGCCGGTACACTCCGGATCGTGTGCGCGGAGCGCCCTTAGCGCACTGGGCCTCCGCTAGCGGAGGCCATACCTTCGCAGGCGATCGCGGAGCGTCGTGCGGGGTAGACCGAGGCTGCGCGCTGCGGCGCTCATGTTCCGGCCCGAGGTTTGCCAGGCGTCGGTGATGATCCGGCGCTCGAGCGTGCGCAGCGGCTCCGACGTGGGCGCCGCACTCGGGAAGGTACCGCTCGCGGTCTCCGCATTCGAGTCGAGCTCGCCCGGCAAGCCGTACTCGGCGATGGCCGCTCGGACTTCGTCGCAGCTCAAGCTGGCGCGCTGGGCGGCCTCCGCCGCCTCCGCGAGCACTATCTCGAGCTCCCGCACGTTGCCCGGCCAGTGATGCTCCAAAAGCAGCGCGAGCACGGGCTCGCTCAACGTGAGCGGCGCGCGTCTGCCATCGGCCGCCAGCTCCGCCAGGACTTGGCCGGCAATCAGCTCGATGTCGGCGGAGCGCTCGCGCAGCGGAGGCAGCAAAATCGTGAAGCGCGACAGGCGGTCGTAGAGCTCGGCGTGCGCGTCGCTGCTCGACGGCCGGCGACGCGTCGCAGCGATCAAGCGCGCCCCGAGCGGTAAGTCGACCGCACCGGCCACGCGCCGAAACCGGCGCGTCTCCACCACACGCAGCAACTTCGCGTGCAGTGATGTCGGGAGGTCGGAGAGCTCGTTGAAGAAAAGGGTGCCTGCTCCGGCCAGCTCGAACAGCCCGGCCCGCCCTGCAGCGCCGCCGGCGCTCTCGCTGCCGAACAGCTCCACCTCGATCAGGTGCTCGGGAATGGCGGCCAAGCTCACCGGCAAGTACCTGCCGCTTGCCGCTGACAACGCGTGAATCCCTTCCGCCACCAGCGCCTTGCCCGTTCCGCTCTCTCCGACGATGCTCAAGAACAACTCAGGGTAACGGGCGGCGGTCTGCATTTGCTCGCGCACCGCGCGCATGCCCGCCGTCTCGCCCAAAATCTTGCTCAACTCGTTACGGGCGGCAGGGGAGAGCGTGCGCACTGGCTGAGACGTCCCCCGGTCCTCCAGCAAAGCGCGCAGGCGCGTGTCCAGCTCTTGACCCGAGACGGGCTTTTCCAAGACATCGTTGGCGCCGTCGCGGATGGCGCGAACCGTCGTGGCTACGTTTAGGTACCCGGAGATGAGCACCGCGACGGGACGGCAGAGCAAACGGTCGAGCTCGCCGAGCACGTGCACGCCGCTCGGCCCGGGCAGCTGCAGATCGAGCACGAGGGCGTCGAAGGGTTGCTGCTGAAGCGCGCGTACGGCGCTCTCTGCGTCGCGGGCCGTTCGCACTTGCCAACCCAGGAGCCCAAGCTCGCGCCCGAGGCCGCGGAGTACTGCCTCTTCGTCATCGACGAGTAAAAGGTGCAGCGTGTTCACGCCTCGCCTCCGAGCTCAGCGCGGAACGACTTCGACACGCGGCGCATGTGAGGAGCTGATGGCATCGTCTGAACGTCGCAAAGCTTGCCGACGTCTGTCCTGGGTACTTCAGTGTACGGACACCCTGTGCCGGATAAAAGACGTTCACCGCGAGCGGTCGGAAGACGATCGATCCGCACTTTTCGAGACCCGACAACTTCATCGGCGAGCCAAGCCATACGATGACATTGTGGTGAGAACGCGCTTGCCGCGGGCGGAAGGCAAAATTCCCATGACTACGCGAGGTTTCGGGCGTGCTCCGCCGGCACCGCGGCTCCTTGGACGAGGGCCGAACTCGGCACGAACACGGCGAAAGTGCTGCCCGCTCCGATTTGGGACTCCAGTTCAACGCTACCCCCGAGCGCCAACAGCAGCTCTCTCACCAAAGAAAGGCCGAGGCCGGCGCCTTGTGCGGGCTGAGCGGCTTCACCTTGAAAGAATGGTTCGAAGACCGACGTCCGCAGACTGGGTTCGATGCCGGGCCCCGTGTCTCGAACGTGCAAGCTGCAGCGCTCCTCCGTGCTCGCGACCGTGACCGTGACCTCGCCGCGTTCGGTGAACTTGAGCGCATTCGACACGAGGTTCACGAGCACCAAGCGCAGCAGCCGGCTATCGGTCTTGAACGGAGCTGCCTCTTCGGAGCCGAGCAAGCGGAGGCCCAAACTTTTGCTCTCGGCCTGACCCGCGAAGTCGTCGAGCACGCCGCGCGCCAGTTCGCGAAGGTCGAAATGCTGCACGTTCAAGACCAGCCGCCCGCTCTCGATGCGCGCGTATTCGAGCAAGGACTGAATGGTGTCGGTCAGGCGCGACAGCGAGCGCCGCATGCGGACGACCATCTGCGCTTGTTCGTCGTTCAGCGCGCCGCGCTGACCGCTTGCGAGCCGCTCGAGTTGCAGTTGCAGAGGGCCGAGCGGCGTCCTGAGCTCGTGGGAGATCAGCCGCAATAGGCTGGTCTTGAAGCGGCTGGCCAATTCCGCCTGCTCCAGCGCTTGGCTCAGTGACTCGAGCAGCGATTCGAGCTGCCGCTTGCGCGTGCTCAGCTGGCTCGCGAGCTCGCCGATGTCGAACTCGCGGCTCGTCAGCTCGGCTCGCAAAATGCTGCGCGCTCTGCGTGCGCTGGTCAGGTTCCGGGCCCGGGCAATCAACTCCGTCACGGTAAAGGGCTTGCCGAGCCAGTCCTGCGCGCCTTCGGAGAGAAGACGGACCCGAAGCTCGGTGTCGTCCCGCGCCGTCAATACCAAGACGGGCACGTCCTCCAACTGCGCGTTTTGGCGCAGCGCACGCACGAATTCTTCACCGCTCATGTGGGGCATCATGAAGTCCGTCACGATCAGATCTGGAATCATGCGCTCGAGCTCGGCCAAGGCCTGCTGCCCGTCGAACGCGGCAACCACGCGAAACTCCCGTGCCAGACTGGCGGTCACGAAACGATTCATGTCTGCGTTGTTCTCGACGACCAAAACGAGCGGCAGCTCGGGCAGCCCCGGCGAGGCCGGTGGAGACATCGGCCGAGGGTGCAGCGCGAGCATTTCGGCGCTGCCACCCGAAGCCGGGAAGCCATCGGACTCCGGGTCACCCAGTGCGTCCACGGCCTCCGCTGGCAGTGACACGACGAAGCGCGCGCCACCGAGCACCGAGTCCTCGATCACGACGGAGCCAGACGACGCGAGCACGAACTCGCGGACGATCGCGAGACCGAGCCCCGTGCCACTAAAGGCTCGGCTCGCCTTGCCGTCCAGCTGCCGAAAGCGCTCGAAGACAGCCTCGCGGTCCGTCTCGCCGATGCCCGGCCCGCTGTCATCGACGCTCAGCAGGACCCTGCAGGAGGCTCCCTCGTCTTCGCTCGTCAGCCTCGCCTCGAACGTCACTCGGCCTCCTCGCGGCGTGAATTTGAAGGCGTTGGCGAGCAAATTCATGGCCACCCGCTGCAGCTTCGCGGGATCGACGGACAGAGTCCGGCGGACCCGCTGCAGTTTCAGCTCGTACTGTACGCCTAGGTCCTGGGCCAGCGGGCGAAAACTCTTGGCGAGCGCACCCAGTAAGGAGAAGACGTCCGTGGGGCGCCGGTCGAGCATCACCCCGACGGCGTCTGC
>CAXSGJ010000034.1:59244-71079 GCA_964236865.1 uncultured Polyangiaceae bacterium
GCGCGCGCCAACTCGAGCAGATCGGTGACGTGCCCGAGCAGTAAGTGGGCGTTGTGCTCGACCACGCTCAGCGCTTCCAGCTGAGCGTGGTCCAGGCCCGCTGCCTCGCGCAAGCGCTGGAGCGGACCCAAGATCAGCGTGAGTGGCGTACGGAGTTCATGACTGAGATTGGTGAATACCTGGGTTTTTAAGTCCGAGAGCTGCTGCGCGCGCGCCTTCGCCAGCGAAAGCTCGGTCACCAATTTGCCGGTGTCGCGCTCGCGGATTGCAAGTTCGCTCACCCGCTTCACCAAATCACGAAGCAACGCGACCGTTCCGGCGGCGCACACTGCGCTCAGTCCGAGCACGCCCCGGTGCACCAAGGACTCGCTCGTGAACAGACCAAAGGCAAACGATACGTGGGCCAAGCCCGTGAGCAACAGGAAGCCGCCAAACGGGACATACCCAATACGGAACGGTAGGTCGTCGAAGCGGCGCGCCAAGTAGCCGAGGACGATCGCAACCGCCACGCAGCAGCCTCCCACCATGGCGTTGGACACGGCGGTGAGGCGGTCCTCCCACGCCGGAACGCTCGTTAGGGCTGTCCACGGCATCATTGGGCCACCTCCCTGGTACGTAAGAACGCGATGCCCGACCGAAATCCGGGATCCCCGTCGCGCTCAGCAACGACCAACGAGTCTTTCGTCATTCGCAGCATGCTTGGGTCTTCCGCAATCCGTTCGCCAACTGCGCGCGGATTTTCTCGCAACGCAAGAGGATTAACGTGTTGCAGTTCGCCTCACCGGGGCGCCCGTTTTCGGCGCTCGTCATGATTCGGAAATCCACGCAGACACTGGCGCAGTTTGCTTGCGGGCTTTATTGACGTCTGCGTACGGTGTCGACGGCCGTAGTTTGCGGAGGGAGACACGCTATTGTCGACGGTATCGATCTTGTTCTGGCAGGAGCCCGGCGCAACTCTGCGGCAAGAGTTGGAACAGCTTGGGGTAACCGTCGTCACCACCAGTGAGAGTGAGCGTGTGCAGGACGTCGATCTCGTGCTGATCGAGCCTAAGCGCCTCGGCGCTCCCGTCGCCGCGCTCCGGCAGCGCGTGGAGCACACCCATCCGGGCGTGCCCGTGGTGGTCCTCGGTGACGCCGGGCTCGAGTCAGCCATCGCCGCGATGCGCGCAGGCGCAGCGGAGTACCTCGAGACCACCGCGTCCGCCGCCGAGATTGCCGGTGCCGCGCGTCGCGTCGCGTCTGAACGAGCCATCGCCAATACTCTGTCCGGCGTCGCTCAGTTCCACGCCCAGGAGCCAGAGCTATTGGGCAATAGTCCCAAGCTGCGCGCGCTGCGAAAGAGAATTGCAGAACTTGCGCCGTCGGACGCGGTGGTGTCCATCTCCGGCGAGTCGGGTTCGGGAAAGACTTTCGTCGCCCGTTTGCTTCATGGCCAACACAATCGCGGCCCGTTCGTGCTCGTCGACTGCAGTACGATGTTTGCCGCGGCGGAGCAGCCTGAGCAATTCACGCGCGTGCTCAGCGACATCGTTGCCGCGTGGACACCCGAGCCCCGACCTCGCGCCGGCGCACATCGCGCGAGCTTCTGCTTCCGGGAGGCGGGGTCGCTGCCGCTTGACGCACAAACCAAGTTACTGCGCGTGTTTCCGCCGCGCAGCGCGGCGGAAACGGGCGCTGGCCCGCGCTTGCTGGCCACCTCCTCTGTTCCGCTCGGCGACCTACTGCAGGCCGGCAAGCTGCGCGAGGAGCTGCACCGCGTGTTGGCGGTATCGGAGCTCGTCGTACCGCCACTGCGCGAGCGGGAATACGACGTTCTTGCTCTGGCCGAGTTGTTTCTCGGAAGCGCCTCGATGCGTTTGGGCAAGAGCGTTCGCTCTTTGTCGACGGCCGCGGCCAAGGCCTTGCTCTCGCACGGTTGGTCCGACAATGTCCGTGAGCTTGAACAGGTCATCGACTACGCGGTGACGGTCGCTGCCTTCGACCATTTGAGCGACAGCGACCTGCCCGACGCACTGCAAAGTCGTCGCGCCACCTCCGAGCCGAAGGCGGGCGACCCGCGTTGGTCTGCTGTTGAGCGGCAACACATTGAAGCCGTACTGCGCTCGGTGGCGGGCAATCGGGCTCGCGCGGCCAGGCTCTTGGGCATCGACCGGCGGACGCTGCATCGCAAGCTGGACCGCCTGGGAATCGAAATCCCCGCGCGCGCGCAGCCGGTGATCTCTAAGTGAAGTAGGACAACGCGTTTCCGACGGGGCTCGCGGGCCGCCGCGCCGCGCAACCACTCAGTGCGAGAGCTCGTAGCGTTTCATCTTGCGGTACAGCGTCACTCGGTCGATGCCGAGCTGGCGCGCCGCTTCAGAGCGATTGCCTCCCGTATCGCGTAACACGCGCTCGATGTGACTGCGTTCGAGCGCTTCCAGATCGGCGCCCGTCAGCGCATCGGCAGTCGCGGGCGGTGCGGCAGCGGCGTGCGAGCTGGCCGGGGGCGGCGTGGGCATGCCTCCCGGCTCGGCGATGCGGTGAACGCGCGTGCGCCCATTGCGGCGCTCGAGGGCTCGGTGCACGGCAGCGCCCAGATCAGACAAAGAGAACGGCTTGGCCAGAAAATCTGAGGCACCGGCGCGCAAGGCCAAGGACACAGCCCGACTATCGCCAAAGGCGGTCATCAAGATGACCGGTAAATCCGGGCGGTTGCCGGCGATATCCGCGCATAATTCGAGGCCGCTTTCGCCCGGCATGCGGATGTCGGTGACGACGACGTCCACGTCCGGGTGCGCGCGTGCGGTGCGGGCATCCGGACAGACTGCCGTGTCGTAACCCAAGTCGCGGAGCGCACCGGCGACTGCCTCGCGCGTCTCGTCGTCGTCTTCAACAACCAGGATTCTCGCTGTCATGTCGTCCCCATGCGGTTCGCGTTTCGGCCACCTGCGTGGCCGTGCCGCCCAGTCCCAGCGCCTGAAGCGAGGTTAGCACGAGTTGCGAGAGACGGCGCACGCCATGCGCGCGAAAAGGCGCTCGCACGGCGCGCGCTCGCTGTTCACCTGAGCTCGTAAACTTCTACCGCGTTCTCCAGGAAGCGAGGCACGAGCAAGCGCTTCCGTTTACTGTCGAAGCCGATGTCCGCGGGCGACTTCAGATCGGCGAATGCCGGCTGGAAGGCGCCCCCCAGCGTACCGCGATACACCGTCGAGGATTCCCAACTCGAGATGAACAGTGAATCGTCCGCTTGCACAATGCCGTCCAAGCCTCCGCCGGGCAGCTTGGTGGCGTCCTGCTTCGTGCCCTTTTCGTCGAGCCGATACAGCTCGTTGCTGCTAAACGGAGCCACCAGCACGCCTTTATCGACCACCAACAGGCCATTGGGGCCATTCAGGTCTTTGGCCTTGGCGACCGTTCTCAGCTTGCCTTTCTCGATCACGTACACGGCGTCGGTCCCTGTCGGCTCGAAGCCGGCAGCGCCGGGTTTCATACCCGAGTCGGAGACGAAGATCCGACCGTCTTTTGCCACCGCGATGTCGTTCAAGAACGTAGCGCCCGGCACGGCGATGTCTCCTTTGGGAGCGCCCGTCTTGAGATCGAACTTACGCACGACGGTGATGTCCGCGACGTACAAGACCCCGTCCACGATGCCGGTGCCCTTGGGCGCATCGAGCTTCACCTTGGCCACGCCTCCCGCGATGAACTTGGCTTTGACGACCTTGCCGTCCGGGGAAATCTCGCTGATATAGCCGTTGTTGTCGGCTTGGTCGGGCTTGCCGTTGATGTTCGAGACCAAGTAGCGATCGTTCACTTCGTCGTAAAGCACGCTCTCGGGCGTGGCGATGCCCTCGGTAATCCGAAACACCGCGGTTGCCGGCGGCTTCTTTTCGGGCTTTGGCGCTTCGGGCGGCTTCGCGTCGGCCGGTGACTTCGTCACCTCGACCGGGGCGGGGCTCGGCGCCGAGGCCAAGAGCATCGGCGCCGGGTCGGGCGGCGGCGTGGAGCCGCCACAACCTACGGTTAAAACGAGTAGACCAATAGTCGAGAGGGAGCGGAGATTCAGCATGGCGACGGCCATAGCATTGCTCGCCTAACTGCAGGAAGTGACTCGAAGCGGCGCGCCCTAAGGAGCCGAAATTGCGCCGTAGCTCAGCGCGCCAATGGCCTGCGCTACGCCCTCCGCCGAACGAATCGCCGCGTCGATGCCGGAGCCATGAAACGCAGCGCCGGCAAGCCAAATGCGCTGCCCGGCGAGCGCCGCGCTGAGCCCGCTCACGCGGGCCCGGTGCGCGTCGTCGAACACCGGTAGCGCGGCCGGCCAACGCGAGACCCAGGCGCGCTCGGCGGCGCCGGATAGTGGCAGGGCTGCGCCCAGCGCACGCTCCGCACGTTCGACCCAGGCTGCGTCGGATAGCGTTTCGAGCTCGTCCGCCGTTGGGCGGAAAAACAAGCGCAGGAGTGCGTGGTCGGCGGGCGCGCGGAGTGGCAACTTACTGGAACTGAACGTCACCGCGCGGAGCCCGTTCAGATCCTCCGGTGCGGGAACGATGAAGCCCGTGCCGTGCAGCGGATGCAAGATCGATGCGCGGGGGTATGCGAGCGACACCGTCAAGCTCGACAGCAACCCTGAGTCACCCAACGCGACGGCGGCGGCACCGAAGGACGGGGCGAGCAAGGTCATCGCATGCCGCGCGGGGGTGGCGATCACCGCCGCAGAGAATTCGCTGGCTCCGCCCGCCGCGTCGATCACCGTCACCCCGCCGCGGGTCGGGCTCACGCGTTGCACGAGGCAATTCAGGCGAAAGTCGACCTGGCCGGCGCCGGCGAGTAGGGCGGCGATGCGTAGCGGCAGCTCGGCCATGCCGTGCACGAAGGAGCGGATGCCGCGCCCGAGCGCGTCGGTCGGTACTTGAAAGCCGAGCAAGCGCCCCGCTTCGCCGGGGGCGAGCTCGACCAGCCCACGCGCGTCGAAGCGAAAGGTGCGTTGCTCGAGCTGTTCGATCAAATGCCCGGCGATGCCGGCCTCTTCAGCCAGTGCCGGCACCGCCTCGCTGCGAGCGACGAAGCCCTCCGCGCCATGTTCGACTAAAAATCCGGCCTGCGTTTCGCTCCGCAGCTGTCCGCCAACCGCTGCCTCGGCCTCGAAGAGCACGACCCGATCGCCCGCGGCGGAACGCCGGAGCGCCAGGGTGAGCCCGGCGATGCCGCCCCCGATCACGGCGATGCGCTGCATGGTCGTGACCTAGCATGCACGTCCTTCAGGGCCACGCCAAAGTAGGGTCCTCGAAAGGGCGAGTCAGTGGACGATCGAGGTCGAGGCGCGCCGCCGGCGAGGCGCGATGAAGGCGTACACCGCCGCTTGCACCGGCTGAACCACAACGAGCGCTTCACTCGAAGCGAAATGCGCCTTGACCCGCCTCCGGAGACGGATGTTCGCTCACGCTCAGCGCCGCGCTCGGCAGCGCCGCGCGCCTGCCGCTCACCCGCACTTCTTCGCGACCGTCGTCCGTCACCGTGCGCACCAGGCGATAGGTGGTGTTGCCCTCGGCGCGTGCCACCTCGGGGGCGGCGATCAGGAGCTGTAGCTCGAGCGCTCGGCAGAGATCGAAGAGCACCGCCAAGTTGTCGGGGGAAAGTCGGTTCGCCTCGTCCAAGAACAAAAAACGCAGCGAGCCGTGCTCACGCTTACCGCGGAGCAGGTTCGCGTCCCGCTCCCACTCGCTGAGCACGACCATCATCAAGGATGCGCCCACGCCGATCGCCTCACCGGTCGACAAGCGCGTTGGGTTTGCGAGCTCCCAGGTGCCGCTGCTCTGACGCAAGATTTCCACGGACAGCTCGAGGTACTCGCGATAGTCCAAGATGCGATGTCCGCCGGACCGCCCGCCGGCGTAGCGGCGGAATACCTCATTCAACGCGTCCTCGATGGGCAGGGTGGGCTGAAACAGCAGCTCTTGGGCGTCGCCCTCACGGAGCGCGCGTAACACTTGCGCCATGCGCGGAGCGCGCTCTGCGCGCACGCGAATGCCGTGAATCGAGCCGAATTGCAGTGCGGCAAGGCTCTGGTTTAGACGCCGCACCTGATTTGCGGCGCGCCGCAGCTGCACATCCATACTGCGCGCGATGTCTTCGCTCGCGCCGCGCAGGTCACCTTCTTGGCGCGCCAAGCGGCGCTCCAGTCCGAAGAGTTGGTCGCGCAAGCGCTCCAAAGCTTGCACTGGATCCTGAACGTCCGCGACCTGCGCCGGGACGCGGCTGGCGAGCCAAGCGCGTACCGATCCCCAAGCCGCAGCGTAGGCGTCGCCGCGTGCGCTCCGCGCGTCCGGGCCGACGCGCGCCTTCAAAATTTCGCTCAGCTCCAGGCCGCCATGCGCGGTGGACAGGCGGTCGAGCAGCAATTCGTAGCTGTTGCGCGCATCCGCCCACAGCTCGGGGCTCGGCATCGCGGTCGCCGCATCGAGCAGCGCCGCCGAAAGGCCGGCCTCGGTCACCACGTGACGCAGGGCTTGCCACGCGAGCTCGCTCGGCTCGGCGCGTTTTTCGGCGGCGATGCGGAGCTCTGCGCTGGCATCACGAGCGCGCGACAGCTCACGGCGTCGCTCCTCCAGCGTGGCGAGGCTCAGGCCGAGAGCACGCTCTTCGCGCTCACCGATTTCCACTTCCAGGTTCAGCGCTGCGCCCCGCTGCGCCCAGGAGGGGCTCTCGAGCATCGAAACGTCGCCCACACCCAGCCGCCCGAGTTCGGCGTCCAAGCGCGCAGATTGAGCGAGCAGCGCGGAGCGCGCGCCTTCCACGGCTTGCCAAGCGAGCACCGTCCGTTCATGCGCGACCTCCGACTCTTCGAAGGCCTGCTCGGTCGCGCTCAGCGCGCGGCGCGCGCTCTCGTGCTGTTCTTGCAAGGCCGGCACGAGCGCGAGGCTTTGACCAGCGCCCTCCTCGGCGCGAGAGGCGCTCACATCCCCCAGCTCGGCAAGCTCGATGAGCGCCTCGAGAACGCGAAACCAGCGCTCGCACTCACGCTCGAGGGACGATGCCAACTTCTCCGGCGCAGCAGTGGGCGAAGCCGGCGGGAATCGCAGCGCCTGCAGGTGACGTTCCAAGCTTTCGCGTGCTCCGGCCACGCGCAGCAGCTCATGCTTTGCCGCTGCCACTTCGGCCAGGCTTTCGGCGACGGCGCGCGCCGCCGCGCTTCGGTCGCTGCCGTCCAGTAAGAACGCCTCCGGGAGCAGGGATCGAAGCGCCGTCACCCGGGGCTCGAGTTCGGCGCAGGCAACGCTCGAGCGAGCCAGCTCGCTCTCGAGCTCACGCTGTGCCTCTCGCAAGCCGCGTGCGCGGAGCTCCGCCGCCTCGCGTAGCGCACTGAGCGGCTCACTCAGCAGGCCCGGATCGGCAAGGACCGGACGGAGCTCGCCCCGCGTCGCATCGAGCCGGCGCGTGCGGAGCTCGTTCGCGTCCAGCCGCGTCGCAACCACCTCGGCCTCGAGCCGTAACGTCGTGGCGCGCTCGGCGCGTGCGCGCCGCCCGATGATGGGCGTAGCCGGTAAGCGGGTCACACGTAGGCCGCTGCCGTGCTCGACCACCACATCAGGTTCGGGTCCGGACAGGGCGCTGTCGCCCTCTGCCTCGGCCGCTGGTCCGAGGTCGTCGACCTCGAGGGGGGCGGCGCTGTCGACCAGCCAGATGGTCTCTAGCTGGCGCGGGCGGCCCGCCAAAATCCGCGCCGCCCGGGCCGGATCTTGCACTAAGAGCGCGTGCACGAGGGGGCCCAGGCGCGCTTGCACGAGCGCGGCGCGCTTGGGCTCGACATCCTCGAAGCGTTGCACGAGCAGGTCCGCGTCGAGCTCATCGCGCAAACGGAGTAGCTCGGGCGCGAACACGCCGCCTTGCGCCTCGAGCAGTGTCGCTTCGGCGAGCAGTGCGTCGCGTTTAGCCGTGAGCTCGCGCATGGCCAAGTGCAGAGCCTCAAACTCGCCGTCCAAGCGCAGCCCGAGCTCGCTCGCCGCAGCGAGCGTCCACGGATCGGTCCGCGCTTCGATGTTCGAGAGCCGCGCATGCGCGGCTCTCCGCGCTGCGCTGCGCGCCTCGAGCGCGCCCAGCGCAGCTTCAGTCGCGGCCAACTCCTCCGAAGTGCGGGTCAGCGCCGCGCTCGAGGTGCGCGCCGCAGCTTGGGTTTCGGCAAGCGCACGCTCTGTGTCGTTCAACCATTGGCCGAGCGCGGCCGCGTCGCGGTCGAGCCCTGCGGAGCCTAATTCGCGCGCGCGGCGCTGGGCGGTCGCCTGGCGGGCGGCCAGCAGCACCGCCTCCTCGAGCGCCGCGCGCAGGGCAGGGCCTCGCGTTGCAACTTCGTCCAAGCGGCTCAAACGCGAGAGCTCGCGTTGCGCGCCGTCGTAGCTGACGAGGTTGGCGTCGCCCGAGATCAGCACCAGCGCAGTGAGCGCCGTTCGGTATTCGACGCGCCTCAGCTCTGACAATTCAGCATCGCGCGCCCAGCACAAGCGCTCGGAGTTCACGCGGTCGAGCTCGTGGCGAGCTCGGGTTGTGGTCGCCGAGAGCTCGGCAATGTCGAACGCGGGCTCGCCAAGCAGCGCGCGCACTTCCGCCAGCAGCTGCCTGGCGCGCCGTTCGCGGTGGGCTTGTCGATGAAGCTCGTCCAGGCCCTGTTGCACGTCCGCCAGGCCCTGAGCGCTGCGCTCGTACCGTTCGCGCGCCTGCGCTCGCGCGCTGAGCCGCTCGGCCCGCTCGTTGGTAGCCTGCTCGCGTTCAATGGCGGCCTGCCGAACCAATACTTCTTGCTCGAGCCGTTCGGCGTTCAACACGGCGCGCGCGCCGTGCAACGACCGCGCGTGCTCCGAGCGAGCCTCTCCTTCGAGCGCGCTCTGCAGCTCCGCGCGCTTAGCCGCCAGAACCGCGGCGGACTCGGAGTGTCGCGCCCTCAGCGCCTGAGCGTGGCTGTCCAAAGCGGCGAGCTCACGCGCCACGTCGGCCTCGCCCGTGCGCGCCGTTTCGAGCGCGCGCTGGAACTCCCGCGCCGCTTCGCGCGTGGCGAGCAAAGCCCCAGAAAACATCCCCCTTCCGGCCTCATACACGCCGGCGATCTCGTGCTCCAGGCGCTGCGCCTCACTAACTTCAACGCGCGTTCGGCGGCAGGCGTCCAAGTTGCCGCGCATGCGCGAGAGCGTGTCGCCCAGGCCACTCTCCTCCCGCAGCAGAAATGAGCGCAGCTCGGAGGTCAAGGCGCGCGAAATACCGCCGGTCATGCTCGTGCGGAGCATCTCGTTGAATTTATTCCGGTCCTCGTCGAGGCTCAGGCGAAGTGGGCTCACGCCGTGCTCGAACAGCGCGCCAAAGTAATCCTTGGCGGTCGCGAAGCCCTGCCAGGATCCGCCCAAGGCCTCGGCATTCGCGATCAGCTCCCCGCGCGTCGGCACTTCGTCGGCGCTCTCGCCGCGCCGCAGTAGCAGATCCTGCAGCCGAACTTCCGGGCGTAGGCCGCTGATTACGAACGGGGCGAGCTCGACGCTCGGCTCGGCTTTGCGCGTCAATTCGACGCCCAAGATCAATCGCCCCGCGTTGGGCAGCAGAACCTCCAGGGCGGCGTAGGAAGGTCGGCCAGGCTCTCCGAGCCGCCCCCAAACCCCTCTATCGCCGCCGCTGGCGCCGCTCTCGCCCAGGTTCGTAAAGCGCAGGCGCGACATATCCGGCATCAGCACCACATAAGCGGCGATCATCACCGTCGTCTTGCCTGCGCCGTTGGCGCCTTCCAGGGCAGTGACGTTGGGATCGAGCGAATAGCGCTCGTAAAACACGCCTTTCCAATTCACGATGGCGAGCGCCGCCGCCCGCGCGCGCGTCACGATTCGCGCTCCCCGGGTTCAGGCAAAGTCTCCCCGAAGTCGGCAAAGTCGCCGTAGTCGGCCGCGGACTCGCGCACTTCGGCCGGCTCGTGCCCTTCTGAGACGGGCTCTTCGCCGAGCGCATCGTCTACGAGCTCCGCCGGCGTCAATTCTTCGTGCTCGTCGCGCTCGTTGCCTTCACCGAGCACGATTTCGCCGCGCGCCACCATTCGCTCCAGCGCCTCAGCCGGCGAGCCACGGCCGCGCACCGGCTCGGCGAAGCGCAGGAGGCCGGCACGCAAGCGCAGACTGTCGTCGTCCAGCAAGGAGATGAAGCCCAAGGCGGCCAACCGCCTCAGTGCCTCGCTAAACTTGGCGCGCACAGTTTCCTGAGCCACGCGCTCGTCCAGCCGTTTACGCTTAGGATTGAAGGCGCGTGTCAACGCGTCGCCGCCCATGACGGCCGCCAAGTGTCCGAGTGCAGCGCTGCGTTTGACGATACCCCCATGTTGCAGGGTAGCCGGGTCGAGATAAAGCAGGGTCAGGGCCTGCCCGACCAGCATTTCTGGCACCGACAGATGCCGGCGGCCGAGGCGATCGGCGGTCGGCAACAGATAGAAGTAACCATCCGCCAAGTGGACCAGTTCACAGCCAAAACGTCGATAGAATGCCTCTAAAAGCGGCTGCGCGTCGCTCAGGAAGCTGTACCAAGCGGGGTCTTCGCGATCGACGTGCCGGCCGCGGCGTAGCGCTAGATCGACCTCCGGGAACAGCTCGTCGGCGACGACGTCGCCGAGCGCAAGATAGCGACTGTCAGTCACGGCCGCGGGCCTTGTGAAGATGCCACTCTTCGATCACCAAACCGTCCTTCACGCTCAGCCAAGGTCGTTCTCGATCGTGCGTCGTGCGCGTTAAGCGCGCGACGACCTGTGCCACGCGTCCCGCGGTCACGAACTGGAGCTCGTCCGCGAGTTCGGCGCTGACGGTTCGCGTGACGTCGCACAGACCGCTGGCACCCTCTGCCAACGCGTGCAGGACGAGCTGTTCCACGACCGCGTGCGGATCGGGCGCCTCGCTGACTGCGGGCGCCCGCTCGCGCTCGGCACGCGGCCGGGTCACCTTTGGCTTGTCTTCTTGGAAGGGCTCAACTTCGCGCAGCAAACGCGGCGCGGGCGCAGCGGCTACCGCGAGGGCGAAGGGCCGCGTCACGTGCCGAGAGAGTTGCTCTCGCAGCCGTTCGATCAACGCCCGCGAGGGATCGAGCCGCACGACATCGCACAAGTAGCGATGCACGTATTGATAATACTCCGACCAAGCCCGTTGCCGCGCTGCGCTCCAGGCGCTGATCCGCTCGACCTGCTCGCTCACGCGTTGCACAGCGGACTCTGCACCTTCCGCGCCTGCTTGCGTCGCGACCTCCTGGATGTCTTGCAACACCGAGGACAGCTCGTAAGCTTCACGGAGCAGAATCTCGTTCAGCTCGGAGAGCGTCGCGCTCGTGCTTTCCAATAGCGCCAGGCAGCGATCGACCGCGCCGAACCAATCGGAGGAAAGGAGCCCGGCAATCTCGGCCTGAAACGCCTGCTGCTCCAAGTCGAGCGAGCGTTGCCTGCGTTCGATGCCGCTCACGAGGTCGGTCACCGAGACCCGCAGCGGATCTTCCACGCTTGTCTGCCAGGCCTCGGCCGTCCGAGCCTCCGCCGCGCGGGCCAGGATCTCGCCCAAGCTCAGGCGCAGGCTGCGGGCCAACACCGTCAGATTTTCGCGTGTCAGCGCTTCGTCCTGCAACAGCGACTCGACGATGGCCGCCGCCAGCCGGGTGAGCGCGTACTCGCCCGCTCGCAGCAAGCCCGCACCGTCGACGCGAGCCAGCAATTTTTGCTAGCGAAGGCGGGCGATGGCGTGCGTCGCGCGCCTCCGCGGGCCCTCCGCGCGAGGCTCGAGCAGGGAGCTGACCTGTTCGAATACGTCGGCCAGCTTGGCTTCGTCGGCATCCCAGAGGACGACGGTGGCGCCGGAGGCG
>CAXSGJ010000034.1:71089-74366 GCA_964236865.1 uncultured Polyangiaceae bacterium
AGGGCCGCTCCGCCCGCGCTCAAGTGCAGCGCCGCCAGGAACACCAAGTCCAGGCTGCCGAGCTCGAGCCGGGGCCGCGTGCCGGCGAGGGCAGTGAGCACGAGTCTCGGATCATGGGCTGGGTCGGTCGTCATGCTCGGCTGCGCCTTATATAGGCGGACGCCAGGCAACGGTGAATTCGCTGAGCTCAGGCGCCGGATTGGGGGAGCGCGCGACGCCCACGCCAGGCACTCTTGGACATGCTCCGCGCTGGTCGAGGCCGAGCGGGAGGGGGGTGCCGGCCTCGGCTGCGGGCCTGAACAAAACAAAAGTGGTCGGGGCGGGCGGATTCGCTAGCCGCACCTTACAAGGGCGGTCTTTCACGCGCAACCAGCATTAAACATGCGGTTTTGTGAGTCGCTGCCCGGACGCAAAATGACGGGAAGTAATGCGAAATAACGTGGCGTTGGGTAACTGGTGGGAAACGGGAGGCGCATGTTCTTCGCGCTGTGGTGGCTGAAAAGGCGTCACGCGGCCCGCGCAGTGCTGATCGGGCGGCGTCTGCTACCCAGCAGCTCGCGAAATTCGCGGGCTTTTGCTGTTGTGCCTTGCTTGGACCTACGACTTGCTGCTGGTCGTCTTCCCGATCTTCTGGCCGTTCACGAACGAGTCAGGCATGCTTGGAGGCATGACCGCGCACGCGAACGCAACCGCGCCGATCCCTGCTGCGCGGTTCGACGACCTCCATCTCGATCATGACGAGGACCGAGCGGAGTGGCACCGACGCTTGAGAGAGCTCGCCACCGCGCGGCTCGCCACCGCGCGTGCGCGGCTCGAACGACTTGGAATCGTCGACGTCGAGGGGAAACTTGTTTCTGCCGACCTGCCGCCGGACATGCTGCCCGACTCGGACACGACACTCGAGACGGGGTGACCAAGCGTGGACCGACCTCGGATGACCGTCGTCGCTGGGCCTCCTGGCAGCGGCAAGACGAGTAGCTTTCCTGTGACCGCCTTGGCGTCGACGCCTTCAACATCGACGATCGCTGCGCGCAGGTCCTGGGGAGCTATCGGGCGATCCCTCGCGATGTCCGTCGCTCGGTAGCAAAGGAGTGCGAGCAGTTCGTGATTTGCGACGGAGCTGATTTTCATCGCGACGGATTCGGTTGCCGAGAACGTCGCGCGTGTACTGCAGCGAGCGCAGGGCGGTGGTCACGGCGCATCGGACGAGACGTCCGCGCGATCCACGAAGCAAGCGTCGCGAACTTGGCTCGGGCCATCGACGTGTTCGAGCGCGTCGATGTGTACGACTCAACAGCAAGGTGGGCGGCACCAAGACTCGTCGCGACGACACACGTTGGTCAGATCGCTCGGTTGGGCGCGACCCTCCCGGCCTGGCTTGATCGGGCGCTCTCTATGAGGGAACCATGACCAGCTTGACGAGGCGCGAAGCCGAGTCAAATCTGCTCCTCATGTCGAATGACGCCATTTTCAAGGTGACCAATCATCACGTCGAAAGCTGCGGCGTGCCTCCCCGCATCGGCGACGAAAGGGGCGACGAATAGCGCGGGTACTTCGAGAATGAACACGGCGAACAGGCCATCTTCGTCTACAATCGTCTCAAGCGCGAGGGCATGTTGTACATGGGGGACGCGGGTTGGGAGACCCCTTATGCGGTCGTTGATGGCGTAGTCCCAGGGTTGGTCCTCGGCGACCAGGAGCTGGCTGGCTTACGGTGTGCTCGAGAGCGGCGACCGTCTTCTGAACACCCAGCGCACCGACAGACAGCACCGGCGCCCGCCGACACGCAGCCGGTGTTCGCCATGCGCACAGCCGGCAATTCGGTCAAAATATGGGCGCTATAGCCGTCGGCACAGTGCTGGCAGGGCGAGGAGCTCGTGGGGCTTGCTGCGGTTGCTGTGGATGGCCGGCGTACCGGCAGCTACGAGCGCCATCGTCCGGAAACGACCACGCTCTACGCGGTCGTGCGCGACAACGTTGAGACGCTGTACGCTCGCGGTGGCGGCAGGTTTCGACGGGGCGGCGCTGCCGCCGTTCGTGCGGCGGGAGCTCGAGAAGTTCGCACCACGTGGTTGGTTTCCGATGATCACACCCGGCACCAAGATGGTCACGATAGGCGGGTGCATTGCCAACGACATTCACGGCAAGGCGCATCACGTCCAAGGTAGCTTCTGCGGCAGCGTCGAGTCCATGACTGTCCTGCTCGCCAACGGCGAGACAGTCACCGCGAGCCGCACCGAGAACCCGGAGTTGTTCTTTGCGACGTTCGGGGGGACGGGCCTACTGGGCGTTGTGCTTGACGCGACCATTCGGCTACGCCGCATCGAGACAACGTACTTTCGACAGAAATCGGTCCGCGTCCGCGACCTGACGGAAATGTTGGCGGTGCTCGAAGAACAGGATCGTGTTTTTCCATATTCGGTCGCTACACTCGACGTCTTCGCTACGGGTACGAGCATCGGTCGTGGCGTAGTAACGGCAGGTGATTACGCCCGGCCGGACGAGCTCCCCGCACCGTTCCGAGCAACACCGCTTTACACGCGCCCCGCGCCGAAGCTGAGCGTTCCTTTCGAGCTGCCCCGGTTCACATTAAATCGCCTGAGCATGCGTGTCGTCAATGCCGTGATCCTCGCTATTCAGGCGGGCACTCGCCCTTTCGGTCATTATGAAAGCTTCTTCTATCCGCTCGACGGGCTACGGAATTGGAATTGCGGCTACGGCCGTCAAGGCTTCACTCAATATCAGTTCGTCATCCCGTTTGCCGACGGCGAGCGACAGATGCGCAAGATCCTGAGCGAAATATTTTCCGCCGGGGAGCTCCCATTCCTCAACGTCCTAAAACGGTTGGGCAAGGAGAGTGGTGGTGTACTGTCCTTCCCGCGTGAGGGATACACTCTCGCCATCGACTTCCCTATAAGGGCAAACACCGCCGCACTCACTCGGCGCCTTGACCGCATGGTACTCGAAGCAGGCGGTCGGGTGTACTTGGGCAAGGATTCCTATCTCGACGCGGACATGTTTCGCGCGATGTACCCAGAAACCGTGCGCTGGCATGAGAGCAAAGCCAAATACGATCCGCAAGGGGTCTTCACATCAAATCTCGGGAGACGCGTCGGTCTCTCAGCCTAACGCTTGCTGCCGTGGTTGGGTGTCGAGTGCTGGGTGCCCCGCGAGGCGGTGCATGACAGAAACGGGCGATCCGTCTCCACAGCCAAGACGAATGTTAGGTCTCGCGCTGCCCCGTCGTGACACGGTGGGGTGGTGCTGCTGGGCTGGA
>CAXSGJ010000035.1:0-11147 GCA_964236865.1 uncultured Polyangiaceae bacterium
TGCCCGTGCCCGTGCCCGTGCCCGTGCCCGTGCCCGTGCCCGTGCCCGTGCCCGTGCCCGTCAACTCTCACAAGCCCGAGCCAACTGAATCAGCATTGACACGATGCGCACGATCATCGCTTTGCCGACCCTGTGTGCGTCGTCCTCGAGCAGTTCGAGTCGAGAACAAACATCCAACAGGGCTGCTGACTCTGCCGCGGACCCGCGCGCAGTGAGGTAATAGCGCCTCTTGTCGGCCCTCGAACGCTTGCCCGCGCCCTCGGCAAGATTCAGGACTATCGACAGCGAGGCTCTCGCAAATTGGTCGGATATATGAGCTCTACCACGCGGCAGATCTGCGATGACTTTGCTGGCCAGAACAAGAAAATCCAAGGCTAAGTGGTAGACGTCCAGCCGCTCGTGATCGAGACCCATGAGTAAGTATCGGCCATCGGAGGGACCTGTTGCCGTTTTCGGGCACGGGCACGGGCACGGGCACGGGCACGGGCACGGCGGAGAGTGTGAGCAGGGAGTTAGCGCCAGCCGGGGACGGTGATGAGGCCGATGCTGACGCCGACGAAGAGGCCGAAGAGGGTTTCGCGCGGGGTCGCGATGCGTTCGGAGGACAGGGCGCCGACCAGGGCTTCGATGGAGTTGGCTTGGACGGAGCGTTCGAGGGCGCGGCGCTCCGCGAGGGAGAGGCCGAGTTTGCTTGGGTCGATGCGGCGCGCGGGGCCGCGGGCCACGGGCAGCTTGCTGGCGCGGGCAAACCAACGCGCGAGCTCATCGTCCGTGTAAGCCTCGCGAATGGCGTGCGTGACGAGCGCGGGCAACAAGGACGGCGCTTTGATTTCCAGCTGCGGCTCTCGCACGCCCTGCACGAACCAAAGGGTCCCTGCGTGCCAGCCGAAGAGCTCATTGAAGCGCGCCTCCACTTGCTCGACCAACTCTCGCAAGAGCGAGCTGCTGCGCACGATGCCGCGCGCCACGAGCTCCTCGCCCAGAGAGCGCCCGCTGGCTTTGGAGCTCGCCAATGCTTCGGCGAGGTCCTCTTGGCTGATGCGATCAGCGCGCAATAAGCGGGTGCCCAAGAGCTCGCTGTGCTCCGTCGAGCGCGCCGCGCGAAGCTCCCCCTCGACGAAGAAAAAATGCTTTTCCCGGCGTTCGTTGCGCGCGATTAGGACGCCCGTCTCTTCGCGGGCGGCCACGGCGTGCAGCACGGCCGGCAGCGTCATGCGTTCGAGCGCGCTACGCCAAGAGGCGACGCGCGTGAGCGGCTCACCGAAGCGTGGCGTGCGCACCACGACCTGTTGCGCCAAGCGTGGACCGGATGCGGCGGGCGAAAGCGGGGCCGAAACGCCGCGAATCGAGCTCGTGTCCGCGGCGATGCGAGCGGCTTGCTCGGCCTGGGCCTGACCCAAGCGCTCGTGCGTGCCGCTGCGCGACGGCAGCACGCCCAAGCTCGATAGCCAAGGCACGATTGCGGCGTCGTCGAGCGGCGCGTTCAGCGCGCGCGACACATCTCGCAGCGCGCTGCCGAACTCGGTGGCACTTTGGAAGCGCAGCTGCGGATCGCGAGACAGAGCCTGCTTCAGCAGCGTGAGCAGCGGTTCGGCCAGCTCATTGGCGTGGCGTTCGAGCACGCTCAGATTCGCTTCATAGATGTTGGTCAAGATCTCGAACTCGTTTTGACCGGCAAACAGCGGCCGGGCGAGCAGCATCTCGGCCAGAATGATCCCGACTGTGAAGAGATCGCTGCGCGGATCGACCTCCGTGCCCATCACTTGCTCAGGCGACATGTACCCGACCTTGCCCTTGAGCTCGCCCGGATAGGTCCGCCGATCCACGAACTCGCTCCGCACGATGCCGAAATCACCGAGCTTGATCTCGCCCGCGCGGCCGATGAGGACGTTGCCCGGCGAAACATCGCGATGCACGATGCCGAGCGCCCGCCCCTGCTCGTCTTGCGCCGCATGCGCGAACGCCAAGCCGCGCAGGACCTCATGAGCAATGTGCAGCGCGATGCCGCGGGGAAAGCACTCCCGCCGCGCCGAGACCGTGCGCAGGAGCCGCGCCAAGGACACGCCGTCCACGAACTCCATCGCCATGAAGAGCTCGCCATGGGCTTCACCAAAGTCCACGACTTGCACGATGTTTGGATGGCAGAGTGCGGCGCAAATGCGCGCTTCATCGCAGAACATGGCCACGAAGCGCGCGTCGAGCGCGAGCTCGGGCAAGATCCGTTTGACCGCGAAGCGTTTGGCGAACCCGCGCGGCCCGGCGCGATGCGCGACGTACACCTCCGCCATGCCTCCGAGCCCGAGCCTGTCCCCCAATTGGTAGGGGCCGAGCATGGAGCCGGCGACAACCGAGGCATGAGCCATCACTTCCAAGTGTAATTCAGGGCACCCACTCTGCACGGGAAACTCCTGGCAATTTCCGGGCTTCTCGCGCTGAGGTCGGGCCGTGCCGGGCGCGCGATCCTTTTCCAAACGATGACTCTAGGAATCACGACACTTTCGACTACTTTGCGAACGCGAGATGCAAAAAGGATCGGCTCACGAAGGAGTGCTGGGTGAGTAACGCGCTTACATCTTCGCACTCGCTCGCGCTGACTGACCGTGGGCCTTCGGGCTCGTCCCGGCGCCGCGTCGTGGCGGTCACGGGTGCAGCGCAGTTTTTGGGAACGAACCTCATTGGTCTACTGGAGGAAGATCCGCTCGTGCGGTCGATCGTGTGCTTGGACACCGAGCCACCCACCACGGCCGGCAGCAAGTCTCGCGTCTACGACGTGAACCTGACGGAGTCCTTGGCGGAAGAGCGGCTGGCCGAGATCTTGTCGGCCGAAGCCGTCGATGTGTTGGTGCATTTGGCGTTCTTGGACTCGCCGACGCACTCCACGGCCTTTGCGCACGAACTCGAAAGCGTCGGGACCATGCACCTGCTGAACGCCTGCCGGCGCACGAAGGTGCACAAGGTCGTGATGCGCAGCCAAACGTTGCTCTACGGCGCGCACCCGACCAACCCCAATTATCTGTCGGAGAAGCACCCGCTCCGCGCTCGGCGCAGTGAATCGTTCTTCGCGGACAAGATGGAGGCAGAGCACGAGGTCCTGCGCTTCGGTCGACCGGGCCAGGGCCGCATCGCCACCGTCCTCCGCATCGCTCCCTTGCTCGGCCCGACGGTGGACAACTTCCTGACTCGCTACCTGAGTCACCGCTTGGCTCCGACCGTGCTCGGCTTCGATCCGCTCTGGCAGTTCGTGCACGAGGCGGACGCCGTGCGTGCGCTGCGCCTGGCCGCTTTGCATGACGCGCCCGGCGTCTTCAACATCGTGGGCGACGGCGTGCTGCCGCTGCGCACCGTGATCAAGCTCGCCGGGCGGCACACTTTGCCCTTGCCGCGCTCGGTTGCTTCGGCGGTCACCACGGCGCTCTGGCTGACTCAGCTGGCGGAGGCCCCGCCCGCGTTCTTCGACTATTTGCAGTATATCTGTGTGGCTGATGGCGCGTTGGCGCGCAAAGAGCTCGGCTTTGAGCCGCTCTATACTAGCCGCGAAGCCTTGACGGACTACGCCAACGCGCAGCACCTTCGTGACGTGAAACTGCTTTCGGAGACGCCCGCGTGAAACGCAAGGACAAGAGCCGCAAGCGCGACGCGAGCACACCGGAGCCGGCACGGCCGCGCGCCGCCGCCAAGGGTGCGCCGCGCGATACAGCGCGGCGCACCCTTGCACGCGCTGAAGCGGACAAGACGCCCACGAACAAAAAGCGGAAGGCGCGGCGTACGGGTCGCGATCGCGAGCCCGCGGCCTCACGCGCCGAGGCGCGCCACAACGTGCAGCCGGGGCCGTCGCCGCAAGAGCCCGTTGTCGACGAGCGCACCGCCGTCGACGAGCGCATCGCCGTCGATGAGCGCGTTGATGAGCGCACCGCCGTCGACGAGCGCACCGCCGTCGATGAGCGCACCGCCGTCGATGAGCGCACCGCCGTCGATGAGCGCACCGCCGTCGACGAAGCGGGGCTCGGCGACACCGACGTCGACTCGGAGGAGGCCTTCGAGCTGGGCATCGGGGCGCGCGTGGTGTCACCGACCACGCAATACGGCGAGGCATTCGAGAGCATCCCGCCGGCCGCGGATGAGCGCAGCACCGGCGACGTGCAGGCCCAAATCCGTGCTCTGGAGGCCCGCCTCGATGGCCTGATCCGGCAACGCGAGCTCGGCTCGGAGTCAGCAGACGAAGCGCCCGATGAACCGAGCTCCGAGCGCCGTCCGGCGTCGCTGGCCAAGAGCTCGGCTCCCCCGGCCGAGCTCGCGGCGCCCGCGCCGAGCGAGGACTTCGTGGCCCGCAAGTGGGGGCGCGCGGCGCTGCGCAGCCGCGCCGAGGACTTCGACGACTTTGGTCTCGACCCTGCGTTCGAGCGGCGCGTGCAGCCGGCGGTGGAGTTTCTATACAAGACGTACTTCCGCAACTCGGTCGAGGGCATCGCCAACGTCCCGGCGGAGGGCCGCTGCATCGTCGTCGCCAATCACTCCGGCGCGCTCCCGATAGACGGGCCGATGCTGCGCGCGGCGCTGCGCATCGAGCACGCACAAAAGCGCGATCTACGCTGGCTCGCTGAAGATTTCATGTACTACCTGCCGTTCGCCGGCGTGTTCATGAACCGCGTGGGCGCCGTGCGTGCTTGCCCGGAGAACGCCGAGCGGCTCTTGGAAAAGGAGAGCTTGGTCGCGGTCTTCCCGGAGGGCGTGCACGGCATCAAAAAGCTGTTCCGGGAGCGCTATCAACTGCAGCGCTTCGGCCGCGGTGGGTACATCCGTCTGTGTCTGCGCATGCGCGCACCGATCGTGCCCTGCGCGATCATTGGCGCAGAAGAATCGAGCCCACTGCTCTATCGCCTGGAGGGCCTGACCGAGCTCCTGGGGCTACCGTATTTCCCCATCACCCCCACCTTTCCGCTGCTGGGGCCGCTCGGGCTGCTGCCCGCGCCCACGAAATGGCGGATGCGCTTCGGCGAGCCCATCCACTTGGATAGCTACGGGCCCGAGGCCGCGGACGACCATGTGCTGGTGGGGCGGCTCTCCGAGCGCGTGCGCAGCTCCATCCAAGCCATGCTCGATAGCGGCCTCCGCGAGCGCCGTAGCGTTTGGTTCTGAAGCTCGCGCCGGACGGCGTGCTGGTCGTCGACAAGCCCGGCGCCGCGACCAGTCACGACGTCGTGGCCCAGGCGCGCCGCATCTTTGGCACTCGCGCGGTCGGGCATGCCGGAACGCTCGATCCGATGGCGACGGGCGTGCTCTTGCTGCTGTTCGGTGAGGCTACGAAGTTGTCCGGGTTCCTGACCCGTGACCGCAAGCGTTACCGCGCGACGATCGTCTTCGGACGCGCCACCGACTCGCTCGACGCCGACGGGAAGACAACCGAACAGATCGCCGTTCAGCCTGCCCAGCTTGCCGATGCGGCCGTGGCTCACGCGTTGGCGGTCGAACGAGCGCGGCTCGGGCAAGTGCCGCCCGCCGTCAGCGCCATCAAGGTCGATGGCCAGCGCGCGTACGCGCTCGCGCGCGCGGGGCATGCGCCGGTGCTCGCCGAGCGCCCCGTGCAGGTCAGTGAGTTAGTGCTCATCTCCAGCGCTCCACCCCAGCTCACCGTCGAGGTCGAGGCGTCCAAAGGATATTACGTGCGGTCCTTGGCGCGGGATCTAGGCGCCACCCTGGGGCTGCCCGCGCACCTCTCCGAGCTTCGCCGTTTAGCGAGCGGTGGCTTCGCGCTGAGCGATGCGCGCGCTTGGCCCGCGAGCCCCGACACGCCCCTGTTGTCCACCGCCGAGGCCGCGCGCCGAGCCCTGCCGACGGCCGTGCTCGCCGAGACCGGCGAGCGGCGCGCCCGGCTCGGGCAACGGCTGGAGCCGACTGATTTCGTCCGCTCATCGCCCGCCGCGATCGCGGAAACGTGCGCTTGGTTCAGTGGCAGCGGGCAGTTGGTCGCACTCGGACACGAGCGGCAGGCGGGCGACTTTCGGGTCGTGCGCGGCATCGTCGGCCGGACCGTGTAGGGCACTTCGCGGACGCACTACACGATGCGCACGCTGGCCGCGAAGCCGCGACTCTGGAGCCGCTCCAGGATCCGTTGCTGGAGATCTTGGGTGGCCGGCGCGCCGCCAGGCAGCTCGATTTCCACCCGCACCGAGCGCTGCTCCGTGTGGACGATCAAAGTGGCGCCCGCGAGCGCGCCCTCCGCAAGCTCGATGCGCGCCGAACCTTTACGGCGGTCACCCCCCCAGGCCACGCGACGAGCGAGACCGGTCAGCAGGTTTTGAAGGTCGTCCCGCAGGGGCAGTGCGGTCGGCGGAGTGCTCGGCGACGGCGCAGTCGGCGTTACCCAGCCAGGATGCATTGCCATTTGACACCAGAGCGGATCGAGGGCCGGCGCACGACCGTCCGCCTCGATCTCGGAAGCCGGGTCGATTGAGCGACGGCCGTGGGCGCGCTCGTGCTGAAGGGTCTCGCCCGAGCCCGATCCGGGCGGCCTCGAAGGACTGAGCTGGTGTGCCGGCTTTGCGGCCGTATCGAGACTCGAAACCGAGCCCCGGAGCACCCTGCGAAAACCAGTAGAAGTATTTGTTTTTATTGAAATATCAGCAAACGCGCGCGCCGCCGTCCTGGCGGCCGGATCGGGGCCTCGAATGGGGCTGGCATCGGCCATGGTGGACAGTCGGTCAGGCAAGCTCCGGGTTGCGCGAACCGGGGGGCGTCCGCTAAGGGATCGGTAGGAGGCGGGTGCGACACGCACCGCACGACCTTGGATCCAGCCCCACCATTACGAATCGTTCACCTGCTCGTCGCTTCGCTGCCGGCTGCCTTCGCGGCCGTCTCAGCGGCGGCGAGCTGGGCCATCACTACCCTGTCTGCCGCGCGCCGTGCCGCCCTGCGCGACACGCTGAAGGGCGGATCGCAGCGCGCCCTCGATCGTTACCTCGAGTCGGGGCCGGTGATCGAGGCTCGCTGGCTCGTGATCCGCACGATTGGCATTGCGGTGAGCGCGCTCTTGGTCGGCCGCCTGCTCCCGTTGTGGCTGGGCGCTTGGCTACCCGTTATCGCTGCAACCATCGCGCTCTTCGCGTACGCGTTGCCGGTCGAGATAGCGCGCGGCCTCGTGGCGCGCAGTGCCGATACCGCTGCCCCCCTCCTGCTTCAGGTGCTGCGGCCGCTCGAATGGTTGGCGGCGCCGATCGCCGCGCCCATCGCCTGGGCGGGGCGAGTCGTCGGTGGCTGGGCAAGCCCGCCGGCAGCCCCCGCCCCCGGCGTGACGGAGACGGAGGTCGAGCTGATCGTCAACGAAGGGGAGCTCAATGGCTCGCTTGGCCACGATCAATCAGAGATGATCCGCAACGTGCTCGACTTCGGCGATGCGACCGCGGGCGAGCTGATGATCCCGAGGCCCCAGGTCACCGCCTTCGACATCGGCACGCCCATCGACGGACTGCTGCGTCTGATCGTCGAAAGCGAGCACTCGCGCTACCCCATCTACAAGGAGTCGATCGACAACGTCGTCGGCATTCTGCACGCCAAAGACCTGCTGCGGCATGCGTCCCTGGGCAAACCGCTGGACGTGCGGGTCGATTCCCTACTCCGCCAGCCGGTCGTGTTCGTGCCCGAGAGTCAGCTCGCCACGAGCGTGCTAAAGGACATGCGTTCGCGCCGCCACCACATGGCCGTGGTGATCGACGAGTTCGGCGGGTTCAGCGGGATCATCACGCTCGAGGATTTGCTGGAGGAAATCGTGGGGGACATCCGCGATGAGCACGACGTGGAGGAAGCCCCGATCGTGGACGTGGGTGGGGGCAAGTTCATGGTCGACGCGAGCGTCTCGATCGCCGACTTGAGCCGCTACCTGAGCTCCGAGCTGCCCGAAGATGGCGACTACCACACGCTCGCCGGGTTCATCGTCGCCGAGCTGGGGCGCGTGCCGGAGCCGGGCGCCACGCTGCGCGCCTTTGGTTTGGATTTCGTGGTCCGTGAGGCGGATGAACGGCGCGTAGTGAAGGTCGAGATTTCGCGCGTCACGCCGCCCGAATCGCTCCTGCCGCGATCCTCTTCGCGCGTTACCGCCGCCTAGGACGTTAACGCGCGAGCCGGCTCAGGGCGCCGCGGCCCCGACTTGCTTGAGCTTCTGGGTCAGCTTTTGACCGGACTCGAGCAGGCCGGCCTTTTCTTCACCGGGGTCCTGGTTACCGCGCAAGACTTCTTCCAGATCCCCAAGCTCACGCCGCAGCTTGAACAAGACGTCCGACGGGCAGACCGCGCTCTGCGAGCCGGGGTCGACCGGCACGAATAGACCTTCCTCACTTACCGGGTTGCCGCTGCTGTAGCGCTTCAACACCGCCTGTTTGTCGCCGACGGGGATGTGCAGGTCGTCGGGCCACTTGGCCTTGTCGCCCTCGGGCTTGGCTAGAAATGGGGTGGGCACGGGCTGCATCGTGGCCCACGGCCCGCCCGGGCCATTGCCGAGCACGACCGACCAACGCACCTGCGGTTTGCTGGTTTGATCCAAGAAATCTTGCACGCCCTTCTTGTTGCCGGAAAGCACGTTCTGGAGCTTCTCCTTCTGATCGTTGACCTTGTCGACCAGGGTCGAAAAGTCGATCAGCATCGACAGCAGGATGGGGTTGAAGCGGCCAATGCCCTTGCCGCTCAGATCCGCGGCACTGAAGGGCAAGTTGATGCCGCCGAGCTTGGAGACCTCGTCGTCTGGGAAGGTGCCTTTGCCGAGCTTTTCTTTGGCCGATTTGAGGATGTCCGCCAGCTCATTGGCCTTCTTCGTCGACGCGTCGACCTTGGTGGTCAGGTCGGCGGCGCCGTTGATGGCGGCATCAGCGGCCTTACTGCGTTCGCTGATGCCTCCGCCGGCAAATCCGAGACCGGCGCCCAACGCCGCCGTCACCAAACAAGCGACCAGCACCTTCGAACGGCCGGATTTTTGGGCCTGCACGAACTCATCGCTCATCTCGAGCGTGATGGTTTGCGGTTGCGCGCGGACCGCGACCTGCGGTTCGAGCACGGCGTACGGATTGGAAGCCCCGTAGGGAGTGGAGGCGTCCATGCGCGGCGCGGATGCTTGGGGGGCCGACGCGAACGGTGGCGCGGGAATGCGGCTCGGGCTCGGCGCCGCCGCAGCCGGGACGGAGGGCCGCGGCATGTTGGGGACGCTGGGGAGGCCGACTGGAGGCGGAATGGAACCGGTGGCTGGTGAGCTGACGGTTTTCTTTCCGAGGCGCGACTTCAGGTCGATCTTGGGCTTCTTATCTTCCATCGGAGCTCATCACCAGGCCGGGAATAAGCGAGAAATACGCCGAAAAGCGTGCCTCGCCGGGCTGGAGACCGGCCGGGACAGTAGCGGCCCGCCTCGATATCGGCAAGCCTCAAATACGGTAGGGCTGCACGAGCTCGCTTCACGCGCTGGGGCACCTTGCGTGTTTCCGCGATCGCCCAATCCAGCTGGAGCCTGGCCTGCGAGCGGCGCGCACCGCCTCCCGCGTGCACGGCCGTTCGTTTGCCGGCCGCGGGGGCGGCGTGCTCGCGCTGTGTGCGCCATTTGACCGAAGAGAGGCCGGGTGCGACGCTTCCGCGGTGCAAAAACGCGTCGTGGTGATCGATAACTACGACTCTTTTACGTACAACTTGGTGCAGTACGTGGAGACGCTAGGCGGCGTGTGCGATGTGCGGCTGAATGATCGCGTGACGGTCGCTGAGATCCGCGCCGCCCAGCCGGCGGGCGTCCTGATTTCTCCGGGCCCGGGCAATCCGGACCAGGCCGGTGTCACGCTTTCAGTGATTGAACAGCTGGCAGGGGTGCTGCCGATCTTCGGCGTGTGCTTGGGACACCAGGCGATCGGACAGGCGTTCGGCGGCCAGGTGGTGCGCGCGCCGGAGCTGATGCACGGCAAAACATCGGGCATCGAGCACGACGGGCGCGGCGTTTTTAAGGACATTCCCTCGCCCTTCGAAGCCACCCGCTACCACTCGCTGATCGTCGAAGAGGCCGGCTTGCCCGACGTGCTGGAGATCAGCGCGCGCACAAAAAAGGGCGAGATCATGGGCCTGCGCCACCGCACGCTGGCGGTGGAGGGCGTGCAATTTCATCCCGAATCCATCTTGACCGACCACGGGCTGCGCTTGATCGAAAATTGGCTTGGGTCGCTGTGAGCGAGGCGGCACCCCAATTCAGCGCGGTGTTTGCGGAACTGACCGGCCCGACTGGGCTGTCTGGGCAAACCGTGCGGCGCGTGTTCGATGCCATCTTCGCCGGAACTTGGACGCCGGCCGCGGTGTCCGGGTTTTTGATCGCGCTCCGCCTGACCGGTAACGAGACAGGGCCCGTTCTCGCCGCGGCGGCGCGGGCGATGCGCGCGGTCATGATCGCGGTGCCGCATGACCGTGAGGTGTTGCTGGACACCTGCGGCACGGGCGGCGACGGCGCCGGCACCTTGAACTTGTCGACCGGCGCGGCCCTGGTCGCTTCAGCCGCGGGCGTGCCGGTTGCAAAGCACGGCAACCGAGCCGCTACCAGCCGAGCGGGCAGCGCGGACGTCCTAGAAGCGATGGGCGTGGCCCTGGATGTCCCCGGCGCGCGCCAGGGTGAGGTGTTAGCCGAGGCTCGCATCGCGTTTCTGTTTGCCCAGGCGCATCACCCGGCAATGCGCCACGTCATGCCCGTGCGACGCGAGCTGGGCGTGCGGACGGTGTTCAACGCGCTCGGGCCACTCGCCAACCCGGCAGGCGCCACGCATCAGTTGGTGGGCGCCTTCGACGACACGGTGCGACCCGTGTTGGCCAGCGCGCTGCTCGAGCTCGGCACGACGCGCGCTTGGGTCGTCCGTAGCGAGGATGGGCTGGACGAGATGAGCCCCTTTGCGCCGACGCGGATCAGTGAGGTGAGCGCTGGCGGTGTGCGTGAATTTCAGCTCGCGCCCGAGGACTTCGGACTGCCTCGCAGCCCGGCGGGCGCGATCGCGGGGGCGGAGCCGGCCGACAATGCACGGGTGTTGGAGGCCATTTTGCGCAATGAGCCGCATCCCGCGCGCGACGCGGTCTTGCTCAATGCGGCGGCTGGGCTCGTGGTGGCGCTCGGCCTGGAGCCCAAAGCCGCCACGGAACGAGCGCGGGCC
>CAXSGJ010000035.1:11157-28175 GCA_964236865.1 uncultured Polyangiaceae bacterium
AGCACGCGGATGCGGCTGGCACCAGCCACCGATTCGGGCGCGGCGAGCGAGTCGTTGGCGCGTTTGCGGCGCGCGACGGCAGCGCGCCGGCCGGAACCGGCGGGGTCGCGATGAGCCCCAGGGACGGCTTATTGGCCCGCATTTTGAGTAAAAAGCGGGAAGAGCTACCGGCCTTGCGCGCGCTCAAGCTGCCCGCGCCGCCCGCTCCGCGGCCGTTTTCTTTACGTCGCAAGCAGGGCGCGCTGCAGCTGATCGGCGAGATCAAGTTTCGCTCGCCCTCGGCCGGCGCGTTGTCGACCGTGTTGTCCGTGACGGAGCGGGCGCAAGCGTATGAGCGAGCCGGCGCGAGCATGATCAGCGTGCTGTGTGACCCAAGCTTCTTCGATGGCTCCTTCGAGCACCTGCGCCAGGCGCGCGCGGCCGTGGGGTTGCCGCTCCTGTGTAAGGAGTTCGTGATCGACGAGTGTCAGCTGGACGCGGCGCGGGCGTATGGCGCGGACGCGGTGCTCCTGATCGTGCGCTGTTTGAGCGGCGAGCGTTTGACTGCGCTCGTGCGCGGAGCGCACGAGCGCGGCCTCGCGCCGTTCGTGGAGGTGGTGACGGACGAAGAGTCCGCGCACGCGCTCGACGCCGGTGCGACGCTAGTGGGCGTGAATGCGCGCGACCTGGACACGTTACACATGGATGCCGCGCGTGCGCAGCGCATGGTGAGCGCGCTGCCCGCTGCGGTGACGCGCGTGCACCTGTCGGGCATCTCCAAAGCCGAGGACGTGCGCCGCGTGGCCGCCTCCCCCGCCGACGCAGCCCTGATCGGCGAGGTCTTGATGCGTGAGGCCGCGCCTGAGGCGTGCCTCCGTTCCTTGGTCGAAGCCGCACGCGGCGATTGAGCGAAACTCGCCTCCGCGGGCGGGCGGGGTTAGATTGCTCGAGTGACGCTGGACGGTCTGATCGAAGCGTACTTGAATCACCTGCGCGTCGAGCGGGCGCTGTCGCCCCGTACGCTGGAGGCCTACGGTCGGGACCTCAATAAGTTGTCCGGTTTCGCCGAAGCCGCCGGCATCGCGCGGGCCGAGGCCATTGACCTTGGGATGGTGAGCGGCTGGCTCGGCCAGCTCGCGAAAGACGGCTTAGGGGCGCGGAGCGCCGCGCGTCACCTGTCGGCCGTCCGCGGGCTGATGAAGTTTTTGCTACGCGAAGGCGCTCTCAGCCATGACCCAACCGAGCTCTCGGCTCGGCCTCGCTTCGGCCGCCGCCTACCCCGCACCCTGAGCGAGGCCGACGTGCAGCGGTTGCTGGAGGCCCCGGACACGACGACCGCGCGCGGTTTGCGGGACCGCGCGATGCTGAGCGTGGCGTATGCCGCAGGGCTGCGCGTGAGTGAGCTCGTGGGCTTGACCCCCGGTGATGTGGATTTGAAGCGCGGCATCGTGTCGGCGTTTGGTAAAGGCGGGAAGCGCCGCTTGGTGCCGTTGGGCCAGCTCACGCTCGATCACCTGCAGGCCTACCTCGCGAGCCGAGAGCTCGGGACTGGCGCCGGGCGCGGAAGCAAGGCGCCGCCCACCGTGTTATTCCCTTCCCCGCGCGGCGGCGCGTTGACGCGCCAGGGGTTTTGGAAAATCGTCGGCGCCTACGCCCGCGGCATCGGGCTCCGCGGGCGGGTTTATCCGCATCAGCTCCGCCATTCATTTGCGACTCACCTACTGACCGGCGGCGCGGACCTGCGGAGTGTGCAGACCATGCTTGGGCACGCCAGTATCGCCACGACCGAGATCTACACGCACGTGAGCGGCGACCACGTGAGGAACGCGCACCGAAGATCTCACCCGCGAGCCTAGCCGCCGGCGCTTCGCCCGAATTTTGCGAGGCTTTCTCAGGCTTTGTCAGCCCGGAGCCGGCGACAGCTGTGCTACAAAACTGGGGTGTTTTTCTCCGTCCACGAACCACGCGCCAACCGAACTCCGGTGATCGTCGAGGTTCCACACGCGGGGCTCAGCGTCGACCCGGAGTCGATGGCCACGCTGATTGCGCCCGCGCAATCGCTCGGTCGCGACGCGGATCTGTTCGTTGACGATTTGTATGCCGACGCGCCGGACGTGGGCGCAACGCTCCTGGTCTCACACGTCAGCCGGTACGTGTGCGATCTGAATCGCGCGGAGAGCGATGCCGACCCGCTGACCGTGGAGGGCGGCAGCGCGCGCTCCGCGCCGCACGGAGTGATCTGGCGCGTCACGACGGATAATCGCGCCGCGCTCCTCCGGCCGTTGCCCTTCGCGGAGCTCGAGCGGCGTCTGCAGCGCATCTATCGGCCCTATCACCAGGCGCTGCAGGCGTTGATCGAGGGGAGGGTCGCCGAGTTTGGTTACGCCATCCTGCTCTGCGGGCACTCCATGCCCAGCCGCGGCCGTGAGGGGCACGTCGATCCTGGACGCGAACGCGCCGATGTCGTGCCTGGCTCGCGCGGTCGCACCACGTGTGCGGAGTCGATCTTGCGTCTGGTCGACCGCACCGCGGCGGACTTTCGACTGAGCGTGGCGCATGACGAGCCCTACCGCGGCGGCTTCTCCACCTCCCATTACGGTCGGCCCCGGGAGCGCGTGCACGCGATTCAAATCGAGCTCGCGCGCCGGCTTTATATGGACGAGCAAGCGCTCACCAAAAAAAGCCGTGAATTCGACGAATTACGCTCATTTTGCCGGGCGACGACGGAGGCCCTCGGCGCGCTCAGTACGGCCGCGCTACGTCAGCCTTGAACAGCAGTTCACCCTGAGCTAGGTTCCGCGCCCGAAATGGCCCGCAGTGAAATCACCGGTAAGCGGAAGCTCGCCGCCCACAACGTATCGCATTCCAACATCAAGACCCCGCGCTGGCAGCACGTGAACGTGCAGCGCCGTCGCCTATGGGTTCCTGAGTTGGGTCGCCACGTGACCCTCAAGCTCACCACGGGCGATCTCCGCACGGTCGACAAGATCGGCCTGCTTGAGTTCGCGAAGAAGCACGGCGCCAAAGTCGCCTGAGCCGTTGAGCGTCGGCCTGAGCCGCTCGGGCGAACGGAGAACGTTCGGCTGAGCGCGCGCGCCCAGCGAGACGGGTCAGCGGCGTTGGCTGGTGACTTCTCGGGAGGTCGGGTCGCGCGTGATCGAGAGGCGCGGTGCGGCCCCGAATTTCAACGCGCGCGCGCCGGGCTCGGCGCAGACTTCTACGGGGACGCCTTCGGCGTTGCAGCGAACGGCGATCGGTGCGGGCGCGGGGAGCGCGCTTCCGGGCGCTTGTCGCGGGACGCCGCGTTGGGTCGGGACCGCGACGAAGGGGGCGAGCAGAGCGAGGTCGTCGAGCTCGAGGCCGTCTGAGGGCCGGAAGTAGGCGGCCGCCGCGAACACGCCGCGCACGTCGACCGCGCACACTACGGCGCCGATGCCGAGCTCGGGCGGCAAGGGCTCGTCCGATGACGCTTCTGCCCAGGGCGGCTCGAGGTAGTCGACGCCGTCGACTTGGCGGATGCTGGCCGCGTGATCGATATCGCTGATGCTCGTGAAGTCGCTGGGGGTGACCAGCCCGCCTTCGCTCGGCCCGGCTAGGCGCAGGAATGGGCGCATGAAGCTCTGCTCTCCGAGCGCGATTTGCCCGAGTGAGCGAACGCGGGCGAGCACTTCTGCGCGCGCGTCGGCGCCGGCGCGCTCGGCCCGCAAGATGCCGTGTTTGACGAGCGAGCCCAGCGATTTTCCGCCGTCGTACAGGTTCGCGACGGCCGCGGCCGCGACGCCAGCGGGCACGGCCACGCGCGCGGCCGCGGGTACACTGTCCTCCGGCAGGAAACCGCGCGGGCGTTTGGTGCCGAGGCCCGGCTGGCGCAGGCGACCGTCGAAGGCGCGGCCGCCCGTGCCGATGCCGGCCACGAGCAAGGTCAAGGGCGAGAGCAGCACGCCCGAGTACCCGCCGGCCGCGGCGAAGAAGCCCGCCAACACGGCCCCAACGGCGGAGCCGCCCTGGCCGAGCTGCGCCTGCGCGGCTTCTTCCGCCAGGGGGTCGTTCGAGATCGCGAGCGCGCGCGCTCTCACGGTGAGAGCTCCTGGCGCAGCAGCTTAGCCGCGTTTTCAGCACCATGGCCTTCGATCACGACGAAGGCTTCTTCGCGATCGCCCAGCGCTTCCGCTAGGTGAGTGGCCACGCTCGAGCGAACCTGCGCGCCTTCGCCTAGGGCCAGGAGCCGCGTGTACACGCAGTCGCCGAGCGGCGGCTCGCTGCGCGTCACGTCGCGCACCACGTGCACGCCCTGCTCGGCGGCAAACGCCTCGACTTGGTCGTCTTCCCAGACGCCGCGCGATTCCCAGGCGATGCGCCGGCCTTCGCTGGCGACGGTGGAAAAAAGCTTGGCCAAGCGCTCGCGCATGCGTGCGCTCGGCCCGACCGACGACGGCGTTTGCAGGAGCAACCACTTGGCGGACAGTGCGTCAGCCAGCTCGAGCGAGCGGCCCAAATCGAGCACGCTGGATTCGAACAGACCGACGGCGCGCGGCAAGACAACGCTGAACGCGAAGTCGGCCGGGACGCGCTTTTTCCAATCTGCCAAGCGCGCTCCGCGCGGCAAATTGCTCGCGTCCGCCCGCTGCTCGAGAAGATTGAAGCGCGAGGCGTAACGCCCGATGTCGCCCTCGAACGTGTTTCTGCCGACGAATAGCTGCATGAGGATCCGGGCGGCGCGGGGACCGCGCCTAGTTGCTGAAGTGAAACCACTCTGTCGGGTGGCGCGAGATGAAGGATTGCATAGTGCCGGCGGCGACCGCCGCGGCCGCTTGGAGTTCCTGCGCCGAAGCCCGGCGATTCAACCAAATGGGCGGGGCGATCGAGAACTCATAGCGAAAATAGCCCACGCGGTGAGCGAAGATGGGCACGATGGGCGCTCCCGACAAGGCCGCCAAGCGGAACGGCCCTTCCGGAATGCGCTCGGCGCTGCCAAACAGCTCGACGTCCAACCCGCGACCGCCGGGGGCAGCGCGATCGATCTGCACCGCGACCATGCCGCCCTGTCGGACGTGGCGGAGCAGCGGTAAGCCGTCGAGCGGATGCTCGCCGACGTGCACGACGCGCACGCCGCCGCGCTGGCGCACGGCGTCGTGCACCCGGCGCGCTTGCTCATCCGGCTCAGCCAGCATCACGACCAACACATCGGCGCGGAAGTTTTTCGCGAGGAGCCGCGCGGCAGAGTCCCAAGGCCCAATGTGGGCCGTCACCAGGATGGCCCCGTGGCCCGCGCTCAACGCGCCCTGCAAGTGACCCTCACCCTCCACGGTCAACTGAGTGCCGCGCGCATCGGGCCGGTCGATGCCCAACGATTCCGCCAAACAAGCCGCGTAGCTGTTGAACGTCTGGAGTATGTCCCGCTGCTCACTGAAGTAGCCGCGCTTGCCTTTGACGCGCCGCAAGTTGCGCCGCACGCGGGCGCGCGTTTCGGGCAACGCCAAGGCGAACGCCGTGCCGAACAGTTTCGGGCTGTGCTCGATCACGAAACGCGGACCGAAGCGCGCTCCCGCATACGCGAGGCGCCTCAAGAAAGCGCTGTCTGGTCGAAGGGCGCGAGCCAATTAGCCCGTTCCCGTGTCATGCCAGGGGCCCTGCGGCAACCCCTGGGCAACTTTTTCCGGGCTACGACGACGGGCGACGCTTGAGAATGTTCCCGGGAGACAGGAGAGTCGCGCCATGGCGGCTGCGCCCAAAGCCACGACCCTGGATTCGCTCTACGGCGGCTCAGTGAGCCTCCGCCAGCCGGCGCGCGGCTATCGGGTGAACGTGGACGCCGTCCTGCTAGCCGCCTTCGCGTCCCAGGGTCGAAAGGTGCCCTTCGCGATCGACCTCGGCGCAGGAGTGGGCTCGGTCGCCTTGGGCGTCCACCACTTGGGCGCGGCGGCGCGCTTCGCCCTCGTGGAGCGCGACCCCACGCTGCTCGCGCTGGCCGGCGAGAACGCGGAGCAGGCGGCCATGGACGCCACGCTGCACTGCACGGATCTCACTCAGGGTCTGCCGCGCGAGCTCCAGCAGTCCGCGGACCTGGTGGTTTCAAACCCGCCGTTTTTCGACCCGGCCCACTCGCGGTCGAGCCGGGAACCCGCCAAAAGCAGCGCGCGCTTCGGCGATCTGTTGCCGTTTCTGGCCGCCGCGGCCGCTGCGGTCAGCGGTGCCAAGGCGCGCGTGGTGTTTGTGTACCCTGCCCGCGAGCTCAGTCGATTTCTGAGCCGAGCCGAGCAGGTTCAACTGGTCGCCAAGCGGATGCGCTTCGTGCACGCCGATCTCGCGAGCGCCGCGCGGGTCGCGCTGATCGAGCTCCGCCGCGCCCAGCCGGGCGGGCTCGAGATCTTGCCTCCCTTGCTGGAATGGAGCGCGAAAGGCGTGCGCTCACCCGAGCTCGCGCGCCTGCTCTCAGGTCGAGGCTAGCGCGGCCCCGACAGCAAGCGGTCGAAGATGATGGCGGCGGCCGCCCGGACGCTCAAATGGTTGTAACCTCCTTCGTGCCGGCCGTGAATGGAGGTGAGCTGCGCGGTAGCGCGCTCGGTGATGGCGTCGCCCAAGCCCCAACCCGTCCCGAAGACGAGCAGGACCGGGGGGCCGTCACTGGCAAGCTGCAAGCGCGCGTCGGGGAAATCCAAGCGTTTGGCGGGATTTTTCGCGCTCGTCACCCACAGCTCTGCGCCTTGGCCGAGTTTGGCGAGGGCGTCTTCCAGCGTGGGTAGGATGCGGAGCAGCGCGATCGCCGGAGTGCGATCCGGGATGCGCGCTGCGCCAGAGCCCTGGGTCCAATGCTCTCGAACGCGCTCGGCCAGCGCGCGCTGGGCGGCGACCGGATGCACGATGAACAGGTCGCTCAGGCCATAGGTCAGCGCGCTTCGCGCGATATCGTGCAGATCCAGATTGGTGATCGCGCTGGTGACGACGGCACGCTGCCGATCATGAACCGGATAGTGCACGAGCGCGGCCGCAACCCGTCGGCTCACGGATCCTCACCCGTGCCCGGCTTGCGGCCGCGCGCAAACAGATCCGGCCGGCGCTCGTGCGTGCGCTGGGCGGAAGCAGCGCTGCGCCAAGCGCGCACCTTCTCGTGGTCGCCGCTGCGCAAGAGCTCCGGCACGGCGTGCCCGCGGAAGGTGGGCGGCCGCGTGTACTGCGGATATTCGAGGAGCCCCCCGCAGTGCGCGCTGAACGATTCCTCATTCGTGGACTCTGCGTTGCCGAGCACGCCGGGCAGCAGACGAATGCAGGCTTCGACCACACACATGGCCGCCACCTCCCCCCCGGTGAGCACGAAATCACCGAGCGACAGCTCTTCATCGACGAACAGCCGAACGCGTTCGTCGAAGCCTTCGTAGCGCCCGCAAACCAAGATCACGCTCTCCTGACCGGCCAGCTCACGGGCCTTTTCTTGGGTGAAGCGCGCGCCCTGGGGGGTGAGCAGCACGCGCCGCGGGCGCGCGGCGGAGGCGAGCGCCGCCTCCGCCGATTCGATCGCGGCCACGGTGGTGTCGGCGCGCATCAACATGCCCGAGCCCCCGCCGTACGGGGTGTCGTCCACGCTCAAGTGCTTGCCGAGACCGTGCTGGCGCATCGCCTCCACGTGCACGCGCACCGCACCTGAAGTAACCGCACGCCCAACGAAGCTCAGCCGCAAAAAGGTGTCGAAGAGCTCCGGAAAGAGCGTCGCGATCGCGATCTGCATGACCGCTACATGAGCCCATCGAGGTTGTGCAGGACGATTCGACGCCCGGGCACGTCGACATGAGACAGCCAGGGCGGCGACAACGACTGCTCGGCGCTCTTGCCGTCTGCCAAGCGCACCACGACCACGTCGACCGTGGGGTGTGAAACGACGTGGGTCACCTCCCCCACCGGGCCCTCCGGCCCCGTCACCTGAGCCCCGATCAGATCGACCAAGTAGTACTCGCCGGGCTCTAGAGGCGGCAACGCAGATCGTCTCACGCTCACGACGGCGCCGTGTAGCGCCTCCGCGGCGTTGCGATCATCGATGCCGCGCAGCTTGACCAGGTACGCACGCGGCACGGCGCGCGCGCGCTCCACCGCGTGGGCCACCGTCTGACCGCCTAGGGAGAGCCAAACCTGCGCTGTCTGCAAGAGCGCCTCGCTGGCTTCCCAGTGAGGGGCGACCCGCAGCTCCCCGAGGATGCCGTGCGCCTTGCTGACGCGACCGATCTCGATCGTTTCGGGTTCACCTTGACCCGTGTGCGACATCGAACCGGGCGCGCTCGGCTAATCGACGATATCGAGATGCGCGCGCCGACCGATCTTGGTCGAGGCGGCGGTCAAGATCGTGCGCATGGACTGGGCCGTGCGCCCGTCTTTGCCGATGACCTTGCCGATGTCGTTTTTGGCGACCTTCAGCTCGATGAGCGAGTTGTGGTCGCCCTCGATCTCGGTCACCTCGACGCTGTCGGGGTCATCGACCAAGGCCTGGGCGATCGTTGCGATCAATTCCTTGAGAGCCATAACTAGGCAACTCCGGTATCACTCGGGCCAAAGCCCGAGAAGGTGCGGGGAAGGGGGGGAAACGCGGAGGGAAAAGCACCTCTGAAACAGAACGAACCCGCTCAGGGCTGAGCGGGCGCGGCCGGATTCTTCTTCAGGAGCTGGGCCAGGGTATGCGAGGGCTGCGCGCCCTGCTTCTGCCAGTATTCGAGGCGCGAACGGTCCAGGTTCAACACGCCCTCGGCTGCGGGATGGAACGTGCCGATGTTTTCGAGGTGGCTGCCGTCGCGCGGGTTGCGATGATCAGTCACGACGATACGGAAAAACGGGGCCTTTTTGGTGCCATGGCGGGCAAGGCGAATGTGAACAGCCATACTATCCTCAGTTATTGCGTGAAAGCCCGGACCAACGAAAGGTTAGCACCCGGCGGAATGGTTGCCAGCGGTCTCGCACGCACGCCGGTGGAGTGACGCCGCGCTGACCGGAAGCGGCGGGAACCTAGAGTAAGCCTCGCGGTCTGGTCAAGCCTCGTGGTAACTTGATCACTCCGATGGCGGTCGCCAAAGACGAGATTCAGCGGGTGGTGCGTGAAGTCCTGGCGCCCTTGGTGCGCGCTGACGGCGGCGACCTATACCTCGTTTCCGTCGAAGAAACGGAGGTTTCCTTGCACGTCACGGGGCGCTTCTCCGGCTGCCCAGGCAACACGCTCGCGCGCCGGCGGATCTTCGAGCCGCCGCTCGCCGCCGTCTCCCCCGGGATCACGGTGACGTTGTCGTCAGGTCCGCTGATCCCATCCGGCGCCGAGCGGCTCGCTTAGCGCCTCAGTGCGGCTTGGGCTTCGGCTTGCCGGTGTCCGCCGGAGGGCGCCGGCCCGGCTCTTCTGGTGGATGCGCGGTTGCGGCCGCTACGTCCTTGTCCATTTCGTGCAGATCTTCAGCCTTGTTTTTACGATACTGGGCGATGTTATCTTGCACGGTTTTGTCCGTGTAGATCATGCCCAAGACGGTGCCACGGTCGACCGCGCGGATGGTCTTCTCCGCGTCGCGCCATTGCATCTCATCGTAGGACTGCCCTTTGTCGTAATCGGCGGGCACGAGCTTGCCGGGCACCCCGAAGCGCTTGCTGAGGATCTTGGTGGCTTCTTCGAAGTTTTCGCCGAGCGTGCCGCCCTTGGCGAGCTTGTGCTCGTCGTAGACCTTCCACAATTTGTCGCTAAAAAAGAAGAAATGGCGCTCGGTGCCGCTCCGCAAACGAAGCGAAGCCATGCTCTCCGCGTTTCGGTAACTGTACTCGCCCTTCAACGGGGACTGGTCCACGCCGGTGGGGGTGGTGCCGAATTCGATCCGGCCGCGCCGCAGGATGCCCTGCTTGTTTCGCTGCTCGTCTTCCAAGGCGGTCATCTCGTTGCCGGGCTCGACCTTCTTCAGGAGCGGCAGGTATTCCTCCTCGAACACTTTGTCGTAAAGCTTGGCCACGCCTTCCAGCGTCAGCCCCCAATGCAGGCCCCGGGGCGGCATGCCGACCACCTTGTCGATGACGCCGACGGCCGACTTTTCGGCGGGTTTGTCCTTACCCGAAGCAAGTCGGGGCTCGACGACCAGCGCGGACGATGCAATACCCAGCGCCAAAAGCGTCGCAAAACGTGGCAAACGTGACACAAGCCTCAGCGTCATTGCTATCCTCCGGAAATCCTCGAGCTTAGCCGCCGAGACGCGGCGCGGAAACGTAACACTCATCGCTCGAATCACTCAAGCAGACAGTTGGACGAGCCAAGCCAGCGAATAAGTCTGTGTCCCCTTCGTTTAATCGCCCTTGCCGCTCATTCGTCAGCCGCCGTCGTTTTCAAGGTCATTCCGTTCTTGCGTTCTGCCGGCTCAGCAAAGCTATCCGACACGTGTTGTTACTTCGCCGCTCAGCTCAACGCGTTGCACTGGCAGTGGCAGTGGCAGTCGCAGCGTGCAGCCCGCCGCCGCCGCCAAGGTCGCCGGCCGATGGCTTGCCGAGCTACGGCGCGCACGATGCGAGCTTGCTCGACGACAGCTTCTCCGGGCACCTGTTCGAGACCGCGTTCGTGCCGGGCGTTGCCGGTGACGACCCGCATTTCAACGATCGCGTACGGCGGGCCGAGGACATCTGGCTCGTCAAAGTGGCGACCGTGTCGCGCGAGGGCAGCGTGGACGACAAGCGGCGCTATTCGCTCTCCTTCCGCCCCGTGGCGAGCCTAGCTGGCCCGCTGCCAACGGGGCCGGTCTCATTGACGATCTCCGCGAAGGATCCGGCCTTTCACTGGCTGGATCGGGTGGGCGGAGCCTGGGTCGGCAAAGAAGTGTTGCTGATGACCCGCGCCTATCGCGCCGGAGACGACGTCGTGCTTCATTTTCACGGCGAGCCGAACCTCCCGGAATTGCGGGACCGGATCAACCTGGTTCGAGAAGCGGCCGCCCTGCAAAAGTGATACGGTTGGCGCGCGCTCGGCGCCTCGAATCAAGGCCGCGCACCGAAGATGGACATGCACTTTCGAAGCTCAGCAGTTGAAATCAAAGGGCCGGCCGAAATCGAGGCCATGCGGGTCGTGTCGAGGCTCGCCGGCGAAACGCTGTCCGCCGTGGGGGAAATCGTACGGCCCGGGCTGACTACGGAAGAGATCAATACCTTCGTCCATGCCCACACCCTGAAGCAGGGCGCGCGGCCCGCTCCCCTCAACTACAAGGGTTTTCCAAAGAGCGTCTGCACCTCGATCAATGAGGTGGTGTGCCACGGGATCCCGGGCGAGCGAGCGCTCAAAGACGGCGACATCATTAATATCGACGTCACGCACGTGTACAAGGGCTTTCACGGCGACACTTCCGCCACCTTTTACGTAGGTAAAATCTCAGACGACGCTCGCCGCGTGGTGGAAGTGGCACGGCGCTCGCTCGCCTTGGGCATTGCGCAGGTCCGCCCGGGCGCGCGGCTCGGCGACCTGGGCGCTGCCATCCAGGAGTTCGCGGAGGGTCAAGGTTGCTCCGTGGTGCGGGATTTCGTGGGCCACGGCATCGGCCGCAAGTTTCACGATGAGCCGAAGGTCGCGCACTATGGGCGCTGGGGGAAGGGCGAGCGGCTCAAGCCGGGGATGACCTTCACGATTGAGCCGATGGTCAACATCGGCTCGTGGGAGGTCGACGTTTTAGATGATGACTGGACCGCCGTCACGTCAGACGGCTCACTTTCGGCCCAATTCGAGCACACCGTGCTCGTCACGGAGAGCGGCGTCGAGGTCTTGACCGAGCGCAACCGGCCGCTCGCCAATAGCGAAATTTTCCCCGACTACTTCAAGTAGCTGCGGGCCGGTCGAACGGCTGTTGCCTGGGCGTCGCGCGGAGTTCAAGGGCCGCGCCCTGCAGAGAACAAACAACGAGATACGGACCTTGACGGATTGCGTGCCAGCCGATTAGGTTGCCGAGGGCTTCGGCCCTGGGACACCGGTCCCGCCGCGGTTCGAGGGAGCGCTCTTGTGTTCGCTTGGACGGGCTGCGTCCGGGTACAGCCGCTCTCCATTTTTGCCGATTTCCGCGATGTCCGTCCGAAAGAAAGCCACTCCGAAGAAGGGCCGCGCCAAGGCGAAGGCCACTCCTGCCCGACGCAAACAGGCGCGTAAGCCGGTCGCCAAGAAGCCGGCCGCGAAGCCCAAACGCTCGCCGAAAAAGCCCGCGCGTGGGGTCGCCAAGCGCCCGGTAGCGAAGAAGCCGGCCGCAAAGGTCAGTCTTGCCCGGAAAGCGGCGGAGCGTGAAAAGCTCCGCAAAGAAGCCGAACGGGAAAAGCTCGCTCGCCTCAAAGACAAAGAGCGCGAAAAGAAAGAGCAGGAGCGCGAGAAGCTCCGCAAAGAAGCCGAACGGGAAAAGCTCGCTCGGCTCAAAGACAAAGAGCGCGAAAAGAAAGAGCGCGAACGCGAGAAGCTTCGCAAGGACGCCGAACGGGAAAAGGCGCTCAAAGCCAAGGCCGTCGAGCGTGAAAAGAAAGAGCGTGAGAAAGAACGCGCGCGCGAGCTGAAAGCCAAAGAAGCGGAGCGTGCCGCCGCTCTCAAGGCCAAAGAGGCCGAGCGCGTCGCGGCGCAGAAGGCCAAAGACGCCGAGAAAGAGCGCGTTGCCCGGGAGCGCGAAGACGAGCGGCTCCAGAAAATCGCCGAGCGCGACGCCCAGCGCGAGGAAGCCAAGCGCCTCAAAGACGAAGAGAAGAAGGCCAAAGACGCCGAGCGCGAAGCGTACCGCAAAGCCAAAGAGACCGAGCGCGAGCGCATTCGCGCCGAGCGCGAGGCCGCCCGGCGCGCCTTGGAAGGCAAAGTCGCCCGCGCGAGCAAGCGCTCACAGCGCGGCGACGGCATTGGGCGGGGTGTCACCACCCGTCAGTACCGCGCCGATACGATCCCGAATCAATCCGGCACCACCCGGCGCCAAGAGTTAGAGGAACGGCAGAAGTTATTGGGCACGCGCTTGCCGGAGATCGCTCAGGACCCGCCGCGGCCGGCTTCCGCAGCCCTGCCGCTGCCGGCTCCGATCGTCCCGCCGCCGCCTCCCCCGCCCCAGCTGTCGGTCGAAGAGCGATGGGCGACCATCAACGAGCGCCTGAACGGCCTCGATGACCTATTTCAGCGCGAGTACCGCGAGAGCTTCGAGATGTCTTGGGTCTATCACGACAGCGCCCTCGAAGGCGTCGTGTATACCTTTCAAGAGCTGAAGACCGCGATCGACCCGAACATGAGCGTGGTCGCGGACTCCGGCCTGCAACCCGTGTGCGATGAGATCCGCCGGCACCGGCAGGCCATCGAGTACGTGCGCGAGTTGTCCGAGAAGAAGCGCGTCCCCATCACTGTCGACACGATCAAAAAGATCTACTGCATCCTCCACCCGGAGGAAGGCGACGTGAAGACGGTGAAGTACCGGAAGGACATCCCGCAACACCGCCTGTATTTCCACGAGTACGCCGCGCCCGACAAGATCGCATACAAGGCGCGTCAGGTGATCGACTGGTTGAACGGGCCGGAGCCGAAAAAGCTGAAGAGCCCGGTCCGAATTGCCGCGCGCGTTCACTACGATTTGTTACGCGTGTTTCCTTTCCCGCAAGACAGCGGCAAGGTCTCGCGCTTGCTAATGAACGTACTCTTGATGCGCGCCGGCCACCCGCCAGCGATCATTCACTCCACAGAGCGCCAGCGCTATTACGAAGCCCTGAAGGGCCAGCTCCCGGTCATCGTCTCCATGGTCAATGAATCGATCATGAATGCGTTGCTCAGCATCGAAAAGAAGATCGAGGACCACGACGCCACCAAGTCCCGCTCGTCCTCGCCGCCTAAAGGCGACGAGAAGCCGGACAAGCCGACGTCTGCGGTGGCCGCCGTGGCTACCGCGCGCGACGACGACTCAGACCTGTACCTCGATCAAGAGATGGACGACTCGGACTCCGACAGCGATTCCGATTCGGACGACGACAGCGGCGACGACTGATTTCCGCGCTAGACTCGGCACACCCTCGGCTTGGCGGTGCGCTCGGCCGCGGGCGGTTCATTCGTCCGCGCCGGTGACGACTTCCCAGCCGGTGGCTTGGGCGAGCTTGGCCAGCGCAATGTTGTAGTCGTAGGTGGCGTTCATTTGTAGGAAGCGCTTGGTCGCGTATTCTTTGGCCGGGTCGACGATGTCTTCGTTTTCATACGTGCCGACATCGATGCCTTCTTGGATTTGGATCAGCCATTGCTTGGCGTAGCCCGTGGCGCGTCGGTAAGCATCCAGGCGGCGGGCGGCGTCCTCGGCTTCCAAGAAGGCTTGCTCGACCTCGGTGCCGACACCTCCTAGGGCGTAACGCTCGGTCGCGCGCTGTTCCTCGAGCTGTGCGTTGGCTTGCGCGAGGCGCGCCGACTGCGGCAAAAAATCCAGCTTGTACCTGAAGACGAGCGCGGCGCCGTAGCTCAGAAAGTTGGCGTTGTCGCGCACGAAGGGGTTTTTCTGATCTTCGACGAGCGGGGCGGCCGAGTAATTAAAGCTCATGCCAAGTGCTAGATCGGGGAAAAATTTGGCGCGTTCCATACGGAGTTGAGCTTCTCGCGCGATCACCCCGGCACGCGCCATGTTCACTTCCGGCCGATACAGGCGCGCCGCCGATAGGTAGTGAGCCAGCGGCGCGAGCCGGTGGCTGCTTTGCTGAAGCGGCGCGTCCGGGACTTCGATATCTGGGCCGCCGGTGAGGAAGCGCAGGCCGGAGATGGCGACGGCTTCTTGGCGCGTGGCTTCGCTTTGACGCGCTTCGAGCTCCGCTCGGTACATTTTCAACTTGAGCAGCGCGACGTCATCCCCCTCTCCTTCATCAACCTGTTTTTGTAACCGCCCAAGGTAGGCGTCGATGCGCCCGGTGGCTTCGCGCAGCAGTGTCAGTGCGTCGCGGGCCAGCTGCGCGCCGTAGTAGGCGCGGCGCACCGTCAGCTTCACGTCGTTCTGCTCTTTTCTCACCTCGTGCTCGCCCACCCGCACTTGCGCGTCGGCAGCGTCCCACAAATTGCTGATTTTGCCGAAGGTCCAGAGCGGAATCGCGCCCGTGACGCCGAGCTGCCAGGCAATGCCCAAGTGATTACTGAGCGCCTTGTCCGTGTCCGGGCTGTAGACGGAGGTGCCGCGCACCGTGGGCGCCGGACCCACGCCGCCCGTCATCGTGAAGTCACTGTACGGCGCGCTGAAGGCTTGATCGAGCTGCGCGCGCTTTTGCAGAAGGCGCGCGCGCGCTTCGGCGACCCGGGGGTAGTTCAAGACGGCGAGCTCTAAGCAACGCTTGAGAGACAGCACGCGCGCGTGGGGGGCGACCGCCGGGGGCAGCGAGTTCGCGGCCGCGTTCAGCGCTTCGGTCGAGTCTTGGGCCTTGCCGTGACGCGCCCAGGCCGACCCGCAAATGAGGCACGCGCCGAAAATCAGACGGTGGCGCGAGCCCGCTCGGCCGAATATCCAAGAACGGGTCATTCGTCGTCGCGAACTCTTACGCCAGCTCGCTTGACCGCGCGCCTAAAATTCGAACGGTCGAGACCCGCCTGACGCGCCGCCTCCGACACATTGCCCTGAGTGCGCTGCAAAAGGCCCTCGAAATACGCGGTTTCGAAGGCCTCGAGCGAGCGTTCTTTGGCTTCCCGATAGGGGAGCTCGAAGAGAGCGCTGCTCCCAGCATCGGTGCCATGGCTGGCTGTGGTATCCGCCGGCGCCCCGTTGCTAGGGCGGCCAAAGGGCAACTCACCCGGGGTCATCGTGTCGTCGCGACAGAACACCACGGCGTGCTCGATGGCATTCTCGAGCTCACGCACGTTCCCCTGCCAATGATGGCCGGTCAACAGGCGCATCGCCTCGGGTGAAATCTTTTTCACCTGGCTGCCAGAGCGCGACGCATACTTCTGCAAGAAGTGATAGGCGAGGAGCGGGATGTCCTCGCGCCGTTCGCGGAGCGCGGGCAGCGAGATGGGCACGACATTCAATCGGTAATACAGATCCTCGCGAAAGCGCCCAGCGGCAATCCGGCTTCTCAAGTCGACATTGGTGGCGGCCACCACGCGCACATCGACGATGCGCGTCTCGTTCGAACCGACGCGCTTGACCTCTCCCTCTTGCAACGCGCGCAGCAACTTAACCTGCGCCAGCGGCGGCAAATCCCCCACCTCATCGAGAAACAGGGTGCCGCGGTCGGCGGATTCGAACAAGCCAGCGCGGGTCGCGGTGGCCCCGGTGAAGGCGCCGCGCACGTGCCCAAAGAGCTCACTTTCGACCAGATCCACGGGGATTGCCGAGCAATTGACGGCCACGAACGGATTGCTGACGCGCGCCGAGTGCCCGTGAATCGCTCGTGCCGTGAGCTCCTTGCCCGTGCCGCTCTCGCCCAAAATGAGCACGGTCGAGGATGTGGGCGCGACGCCGATCGCGAGCCGATACACCTCTTGCATGGCGGTCGAGTTGCCGATGAGCTCCCCGAATTTCTCCATTTGCTCGAGCCGGCGCTCGAGCAGGAGCGCGCGATCGACGAGCCTTCGGCGCTCGGCGGCTTTGGTGACGGTGACCACCACTTCATCGTTCGAGCGAAAGGGTTTGGTCAGGAAATGATACGCGCCGGCGCGGACCGCTTTGACTGCGGTCTCGACGTCACCGAACGCGGTCATCATGATCACTTCCACGCCCGCGTGCGACGCGCGCACGTGGTCGAGGAGCTCGAGCCCGCCCACGTTCGGCATCATCAAGTCGACGAGCACGACGTCCACCGATTCGCGAGCCAAGAGCGCGATCGCCTGCGCGCCGTCATCGGCCGTCAATACCGTCATATTGCGGCTGTTCAGCAAGCGAGCGAGCGTGCGGCGCAGGGTCGGCTCGTCGTCCACGACAAGCACGCGCGGCGGCGGCTCCTCGAGCTTGACGGCTCCGGGCTCGCCTGCGCGCGGTCGTACCGAGAGCGTCACTCCGGTTTCCTCCCGGGCGTGCCTGGGGGGCGTGGGGGGTCGAGCGGCGCGGGCACTGGCCGATCGGAGCGGCGGTAGGGTCGGTCCGATCGAGGCCGCGTCG
>CAXSGJ010000035.1:28185-33070 GCA_964236865.1 uncultured Polyangiaceae bacterium
GCCGCGTCGCTTTGGGCTCCGTATCCGTCACGCTCGTACCACTGACCGGCGTGTACATTTGGCCCTGCTGTTGATAAACGCAGATCCTGTTCCCACCGTCCCGTTTGGCGGCGTGCAGCGCCGCGTCCGCGCCGCGGAGCAGCGCATCTTTGGTGCGCACGTCGCGCGAAGGAAAGAGCGCGACACCCAGGGACAGCGCGACCGGCAGGGCCGAACGTTGCTCTGAGCTGGTGATGCGCTGATTGGCGTCCTGGAAAATGCGCTCGGCGACGGTGACCGATCCGGCAAAATGGGTGCTGGGCAAAACGACCAAAAACTCGTCTCCACCGAAGCGCGCCACCACATCGACCTCGCGCACCGAGCGCCGGATCGTATCGGCGACGAAGCACAGAACGCGGTCGCCTGCCTCGCGGCCACCGGCGTCGTTGTGCGCCTGCAGGCGGTCGATGTCGATCACGAGACAGGCGAGCGGATCGTGGTAGCGCTCGGCGCGTTTGAATTCTTCGTTCAAACGCGAGTGCAGGTAGCGGTAGTTGTAAAGCCCGGTCAAGTCGTCGTGCAGGCTCAGCTGTTCGAGGCGGGCTCGCGCCACGACCACGTGGTCGTGTAAGCGCTTGATGCGCAGCATGGCTTCCACGCGCGCCACGAGCTCATCTTCGTCGAATGGCTTGCACACGTAGTCATCCGCGCCGATCTTCAGACCTTCGACGCGGCTGGCGGTGTCTGTCTTCACGGTTACGAGCACGACGGGCAAGAACGTGTCGCTGGTCATGCCCTTGAGGAGTCGGCACGCTTCGAGCCCCGACAGCCGCGGCATCAAGATGTCCAGCAACACCAAGTCGACACCGCCCTTGGCCACTCGTTCCACCGCGGCTTGGCCGTCCGGCGCCGTTTCAACTACGAAGCCGTGCCGGCGCAGCATTCCGGCTAGGAGCTCACGCGTAATACGGTCGTCGTCGGCCACGACGATGGTCGAACCGAGCAGCGACGCTAACGCGGGCTCGGCCGTGGACGGCTTTTCGCTCTCCGGCACGATGCTAAGGACGCTACTAGAATCGCTCCGATGCGGCGAATCCGTGGCGGAAATCCCGTGGAAGGCGCAGGGAATGGCCCATGGGCAGAGCTTCTGGACCGCCGCTCGGCAACTTCGGAGTTTTGCGAGGCTTTGGCGAGCACGGAGCTTGGCCTAGCGGCGCATTAGGGCGCGAGATCGAAGCCTAGCCAGGCGTCGACTCCTTCCCGCCCGACCCGGTGGCCTGCAAAGCCGGCGACGGCCAGGCAGCCACAGGGGTGGCGGTAATCAAATCCTACCCATGTCGCCAGCAACGCTCGGCGGGTGAGGTCGGTGTCCAGTGCAGCGGACGTCGACAGCGAATGAGTCCACGGCACGCTGACCTCGCCTCCGGCCGACCACCCCTCGCGGTCGAGGAAGGGACGCGCGGGGTCAAACCAGCTCTCGTCGAACAGCGCGCGAGCGATGTTGGCCGAGCCGCCGCTCGTGCCGTCGGCGTGCGCCAGCACGTGAAGGCCGTCTGTCGGCCCCACACGGACGCGGCTCAACGACGCGATGGCCGGCGTTTGGTCAGGCGAAGGCGAGTTCGAGGCGCTAGACATCGCGAAGGATTGCGCAACGCCGATCAGAGCCGCGTCTGCGGTGGTGCGGGCCATGGACACGAAATCACTGGCGCCCGTGCGCGTGAGGACGCCAGCTCGCAACGCGATGCCGGCAGCCTGGCGAATTGCGCGCTGGCCGAGCGAATTGTCCACGCCTGCCGCTGCCAGCACGGTCCCGCCGCTGAATCGCTGGGAGCCTCGACGCGACGTCTCGAGCCGCACACGGCTGACCAGCAATGGTTCGATCAGATGCTCGATGCCCCCGTAGTCACGGATCAGCGGCAAGCCGAAGCGCGCCGAGAGCCCGCCGCGGAGCTCCGCTTCAGCGCTGAGCTCACCCTGGCGGACCTGGGCCGCCTGCGCCGCCGTCAACGAGACGCCGAAGGGGCCGGGCCGCGCGTTCGAAGCCAGCGTAGCGCGCTCGAAGATCAGCGATTCTGCGTGATTTCCCGCGCTCGTGCTGGTGCGGGCCACGGCGTAGGCATCGTAGGCCGTGTGTCTGCCCAGGTTGCTCGAGAGCCCAAGATGGAGCTCCGGGCCGCCGGCACCGAAGTCTCGCAGCGCGCCGGCGCGCGCTGCGTCGGCGCGCACGCCCAAGCCCAACGCAATTTGGTCGACGCGGAGCACGCTGACCCGCAGGCGATCGGTGCGGCGCGCGGCAAGCTCTAAGGACGATGGCTCGACCGGCGCCCGCGCACCGCGCAGCGCATCTACGCGGTAGGCAAACGTCGCTTCAGACAGCGCCGCGCTGCCGTGCGCATCGATCTCCAGTGCGCTGTCCCCAACGCGGTCCCAGGCCACACGCGATGAGCTCGTTTCCGTCTCGAGCTTGGCTTCGAGGCGAGCGCCGTGCAGCAGGTAGGCGCCCGCGCCGATGCTGAGGCTTTTGGTGACGTGACCGTCGTCGGTGTCCAACGGAAAGTACGCGCCGCCGCCGAGGAAAAAACCGTCCTGCGCACGGTACGTGAGACGGGGAAAAGTCAGGCCAATGCGCGTGGGGGCGCGCAGCCAAAGGCCGGGTAACCAGAGCACGGGCAGGCCCCAAAGCTTGAGCTTCGGATTTGAAAAGAGCGCATCGGTGGGCGGAGCTAGCGTGGCATGGCTCACGCGGAGCCGGACTGGCGGCTCTTCGCACTGGCAGAAGGCGACGTCGGCCGCGCCCTCGACCTCGACACCGCGTGGCCCGCGTTGCAGTTGCAGGTGCTCGCTCTTGAGCTGATAGCGCTGAGCTTGTACGCGCACGTTGCCGTCGAGTTGGAGTGAGCCGAGCTCGCCGTCGACCGAGACGCGATCGGCCGCGAAGTCGACGCGGAACTCGTGGGCTGGCCGTGACGGCGGGGCGGCCCGCGCAGTGGCGACCCATCCGAGCCAGCCAACCGCCGAGCAGCAACTCGAAATCGAACCGCGGCGCGCCACGATCAGCGAGCGCGCGCCGCGCTCGCGGTCTGTTGCTCACGGTGCGTCAGATTCGCGTACAGGTGATCGAGACCCACGCTGAGCGTCGCGTAGAAGCGCGCATCGGGGCTGTAAAAGACGCTACGCCGGCGACCGTCAGGGCCCAGCTGCGCCGTCAAGTTGGCGTAGCCCAGTGACAGCCCGAGCGTGTCTGACAAAGACAGCAGAAATTCCGTGGTGAACAGCGTGAGCACCGAGCGCGTCTCCGGGTTCGAGATGCCGCTGGCCTGGCTGCAGCCCGTGAGAATGACGCCGCATACCTGCACGCCGTGATCGACCGGGTACTTCCAAGCCGGACGAACCTCGAGCGAAGTGCTCCAGAGGACATCACGATAAACGTGAAGTAAGGCCGCGCCGCCGAAGACCGCAGACTGGCGAGCGAAGGTCGCCCCGCTCAATTGGTCGGAGACCGTGGACCGGCCGTCGGTGTCCAGGCGAATGCGCTCCAGGCCGGAGTTGGTCGGCGTGGAGGCGCGCGTGAACTGGTAGCCGTACTCCACCTTGGCGATGAGCTCGAGATTCGGGAAAAATTTCGAGTCCCTGCCCTCCAGCGCGACGTCCTCACGCAGCCCCACGCGGACACCGAGACCGAGCAGTTTGCCGCTGTCGTAGCTGATGGTCGACGTCGGCAACGTAAGCCGGGGGAGGCGCACCGACAGCTCGGTCAGATCATCGGCGCTTTCGCGCAGCTTGTAGCTGAAGGCGCCGTACAGCTCGAAGTCCGTCGCCGACCACTCCCCTTGCTGAGTCGTGGTGTCGCTGTTGGTGCGCTCAGTCGCAATGCCAAGGTCGGCGCGCACGCTGACCGACGCGTCCGGGTCGTCGATCAAGTAGTACCGGGGCCGGAGGCCGAGCGTGATCTCGTACGTTGGATCTCGACTTTGATAGGCTTGCCCCACGCCCAGGGTATTCGTGCCCACCGCGTTGTCCCAATACAAGTACGTGTCGTGCCAGCGCAGCGTCGTCGGCTGCACGCCGGGCTGTACCGTGCGATTGAGAGGCACCGGCTTATCAACCGGTCTAGCCGCCCGAGTGCGGCCTTGAGCTGCCTCCTGCGCGTGCGCCGCGCCGGCGTTGAGTCCCGAAATGGCGAGAGCGGCGCTCGCTAGCGCCGCTCGCCAGTGCCGGAAATGCGTCCGAGAGGCCAAACGAGTCGTCAGACCTTACTCTCGTCGCTTTTTTTTGGCTAGGATGCCCCACATGGCCGCCTCGCTTCCCGCGACTGAGATCACTGCTTTGCTCGGCCGGGGTACCCACTTCGAGGGCAAACTGCAGTTCGAAGGCCGAGTACGTATCGACGGCAGCTTCCGGGGCGAAATTTCCAGTGGTGACACGCTGGTGATTGGTGATGGCGCCGAGGTCGACGCGGAAATCGAGGTCGCGACCGTGATCATCAAGGGCGGGACCGTGCAGGGGAACGTGCGGGCGGCCCGCGCCATCGAGCTCTACGTCCCGGCGCGGGTATCCGGCACGCTGCACTCCCCGGAGATCTTCATGGATAAAGGCGTCCAGTTCTCGGGCACTTGCACGATGGCTCCGCTCGAGCCCGGCGGCTCGACCGGGCTCGGGGATGGCTAATGTGTTCAATTGGGGTCGGCGGCGCACCGGCACCAACTGGCGGGCTTCGCCGAAGATCGAGTTACTCGCATTATACTTCAAGGCTGGAGGGAAACTTCAGCGAGCTGGCGCGTAGAAGACAGTGAAGCAGGCGCATCCTATGACCAAAACCAAGTTCAGCACTGTTCTGGGTCCTCTTCGCGGCGTAGGCCGCGCCGGCGCCCTCACGCTCCTCGGCTGCACACTGTTCAGCAGTGTG
>CAXSGJ010000035.1:33080-63242 GCA_964236865.1 uncultured Polyangiaceae bacterium
ACGCTCCTGCCCGATCCGCGCCAGGATCTCCGCCACCCGCGCCCGGTCCGGAGCTGGACAAGTGGCGAAAGGTCGAACGCTTCGAGGTCAAGACGAGTTGGTCCGACACCAACGCGGGCGCCGCGCGCGTGAACGTAGACGCACCGGAAGAGGTCGTGCGCTCCGTGGTGCTCGATTTCAAGAACTACGCGACCTTCATGTCGCGCTTCGAGAAGTCTCGCATCGTGGGCCGTTCTGGAGACAAGACCGACGTCTACCTGCAGGTGCCGATCTTGAAGGGCGCGGCCAAGGTTTGGGCGATCGTGCGCTTCGAGCCGATCAAACAAGTGGCCGGGACTGAAGTGGTCGAGGGCCACATGATCAAAGGCAATGTGAAACGCGTGGATGCGGTGTGGCGCCTGAAGAAGCTCGACGACACGACGACGCAAGTGGTGCTCGAGCTCTTAATCCTGCCTGACATGCCCGTCCCGGATTCACTCGTCGTGCCAGAGGTTCGCTTTGCTGCGGCCAAGGCCGTAGAGGGCTCGCGGGACGAGTCCGAGAAGCGGAAGCCGCACTGACGATGTATGTCCGTGCCGGAGCCCGCGGCGGCTTGACGGAGTGTAGACGCGACAGTACTCGCTGCAGGTGACCCTAGAACGGAGTGCGCCCGAGCTCGTGCTGGTGACGAGCGAGCGCCAAGCCGAGCATGAAGCGGCGCGGGGCGCGCGCGTGCTGACGCTGCGCGAGCTCTCAACGCGCGTGCTCGCTCGGGCCCTGCCGGCACAGCAAGAAGCCACGCGTGAGGCAACGCGACTGCTAACCCGGCGCTCGCTTCGGGGGCAGCCGGCATCCCTCGCGTTGGCCGTGGACGAAGCGCTCGGCCAGCTTCGTCGAGCCGGCGCGAAGCCGGCGGATTTGGAGCGGGTGACGGGCCCACGGGGCGCGCTCTTGGCGGACGCGCTCGCCCGGACCAGCTTCAGGTTGAGTGAGCTCGGACTGCGGGACGCGCGCGACAATGCGCACCTTGCCGCCGCCGCGCTCTCTGGCGTTGAGTTGCGCGAGCTCGGGGGCGTACGCACGGCGCGCGTCCGCGGCCTCTCGCACTGGGACAACGGCGACCTCTGCTTGCTAGAGGCGCTCCATCGCAAGCTCTGTGCGGAGCAGGGTGGCGGCGTCGTGATCGAGCTACCGAGCGTGCGGGAGGACTTGGGCCCAGGCTTGCGCGAGGGCGTGGCCAGCTGCGCGGCGCGGTTCGAGCAGCGTTGGGCCAACGAGAGCGAGCATCCGGAGCTGCAGTTTTGTGAGGCGCGCCCCGGGCGCGCGCCGGTGGTCATTCAGGCGGCGCACGAGGCAAGTGAGGCGCGCGCGGTGGCGCGCGCCGTGCTGGACGCGCTGGCGGGAGGTGCCGCCCTCGACCGCATCGCCATCGTGCCCGTCGACGCCGCGGATGCGTTTCTCGAGCCGCTCCGCGCGGAGCTCTCGGCCGCTCGCTTACCTTTCAGCGAAGCGTGGAGCCGGCCCGCCCATACTGCCCCGGAGGCGCATGCCGCCCTAGAACTGGTCCGCTTGGCGCAGGGCCCCGTCCTCCGAGATACGCTCGTGGATGTGCTGCGTGCGCCCGATCTCGAGCTGACAAGCTTGTTGGGGCAGCCACCGCGCGCGCGCCTCGGCGATCTCCGCTTCATTGATGTGCTGGCGCGTTTGCCCGTGCGGGTCGACCGAGGCGGCGAGCTGATCGCCGCCATCCATGCCCGGCGCCGCCGCCTCGACGCCGCCGACGATCGAGCCCACGACGCGCTCGCCACGGCCGAGCAGGTACTCTCAGCGCTCTTTAGTCGCTTTGCTCGGCTGCGAACTGCGAGCACGCGGCGGCTGTTTCGTGATCGATGGCGCGAGCTATTCGCCGAGCTCGGCCTGTTGTCTGCTTCACGCCAAGGCCTGATTCAAGCCATTCGCTACGCAGAAGATGCCGATCGGGCGCCCCTGGCCGCGCTCGGGCAAAACGCCCACGCAGGCCGTGCCATCGATCTCGCGCTGGAGCGTGTCGTGGCAGCGGCGGAGCTCCTCGGGCTCGCGGACGAAGCGCTCGAGCTTCAGGAGTTTTCACAGGAGCTGGAAGCGGCCCTCGCGGCAGTCGGCCCGAACCAAGGCGCCTTGCGAGCGGGCACGCTGCGCGTTGCGCGCGCGGCCGAGGTCGCCGGCTTGGATTTGGATTTGCTGATCGTATGCCGCGCAGCATCGTCGACCCTCGATTGGCAGAGCTCGAGCTCGGACGGCGTATTAGACGCGGATTTGATCGAGCAACTGCCGGCGCGGAGTCGGCCCTCGAGCGCGGCCGAGCGCGCTTCATTCACTCGGCTGGCGCTGGCCAGCGCTATGTCACGCGCCGAGCAGACCGTGGTCACTTGGGCGGCCCGGGACGCCAAAGGCGGCAGCGGGGCGAGCCGGCTGGTGACCCATTTGAACGCGCATCCGCCGCGCGTAGAGCCGCCCTCGCCGCTCGATCAACAGGCCCGGCGTGTGCGACCAGTGCCCGCAGCGAGCGCGGAGGTACGGGCACGCGCCGCGATTGAGCGCCGCCGCCAAGATTTTTACGCCGATCCGGACCGGCCGCTCAGCTTCGAAAACGGCTCGGCCGGTTCGATCGAACACTGGGTAGGGGGCAGCGCGGAGCGGCCCTTGGCCCTCACTCAGCTGGAGCGGTACGCGCGTTGCGCGTTTCTCGGCTTCTCCGGAGTCGTGCTGCGCGCCGTGCGCGACGACGCGGTAGGCGATGGCCTGAGCGCACGCGAGCGAGGCACGTTGATTCACGAGGCCTTGGCCCTCGCGCTGTCCGGCACGCGCGAGCACTTTGGCACGGAAGATCGCGCTGCCCTCGAGCGCTCGGCGCTGTCCCGCGCGGAAGCGTATCTGCGCGCGCAAATCAGTAACAAGTTGCGCGGCGCGGCCCTGGCCTCGGCGCTGGAGGACGTCGCCTCATTGCTTCGGTGGTCGTTCGCAGACGGCGAAGGCACGTGGTTCGCCGAAGCCGAGCGAGCCTTCGGCAGCCAGGAAGAGTGGCCTGCGCTGGCCGTCGGTGAGTACTTCGTTTCCGGCCGCGTCGATCGCATCGACCGCAATAGCGACGGCAGCGTGCTGCGTGTGATCGACTATAAGACCGGCGCTGTGAAGCTCGGCGGGGAACATGGCGAGCAGTTGCTCCAACCGTGGCTCTACGCCAAGAAGGTGGCCGAGCATTACGGCGCGGCGCGCGTCAGCTCCGGGTACCTCAGCCTGCAGCGGCGGAAGCCAGAGTGGAAGGCCGCGCTCGAAGAGAGCGAGCCGGGGGCCCCCGCAATTACCGAAAAGCTCGTTCGCGCCGAGGCGCTGATCGCGGGCTTACGCGCGGGCCGTGTCCCGGCGCGGCCGGCCGTGCCGGGCTCTTGCGCTCGCTGCGACGCGCGCGATATTTGTCGTCGGCCGCTGTCGGCGCCGCGCGAGGCGAGCGAGTGACGCTACCCGGCCTGGAGCGAAATGCGGTGATTGCGGCCAGCGCGGGCACGGGCAAGACGCAGCTCTTGACCGGCATTTACTTGGCATTTGCACTCGGCTTGAGCGAGAACGGCACACAAATTCCGAGCGAACGCATCGTGGCCACCACCTTCTCGCGCGCCGCCGCGGCCGAGATCCGCGAGCGGCTCGAGTCGCGCTTGCGCGTGCTGTCGGACCCGGGCACATCCAACGAAGATTCGCTGGCGGCCTTGGCCGCGGCCCGGGGGATGGCTCAAAAGGAGCTGAACGCCCGCGCGCGTACGGTCCTGGATGAGTTGCCGCGCGCAACCATTGATACCTTGCATGGGCTCGCCGCCGGTATCTTGCGCCGGCACGCACTGGAGCTTGGGCTATCCCCCACCTTCACCATCTTGGACCAAGACCAAGCATTCAGCGACGCCGAGCGGACGATCGACGATGTGTTGGACGCGGCCTTGGCCGGACCCTTGACGAGCGCGGCCACGCGTTTGCTCGACGCGTGCTACGGTCTCGAGCGCGCGCGCAACGAGCTCACCCTCTTGCTCGAGCGCCTAGACGACGAGGGCTTGGCGGCGGACAAGCTAAGCACCGGCGACCACGTGGCGGATGCGGCGCGGCAGCTCGCCCGGTTGAACCGGTTGTGTGAGGACATCGCGCGGGCGGAACCGTCCCTCATGACGGCTCCCGCGCGCGCCGCGCTGCACGCCTTGCATGGCTCGGATTATGCGGCGTTGCGCCTAGCGGTGCAGGATTTTGCTCAGGTTCGCGCCTCCAATCCGTTGAAGGCGTTGCCGTTTTGGGACGCCTTCACGGCATTTCAGGACGGCTTGTCAGGCGGCACGAAGCGCGAGCGTTGGCAGGCCCTGGTCGAGCACGCCGAACGCGCCGAACAGCTGGATGCCGACGCGCGCGGCGCGCAAGCCTTGCTGACGACGATGCAGCGCGAGCTGTCGCAGCGACGCCGCAGCGAAGGCACCCTCGGCTTTGGGGACGTCCTGCGTTTGGCCCGCGATGGGCTGCGCGATCATCCAGAGCTCGCGCGCATCGCCGGCCAAAAGACCGAGGTGTTGCTCGTGGACGAATTTCAAGACACGAGCCGTGTGCAGCGTGATCTGCTGCTCCTGCTGCGTGAAGCGCCGAGTTCGATCGCTCGGCGCAGGCCGGGACGGGTGCCCGAGCCCTCATCGATCAGCCCGCGCGGGTTGGTCGTGGTGGGTGATCGCAAGCAGTCGATCTATGCCTTCCGCGGCGCGGAGGTCTCCGTGTACGCGCAGCTTGCCGCGGAGTTGGCCGGCACCGCAGCGGCCGAGCAGCTGGAGCTTCGCGGTGTGTCTGCGAGCGCGGCCCCGGTCGCGGACTTCCACAGCTTGACCGAGAACTACCGCTCCTCGAGCGCGATCTTGCAGGCCGTGAACGTGATCGCCCGCGCGGATTTCTGCGAGCGCCCCGAGCGGGCGTTCGAGATTCGTTACACGCCGAGCGAGGAATTGGTGTTGCCGGCGGCGCACGCAGGAGCTCCGCAGGGCACGGTCACGTTGGTCGAGGACGATGGCCAACCGCCGCTCGATCCGGAGGCGCCGGCCGTGCTGCGTCACGCAGAAGGCGCGTTGCGCAGCGCATTTGCCGCGGCCGGCCTGTGCGCGCAGCTGTCACGCGCCGGCACGCGCTTCTCCGAGATTGCGCTCCTAGCACGGCGCAGAGCGACGCTACCGCTGCTCGAGCTGGCGCTGGATCGCCTCAATATTCCATTCGTGGTGGCCGGGCGAGCGCTCTACGCCACGCCAGAGGTACGCGATGTATTCGCCGCCTTGCGGCTGCAGATCGATCCGGGTGACCGCCACGCGCTGGCGGTGGTCGCGCGCGGGCCGCTCGGCGGGCTCAGCGATCGCACGCTCGCCGAGCTGTCCGTACCCCGCCGCGGGCTCGACCCCGCGCGTGATTGGAGCGCGCTCCGGGTGAGTGATGCCGCCCAACAAGAGGCCACGGTCGTGCTGCGAGAGCGGCTGCTCGAGCTCGGTCGAGTTGCCCCTCGGCTGTCGGCTCGGGACGCCCTGGCCATGATCGCCGACCGCTTCCAGCTCGAGGCGCTCTATGGGCTGCTTCCGCGCGGCAAAACGCGCTACGGCAATGTCCTGCGCCTGCTGGAGATCGCCGCGCGCCAAGGCGGCAGCCTGCATAGCTTCGCCCGCTGGCTGCAGCGTCAAGTCGACAACGAAACCGACGAAGCCGAGGCCGCGGTTTTCTCCGAAGACGACGACGCAGTGCGCCTGCTCACGATCCACGGGAGCAAGGGCCTGGCGTTTCCCACCACGATTGTGCTCGACACGGGCTCCTGTGAGCGGCCGAGCCCGGCGCCCATCTCGTTGCTGCGCGGTGAGCGCGACACGTCGCTCGTGATTCGCCACGTGACCGACGCAGGATCTCTCGCTACGCCGCTGTCGCGGCGCGCTGGCGAGGACGCGTCGGCGCGTGCGCGCGCCGAGCGTCAGCGACTCTCGTACGTGGCTCTCACCCGCGCGCGCCATCATCTGGCGATCGTCTTGCCCGCCGGTAAGCCGCGCTCGGGTTCACTGGCTGAATCGATCATGGCCGTCAGCGGGCGGCTGATCGATATCGCGGGGGTGGAGCGCGTCTCTGCGCGCTCTTTACTCGACGAACCCGCGCTCAGCTCGGCGCCCATCGACGCCGCGCCCGAGCCCCCTCCGGAGCGTCCGACGCGCCCCCGCGTGACGCTGGCGACGATTTCGGTCACCGCGCTTTCCGACTTCGCAATTTGCGCGCGCCGCTTCGAGCTCAGTCATCTATTCGAGATTGCCGAGCCGCGCCTCGGTCCGGGTGCGGCGCAGACAGTGGGGGGAGAAGATCCACGCGCCTTGGGCAGCGCCGCCCACCGCGTTTTAGAAGCGTTTTCCGGCGCGCGCTGGGGTGTTCCGGTCGACCCGGAGGAGATCCTTCAGGCCCTCGCGCGTGAGGGGCTCGATCCAGTCTCGGAAGGGAGCGCGGACACCGCGCGCGGCATCGCGCGCTTTCTGAGCGGCTCGTATGCGCGATCGGTTCAGCAGGATGGCTCGCGCATCCTCCGGGAGCTCGCCCTCGGCATCCCGTTTCGAAGCGTTCAACCGGCGGCGCCGCTAGAAACCGCGGCGACCGACGCCGCAGCTCGCCCGCGCGGTCGTAGCCGCGTCGCGCCCGGGCAGCTCGAGCTGTTTGCGTTGCGTCCTCGCCAGAACCCCGCCGACCCGGCGTTGCGCGCCGCGACGGTGGCGCTCAAGGCGACGCTCGATCTCGTGATCGAGCGCCCGGACGGCAGTGTCGACGTCATCGACTACAAGCGCTCGCGTGGCGGCGACGAGGATCGTTACTCATTTCAATTGGCCGCCTATCGCGAAGCCGTACAGCGGCACTACGGGACGGATCGGGTGCGCACGGGGCTCGTGCACTTGCTGTCAGACGACAATGAGCCCGACTGGCAGACCTCCGCTTCGTTCGACTTTTTCGAGCTGGGCACTCGGCTCGTGGAAGCTCGCTTTCACGACGCCTGGCCAGCCATCCCCGAGCCCGCCTGCCGAAAGGCGCGCTGCGGCTTTGTCTCCGCTTGCTACGCGCCGCGTGCTGCGGCATCGCCATATTAGGCCGACCGGTCGCCCTAACGACTGGACGGTGGCCAGTCTCGGCGCGTGACCCGATGCACTCACGCCGAGTGAAAAAGCCCTTTAAATCTCGACTGCTGCGATTGCTCAACCGGCCGGGAAGCCCGTTGTCTTCGCATCTAATTCGTGGCAGAAAGAGGGTGTCGCTTCGACCTATCCCGGCCCGTCAATCGCCCTATACTCGCGGGCGCGGTCGGAACTTCCGAGCCCCGCCGCCGGCGACCGTCGTCGCATCGGGACAAGGCCCTACCTTTCAACGCAATCCCCGACACCGAGCCCAGCCATGACACTTCCGCCCCGCTCAGGACTCTATGACCCCCAGTTCGAACACGACGCGTGCGGCGTCGGTTTCGTGGCCAACATCAAGGGGGAGGCGTCCCACGATATCGTCAAGAAGGGCATCGATATCCTGCTCAACCTGGTGCACCGCGGCGCGACCGGTTGCGACCCGCTGACGGGTGACGGCGCCGGCATTCTGATTCAGATCCCGGACGCCTTCTGCCGGCACGCTTGCGACGAAGCGGATATCGATCTGCCGGAGGTCGGCAAGTATGGCGTCGGCTGCGTGTTCCTGCCGCGCGACCGTAAAGAGCGCCGCCGCTGTCAGCAGATCTTGGAAGACAAGATCTTCGGCACGGGCCAACGCTTGATCGGCTGGCGCGACGTGACGGTGAACGAGAGCGTGCTCGGCCCCGCGGCGCGCGAGAGCGCGCCGGTAATCCGGCAAGTGTTCATCGGCTCGACCTGCGACGACGAGGCCACATTCGAGCGCAAATTGTTCGTGATTCGCAAATGGGCCGAGCGCACCGTGCGCGAGACCAGCTTGGCCGGCAAAGGCTCATTTTACATTCCGAGCCTGTCCTGCCGCACGATCATCTTCAAGGGCCTCCTCTTGGCCGAACAGCTCGCTGAATTTTACATCGAGCTGAAGGACGAGAAGATGGTCAGCGCACTGGCCATGGTTCACCAGCGCTTCAGCACCAACACCTTTCCAACTTGGGAGCTCGCGCAGCCTTTCCGAACCCTCGCCCACAACGGGGAAATCAACACCGTGCGGGGCAACGCCGCCTGGATGGCCGCGCGCGAGCAGTTGTTCGACGGCGAGATCTTCGGTGAGGACGTGCGCCATATTCTGCCCACGATCACCCCCGGCGGCAGTGACTCGGCGATGCTCGACAACGTCACGGAGCTGCTGCTCCACGCTGGCCGGAGTCTTCCGCACGTGATGATGATGCTGGTGCCCGAGGCCTGGCAGAACGACGCCCTGATGCCGGCGCACAAGCGCGAATTCTACGAATACCACTCGTGCTTGGTCGAGCCGTGGGACGGCCCCGCCGCGCTCACCTTCACCGACGGCAAACGCATCGGTGGCATGCTGGACAGGAACGGCCTCCGGCCTGCTCGCTACACGATCACCAAAGACGGCTTGGTCGTGCTGGCGTCGGAGACGGGCGTGCTGGAGTTTCCGGCGGAGAACATCGAGCGCAAGGGTCGGCTCGAGCCCGGGCGCATGTTCTTGGTCGACACCGAGCTCGGCCGGATCGTCGAGGACGAAGAGATCAAGGACGCTGTGTGCAAGGCGCAGCCGTACGGCAAGTGGGTCCGTGACAACAAGATCTCGCTCACAGAGATCGAAGTCGCACCGCCCACGGCGACCAACCGCGAGTACGCCTCGCTCGTGCAGCGCCAAAAGACCTTTGGCTACACGCAGGAGGATCTGAGCTTCCTGATGGCGCCGATGGCGGAAAAGGGTGACGAGCCGCGCGGCTCGATGGGCACCGATACGCCGCTCGCGGTGCTCAGCGACCGTCCCCAGTTGCTGTTCAATTACTTCAAACAGCACTTCGCGCAGGTGACGAACCCCGCCATCGACCCGATCCGCGAGGAGCTCGTGATGAGCTTGCAAGCGTACATCGGCGGCGAAGGGAACATCTTGTTCCAGGCGCCAGACCAGGCACGGATGCTGGAGCTGCCGCATCCAATCCTGACCAATCTCGATCTGGCGAAGCTGCGCGAGGCGCATGTGCAGCAGGTCCGGCTGCCTCCGACCATTCCCATGCTCTACCCCGTGGAGGAAGGCGGCGAAGGCCTCAAGGCCGCGATCGACGAGCTGTGCCGGCAAGCATCGCTCGCGGTGCTGAACGGCCATGGCCTGGTCATCCTCAGCGACCGCGGCTCCAATGAGAAGCTTGCACCCGTGCCCAGCTTGCTGGCCACCGGCGCGGTGCACCACCACCTGATGCGCAACGGCACGCGCATGAAGATCGGCATCATCGTCGAGACCGGCGACGCGCGTGAGGTGCATCACTTCAGCTTGCTTTTGGGCTACGGCGCGGGTGCGATCAACCCCTACTTGGCGCTCGAGACGGTGAGTCAGATGGTGCGGGACGGGACCTTCCCAAGCTTGAAAGATCCGGACCTGGCTCAAACCAAGTATATCAAGTCGATCAACAAGGGCTTGCTCAAGGTGATGAGCAAGATGGGCATCAGCACGCTGCAGAGTTATCAAGGCGCGCAGATCTTCGAGGCCATCGGGCTGTCGCCGGAGGTAGTCGATACTTATTTCACCGGTACCTCGTCGCGCATTTCAGGCATCGACATCGACGTTTTGGCCGAGGAGTGCCGGCTACGCCACGAGCGCAGCTATCCGAAAGTGACCGAAGCCTCACCGATGCTAGACATCGGCGGGCAATACGCGTTTCGCGCTCAGGGCGAGCGGCACTTGTGGAACCCGGGCACCGTCGCCGCCCTGCAGCGCGCCGTCCGCATGGACGACGTGAAGAGCTACAAGGAATACGCGGCCTTGATCAACGGCCAGATCTCGACCATGGGGCTCATCACCTTGCGCGGGATGTGGGACCTGGTCGAAGGGGACGCGCCCGTGCCGCTTTCCGAGGTGGAGCCGGCGACGGAGATCGTGAAGCGGTTTGCGACCGGGGCGATGAGCTTCGGTTCAATCAGCGGTGAGGCGCACGAAACGCTGGCCATCGCCATGAATCGCATCGGCGGCAAGAGCAACACCGGTGAAGGCGGCGAGCGGGACGAGCGCTATCAAAAGGACGCGAACGGCGACTTCCGCCGCAGCGCCATCAAACAAGTGGCCTCAGGGCGATTCGGCGTGACCACCTATTACCTGGTCAACGCCGATGAACTCCAGATCAAGGTCTCACAGGGCGCCAAGCCGGGTGAAGGCGGCGAGCTGCCTGGCCACAAGGTGGATGCGATCATCGCCAAGACGCGCCACTCCACGCCGGGCGTCACGTTGATCTCCCCGCCGCCCCACCATGACATCTATTCGATTGAAGATTTGGCGCAGCTGATCTTCGACTTGAAGATGGTCAACCCGCGCGCGCGCATCAGCGTCAAGCTGGTCGCCGAAGCGGGCGTGGGAACGGTCGCGGCCGGCGTCGCCAAGGCCCACGCCGACGTGATCTTGATCGCCGGGCATGACGGCGGGACCGGCGCATCCCCCCTCACCTCGATCAAACACGCAGGCATCCCTTGGGAGATCGGCCTCGCCGAAACGCATCAGGTTTTGGTCAAGAACGATCTGCGGAGCCGCGTGTTCTTGCAGGCAGACGGCCAGATGCGGACCGGGCGAGACGTCGTCTACGCGGCCCTATTGGGCGCGGAAGAGTTCGGCTTTGCCACGGCGCCTCTGGTCGCCTCGGGCTGCATCATGATGAGGAAGTGCCACCTCAATACCTGCCCAGTCGGCATCGCGACGCAGGATCCGACCCTGCGCGCCAAGTTCGACGGCCAGCCGGAGCACGTGGTGCGGTTCATGTTCTACGTGGCCGAAGAGACCCGCGAGATCATGGCCACGCTCGGCTTTCGCACCATTCAAGAGATGGTTGGCCAAGTTGGTCGCATCAAACAAAAGAGCAATGTGAAGCATTGGAAGGCGTCCAAGCTCGATTTTTCGGACGTCCTCATGCCGGCAGAGGCGCGTCCCGGCGTGCAGGTCAGCAAATCCATCGAGCAAGATCACGGCCTCGGCTCGGCCCTCGACGTGATGCTGATCGAGCGCTGTAGCGCCGCGCTCGAGAGACGGGAGCCCGTGCGGCTCGACGTGCTCGTGCGCAACGTGCACCGGACCATCGGCGGTATGTTGGCCGGCGAGGTCGCTCGCCGTTTTGGGCAAGAGGGCTTACCTGAAGGCACCATCGACCTCCACTTCACGGGCGCGGCCGGCCAAAGCTTCGGCGCCTTCGTGACGCGCGGCATGACCCTCAGTCTTGAGGGCGACGCCAATGACTACGTGGGCAAAGGCATGTCCGGCGGCATCTTGGCGATTCGACCGCTCCGCGGCGTCGACTTTCGAGCGGAGAAAAACATCATCGTCGGCAACACGGCTCTGTACGGTGCAACCAGCGGCAAGGCCTTCTTGAATGGCATGGGCGGCGAGCGCTTTGCCGTCCGCAACAGCGGTGCCACCGCCGTGATCGAAGGCGTGGGCGATCACGGCTGCGAATACATGACCGGCGGCCATGTGCTCGTGCTGGGTCGCACCGGTCGTAACTTCGCGGCCGGCATGAGCGGCGGCATGGCCTATGTCTTGGATGAAGCGTCGGACTTCAAATCGCGCTGCAACACTGGCATGGTCGAGCTAGAGAAGCTCGGCCCAGAGGACGCCGCGTTCGTTGCCGGCCTGCTCGAGGAACACCACGCGCGCACCGGCAGCCCGAAGGCGGCCGAGTTGCTCGCCCATTGGGAAACCGCGCAGAGCCGTTTCGTGAAAGTCGTACCGACCGAGTATCGGCGCGTGCTTGCGGAGGCGGCCAAGCGTGAAAAGGCAACTCCAAGCGCGAGCCTCCCTGTGCTACAGCCGGACTCGACAGCGGGCTCGCGCGCAGCCAACGCCGAGTGAAGAGTGCCGCCTGCCCGAGCCGGGTGATTAACGTCGAGAGTGAGCAGTCGTGGGAAAAATCACAGGATTTCTTGAAATCGAACGGGTCGACCCGTCCAAGCGGCCGGTGCGCGAGCGCGTCAAGGACTACCGCGAGTTCGAGCTGCCCATCGTGCAGGAGACTGTCTCGGCTCAGGGCGCGCGCTGTATGGACTGCGGAATTCCGTTCTGCAACACCGGCTGCCCGCTCGGCAACTTGATCCCAGACTGGAACGATCACGTTTATCGAAACAAGCCGGAGCAGGCGATTGCCGCGCTGCACGCGACCAACAACTTTCCGGAGTTTACCGGCCGCGTCTGCCCGGCGCCGTGTGAAGCGGCGTGCGTGCTCGGCATCAACGAGGACCCGGTCAGCATCAAGCTGATTGAGCGCTCGATCATCGATCGCGCGTTCGAGCAGGGCTTCGTCAAGCCCGTCTTGGCCAAGAGCAAGACCGGCAAAAAGATCGCCGTCATCGGCTCCGGTCCCGCGGGCATGGCCGCGGCCCAGCAGCTCGCGCGGGCGGGTCACGACGTCACGCTGTTCGAGCGCGACGACCGCATCGGCGGGCTTTTGACGTACGGCATCCCGGACTTCAAGATGGAGAAGGTGCTGGTCGAGCGGCGAATTGAGCAGATGACGGCCGAGGGCGTGACCTTCAGGACCGGCGTCGAGGTCGGCCGCGACCTGACCGCGGAGCAATTGAAGGGCGACTTCGATGCGACGATCCTAGCCATTGGCTCACGTAAAGCGCGCGATCTGGAGGTGCCCGGGCGCGAGCTACCCGGCACGCACTACGCGATGGATTTTCTGACCCAGCAGAACCGACGCGTCGCCGGTTTACCCGTGCCCGAGTCGGAAGCCATCTTGGCGACCGGCAAGAACGTGATCGTCATCGGCGGCGGCGATACCGGAAGCGACTGCATCGGCACCTCGCACCGCCAAGGCGCGCTCACCGTCACTAGCTTCGAGATCATGCCGGAGCCCCCCGGTGAGCGCGCGTCGTCCACGCCTTGGCCGCTCTGGCCGCTGAAGCTCCGCACCTCTTCTTCGCACGAAGAAGGCGGCAAGCGCGACTGGAGCGTGTCCACCGAACGCGTTTCCGGCGACGGTCGAGTGCAGAAGCTGCACTGCGTGCGGGTGGAGCTCAAGGGCGGCCGCTTCGAGCGCATGGCCGGCAGCGAGTTCGAGCTAGAGGCAGACTTAGTGCTCTTGGCTATGGGCTTCGTACACCCGGAGCACCCTGGCATTGTGACCGACCTCGGACTAAAGCTCGACCGCCGCGGCAACGTGGAGGTCGACGCGGACTTCATGACCAGCGTGCCTGGGGTATTCGCCGCGGGCGACTGCCAACGTGGCCAGTCGCTCGTGGTCTGGGCCATCGCCGAGGGCCGCAAGGCGGCGCGCAATGTCGACCAATTCTTGATGGGCCGCACTGAGCTGCCGTGATCAGCCCGGCCCGGGCAGGGCACTAGCGATCGACCGCCTGACGGCTTGAACGAGCTCATCTCCGACCTCACTGCCGAACGCCGCCGGATCGAGCGGCTCGTGGACGTGGACGCGAACGCTCGCTCCTGGCTTCACGCGGGCGCCCTTGGCGGGCAGGATGCAGTTCGTGCCGGTGACGGTCACCGGCAAGATGCGAGCGCCCGAGCCGACCGCCAAGTGAAAGCCGCCGTGTTTGAACGCTCCGAGGCTGCCGTCTCGACTGCGCGTGCCCTCCGGGGCGATCCAGATACTGGTGCCGCTGCCGAGCGCGGCCTTGGCGCGATCCAAGCTTTGGATGGCGCGCTCGCGCGCCGAGCGATCGAGCTCGATGAAGCCCGAGGCCCGCATCGCACGCGCCCAGACGGGAATTCGAAACAGCTCGGCCTTGGCCACCATCCGTAGGCGGAGCGGCAGGCTCTGGTAGAGCGCCGGAATGTCGTACAAGGATTGGTGATTCGACATCACGACGAACGCCTCCCCGCCCGGCCGAAACGGCGTTCCGCCCACGCTGAGCACCACCTCGGCATCTGCCAACAAGCGCTTCGACCACCAATCCAAACGAGCGTCACACGCCTCCGGGGTCAGGCGCCCTAGCGTGGCCTCCGCGATCGTCGGAACGCTGATCCGAAGGGTCACCCAAGCGGCGTGCAGGAGGTGGCGAAACGACATGCCGGACGGGGAGTGTGTCAGCCTTTGGCGGCGAGTGCCGGTGGCTTTCGGACGCGTTTTGCCGTCAGGACGCCCGAGCTGGGGCGCGAGTGCCAGGTTGCGGGCTAGCCCGGGGCACGGAGCCTCACTGCGCACTCGCGAGAAGCTTGGGCGCGTGTCGTGTGCGGCGCTCACGCGCTCCGCCATAGGCAGGCCCAAAAAGCCGTGGTAATTTTGGTCTTTGGGTACTTCGGAGGCGCCGCGGAGTACGCGCGCGTTGGGCTCGACAATGAATGTAACCTGCACCGGTTGTCCGGCAAAATACGCGATCCCGGATGAAAAAATCCGCGGCAAAAAGGTGCGCATCACCTGCAAGCACTGCGGCACCCAAATCGTGGTGGACGGCAACGGGCTGGCGGCAGAAGCCAGCGCGGCGAAGCCAGCGGACGCCAGCGCCGCGCCGACTTCATACCTCGTGGGCTTCCCGGACGGCAGTCAACAGACCCACACCATTTCGGAGATCATCGCCCTGTATCGGAGCGCAAAGCTCGACGAGGAAACGGTGCTCTGGACAGACGGAATGCCCGATTGGTTAGCGCCGTTCGACGTGCCGGAGATCGCCGAGGCAATGCGCCAAGCGGGCGTCGCGCGCCGCGTGCCCCTCCCCCTCCCGGACGATGCCGAAGATGAGCGAACGCTGGTCGGCCGATCGCCCTTCGACGAAGACCGCACCGAGCTGACGAGCGCACCGCGTCATGAGCTCGGCTCGAGCGCGACCAAGCCGGTGACCCACACGGCCGCGCAGCCGCTGGCGGCGAAACCTGCGGCCGCTCGCCGCGCCGAGTCGCGCAGCGGGGCCGTCGACCTCTTCGGCGGTGTTTCCCATGCCGGGAGTGAGGCGGATGCGTCGCTCGACTTCGGTTCCCCGGAGGAACACGAGCACAAACTCACGGGCGCTCGCAACGAGAGCTCGGTGTTGTTCTCACTCGACGCGCTGACGAAGGGCGATCCGAGCGCGCTCGGACAACGGAAGGCGCGCGACAAAGAACGAGAGAAGGAGGCATCTGAGGCGCTGTTTGGCGATGGCGCTCCGGATTCGCTGCTGAACATGAGCGGCGGCGGCTTTCAGGCGCTGGCCGCGCCCGACTTTACCAAGCCGGTCACTTTAGCGCCCGAGCCCCAGGTGCGTCCGAGCGATCCGGTCGAAGTGCCCAACTCCGTGGGGCGGAAGCGAGGCGCTCCGCTGTGGTTGGTGGCCGTGCTCGGGATCGCCGCGGCGGCCGGCGGCGCGTACTTTCTCATGCAGCGAACTGGCATCGGTCGAAGCGCGCCCGCCACCGCAGAGACCACGGCGGCAGCGCCGGCCGCGCCGTCGGCCGCTCCGCCGGAGCCGCCGGCTTCGCTCGCCGCGCCGGAAGCGCCGCTCGCCGCGCCGGAAGCGCCGCACGCCGCGCCGGAAGCGCCGAGCGCGTCCGCCAGTGCCGCGCCGCCCTCGGCGGAGAGCGTCGCACAAGCGATCACCGCGGCAGGCAGCAAGCCCGCGCCAGTGGCGCCAGCTGCGAACATTGCGTCGCCGACCCCCGCGACGCCGACCCAGCCGAACAAGCCGGCTGAGCCTGCCAAGCCCGATGACGCACCCCCAGCGCCGCCGCCCGCCGCGGACGGCGCTCCGTTCGACAAGAGCGCGGCGGTCTCCGCCTTGGGCGCAGCCGCGGCGAATGCCGCCAGTTGCAAGAAGCCTGATGGCCCGACCGGCTCGGGCAAAGTGTCGGTCACGTTCGCGCCCAGTGGACGCGCCACGATGACCAACGTGGGCGGCGCCTTCGCTGGCACCGACGTCGGAGGCTGCGTCGCGCGCCTGTTTCGCGCCGCGAAAGTACCGGCCTTTTCCGGCGATCCGGTCACCGTCTCCAAGAGCTTTACGATCGAGTGAGCCGGCACGCGAGCCTGCGCAGCTCACTACGCGTGGATGTACACGAGGGTGCCTTGTTCCAAGGCATTGGTCGTGTAAGCCGCATGCCAGTGCTCCGGAACGTCGGGGGCGGACCAAAGGAACGCGCGGCGCGCGTCGATGGGCGACATATTCACGCAGCCGTGCGAGCGGACATGGCCGAAGTCGTCGTGCCAATACGCCGCGTGCAATGCGTAGCCACTCTTGAAATACATCACCCACGGCACGTCGCGGAGCTCGAACTCGTGGTCGGCGACGCTCGAGTCCATGGTGGTCGTGATGTGCTTTTGATACACGCGGAAGGTGCCCATGGGGGTGCTCAACGTCTTCTGCGGATCGCCCATACCGTCGCGGCCAGTGGAGACCAAGGTCGCATACACCGGGACGTCGCCCTCCCAGAGCACGAGCGTCTGGTTGACGATCGAGATCTCGATCCACTTGGCTTGCTTGTTGGCCCACGCCGGCAGGCGGCTGGCTTTCGCCGCGGTGCGGAGCTCCGCGCTCTTCAGCCAGCGCCCAGAGCGGGCCTGCACGAAGCGGTCGCCGCCGTATTCCTTGATATTTCCCGTGAGCGCCAGGAACTCTCGGCCAGGCACCGCCTCGCCCGGCACGAGCAGCCCGGCGCTGAACTCGTAGTATTTGGCTCCGTCCTTTTGCGCGAAGGCGACGGGCAAGCCGATCTGTTTGATGTCGACGCCGTGGAACGGCGAGCCAGACTCTGCTTTCAGCTTGTCTGCCGGGATCAGGCGCGCGTCGGTGGCGATCGCGAAGCGACGATCTTGAGCTTCCGGCCCGGCCACGAACGTGCCGATCAGGGACACGCCAGCGTGCCGCTTCAAACGATCGGCGATCACGGCAAAGCTCGGGGCCTTGAAGGATGAAATGTTGGGGATGCGGCGATCGCCCTGGAGCCACCAGGGCACGCGGTCGTCGCCGTTGCCACCGAAGCGCACGTTTTCGTCCATCGGCCGGGCGTGCTCGGGGATGGCACCGCTGGCGATACCGTTCTCGTCGAGCGGCACATCATTCGCGCCCACGTCGAGCGCGTCCCACTTCTCGCGCAGCTTCTTGAAATTGCGCAGATGGCGTTCCAAGCGCATCTCGTACTCGAACTGCTCGACCTTGCTCGGAATGCGCATGTAATTGGGAGCAATGGAGCGCAAAAATGCATATTTGTACGGCATGGGTTTGCTGCGGTCCGGCTCGACCCGCAGCGCCCGGGCCAGAGGATGATCCAACTTGAGTGTCGCGTTCAGCCCCGCGCACACGAAGCCGGCCGGGCGCACCGCGTACCAGCCCTCCGGGCAGCCCTCATTGCCGATCGGTTTTTGAGAGCGAGCCACGCGGGCACCGACGCGCAAGTAACCCAAAGTATCGGCCTTGGGGTCGGGCCTTTGCATGACCGCGACGGTCATGGCGATCGGGGCGAGCTCCGGTCCGTCCGCGGGCGGCACCGGGACGTGCGAAAAATCGTTGGGATCCGCGACAATGCCTCCATTTTCGGGCTTGAGCCGCGAGGCGGCAGGGTCCTTCGAGTCGAATGAGGTCGGCCCCGAGCAGGCAGCCCCGCCCGAGAGGGCGGTCAACGAAATGACCGCGATGCGGAAACTGAGACGTGGCCTCGAAAGCATACCCTCCACATGCCAAAACCTGACAGATGGGCCTAAAAATCGGCGTAGTGTTCGGGCACTGAGCCCGCCTTCCGGCGCGGGTCCCCCATTCTAGGCGAGAAGCGAAGCGAGCAATGGCTAAGGAAACTCTCACTATTACCGATAACCGCACCGGCAAGACGTACGAGGTGCCGGTCACTGAAGACACCATCAAGGCCTTGGACCTAAAGCAGATCCACGTCGATGAAGGGGACTTCGGGCTGATGACGTACGACCCCGCGTTCATGAACACGGCGTCCTGTCGCTCCGCGATCACTTATATCGACGGTGACAAGGGCATTTTGCGTTACCGCGGCTACCCCGTCGACCAGCTCGCCGAAAAGGCGACTTACTTGGAGTGCGCTTACCTCCTGATCAACGGCGAGCTGCCGACGCAGTCGCAGCTCGACAAGTACACGAGCGACGTCACGCACCACACGTTCGTGCACGAGAACGTGCGCACGTTCATCGACGGCTTTCGCTACGACGCCCACCCCATGGGCATGCTGGTGGCCACCGTCAGCGCGCTCAGCACCTTCTACCCCGAAGCCAAGCACGTGCTCGATCACGACATTCGCCGCCAGCAGATGGTGCGTTTGATCGCAAAGATGCCCACCCTCGCCGCGTGGAGCTTCCGGCACAGCATGGGCATGCCGTTCGTGTACCCGAGCAATGAGGTCAGTTACACCGAGAACTTCTTGCAAATGATGAAGCGCATCGCCGAGCCAAAGTTCGAGGTGCACCCGGAGATCGTGAAAGCACTCGACGTGCTCTTCATCCTACACGCCGATCACGAACAGAACTGTTCGACCAACGTCATGCGCTCGATCGGGAGCTCGCGCGCCGATCCGTACGTGGCCGTCGCGGGCGCCGCGGCCGCGCTGTACGGCCCGCTCCACGGCGGGGCCAACGAGGCCGTGCTGCGCATGCTGCGCGAGATCGGCTCGGTCTCGAACATCCCCGCTTTCGTCAAAGAGGTGAAGAGCGGCGTCGGCGCGCGCCTGATGGGCTTCGGTCACCGCGTGTACAAAAATTACGATCCGCGCGCCAAGGTGATCAAGCGCTTGGCCGACCAGGTGTTCGACCTAGTGGGCAAGAAGAGCCCGCTCTTGCCCGTCGCCCTCGAGCTCGAGCGCATCGCGCTCACCGACGAATACTTCGTCTCGCGCAAGCTCTACCCCAACGTCGACTTCTACTCGGGGCTGATCTACGAGGCGCTGCAAATTCCCGCCGATATGTTCCCGGTGCTGTTCGCGATCCCGCGCACGTCCGGCTGGCTTGCGCAGTGGGAAGAGATGCTGCTCGACAAGGATCAAAAAATCGCTCGGCCCCGTCAGATTTACACGGGCTACGAGGAGCGCGAGTTCATCAATATGGACAAGCGCACGCCCGCTTCGGCTCAGCCGGCGACGACCTCGAAGCGTGAGACGGACTGAGCTCGCCTCGCCGAGCACTGCATGCCACAGGATACCGAGAGCGAGCTGGGTCCCTTCGCCGAGGGCGAGGCTCGGCTCTCGTCGCCCTTCGCCGCGTTCGGAGCGGCCGAGTCCACGCGCAGCGGAGCGCTGGTCGTCGGCCGCTACCAGGTGCGGGGCTTTCTCCGCCGCGGCGCGACCGCGCGGGTCTACCTGGCGGAAGACCTGTCCACGAACCACCCCGTGGCGCTGAAGATTCTGGCACCCGAAACCGCGAGCTCGCCCGAGTTTCGCGTGCGGCTGATGCGCGAGGCCGAAGCCATGCGCGCGATTTCACACGCGAACGTGGCCACGGTGATCGAGGCCGGCGAGACGGAAGATGGCGTGCCGTTCTTGGCCATGGAGGCCTTGCTCGGCGAGTCGCTCGGCGAATACCTGCGCCGTGAAGCGTCTATCCCCTTCGATACGGCGTTGATTTTATTACGTCAGGCCGCGGCGGGGCTGGCCGCTGCGCATCGCGCAGGCGTCGTTCACCGCGACGTAAAGCCCGATAATTTTTTGCTGCTCGGCCCGCCCGGCGAGCCCTATGGCCTCAAGGTGATCGACTTTGGGCTGGCCAAGCTGTGGAACGTGGAAGAAAGCCGCGACACTCAGCATGTGCTGGGCACGGCCGAATACATGTCACCCGAACAGATCTTGGTCGAAGAAGTCGACGCACGGAGCGACATCTACAGCATGGGCGTGGTGATGTTCCGCGTCTTTTCCGGCCACCTCCCCTTCGAGTCCGTGGGCCAGACCGATCTGCTGCGCCATCAGCTTTTCTCCGCCGTTCCGCCGCCCTCGTGGCTGAACGAGCGGCTCGATCCGCGGGTCGATCAAGTGGTTCAGGCTGCCACGCGCAAGAACCTCGAAAACCGCTATGCGTCCATGGATGAGCTGATCGCGGATATCGAGGTCCTGCTGGGCCTCGACTCACGGCCACTGCTCGAGCGGCCGCTGATCATCGACCCAGACGAATACGTTCCGAGCACGCGCACCGGACTCGATGCAGCGGCTTTTTTGGCCTCCAAGTTTGGAGTGCACGCGTCGCGCACCCTGTCCTTGCGTCCACGTGAGTAGCCGACAGGCCTCCCACGGCATCCCAGAACGGTGCTAGCGTCGCCCCCACCTTGGAGGCATTAGTCATGAAAATCGAGCACAAAGCGCTGTTCTTTGCCATCGGTCTGGGCGTGGTCATCCCCGCCTGCACGATCATCAGCGAAAAGCCGGCGGACAGCACGCCCGCGGTTTCGGCCACGCCGCCCGCGACCGCGAGCGCGCCCATCGCCACGGCGAGCAGCAGCGCGGCCCCGGCGACCACCATCGTCCTAGTGCCCGTGGCGACCGCTACGGCGTCCGCGCCGGCAAGCGCCGCCCCAACGACTTCCTCCACGTTGCCAGTGCCCGGCGCGATCTTGAAGCCGCCAAAGAAGGCGACCCCGTGAGCACCGCACAAGACGTGATGAAGACGGTCGGCGAGCGTTTGGCCGCCAACCAAGAGGCCGGCGCTGCCATCGGCGCGATTTACAAATTCGTCCTGGAGGGCGAAGGCGGCGGCACGTGGATCATGAATCTCAAGGGCGAAGCGACGCTGACCGCGGGCGATGGCGCAGCGGATTGCACGCTGACCATGACGGCCGAAAATGGCGTCGCCTTGTTCGAAGGCACGGTCAGCGGTGAGCAGTTATTCTTCGGTAATCAACTGCGCGTGGACGGAGACATGAGCCTCGCCTTGCGCTTGCAGAGCCTGCTCGCCATCGTGCGCTGAGCGATGACTCAAGCGGAGCCCGCAGCCGCGCGCACGGACGCCGATCCGCGGTCCGGCCTGCTCAGCCAGCGCCCGGTGGCCTTCTTCGGTTCGCCCGGTTCGTTCACCCACATGGCCGCACGCCGGCTCTTCGGGGGAGCCCATGTCTTCCTCGAGCAGGCCACGATTGCCGGCGTGTTCGCGGCGGTGAGCGCGGGCTCCGTCGAGTTCGGGGTGGTACCGATCGAGAATTCGACGGAGGGCGGCGTCAATCAAACCGTCGACGAACTGCTCAAACGGGAGCTCTGGATCCGCGGGGAGGCCGTGCTCGAAATCGCGCAGTGCCTGATCGGCCGAGCTCCCGAACTGAGCCGCATCGAGCGCGTCGCATCTCACCCGCAAGGCCTTGCGCAGTGCCGGCATTGGCTGGCTCAGCACCTACCCCATGCTCAGCAGGTCGCGGCGTTGTCCACGTCTGCCGCGGCGGGTGAGGCTTCGCTCGACCCAGGCTTGGCGGCGATTGCCAGCGCCCTAGCGGCTGAGCTGAACGGCCTCCCCGTGATCCGCGCGAATATCCAAGACAGCGCGGAGAACGCAACGCGCTTCATCGTGATCGCGCGGCAGGACGCGCCGCGCACGGGCCACGATAAGACCAGCCTCGTGTTCTCCACCGCTCACAGCCGCGGCGCCCTTCGCCAAGTGCTGGAGATCTTCGATCGCGCCGGCATCAACTTGAGTCGCATCGAGTCGCGACCCGCCCCGGGCAGGCGCTGGGAATACGTGTTCCTCACCGATCTCGAAGGTCACCGTGAAGACCCGGGGGTGGCGCTCGCCTTGAGCGAGCTCGATGCGCAGTGCTCGATGGTGCGCGCGCTCGGCAGCTACCCGCGGGTGGTCTGACGCCCGCGGCCGAAGCGGCGCACGCGCCAGTGAGCGGGCGAACTTGGCCGAACGCGGCCAAAAAAAACGCGGCCCCGAACGGAGCCGCGCCTTATAGGAGTTCAGAGACGAGCGCTCAGTACCGGTACAGCTCGGGTTTGTACGGACCTTCCACCGAGATGCCCAGGTACTCGGCCTGCTTGGCCGAGAGCCGGTCGAGTTTGACGCCGAGCTTGCCGAGGTGAAGGCGGGCCACCTTCTCGTCCAACTTCTTTGGCAAGAGGTGCACGCCCACGGGCAGCTTGTCGCCGAACAGTGCCAGCTGGGCCAACACCTGATTGGTGAAGCTCGAGCTCATGACGAAGCTCGGATGACCGTCGGCGCAGCCGAGATTAACGAGCCGGCCGCGCGCGAGCACGGTGAGCTTCTTCCCGTCCGGGAAGATGAAATGATCGACCTGCGGCTTGATGTTCTCCTCGCGGATCTCCTTGTTGCCCTCGAGCCAGGCGACGTCGATCTCACTGTCGAAGTGGCCGATGTTGCACAAGATGGCTTCGTTCTTCATGACCTGCATGTGCTGGGCCTTGACCACGTCGCAGCAGCCTGTGGCCGTGACGACGATGTCGGCCTGGGGGGCGGCGAGATCCATCGTGGTGACCTCGTAGCCCTCCATGGCGGCCTGCAGAGCGCAGATCGGATCCACCTCCGTAATCAGCACGCGCGCGCCTAGCCCGCGCATGGCTTGTGCGCAGCCCTTGCCGACGTCGCCGAAGCCAGCGACCACGGCAACCTTGCCCGCGAACATCACGCCCGTAGCGCGCTTGATGCCGTCCGTGAGCGATTCACGGCAACCGTACAGATTGTCGAACTTACTCTTCGTGACCGAGTCGTTCACGTTCATGGCGGGGCACTTCAAGTCACCGCGCTTGAACATCTCGTACAGGCGGTGCACGCCCGTGGTCGTCTCTTCGCTCAGACCGCGGATCGGGTCGGAGCCGTTGAATAGCTCAGGATGCTTCTGGTGGATCCAGACGGTGAGGTCGCCGCCGTCGTCCAAGATCATGTTCGGGCCCTTGCCGCCCTCGAAGGCGAAGATCTGCTTCTGCAGACACCAATCGTACTCGGCCTCCGTCTCGCCCTTCCAAGCGAACACCGGCACGCCGGTCTTGGCAATGGCCGCCGCAGCTTGGTCTTGGGTCGAGTAGATGTTGCACGAGGTCCAGGTGACCTCCGCGCCCAGATGAGTCAGGGTCTCGATCAGCACGGCGGTCTGGATCGTCATGTGCAAGCAACCGGCGACGCGCGCGCCTTTCAGGGGCTGCTTCGGCCCGAACTCCTCGCGCAAGGCCATCAGCCCCGGCATCTCGGTTTCTGCGATCGAGATCTCCTTCCGACCCCAATCAGCCAGGCCGATGTCGGCCACGCGGTAGTTCTTGCCCTCTTGCGTGGCGACCCCGCTCTGCTTGCGCCGCTCGATCGTGCCCGTCTCTTGAACGCTCTGCTCCATGTCGATCGTCTCCTTGTGCTTGTCTGAAAATCCCGGCGTTACCGGGAGTGAGATGTGTCGCTCGGCCGTTTGGCGGACAACAGTTGCCAACCCAGGTGCCCGTCTACACCGTTTTGAAATAAGCCGCGTGGTAGCTCGCGCACGCTCACGTTCGTGAGCCCGGCGGCGCGGGCAAAGTCCGAAAGCTCGCGCGCTTCAAAGCCCATCCATACGTCGGCTTGCGCATCGCGCAGGGACTCATCCGCATGGCGAGCGTAATCGAGCAACAGCAAATGACCACCTGGAATCAGCAGCGCGGCGAGCGCAGCCACCGTTTCACGTGGCAGCGGGGCGTGGTGCAGCACGCGTGCAGCCAGCACCACATCCGCGCCCGAGCCCACCGCGCGGCGCACCGCCGGATCGCCGATTTCACCCGAAAAAAAAGCGACGTTGTCGTAGCCGCGCGCGAGCACGCGACGCTCGGCGCGCGCTAGTTGAGCGGTGCTGCGATCGAGCGCCACCACGCGGTCGAAGGCCGGCGCCAGCACGTCGAGCAGGGCGCCGTCGCCGGTGCCGGCGTCTACGGCGAGCGCGCGCCTATCGAGCAGAGAGGCGAGCGCCGCAATGTACACGGGCAGCTCGGGGGCCAGCACGATCGGCTCGTCCGTATGCGGCGGGCGCGCAAAAAACTCGCGCGTCTTTTGATCGCGGGCTCGGACGATGGTGGCAATGCGGGCCAAGCTGCCGTCCTGTTCGCACATGCTACGGCCGGCGCGCAGCGCGTCGCACACCACCGGATCGGACTTTGCGGCCGCGTCCAAGCGGACCAACGTACGCGTGCCGTGGCGCCGCTCGGACAGTAACCCCGCCTGCCGCAGCGGAGCGGCCTGCCGCGATAGATTTGGCTGAGACTCGGCGAGCAGGTCCGCGAGCTCGCCGAGCGCGAGTTCTTCTTCCGCAGCGAGCGCCAGCAGGCGCAGTCGAAACGGGTCGCTGAGCAGCCGATACAGCTGCCAACGCGCGTCGAGGGGTGCCGCCTGAGTCATCGAAGGAGGCTATACTTACAGATATTCGCAAGTACGCAATAATAGAAATTATGCAGTAAATTCGCCGATCTACAAGCCTTGCGACCAGCCGCTCGACGTCTCGGTCGACGCAAGGGCATCGCTATCGCGGACGGCCTTCGAGTTAGACTCGAGGCCATGGATCGGTTTCGTCGCTTCGACGAAGCGTACTACCACCGCTTCTACGAATCCCCTCAGACTCGCGTCGTCAGCCCCGAGGAGCACGCGAACCTCGCCTCGTTCGTGGTCGGCTTTGCACGTTGGAATCGCCTCGACTTAAAGAGCGTGCTCGACATTGGCGCGGGCATTGGCCTGTGGAAGCACTGGCTCGAACAGCACGACAAGGCCATCGCTTACACCGGGACCGAAGTGAGCCAAGCCATGTGCAAGAAGCATGGCTGGCTCAATCGCGATATTGCGCGCTGGCGCGACCGCAAGAAGCACGACCTGATCATCTGCCAGGGCGTGCTCCAGTACCTGCCAGACCCGGATGTCGCGCCCGCCGTCGCAAACATCGCGGCCATGTCGCGCGGTCTGATCTATGTGGAAGTGACCACGCGCGGCGATCTCCGCGACCGGACCGACAAAACCCGCACGGACGCCGACATCCACGTGCGCAACGGCTCTTACTATCGCGGTATTCTGGCCAAGCATCTGCTCAGCGTGGGCGCCGGCTTCTGGTGGGCGAAGGACAAACCCCCACCCTTTTACGAGCTGGAAATGGCTGGCTGAATGGAGACGCGTTCGATCGCACGGCCAGTCTTGATGGTGCTCTGCCTGGCTGCGACCGCGCTCGGCCTGAACAACACGTACGGGGACGACGCTCCGCTGCGCGCCCTGGCCGAGAGCACGGCCTGCGGCAGCGCTCAGTGCAGCGTCAGCCTACTCCGCGAAGACCGCTCCGCATTCAAGCACTCCTTCAGCTACCAGACGCGCCTGCTGGAGCAAGGCAAGCCGCACGATCAAGCGAGCGCCAGCGCGGACGTCGAGTGCCGACGCGCTTACTATTTGGTGGGCGCGTATCAGTGCGCGCTCACGAGCGGCGGGCTCCCCCAAGCCGCGCGCTAATTATTGTGCTGGGCCGCGTCCTGCTCGAGCCGCGCCAAAAACTTTCGCACCTCCACCACGTCCCCCGCGTTGGGTAAGACGCCGAGGTAGCGCTGCAAATGCTCGATTGCGGCCTGGGGCGCGCCGAGCTTGGCGCACAGGTAACCGTGATCGCGCAGCTCGTCCGTCACGTCCGGCATCAGATCGATCAAACGGTCGAGCACCAGCAGCAGCCGAGGGTAATCCGCCTGCGCCGCGTAGACGCCGCGCAGATTCATCAGCATACGGGCGACGATGTGGCGGTTGGGCGTTGGGTCCAGCATGCCCTCTTGAAACTTCATCTTGCCCGCGACGCGCTTCAAGAGCTCGACCAAATCACGGCGCGTGAGCGTGGCGCCACCGGCGAACGGATCGACGATCACGCTCCCGTCCGAATCGTCCACGCGGGCCAAAAAGTGACCGGGAAAGCCGACGCCCCGCGCGCGGACACCGGCCCGCCGCGCGACCTCCACGAACAAGACTGTAAGTGAGATCGGAATGCCGGTCTTGCGCTCCAGCACCTCGTTCAAGAACGAGTTCCGCGTGTCGTAGTAGTTCTCGGCGTTGCCGCGAAAGCCGTGGCGGATGAACAAATGGTCGCCAAGGGCGCGCGCCTGAAGCGCGGCCGGCAGCTCGTCGATGTGCCGACGACGGAGCGGCGCCGCGAGCTCGTCTAGCTTGTCTTCCTGCGCCTGAAAATCGAGGCCCGGGTAAGCGTCGCGCGCGATGAGCAGCGTGCCCGTGAGCAGCTCCAGGCGATCGTCTGATTGGGCAGCGTACTGCCGAAAGTCCACGGCACTAGTATACCGCGCGGACGCGAGGCATTACACTCTCCGAATTCCGCGCTCCTTTGCCACGCTTTGCCGGTGAGGGACCGATCCACACGCTCTAGGACGCGCCAGGACGCCTGATGAAAATCGACGAAATCATGACCCGGAACGTGCGCTGCATCTCGCCCGACGAGACCTTGGGCACCGCTGCGCAGATCATGTGGGAGAACGACTGCGGCGCGGTGCCCGTGATCGAGACAGACGGGCGGCTGGTGGGCATCGTGACGGACCGCGACATCTGTATGGCGGCGCACCTGCAAGGCGCGCCGCTACATGACTCGCGCGTCACGAGCGCCATGGCTCGCGATGTGAAGACCTGTTCGCCCCGCGACACTGCCGCCACGGTGCAGGCCATCATGCAGCAAAACAAAATTCGGAGGGTCCCCGTGGTCGACGACCAGGGGCGCCTGGTCGGCATCGTCACCTTGGGCGATCTCGCGTACCTCGTCGGTCGTGAAACCAATGGCGGCGACGGCATGACGTGGGTCGCGGTGGCTCACACGCTGGCCGCCGTCAGTCAGCCGCGCCTGCCGCGCTTCGGCGGCGGCTACGCGGACCGCGCGACCGGCCGCGAGAATTTTCCTGGCAACGGTTGAAGGAGCGGCCAATGACCTCGCGATTTCCAAAGCGCAATTCTCCCGGTTCCCTGCTGGCGGAGCTCTCGCAGCTGCGTGACGAGCTACGCGTGAAGCTTCACTTGGCCGGTTTGGAGGTACGCGCGCAGTGGGAGACAGTGGAGCCGAAGCTCTTGGGTTTGGAGCGGTCGCTCGAGCAGCAAGGTGAAGGCGCGTTCGAGGCCGCCGGCGAGCTGGCGGTCGAGCTGGTCAAGGCCTTCCGGGACTTTTCGGTGCGCGCGCAAGAGGGCGGGCCGAGCAAGGCGCCGGTGCACGACATCATGCGCGTGCGCGTCCACACCTGCAGCCCGACCGACACCCTGCACCGCGCCGCGCAGATCATGTGGGAAAAGGACTGCGGTTGCTTGGCCGTGGTCGACGACGTGCGCCGCGTCCGTGCTGTGATCACCGATCGGGACATCTGCATGGCGGCGCTGACCCAGGGCGTCGCGCTGGCGGCCACCAGCGTATCGAGCGCCATGTCGCGTTCACTCAGCGTCTGTTCTCCGGATGATTCACTGGGCGCGGTAGAGACCGCCATGCGCGAGCGGCAGGTTCGAAGGCTACCGGTGGTCGACGCCAATGGCGTACTCGTCGGCATGATCTCGCTCGGGGACATCGCGCGTTACTTGCGCCCGCGCAGCGCCCAAGCGCCGGCCAGCGTGGCCCACCTGATGGAAACCTTGGCCGCGATCAGTGAGCCGCGAGCACGGCCGTCGGTGCCGCCGCCGGGCCTGTGACTCGCGCTTGCATGCCCGATATCTCGAGCTCAATCACGGTGCTTGGGGCTCGAACCACGCAATCTTTCCTGCTTCATCGGTGTTGAACGCGGCGCGCCGCCGAAGGCTGGGACGGCTGGGTGAGTGGCGCGTGACCATCAACACCGCGGAAGTCTCGTTCGTTTTTTATGGTCACGCGGTGCGCCTCGCTGCGTCGCGGCCTTCGGCGTCGGATTTCGAGACCCCGAGAGTGTTTTAGAAGGAGGGGGCAGTAGTGGGTGCGGGCAAAATCCATGATGGATGGCCCAGGCCGTCGGATTGGGTCGCCAGGTCGACGTCGGGGTCGACGAAGCGCTGCCGGAGCCGACCATTTAACGAAACGTGGCTGTCGGCATACACGCGCACCGGACCGTAACCGCGCGCGCCATAGTCCCGCGCCACGTCGGCGGCGAGCTCTTGGATCATGTCTGGCTGGGTGACGGCCATGCGAGTCTGTAACGGCGTCAAATACACGCGCGGGTCGACGAGATAGCTTCGCCCGCGCGCGTCCACGACCTTGAGCTCGAGCTCGCCGGCCTTCTCGATCAGCATCACCTTCCATGAAAAGCGGAAGCCTTCTTCGGTCCACAGCGTGTTGCCGGGATAAAAGAAGCTGCGTAGCGGAAGCAGGATTTGGGCAGCAGCGTAGAGCGACGCGGCAAGCTGCCCAGCGCGGCCGACCTTGCCCCCAGCGACGGCGTCAGCCGGAAGCGACTGGCGACCTGCGCGTTCGAGCAGCGCGCGCGGCCATGAGGGCTCCCAAAAGATGGGCGTGCAAGCGATCATGAGCCATGGAAACATGCCGATTGGGAAGAGCAGCGCCGTGAGCACGTGGAACGTCACGAGCACGGCGTAGGCCGACGCGCGTGTCCGACGCCAGAGCAGCAGCGGAACGATGCTCAAATCGAAGAGTGCGCCACTCCAGCTGAATGCCAGAGCCGCCCAGGGCGCGCTCAGCAGCGGGCCGAGCAGCGGTAACCCCGCATTGGCCGACAACCAAACGCGCAGCGGCTCGCCTTCTAGCAACCAATCCGAGCCGAGCTTGCCGAGGCCGCCGAACACGTAAACGACGGCGATCTGAAAGCGGAGTGCGTACAGCACCCAGGCACGTACCCGACCGCGCCGCTGGCTCGGCCGTCGCCATGCGCGAACGGACAAGTCGCCGTCGAGCGGTAGCACGACCAAGAGCCCCGCCAGCAGGCTGATGAGGTAGTAATGGTTCAGGTAATTGGTCTTGTCACACAAGTGCGCGTAGCTGAAGGCGAGCGCAAACAAGCTGGCCGCTAGGCGATACGCGAAGCCTACGGTGATGGCGAGCGCGGCGACGGCCATGGCCGCGTAGAGCGCGTACATCCCGAGACCGGGCAAAGGCCGCACCCAGCCAAAGCCCCAGTAGTGAAAGAACAGTTTGGGCTGTAGATAATACTTTGCGACCCAGCCGTGGGCGATGAAACGCAACGTCGAGAGGAGCAGTACCGCGCCGAACAAAATCCGGAAGGCCGCGGTCGACGCGGCGTCGACGGGGCGATCGAGCGCGCGGATCAGCCGTCCGAAGACCATGCGAAGGTCGCGAAAATCTGGCGGAAACCAGCCGTAAATATCCCGTTTGGCAAGCGATCGGAAATGTAGACGTTGTCCAGCAAGCTCTTCACGCTGAGCCCAAAGCTGACCCCGCTCGGCGCGTAGCGGTAGCGCGCGCCCACATCCAGCGTTGTGTACGCGTCGATCACACCATCGAGCCCGGACGTACCGGGCAGGACCGTGTTGCGCGCGTCCGTGTACTGCGAGCCCACGTAGGCCAGCGCGACTTGGCCGGTGAGGCCGCTCGCGTGCGCGACGTCGAGCGTGAGGTTGACGCTACTTTCGGGTGAGTAGGGCACGCTGCGTCCGTCGAAATTACCGCCGACGAAGCGCGCCTGCACGAACGTGTATTGAGCACCGAGATCGAGGTCGAGCGGGAGTCGGAGGGCCTTACCCATGCGCAAGGTGAGCGTAGCCTCTGCGCCGAGGTGGCGCGTGCGGCCGCCGTCTACGAATTCCGAGTCGCCCTGCAGTGGGTTATTCGACACGAGCTGATTGTCGAACTGGATCAGGAAGCCATCGGCTTCGGCGCGTAGCCAATCATTGCGTCCGCGCACTCCGATCTCGTAATTCCTGCTGCGCTCGGCGTGCAGGTTGGCGTCGCGGCCTTGTGGAGTGATGGCCTGGCCAACCCGCGGCGCAGAGTACCCGAGGTAAGCGCTACTAAAGGCGTTGGCGCGGGAGCTGCCGTAAATTACGCCGATCCCGGGCATGGCGCCGCCGGCGTGGCTAGTCGCGGAGACGGGCGGCGGCTCGCTCGGATCTTGGTTCGAGACGTGGAAGGTCTTTTTGGAGCTGGAGTGCTCGTAACGAAAAGCGGGCGTGACCAAGAGCTTTCCGGTGACCGCGATCTGATCCTCGAGCCAGGCGGACAGACCGAGGATGTGGGTCGTATC
>CAXSGJ010000035.1:63252-70637 GCA_964236865.1 uncultured Polyangiaceae bacterium
GTCAAGATCGCGCCTTCGTCCGCGGTCGGCGTGTCGCCGCTCGAAAGTTTTCGGCGTGCCACGTCCTCGATCGCGCGGGCGCCAATTTTTAAACGGTGCAGGGCGGGTCCGGTTTTGAAGCGATGCTCGAGCTCACTGGCGACGCCGCCCACGTAGTAGCGCCGGTCGCGCAGCGTCGTGGCGTTACCTAGAAACAGCGCGACCGGATCGAGCACCTGCGGGAAGTTGCCGTTGGCGTCCGGCTTGCGTACAAAATCTTGGAGCCGCTGGGAGAGCGTCATTTGATACACGAACACGCTCGTACGGAGCGCGCTCACGTCGCTCACGTGAAGCTCGTGAACCAGCGACGCCTCGTAGCGACGCACAGCGAAGAAGTCGTTCGGGGCGATGGTGTCGCGCCGTGGGTCTTCGCGGAAGAGCGCGTCGGTGAGCCCCAAATAGGTCGTGCGCGCGCGGTCGTCGTGAAAGCCGAGCTTCAGTGAGAGCTGACCCACGCCCGCGCTCGTGTACACGGCTTTGCCGAAGACGTCGGTCGCGTGAAACCCCATGTTGCGATAGCCGTCTCCGCTCTTTCGCACCACTTGGGCAACGTAGCCGACCGGCCCCGTGGTACCCGAGTAGCGCGCTTGCAGCGAGCCGTAGCCGCGCGAGCCAACCTGATCTGCGACGTACCAGCCGGGGTTTACCGTAGGCTCGAAGGTGTGCAGCTGCACGACGGCGCCCACGGTCTGCGGGCCATAGCGCAGAACGTCGCTGCCCTTCTGCACGTCCAGGCGCTGCACGCGCTCGACCATGGGCGTGTAATACAGCTCGGGCTCGCCGTACGGGCTCACCACCACGGGCACGCCGTCTTCCTCCATCAAGATCAGGCGGCTCCGCGTTGGGCTCAGACCGCGCACCCCCAAGTTCAGGCGTAAGCCCATGGGATCTTCGGTCCGCACTTGCAAGCCGGGCACGCGTCGCAGAAGCTCCGCGTTGCTTTCAGGTTGGGTATTGCGGATCTCGCGCTCACCGATGGTGGTGCCGGAGCCCGACGCGCGCTTCAAGGCGTCGGCCTTGTTGCCCTGTACGGTGATCTCGTGGGTGGCGTTGGACGCCGGCAAGGCGTCGTTTGCGCCGGACGCGGGGGGAGCGTCGGGCGCGTCCGCCGAGGGCGTCTGCGCTCGGCTGACGCGCGCGCCCAGCATCAACGCCAAAAGACAGGCGCCCCGCGCGAGCGGGGCCCGCGCCCGGGGGCGAAGCAAACTATGAAACGGTCGGCGAACGAAGGCGCGAAGGCCCTCAGTCCCCATCGGTGTCATTGACTTGGACCGTTGCGCCCAGGGCGCTCGACACGTCAGTGTTCCAGGTCAGCTTCAACGCCTTACCCGCGGCATATGCCGCCTTGACCTGGTCTGTGTCATTGACCACCGCGTGGTCGAAGGGCGCGGGGACGCCGTCCAACGCCGACTGCAGCTGGCCGATTTGCTCGTTGACGGTCTGGTCGAGCTGGGGGCTGAGCCCGTGGATCACGACTGAAATACCATGGCCTTGGTATAAGGCGGTGACTCCGCTCAATGTGGCCTGCATGTCCGCGACCGCGTTGTCGCTGCGCAAGGTAGGGTCCGCTTCGGGCTTCGGCGTGCCCCCCGACTTGTAGCCGAGCGGCACCGCCAGACGGACACCGACGATCAACTCTAGTGCCGGCCCCACTCCGCCGCTCACCACGTCGTCGACCGCGGCGCGTTGCGTCGCATACTGCGTGCTGCCCGCTCCGGCCCGCTCGAGTTGCTCGGCGTAGTTGCCGGCGCCCGGTTCCCAGGCGTCGTCCAGCTCACGAGCGGAGCTCTGAATTTCATCGGCGATGCTCAGCGCTAGGGCTCGGCGCCGAGCAGCGGGGGCATCTGCGGCTAGCGTGGGCACCGGCGGCGCGGCGGCGCTTGGATCGCGGAACAGCAGGTATTCCAGGCCCAGGAAGCCCTTTTTGCGGCCGCCCGCCTCCCGCACGGCTTGGTCGTCGAGCGCGGCGGTCCCGGCCGCCAGAGCCTCGATGCCCTTCGGATCCACCGGGGCAACGTCAATCCGCTCGCTGATGTGGAGCTTGTAGCCCGGGCCGAAATGCAGCGTATCCAGTGCGCGATAGGCCCTGCGCGCCGCGCGCCACGCCGCTTGCGAAGCCTTCAACGTCTTGTCATTCGGCCGATCCGACAGGGCCTGAACGGCCACCACGAGCGCGTCCGCTTGGGCCGCGAAGTCGCGGTGCTCGGGCAGGATCACCTGCTCGGTCACGGTTTCGAGCAGCGTGCCGTAGTCTTGAGCCGGCGCGCCGGTGCTGCCACAGCTGACGATCACGCACGATGCCGCAAGACCGGCGTAAGCCCACAGCGCGCTTCTTTGGCTCATAAAGACTCGAGGAATTTCAGGAGTGTGTCGCGTTCGCTCGCGTCCGCCAGGCGAAAGTTCTCGCGCGCTTTAGCTGCTTCCCCACCGTGCCACAAGATAGCTTCCGCGACGCCGCGAGCGCGTCCATCGTGCAGCAAGAAGGAGTGGTGGTTCACCGTCTGCAAAAGACCGATGCCCCACAACGGTGTCGTCCGCCACTGGCTACCCGTGGCCTCGAAATCCGGCCGACCGTCGGCCAAATCCGGCCCCATGTCGTGGAGCAATAGGTCCGTGTAAGGGTGGATGGTTTGATTTTTCAAGACCTCCGCAACCGCGTCCTCGCCGGTGTGCAAGGTGGGCAGGTGGCACGATGCGCAGCCAAAGCGCTGAAAGAGGGCCTCACCCTGCAGCGCTCCGGGGTCGTCGATGTCACGACGGGCGGGCACAGCCAACGATTTCATATAGAACCCAACCGCTTTCCAACGGTCGTCGGTGAGCTCGACGTTGGGATCGCCGCCGGAGGCCGCATGCAGGCAGGCGGTCATCGTCGCGGTACAGGTTCCGCTCGGAAACAGAGAGCCGGTAATGCCGATATCTCCCACGAACGCAGCCGCGGTTTGTTGGAGCGTACTGGGCTGATTTGCCTTCCAGCCGATGCGACCGAGCACCTTCTTCCCGAGCGCCGCGTCCCACACATAGTTGGGGACGCCGCTCACGCCATCGGCATCCGGCGGGTGCACGTGGGCCAAGATCTCTTCTTCGGGCACGGCCTCGAGCAGGCCGAGGCCGATCACGGAGGGACCGGTGCGCGGAGAGATCATCAAGCCGTCGCTGGGCTTGCCATAGTTCCAACCTTCGATGCTGTAGGTCGGCGTCTGCAGCGAGAAGTCGCTGCCGTCTCCGTACTTGCCCGGCGTCTCGGCGTACGCCACATGCGGCGTGCCGTCGGCGGGAACCTTCAGAATCGAAAATTGGCGCAGTTGATCGCCGTACACCGGGTCCGGATTTGGGCCGCCATTTTCAGCGCGGCCGGGAATGCTCAGGCGAAACAGCATGCCGAGTAGACCGCCGCTCACGCTGAACGGCGCGCTCCGCCCGTCCTGCGAATGGCAGGTGGAGCAAGCGCGCGCATTATATAGCGGGCCCAGGCCGTCCGTGCCGCTGGTGGTCGCCGGCGCCGTGACCCAGTTCTGGCTGAACATGGAGTGGCCGAAGCTGAAATCTTCGGCTTGTTCATCGGTGAGGCCGGAGATGCTGTTGGAGTACGAGTTCGCCGTCGTATCTAAGACGGTGGCGGCTCCGCCCGACTTCGGGTCGGGCGGAGCCGCCGGCGCGCCGTCGGACGTCGCACTACCGCCTCCGCAGCCGTTCGCCGCGAGGAGCAGAAACGCGAGTCCGGCGCGGGGCATCATTCTTCTGGGTCGTCGACCTGGATCGTCAAACCGACGGCGGCGGCGGCTTGACCGAACAGATCACCCTGGGCCGTGAGCGAGTCGAGCGCGGCCTTGATCTTGATACGGCCTTCCGAATCGTCGTCGCCGGCGATGGCGTCCTCGAAAGGCTTGGGGATGGCGACGATGGCGTCAATTGACGCCTTGAGTTGTTTTTTGAGCTTGGTATCCAGCGCCGGGTCCGCCGCGTGCACGAGCTCGTCCAAGCCGGGGCCGTCATTGTCGCCGTACACGCCGAGGTAGATGTTCTGAATGCCGCGTGCATCGCGCTCGTAATCGACGAGCGTCTCGCTGCTGAAGCAGTCATGCTGATCGTGACGCTCCTTCGACTTGTAGGCGGCCGCGATGCGCTCCGACCCCAGTTCGCCCTTGCTGAATTTGGCGAGGCCCGTGAACATGTCGGTCAACGCAGTGGTCGTGTCGGCCTCAAAGTCGACTCGGTACTTGGCCTTTGGCTTCCAGGCGTCGCGCACGTCCGTCAGGTGCGCAATGATGCCATCGATGGCCACCGTCAGGTACGTAGCGCGGCGGTCCGCATTCTGGCGCGGCCCACCGACGACGTAGTCCGTCGCCGGACGCTCACCCGGACCGACGTCTTTGAGCGCTTGGCCCCAGAGCAAAAACTCGACCGCGTGGTAGCCCGCCGAAATGTTTTCGTCGCCGCCTTGCGCGTTCAGATCATCCAAACCCTTGACGGTGATGTCTCGCAAGAGCTCGGGGTTGTTCACCACGCCGGATGTTTCGTCGACGAGGCCTCGCGCGTCGGTTGTGTAATCGATGTACGCCTCATCGAGCGGCCAGGAGTTGACGAGCGATTCGTAGTTGGGCGGATCCCGGTCGATCGGGCCGTTGTAGAAACGCGCTCCCTCGGTCAGCAAGTAGTGGGCGCGCGACTCGAGCCAAGAGTCGCGGGCGGCGGTCAGGGTTGCTTCGGTGGGGGCGGCCAAGAACTCGTCGACCACGGTCTTGAAGGCCTGCTCGTCGGCCACTGAATCGGCGTAGCCTTGGGCAAGGTTCGCGCTGTAGTTCTTGACGACCGCGCTGCGCGTCGCCTCGTCCACGGAGCTGTCTCCGCCGGCACCTGCATCCCCGCCGGCCGGCGAGACCACCGCGTCGCTGGCGTCCGAGCAGCCTGCGGCCGCGGCTAGCGCCACGGCGCACATCAGGTAGCTGGATTTCTTCTTCGTAGTTACGGTCATTTGTCGTCCCTTTTGGCGCCGGCCGGTGCGTACCAACCAGAAAGCATGCGCTTGCAATGACCCTCTTGATAACGAAAGTCAATATCATTCCTTGAATCGCTGGAGATGGCCAGCACTGCACCTGGATCGCGCGGCGAGTGCGCACTGGCTGCGGGCCCCCCGCCCGGCCCGGCGCTCGGTGAACTCAAGCTCGCGCGGGATGCCGTCGTCCCAAAAAAGATTTCTGGGCGAACGCCGCCTGAGCACGCCTTGAGCGCGGGAATGATTGGGGTTGCAATCGGTGGCGGAACGACTAGGTTCCGCGAGCCCTTCGGTCGGAGACCCGATGCGAGGAGCGGTCCGGGGCGTAGCGCAGCCTGGTTAGCGCACTTGACTGGGGGTCAAGGGGTCGGCGGTTCGAATCCGCCCGCCCCGACCACTTTTTTGTTGTTTGACGTTAGGTATTCGAGACTTAGAAGACTACCCGATCTGCCCTTTCCCGCCAGTTACCCAAAGTCGGGAAATGGCGTCGCGCAGATCGGCTCCTGTCGCATGCACGTAGCGCTGCGTGGTGAGCAGCTTCGAGTGACCCGCAAGCTCGCGGACCGCCTCGAGGTTGGCTCCGCCTCGCACGAGCGCCGACAGGAAGTAGTGCCGGAGCGAGTGGAAGCTTCGGAGCTCCAGGCCGTGGCGCGCCTGTAGCTTGTTCAGGCGCGTCCAGACCGCCTGCCGTGATGGCGTCTCGCCGCGCCGGTTCACAACGACCAGCGCGGCTGGCAGCTTGCCGCTGAGCGCCGGACCGACCAGCTCCGCCAGCCGAGGCGCGATCGGAACGACCCGATCGTGTCCAGACTTGGGAGGAACGACCTCGCCCTCCGAGAACGCCCGCCGGATCGTGATGATCCCAACCCGGAGATCGACATCACGCACTTCCAGCGCCCGCACACTTCGCCTTGCCGCAGTCCAGCAAAGGCCGCGAGGGCAATCGCCGTGTTCAGCCAGCCGCGGCTCGCTTCGAGCATCGCATCGACCTCTTCGTCGGTAGGCGCGCTCGGTAGCTTATTGAGCAACGCGGTGCGCTTGGACTGACAGTCGCTCACGCTGTTGCAAGAAGCGAGCAGCACGTACTTCTGTGCGAACACCTCGCCGCTCGCGACGAAGAACAGCTTGTCCCTCAGGCTCGCGAGCGTCGAAGGACCCGGTGCATCGCACGCGCTCGGATTCTTGCGCAAGTCGTCGAGCGTGTAGATGCCCTCGACGCCGGCGATCGCCTCCGCGCTCAATCCTGCCGAATCACCGCCTGCGGCGTCACTGCCCCCGCAAGCGATGCTCAGCGCTGCGCTCAATAGACCCAAGATCCATCCCCGACTCATGATCATCCCTTTCATTCGTGCCCCCCGACTTGCGACAGTACGCAGGCTGCCACGAAACCTCCCCTCACGAAATCGCCCGCGCGAGACCGAGGCAGGAGCTGGTTCGGCTAACCGGCGTGCTCAGCGAGACCCAAAATGATCCCATTCTCCAGCTCGAACCACGTCTCGTTCGCGCCATAGAAGGTCTTGCGTCGGGGCACGAGCACGGTCGCGGCGCTCAGCGTTTTCTCGGCCGCTGCGAGCGACGCGACCTCGCCATACAGGAGATGGCTCGGCTTCTTCTTGGCGACCGGCGGCAGGTCTTCGGCCAAGCTCGCGCGGGATTGCAGCATGAGCTCGCCGGGGGCCCCCTGAAGGATCACGAAGCCGAGCGGGCCCGAATCCGGAACGCGCACGGTGATTTCGTAGCCGAGGGCTTGGTACGTGGCCAAGCAGGGCTCGATGGTGTCGACGACGAGCAGGGGAGTAAGCTTGTTGAGAGTCATTTTGCTGCGGGGCATGCCTCGGATTTAGTCGTCGGGGTGCACGCTGGCTTGGACGAATCCGACATGGCGTTCCTGCGCGAGCGCCTTTGGAGTGACGCCGCAGAGCGCCCGAAAATCACGCAACAAGTGGGGTTCGTCGCTGTAGCCGGCACGGAGCGCGACCTCGATCTGCGGGTGCCCGTCGCGCATCAGGGCGTTGGCTCGCGCGAAGCGCAACACGCGCGCGAGCCGCTTGGGCCCCATTCCGACGCGCTCCAAGAAACGGCGCTCGAGCTGACGCTCGCCGAGCCCCGCGCGCTCGACCAAGCCGCTCACCGCGAGTCGACCATGCCGGCGTTGCAACGCATCGATCGCGCGCTCCAGCCGTGCGTCGGCGGGGCGCGTGCGCATCCTCGCGTCCAGCAGCGTTTTCGCGATCATCGCTTCGCGCGTCGCGTGCGTGCGCGCTTCGGCCAAATGCAGCGCGAGCGCGCGGGTGCGCGTCAGGCCATCGAGCTCGCCGTCGGCGTCGAGCAGCTCGTGGGCATGAGCATCGAT
>CAXSGJ010000035.1:70647-71453 GCA_964236865.1 uncultured Polyangiaceae bacterium
GCGAGGCCTGGCCGGGGCGGAAGCGCACCCCGAGGGCGCGCGAGCCGGCGGGCGGAGTGATCAGCTGCGCGCGCGTCATCGGGCCGACGACGCTGCCGGTTCCCGTATCCAAATCGAACAAGAAATCGAGACAACCGTCGGGCACGATGCGCTGTGTGCGCCCGTCGCCGGTGAAGGTCCAAATGGCGTCGAGCAAGCCGCGCAACGCGGGCGGGACGGGTTGCGTCGACAGCATTTGCCGAGGATACCCTCGGCCACCATTGCCGCGGCACTGGATCGTGAACGTCACGAAGTGTCAGGAATTATCGAGTGTTGGCCGCTTCTAACCTGACAGGCCGGGGGCTCGGACATACAATCCGCCAGCGTCGGCGGACTCGACATCTGGTCGAGATACCCAGCCGACACAATGACCGGACATGGCACCCCGCACCTCGCTCGTCACCGACGGCACGCTCGATACGCACCGAAAGGCGCTGGCCATCAACCTCGACCCGCGCCGTTACGGCACGTTCGCCGAGATTGGCGCGGGGCAGGAAGTGGTGCGTTGGTTTTTCCGCGTGGGCGGCGCCGCGGGCACCATCGCCAAGAGCATCTCCGCCTACGACATGGCCGTGAGCGATGCCATCTACGGGCACACCGAGCGTTACGTCGCGCGCAAGCGCCTGCAGAGCATGCTCGACCACGAGCACGAGCTGAACCTGCAGCGCTTGAAGGAGGCCCGGGGCGACACCACGGCGTTCTTCGCGTTCTCGGGCGCGTAGGTGAAACAATTGGGGGCGGTCGGCACGCCAGCCAGTGCCCGAACC
>CAXSGJ010000036.1:0-1244 GCA_964236865.1 uncultured Polyangiaceae bacterium
CCGGCGTCAGTCTTCGACGGTTACTTGGAACTTGCGGCCCTTGATTCGGCCCGTGCTTAAGCTGAGTTGCGCGTCTCGACTGACGGTCTTGCTAACCGCGACGTAAGCAAAATGGTCGTGGATTTCGATCTTGCCGACGTCCCCAGCGTCGAGGCCGCCCGCTTCCCCGGTAAGCGCGCCGAGGATATCACCCGGACGCAGCTTCTCCTTGCGTCCGCCCGAAATGCGGAGCGTGGCCATCTTCGCATCCCGTTCCAGTGCTTTGGCAAATTGCTCCTTTTCGGCGCGGGGCACGGCCTCGCGTTCGACGAGCTTTAGCCTTGCGCCCGTAAACTGCTCGATCGCGGCGACTTTACCGGCGTCACGCGCGCTCCGTAACGACACCGCGACGCCGGTTTTGCCGGCCCGGCCCGTGCGCCCGATGCGGTGCACATAGATATCCGGCTGGGACGGCAAGTCATAGTTCACCACCAGATCTAGGTCTGCGATGTCTATGCCGCGCGCCGCCACGTCGGTGGCGACCAGCACGCGCGTGCTGGCATTGCGAAATTTGGCGAGCACCCGATCTCTATCGAATTGCTCCAGATCGCCGTGTAGGCTGTCCGCGGCAACACCAGCGTTTGCCAGCACTTTGGCGACCTCTGCGACGGTTGCTTTGAGATTGGCGAAGATCAGCGCGGACTCGTGCGGATGAGTCGCGAGCACCCAACGCAGCGCGCTAATTTTCTGTTCGGGCTCGGCGTGAACCAGGCATTGACTGATCTCCGAAGCCTCTTCAGGCTCGCTCTCGACCTTAACGAACACAGGCTCGCGTTGGTGCTTTGCACACAAGGCATCGATCGAACTCGGGTAGGTGGCCGAGAAAAAGACCGTCTGCCGATCCGAGGGCAAGGCCTTCAGGATCTTCTCCATGTCGTCGTGAAAGCCCATGTCCAGCATGCGGTCAGCTTCATCGAGCACCACGCTGACGACCGCATGAACGCGCAGCGAGCGCCGGCGTAGGTGATCGAGCACGCGACCCGGAGTTCCAACAGCAATGTGCACGCCCTTCTCCAGAGCACTTCGCTGCCGGCCCAGCGCCTCTCCGCCCGCGAGCACCAACACCGATAGGCCAGGGTGCTTGCGCCCGAGCCGCCGGATCTCGCGCGCCACTTGCGCACTCAGCTCGCGCGTTGGGCAAAGCACGAGCGCGCTCAGCTCGCGGGATTGGTTCTCGATCCGCTGCAGGATGGGCAGCGCGAAGG
>CAXSGJ010000036.1:1254-68791 GCA_964236865.1 uncultured Polyangiaceae bacterium
TCTGCGCCGCCAACTCGCGGGTCGGCGTCAGCACCAACGCGCGGGTGGTACCCCGCGGCTCATCGATCAGCTTGTGCAGGATCGGCAGCAGAAACGCGGCGGTCTTGCCGCTGCCAGTGCGAGACTGGCCGACCAGATCTTGGCCGTTCAAGAGCGCCGGCAGGGTCCGGGCTTGAATCGGCGTCATTTTTTGAAAGCCGAGCTCTGCCACCACCGCCAATAAAGAGGGCGAGAGTGAAAGCGTGGAAAAGTCGGTCTCCATGGCTCAACAGCTTAGCAGCCTTGTGCGTTGCAGCGTGGCTGCCGGCAGTTCCCATGCTCGATATCTCAAGGGCCGATCGAATGGCTGAGTCGATGATCGCCGTCGCGGCCGATGCACCCGGGCTTCCCCGGCTCACTTCGTTGCTTCACAGTTACGACCGGCAGTCTGCGCCTTCGTCGCGCCTCGCCAGTTGGGGAGCCCCGCCGCGACCATCGACCGACTCAGCACTCGAGGGCCTAAGCTTCGACCAACCGCGAATGAGACGCTAACTATGCGTCGAAAAGTGAATTTGCCGCGCGCTGAGCTCGGCCTCGCCAAAGCCCGGCGCGCGCGGAAAAAACGCGGCAAAACGCTCTGCCAAAGCGCTGATCGTCAAGCTTGGATTCACGGCCAGATTGCCTGGCACCACGCTGCCGTCGCATACGTAAAGTCCTGGATAGCCGAAGACCCGATGTTGCTCGTCAATGACGCCGTTTTCCGCGTCCTGCCCAATGCAACAGCCGCCGAGGATGTGAGCGGTTGCGGGCGTGCGAAGCAACACCTCTGAGATCACGTTCTGGGCCTCGCCCTTCAGCTCCTCTGCCAATAACTCCGCGGCTTGCTGCGCGATGGGCAGGTAGCTCGGCACCGGCTGAGCGGTCGTACTGTTTTCGAGCTTGCGCCCAAGCAGCGATCGCCCGAGGCGCAGCCGGAGGTGCTGATCGACCGACTGCATGACCAACAAGATGACCGTGCTGCGCGCCCAGTCCGACACGCGCCATAGCCGAAGAATGCGCGGCAAACGCGCCAGCATCCGACCCAACATTTTCAGCGGCCGCGTGAGGGCAGTGCCATCAGGCGTCAGAGGCACGCCCAGCAGGCGCATTGCGCCGGAACCACTTGGGTAGCGTACGCTCTCGATTTTGGTCAACGAGTTGGGGTGGAAGGCGGCGCCGATCGCGATACCCCTCGATAGCTCGCGATGCGCGTCAAAGCTCGTCGCGCCGAGCAAGCTCTCGCCATTGGTGCGCACGAAGTCGCCGAGCCGAGGAGAGAGTCCGGGCAAGGTCCGGTATTGGTCGCGATTTTTGAGCAGAAGCTCCACGGTGCCAAGCACGCCAGCGGCCACGATCACGTGTGGGGCGCGCAAACGCGGCCCGGCCGAACCGAACAGTGCGGTGGCGCGTTCTGTCTCGACCTCGTAGCCGCCGGTTACAGGAATCAAACGCGTGACCTTCAGCTCCGCGAAGACGCGAGCGCCCCAGGATTCCGCAAAGTACAAGTAGTTCTTGTCGAGCGTGTTCTTGGCGCCGAAGCGGCAGCCGACCATGCAGCCGCCACACAGCGTGCAGCCCGTGCGTTCTGGGCCCGCGCCGCTGAAGTATGGGTCCGGAACCGTGAGGTTCGGCTTGCCGAAGAAGACACCCACGTCCGTGGCGTGGAATGTATCGGCAAATCCCATGCGCGCGGCGACGCGTTCGAGCGTGCGCTCACCCTCCATCAGCGCGCGGTTCTCGGTCACGCCCAACATGCGACGCGCAGTTTCATAGTGGGGCGCGAGCTCGTATTCCCAGCGCACCGTGCGGCTCCAGGACGGATCGTCGAAGACACTGGGCAAGGGGCGCATCAAGGTGTTGGCGTACACGAGGCTACCGCCGCCCACACCCGAACCGTGGAGCACCATCACCCCCTTCAGCAGCGTGATGTTCTGGATGCCAAAGCAACGCAGCTTGGGCGCCCAGAAGTACTTGAAGGCGTTCCAATTGGTCTTCGGAAAATCGCTGCCCGACCAGCGCTTCCCGGCCTCGACTACCGCCACTCGGTAGCCTTTTTGTGCCAGGCGCATCGCGCTGACGCTGCCGCCAAAGCCGCTGCCCACGATGATGAAATCGAAGGCCTCGTCCGCTGAATCGGGCGTCGACACCGGATCTAGCTTGTGGCTCGCGGCTGGCCTTTGCAAGCAACTACGGGCCGCGGGCGAAACCCGAGCGCGTCACCACCGTTATGGCCCTCGAAAGGCTGAGTCAGTGGATGATCGCGGTCGAGGCGCCCGGCTCGCGAGGCGCGACAAAGGCGCGTCCTCCCGGTAGGTCATTTGGAGCAACGAAGCCAGCCGGGACTGCATCGGCCGCGAGATCGACCGACTCGCCATTCGAGGGGCCCTCAAATAGCTCGAATGGCCTGCAGGGTCTTCGTGACCGCTACCCAATCGAAGGCGCTCAAATTGCGCTCGCTCATTTGTTCGTTCCAGGCACGGCTGACCTTCTCCAGAGCCTCGCCACGTGTCTGGCCCCATTCGGCGATCACGGTGGCGTCCCCACCGCGGCGATCCTGAGCGGCGACCTGCCATTCGCCGGCGCTGTCCGACTCCTGCCTAGGCGTCACATGCACGTCCAGCAGCTTGCCGGCGCTTTCGAGCTCGAATACTTTGCCCGCGCCTCTTCGGTACTGCATCGTGACTTTGCACAACGGTACGGCTTCGGGAGCTTTCACTCGTCACCGTCGTCGTCGTCGCCATCGCTGGAACGTGAGCCCTTCGGGCGCATGTCGCGCGCCGCGGTCAGCCAATCCCGCTTGGCCCGTTGGTACGCGGCGCTCGTCGCTACCGAAAGTTCCTCGATGCTGAGGGAAGGCATGCGGCGCCGCTGCAACTCGCCGCCCAGGTGACCCTGCACGCGGGCCCGAGCTTCCGCCAGCGTTCCGGGCCAGCCACCCACCACGAGGCGGCCGTCCGTTTGCATGCTTTTGCACCATACGCGTGCCCAGGTGGATCCGAGCGTAAGTGGCTCCGCGTCGAGCAAGGCTTGCCGCTTTTCCGACCGGTTCAGGCGCTTGCGAGGCTCGAGCGAGGGCTCCTCGGCCACGACCAACGCCTCTGCTGCGTCGGTCATGACGGCCTGCCGAACCACGGCAGCGTGCCGAGAAGACGGCGCGCCTGGCACGCTGTCCCAACGGGAAGCGATCTAGATTTTTTCATCGAGCCTGACTCATACCATTGTCGGCCTCGACTCGTCGGCATTTCTCGGGCCAAGCCCGCGGCTCCGCCCATAGCAGTGGCGTAGGAATGTAGCCGGTGTGTCGGTTTTGCGTCGTTTGCCCAAGAAATCTTTTGTGCGTAGGGCCCCGGTGCGCTCCGACGTCGGATTGAGCGAAGGAGACGGAACGCACATGAAAAGCATCAGCACTCGCATTGGTCTCGGTATGGCAGTCCTCGCACTGGCTGGGTTTGCATCCTCACTCGCCCTGGCAGAGGGGCGCGACGGCGCCCGCCCGCAATGCTCGGGTGAGCATGACGGTAAGCAGTCGGAGGGCGATCGCGCGCAGCATGCCGCGGAGCACTTCAAGAAGTCGGACAAGAACAACGACGGCTTCTTGACCCAGGATGAAGTCGGCGAAAAGCGTTGGGCACATATCCAAATCGCCGACACCAACAAGGACGGCAAAGTATCGCAAGTGGAGCTGCAACAAGCCCACGCGGACGGTAAGCTCGGCCACGGTCGGCACGGCGACAAGAAGCCGGCGTGAGCTTGGCGGCCCCTTCATCGTGATAGAGGACGCTGCGGATCGGCCGGGGCGGGCTCGTAGCCGCCCCGATTGGCCCGCCCCGGCGCGATCGGTAAAGTCAGGTTGTGACGCTCGCGCGCGCGGCCTTCGGCCTCGAAGATAGCGACGCAACCAACTTCGTGAGCCAGGCGGGGGCGGACGCGGTGATCATGCCTGGCACCAACGACTCCAAGCCGTTCAATTCAGGCGGCGCCGGAGGCCTGGTGGGCGCGGGCTCGAACAATGGCGGGGGAACGAGCCTTGGCGCGGGCTCGAACAGCGGCGGGGCGAGCGCTTCAGGGGCGCCCTCCAAGACGGGCTCGAGATCAGGCGGCTGCGGCGTGGCGCGCGTCACCCGCGGCGGGTTCGGTGTGGCGCTATTTTCTGCGCTGTTGATGCTGACGCTGATTGGATTGCGCCGCGGCCCGGTGCTACACGCCCGGTCACGATCATGATCCCCGATGCCGTTCGCGACCGTATCTCTAGTCTAGTTGCGCAAAACCCGGTCGTGCTCTTCATGAAGGGGACGCGCCAGGGCCCGCAGTGCGGGTTCTCCGCGCAGGTGGTGGGCATTTTGGACGAGCTCTTGCCGGAGTACGAGACGGTGGACGTGCTGAGCTCCGCCGAGCTCCGCGATGGCATCAAAGAATTTTCTCAATGGCCGACCATTCCCCAGTTGTTCGTGAACGGGCAGTTCGTGGGCGGCTGCGACATCGTGCGCGCGTTGCAAGAGTCCGGTGAGCTCCAGCAACTGCTCGGTCAGCCCGTTGCACCGCCGCCCTTGCCCGAGATCACGATCACCCCGGGAGCTCTCGCGGCCTTTAAAGGCGCCTTGGGCGAGGCCGACGGAGAGGTGCTGCATCTGAAGATCGACGCGCGCTTCCAGAACGACCTGTATTTCGCCGTAAGGGAAGCGAGCACGGTCGAGGTCCAGATCTCCGGCCTCGCCTTATACTTGGACGCTGCGAGCGCGCGCCGCGCCGACGGCATGGTCATCGACTTCGTGGACGGCGCCGCCGCCGGCTTCAAGATCGACAACCCGAACGAGCCGGCCACCGTGAAGCAACTCAGCCCCGTCGAGCTGAAATCCATGTTGGATCGCGGCGCGGTGGAGTTGTTCGACGTTCGTCCAGAGCATGAACGGGCATTGGCGAGCGTCGCGGCGGCCCGCTCGTTGGACGAAGCGGGGCAAGCCTACTTGTTTTCGCTCGATCGGAACGCGCCGGTGGCGTTCATCTGTCACCACGGTATGCGTAGCCAAAGCGCAGCCGAGCAAGTGCTGGGCGAGGGCTTCCGGAACGTCTACAACTTGCGTGGCGGCATCCACGCCTGGTCCGAAGCGGTGGACCCGAGCGTGCCGCGCTACTGACCTCTTTTGAGTTTCGTGTCACGGAGTTTACTGCCCATGTCATCGCATCCTACTAATTTTCAAGGCTCGGTCGTCGAAGCACTGCGCGAAGCCATCGAGCAAGCCATCCCGGGCGCAGCCGCGGTAGTCACCGGTGGTGGCGGTCACTTCAGCATTGACGTGGTGTCGTCGGTGTTTGCCGGTAAAGGCATGCTCGAAAGCCAACGCCTCGTCTACAGCGCGATCTCCCACCTGATGAAGGGTGACATGGCGCCCGTGCACGCGGTGGACAGTCTCAAGACGCGCACGCCGTCCCCCGCTCAATAAGGGTCTGGCCAGCCCGTTGCTCTCGCGAATTGGTGATAGTGAGATGCAATCGCCGTCCCATAGATTTGCGCCCGCGGGTTGTACTTGCCACAGCCCAACACCGCGTCTTCCCCGGAGTTGAACGCGCCCGCGGCCATCATGAAGATCTCGAAGCTCGATTCTTGTTGGATTTGGGCCTTCACGATCATCGGATCGGGCATGCCCCATTTTGCCGGCCGGCACGGCGGCCTTCGATTGGTGAAACCGAGCAAAGGGATGGTCAATTTCCGCGCGCGTTCAGATCAACACGTCGCGGCGCCGTGCGCCGGCGCCGAGCGGCATCAATCGTCGAGACCGGCTAGTCGCCGGGCCAGCGCCTCCACCCGCAACATGGCCTCGAGATTGCTCGTGCGGTGCGCGTGATCCATCGCCGCGAAGAGATGGGTTTGCTCGAGCCGCAGGCGCTCGGGATGACGTTCGAGCAGCGTGACATAGTAATCGAAGACCTGTTCAGACGAGGGCGCAGTTCGAGGCAAGACCGCATGGCGGACGACGGCGTGCAGCGTGTAGCGCCCGGCGACCGGTTCCTGAACTAGGTGCCATTGGGCCAATGGATCGAGGGCTCGAGCAACGCGGGCACGAACGCCGGCCAGGCGCGCCAATGACTCGAGGTCGACGTGGTCCCCCTCGATGTGGGCCAACACCCCCAGCATGCGCCTGCTAGCCGGGGCCAAGCGTCTCCAAGCCCACTCCACCAGAAGCGCGATCTCAGGAAGGTCATCCTCGTGTTTGACCGCGCGCACGCGCTGCACGCCGCGCCGAGTCAAAAATTCTTGGAGCTCAATCACGTTCGCGCCGCCCGAGCTCACGATTCCGTCCGCGATATCGAGCGCGAGCGGGTTCCAGCGCAGCATGCGCGTCAGCCGCGCCACCCGCGGAAAGGCGCTCCGGCCTGCCGTCACCAGGGGCGCCGTAACAGGAAAAATGAGCACTCCAGCCAGCAAGCAGCGCCGCGCAGTGATCAGGAATGTGACGGGTGCTTTGGCGAACGCATCGAGCAAGCGAGCCATCGCCCGATCATCCTCGTGATTGTCGAGCACGATCAAGCGCGGGCCAGTGCTTTTGAAAAAAGCATTGAGCCGGGCCACGCGGTTCTCGCCGTCGACCCCGAAGCGCAACGAAAGCATCTCTGTCAACGTGTAGAAGTCCCATGATCCCACGCGAAACCAATGCACGCGCCCGCCGAAGAATCCGGCCAAGCGGTGCGCCAAGGCATTGGCCAACATGGACTTCCCACTGCCGCCCGAGCCCACTAGGGCGAGCCGCGTCGGCGCCGCGGATTCCACCGCTTTGCCGAGCGTGACGAGCTCCGCCGCGCGCCCTTTGAGGCCGAGCGGTGGCGGCGGAAGATCGAGCGAAATGGCCATGTTTTTGGCGAGACTTACGCCTCGGAGCCGCGGGTATCAGAAGCCCCGGGGCGTTACCCGATCAGCGCAGACGGCGAAGCAAGATGGCGGCTTTGTCCTCGAGGACTCGGAACGTGAAGGATTCCGTCAGATACAGCTCGACCGTGGTCCGGTCATGCGACGCGTAACCGACGGAAAGATCTTGGCCGACCGTCAGCTCGTAGTCCCCGCCGCGGGTGGACATCAATACCGCGCCCTCTTTGAGGGCCGGCGCCCAGATCAGCGAGCCTTCGGTGACGCGCTCTTCGATCCGGTTGCGGAGAGGATAGCCGTCTTCTCCGTCGGCCGTGAGCTCATCGTAAGCGTCGATGCCCAGCGCGAGCGCGTAAGGGCCGTCGATGCCCGCCATTCGCAGCACCTCTTTGGCCGCGCTCACCGCGGTCGGCCACGCTTGGCTCGAGCGAACCTCTATCGGGGTGTGCGGGCTGGCTTCGATGATGCCGGTGATTTTGCCTTCAGCGAAGCCGTGGAAAATCGCATCGTCTTCTGCGCGTGCGACGCTCTCGGCGGCCAAGACAACTGGATCCAAGTCCAAGTCCGAGGCGCCGCGGGCGGCGTAATCCAACTCCAAAATCGGCAATAAAATCGGCGCGCGCAGTTCGATCAGGGGTCTTACGTCGCGGATGGCATGACCGACGTGCTCGACCGGGCCATGGTCGATGTGCTTCAGCCGGCCAGTATTCACCGCGCCCAGATCCCAGCCGTGTGGCCCAGAAAAGTCGACCAACTTCCGACCCGCCAGGTGCAACTTCAGCACGCGCCGTGCTTCGTCGTCTATCTGGTTCCACGCCTCGTCGACAATGGGTGCTTTCTGTCGCTTCAGCAGATCCATCACTTCTTTCCTTTCAGGCTACCAATGCCTAGCGAGCCGGATCTGCTAGCGAAGGTGGGCTTCTTCTTCTCATCACCCTTGGGGCCGCCTTCCCCTCCGCCGGTCGACATCTCTTCGACTTCCAGGATGGGGCCGCTCGAATTGATGTATGTCGCGATGTGCTCATCGAAGATGGGATTCGTGCGACGCAGCCATTCGAGGGCCATCATCGCGTGCTCCACCTCTTCGTTCTTGTTGTGGATTAGGATCGCGCTCAGCTCGGGGTCGGTGCACGCCTCCGCGCGCTGCTGATACCAGTCGATCGCTTCCAGTTCTTCGCCGAGGGAAACGATGGCACGGTGCGTGTTCTTGGTGGCTTCGGATAAAAGCTCGATAGGCTCGTGGTAGCTCTCACTGCTCATGTCGCGAAACATACACCGCCCACTCGTGTGTGCGAGCCATTAGCCCCAAGCGCGCGCCGCGAGGCTCAAATTGGGGCGCTTCTGTGTGCACTGCGCGGTCGAGCCATCGCCGTTTGACTAGCGTGTCTAATGATCGCTTCCTTCGCACGACCCGTGCGCCCGGCACCAGCGGGGCCGACTCTCGCTCGTCCGAATCGCGGCCCTTGCTGGCTCGCGCCGGTCGGGCAAGGCGGCTAGGTTTTCACGGTGTTCAAGATCCACGAGTTCTCATCCGCCACGGGCGAGCTCTCATCGGTCTTTCTACGCGTGGACGGCCCGCTGCTTCGGATCGTTTCGCCCGACGGGGATTGGCCGCTACCGCAGGGCGCGCTGCGGGCGGTCTTGTCGAAGTTCGGCGCGCCCTTCGACGAGGCCGCCTCCATCTCGACGATCGCGAGTCTCGACTTGCCGGACGACGAGCTGCTGCGCCACGTTCGGCATCTCGCGGGCTATGACGTAATCGGCCGCGATTACATCGTCTACGAGCGACCCAAGCTCGAAACACTGTGCGCGCTGGCTGCGACGGTGGCGGCCGCGCTGCTCCACCTGGGCCGAGCCGGCGCGCGCGCGCGCTGAGCAGGCGGCGCGATCCAACTTCGGTGAGGATTAGGCGCCGGATCAGCGCGCCCGACCAATTCGATTTCCGCTCGCGCAGACGGGGGCTAGGCTAAAGGTGTGGCAAACGAAGCTTTGGTGCGCTCGATTAAGGAGATCATTGGCCGAGCCAAAAATGGCGATGCGGGCGGCGCGTACGACGGCTACCGCGAGCTCTTTGCCAGTCCGGAGTTCGCCGGTTACCGCGTCGAGGCTCAGCGCCAAGCGCTCCAGCTCATGGTGCTCATGAAGGGTGCGCCCAAGCCGGCCACGCCCGCCATGGTCAAGGCCCACAGCGCCGCACGCCACCTGCTCACGGCCCTTGTAGCGGCCCACGCCGAGCCTTCGGACCACGAGCTACTCGGCATCTGTCACGTCGTCATGGGCGACGAAGCAAGCGCGAGTGTCGCTTTCCGCGCGGGCTTGGCCATCGAGCGCGTGCGGGACCCGCAGTCCAAGCTCTGCGGCGCGCTCATGAAGCGCGTCTCGATGGTGTGAGGCTCGAAGAGCGGCCGGCTTGGCCTCAGTTGGCGGGAGCGCCTGCCGCGATCCAGTCGCTGAGCGTCTTGATCTGCGCGTCCGTCAGGCACTTTCGGTTGGCGTTCGGGTCGGTGGAGCAGCCGTCGGGCATGCGCCCGATGTTGCCGCCGCCGCCCTTGGGGCACGTGGAGTTGCCTTTCACGACCGTCAGCAGGTAGCTGGCGGCGTCCATCGGTACGACGACCGTCGTGCCGATGCAGTGCTTCGTACCCGCGGCGATGGGCTGGGTGAGCAAGCCATGAAGGTCAGTCGTGCCTTGAAAATTGAGCTCACCAGAAGCCGTGTTGTGGCAGCCGCCCACGCCGCAGCTGGTGCTGAAGATCGTCTTGACGGCCGCAAAGCTGGCCGTGGCGGTCCCGCCGGCACTGCCGCCGGCGCCGGAGCTGCCGCCTGTTGTCCCCGGGGCGCCAGCGCCGCCACCCGCTGCGCCGCCAGCACCACCGGAGCTGCCGCCGGCACTCCCGCCGCTTCCGCCGCCGCCCAGCGCGCCCGCGGCGCCGGCCGCTGCGCCGCCTCCGCCCCCGGAGGGCGCGCCCGCAGCCGCGGAGCCCCCGGCCCCGACTCCGCTGACGCCACCGGCGGCGGTGCCAGCGACGCCTACTGCGCCGGCAGCTGCACCGCCCGCGCCCGCCGTCGGGGTGGTGGTGCCCGTATCAGTGTCACTACCGCAACCCTGAGTTGCCGCCAGGCTCAGCAAAGCAGCCAAACCAACCACTACCGATGCGTGCTTCGAAGTTATCATGAGGGCTCCATAGTATCCGGGCGCTCGAGGATCTCTCGAAATCGAGCGCGCCGAACAACGATTGCAGTCTAAACGGCAGAGTTCACGCGGATTAGAATCCGTCTTGTCCTCAACCCTGACAGTGTACGTTAGTGGCTTTTGGGATCACGAAGTAGCCAAACAATTTCCGATTCGTGGAGGTTCGTTGCGAGCCTCCGCTCATTCGCCACGGCTTGCCGCTTCAACTGCGGCGCAGATGTCCAAGTGATGTCATGCGTCAACCCGGCGTGCCTCGAGCCTCTTAACCGCGATGTCCACGGCGGGCGCTCGGGTATTACCGTGGATTGCCCTCCTGCGCCTCGAAGTCCTCGTCGTCCCCCATGTGTTCGGAGACTAGCAATTCAGGCGCCTCATCGCGAGCGACGAATGGGGGGCGACCTGTGTCAAAAGCTCTCGCTAGCGCCTCGAGCTCACGCTCGCGTCGCTCCGCGGTTGCGAGGACCAGGGGTTGATGATCACGAGTCGCGTGGAATTGCGCTTAGCCTTCGGCGTCGGTGCTCGACCGGCGCAGCCGGCGCCTGATACCGTCAGCCCATGGCAAGCGCCGGCGACGAATCTCAGATCGCCGAGTGTCTGAGCCGGTATTCGCCCGAAATCGGCGCGCTGCTCGCTCGAGTCGGCGCGCGCTCCGCGCTGCATTTCCACGCGGCTCCGAGCTCGTGTTCGACAACTGACAATCAGACGGTGCGGCGGACGCGCCGACGCGTCAGCTAAGCCGGGCGCGGCGCGCGCGAGCGCGGTCGCCTCGCCCGGCGAGTCCCGGTGCGGATCACGGGCTTTCGGCGTCGCTGTGCGCAAGAATGTTGACGAGCTTGCCGAAGGGGTCGCGCACGAAGAAGCGGCGTACGCCCCAGGGCTCTTCGGCGGGTCCGTATTCGATCGCGATCTTCGCGGCTCTGACGCGGCGGAGCGCCTCCTCCAGGTCGTCCACCTCCACCGATAGATCCGGCGTTGGTGCGCCCGAGCCGCCTTCGGCAGCAAAGCTGACTTGAACGGTCATTTTGGCGCGCGATCCGTACGTCACGATCCAACCCAGGTTCATCAGCTCTTCAAGCCCCAAAATATCACGATAGAAGCGCTGAGCCGTTTTCGGATCCGCGGCACCGATATCGGTGACGATACGTTTGACCTTCATTCGAACAGCATGCGACGGGCAAGCCAGAACGCACAGCGCGGCTTGGCAAAGGCTCAGGAAAGCACGCTCGTAGCGACACGAACAGGCGCCCCCGTCAGTACGGGGCAGCTGCGGGTCAGCCAGCAGGCGGTACCACGGCGGCATCGTCACCGTCGACGAGGCGCTTGGCGGTCCGGTCGATCCCCGGCCGAGGCCCTTCACAGGAGTGCGCGGCCGAGCGCGCACGACCTAGACCGGCGCTCAAGGCAGTGGTTCGAGAGGAGCGCCATCTCCGGGATTCGGCCGGCTATTGCTGTCCCTGATCAGCGCGTCGTATCGTGCCTGCTGATCGGGGTTCAGGAGCGTGCGGATCTCGCCGTCCATCTGGGCCTTTTGCGCTCGCAAAGGCGCGCCGCAGCGATCCATGATTTCGCGCGTGAGCTGGCGGCGCTGCTGGCCGTACTTGCTCATGACCGCGCGCACGCTGTCCTCTTGCGCGTCGTTCAGCTCTAGGCGGCGAGACAGCGCACCGAGGCGACGATGCTCGAAGACGGCAAAGCGATCCTTGAAGAGCCGCGCGTAGCGACGCTGCAGTAGGGCCCGCGACCCGGCGCCGCCCAGCAAGATGCCGAGCACCAAAACCAAGAGCAGCGCTCCGTAGCCCCTCAGCTTCGCGCGGTCCATCATTCGAACCCAACCGAGGCGTAGGAGTTGGCAAGTTCGTCGTCCACTGAGCGGTCGACCTGCACGGCCCAGCCCACGGCCAACGTCGCCGCAATCGCCGCAACCGGCAGCAATCGCCGCGATGAGAGCCAAGCCTGCTCCCAAAAGCCGGGCGCCGCCTCGGCCGCCAGCGCTTCCATGACACGCGCCGAGAAGCCCGAGCTCGCGTGGAGCGCCTCAGTTGCGCCGCGCAGGCGTGCCAGCCGTCGATCGATGTCTTCCAAGTCGGTCACGAGGTTTCTCTTTTCTGGCGCAACGTGGCGCGGGCGCGAACCAAGCGCTGCTCTACCGCGCCTTCGCTGACCCCCATCACCTGGGCGATCTCGGTGTTGTTCAGGCCTTCCATGCTCTGCAACACGAGGGCTGCGCGCTGCTCGGTGGGCAATGCCGCGAGCCACTCGTCTAATTCGGTGAGTGCGACCCGTGCTTCGGCGAGCGCGGCGCCGTCCCAACCGGGGTCGAGCTGTTGATCGCTCGCTTCACCGCGACGCTTGCGGCTGCGCTTGGCGTCGATCGCGCCATTGACCACGATCCGATACAGCCATGTGGCGGTGCTCGCTCGCCGGTCGAAGCCGCCGGCCGTGAGCGCTCGATAAGCCTTCACGTACGCCTCCTGCACCACGTCCTCCGCGTCTGCTTGATTGCCCATAATTCTAGTGCTCAGGCGCACGAGCTTTCGACTCGTTGCGTCCACGATTGACTGAAAGGCCGCGCTGTCCCCACTCAGGACTCGATCGACGGCCGTCTCGAGGGTGTCCAATGCTTGTCTCCGCGCCGTTCACGCTGCCTCTTCTTACGTGGTTCGACGCCGGCTCCCGAGCGCTTCCTACGCGGACCGCTGCTTTTCTTGCAGAGCGCTGGGCGGAGCCCCCGGCTTGGGAGGGTAAGTAGACGTAATCACTCGCAAAAGAAATGCCCACCAAAAAAACGTCCATGGCGCGTAGGGGGGCCTCCTTGGCCCGCGTCGGATGGTTTGAACTCAAGGAGAACAAACTTCATGCGCACCTCGACGATAAGCTCAATGGTTTCTGTTTTGATGGCCCTGTCGATGGCGGCTTGCTCCGGCGCGAGCACGGAGCCAGTCGATCAAAGCGCGCAGGCCGAGCTCACCGCTCCGGCGGCCGCGCCCGCTGCGCCGGTCGCGTCGGCAAGTGAGCCTGATGCCACGCCCGACGGGGAGCACCAGCACCACCGCGGCCCGCCCGACCCCCAACAGCTCGTCCAGCGCTTCGACAAGAACGCGGACGGGTCGTTGCAAGTCGCAGAGCTGCCTGAACGCATGCAACCATTCATGGCCAAGGCTGACACCAACAACGACGGCGTGCTCAGCGTGGACGAGCTCAAAGCCGGCCAAGAAAAGATGAAGGCTGAGCACTTGGCCAAGGTTGACCTGGACCACGACGGCAAGGTGAGCCCCGAAGAGCGCAAGGCGGCCTTTGAAAAGTTCGCGAGCGAACGCTTCGCCAAGATGGATCAAAACAGCGACGGCGCATTGACCAAAGACGAGCTGGGTGAACAGCGCTGGCAGCATCTGAGTGTCGCGGACGCCGACAAGAACGGCGCCGTGACGCAGGCGGAGATCGCAACCGCGGTGGCTTCCGGAGCTTTGAAATTTCCGGGGCACGGCCGCGGACACGGTCACCACGGCCACGCGGACGGCGATCCGGATCGCGGCGACGCGCCCGCGGGTGCGGCCCCGCCGGCGGCCGGCGCTCTCTGAGCACCGGACAGATTGGGCGGCCGATATGAGGCGACAGAACCGGCGCGCGGTAACCGTGCGCCGGTTTTTTTTCAGGTTATGAATATTCGGACAACCGCCGGGGGGGGGAGCCAGCGGGCCATTGCCCGAGCGAGGTCGGCCACGAGTGTGCAGCTGTGGTTTCGAAGCAGTTGCTGTAGGGGGAGTTAATTACGTATCTCGCTCTGCCGTTTGACGATCAGGAGCCCCAATCCCCTTGTCGCCTGACATGCACTCGCTACCCTGATCGGTCTAGGAATGGTCCTCCAGATCACGCCTGCACCAGCCAAACCCGCTCCAGAAACGATCGGTGCATCGGAGCGCCCGCTGTCTGAGACAGGGCGCAAGGCTGCGCGCGCCGCGGTCCCGCGCACGGAGTACTTGGCGGGCGCGGTGATCGCGGATCGTTACAAGCTCGTGCGGCCGCTCGGGCGAGGCGGCATGGGCGTGGTTTGGGTCGCGCACTCACTGGTGCTGGGCGTCGATGTCGCTCTGAAGCTGATTCATTCGGACCTCGGCGGCACGACCGGGGGCACGCGCATGGCCCGCGAAGCGCACGCGGCGGCTCGCCTCGGGCATCCCGCGATGGTGCGCGTGTTCGACTTCGGTTGGACGAGCCGCGCCGATCCATTTTTGGTGATGGAGCTCGTGCAGGGGGAGAGCCTGGGCACGGTCTTGCGTCGCGAGCTGCGTTTGCCTGCCATTCAAGCGGTTCAACTCCTTTTGCCGTTGGCGGACGGCCTGCGCTCGGCGCACGACAAAGGCATCGTGCACCGCGATGTCAAACCCGACAATATTTTGATCGCGCGGGACGAATTCGGGCGTCAGCAACCCAAGCTCTTGGACTTCGGTATCGCCAAAGTCGATCAGACGCTCGCCAACGAAGACCGCAAGCTGACACAGGAGGGCGTCGCTCTCGGTAGCCCCGAGTACATGTCTCCAGAGCAGGCATCCGGTCGCGAAGACATCGACCACCGCTCCGATGTCTGGGCCCTGTGCGTCGTCCTATACGAGTCGATCACGGGCAAGATGCCCTTCGACCGTCCGAACTACAACGCGCTGATGCAAGCCATCATCCATGATGGCGTGCTACCAACGACTGACTTTTCGGCGGGCGACGCCGACCTCTGGCGCGTGATCGAGCGCGGTCTGCAGAAGAATCCCAACAACCGCTGGGCATCGATGACGGAGCTTGGCGAGGCGCTCGCCCTTTGGCTATACGAGCATGGCGTCAAGGAGGACATCAGCGCGAACTCGCTCCGCGCCGTGTGGCTCGACGGATCGTTATCCGGCGTGCGTATGGATCTGGCGTCGCTCATGCCGCGCCGGTCATCCCGACCGTCCGCCAAGGAGTCTGGCTCCCACGTCTCACAAAACGCGCCACGGCCCGGCAGCGAGCCGTCCGATCCAGCGCGTTCGGCACTCACCGTGGCGCGGCGCTCCTATGCCGCAGCTGCGCCGCCCGCGCGGCGCTGGGTTTGGGCGGTGAGCATGGTGTTGGCGCTTGGCTTGGGGCTGGCCCTGAGCTCGCTGCTTCGCGGGCGACGCGCGGCCGTGGCGGCGCCCACCCCGACGGCTTCTACCCTGCCAAGGCCGACGCCCGAGCAAGAGCCTCCGCCAATTCGCGAGCAGGCGTCGAGCGCGCCATCCGAGCCGAGCCCGAGCCCGGACGCCTCTGCCGCAGCGACCCATGGCGCACCCGGCAAAACGTCAACCCATGCGGTCGTCAATCCTTCGCGACCGGTCCCGCCCTCTCGCCCTCGCAGCAATGGAAAACGCTCTTATGACTTTGGCTTCTAAATCTGGCGTCACATTCGGCGCGCGCATGCGGCCCGTTCGGCGTTACGCGATGTTGCTCGCCGGCTCGCTGTCCCTGAGCGTGTCAGCGGCGCACGCGGCAGAGGACGCTGAGACGCGCACCGCGGCGCGTGATCTGGCTACGCAAGGCGCACAGGCGTTCGACGCCGGGCAGTACGCCGAGGCCAGCGATTTTTTTAAGCGCGCGCACCAACTCGTGTCGGCGCCGTCGATCGCGCTGATGCAGGCGCGCAGCTTGGCCAAGCTCGGACAACTTCTGGAAGCCGTGGACGTTTACGAGCAGACTGCACGGCTCAAGTTGTCGGAAGACGCACCGGAAGCTTACGTCAATGCGGTGCAGACTGCGCACAGCGAGGTCGAAGAGGTACGGGCGCGTGTGCCGCGGCTCAAGCTGATTGTGGTCGGGGTTTCGAGCAGTGATGGCGCCCAGGTTACGATCGACGACAGGCTCACCCCGGCCGCCCTGCTCGGGGTTGAACGGCCGGTGAACCCCGGGCTCCACCATTTTGCCGTGCGCGTCGCCGGCCAAATGCGCGCGGCGCGCGAGCTCAGCGTTGTAGAAGGTCAAAGTTATTTGGTCGAGCTCGACGCTCAACCGAGCCACGTCGCCCGCGCGCCAAACGCGTCGGCGTCGCTTCAGACGTCTGCGAGCAGCCTGAGCACACGCCACACGCTCGGCTATGTTGCATTGGGCGTCGGCGCAGTGGGGGTCGGCTTCGGGGCGTACACGGGGCTCGTGGCGCTACATCACAAGTCGGACCTAGATTCGGTTTGCCACCCGACTTGTCCGCCATCGTCCGCGGACGACATCGATCAGTGGCGCGCGAACCGCACGCTGTCTTGGGTGAGCTTTGGGGTGGGCGCGGCGGCGGCGACCACCGGCGTATTGTTACTCACGCTCGGCAGGCCAACGCGCGAGCACCTAGCGGTTCGCGCTTTTCCGAGCGGCGTTCAAGTCGGAGGTTGGCTGTGACCGTGCGCGCCGCCACGTGGCTCTCTATCGGGCTGGCAGCGTCGCTCATGAGTTGCGCGTTGAGCGACCCCTATCGGCTCTCCGCAGGCGAAGGCGGTGCGCAGGACGTCGGCTCCGGGGGCTCCGTCTCCCCCACCGCCGGAAGCGCGACGAGCGATGACGGCGGTGAAGCACCGTCGTCTGGCGGCGCCGATCTGGGCGGCGGCACGAGCGTGAGCGACGGCGGGTCGTCGTTGGCAGGCGCGGCGAACGACCCCGGCGTGGGCGGAGCGGGACCCGCCGCCGCATGCGATAATGCTTGTAGTGAGTTTCAGACGTGTTGCGGCGCAAGCTGCGTCGACACCGCGACGGACGAGCAGAACTGCGGCGCGTGCGGCCACTCCTGCAATGCGGGCCGCACCTGCTCCGCGAGTGCCTGCACCGTAGGTTGGACGAATATGGCGGACCCGCCAACGGGCTTCGTCGCGCGTACTCGGGCCGCGAGCACGGCCATGGGTCAGGCCGTGTTCATCTGGGGCGGCTTGGATGCCAATGACGATGCGCTGGACACGGGCGCCATTTACTCGCCTGCAAGCGACAGCTGGGTCTGGGTGGTCAGGGGCACGGGCATGCCGTCACCGCGCTCGATGGCGACCGCGGTTTGGACCGGTAGCACGGTCATCGTGTACGGCGGCGTGGACGCGTCGGGGAACAACACGCAAAGGGACGCGGCGGCCTATGATCCTCTGAAAAAAACCTGGACCAGCCTGGGCTCCTCAGCGACACGCCGTGCGCAATCGTTCGGCGTGTGGGACGGCACCCGCGCCGTGTTTTGGGGCGGAATCAGCGCTAACAACGGCGCCCTGGCAGGTTCCGATCGGCTCGAGGCAGGGCGCTGGTCCGCGGCGACGAATAGCGGCGACCCCGGCGCGCTCTCGGGTCCGGCGCTCGCCTTCAATGGCGCTGCGCTTTACCTGGACGGGGGCTATCTCGGTAACGGGCGGCAGGACAAGGCCTTCTCCTACGATATCAACGCGGATCATTGGGTCAATTTGAACCGGGGCGTCAGCGCCCGCTCGGGTGGCTTTGGAGTCTGGGATGGCTCGCACTTCATCGTCTGGGGTGGCCGAGACGAAAATGGTCTCCGTAACGACGGAAAGTACATGGCTGGTAACTCCTGGACGACGGTGCCCACGAGCGGAGCTCCGAGCGCTCGCTTGTTGGCGGTTCGCCGGTCTGGTGTGGCCTTCACGGTGAGACCAGGAGTCGTCGCCGTCGTCGGCGGTCAGATTTCGTTGAACGGCGCCGGTGAGCTGGCCACGAACGGCGCGAGCTACGATGTCGCCGGAAACACTTGGAAGGCGATCGCGGACTGGCCGTCGGGCGAGGTGCACGAATACGGCGCCGCGGTTTGGACCGGCGAGGAGCTCGTCTTGTGGGGCGGCCGCGATCGCGTTCAAGGCCAAAACAAGCCGTCCACCGTCACGACGACCGGTGAGCGGCTCGTCTTCTAGCTCTCGGTACCGAGACCGAGGCCTGGCCGTGTTCGCTCTTCTTTGGCGTCAACGCTCCCGGGCTCGGTGAGCAAAACATCCATCACCGTGGACAGCAGCAGCGCCACGTTGCAAGGCTTGCGCAAGTAGCCCGCGGCGTTGCCGATGCTGGTCGAGCTGTCGCGGATGAAATCCTCGTGCCCAGACATGAACAAAATGCGGGCCCTCGGATCGATGGTCAGAATCACGCGCTGAGTTTGCTCGCCATTCAGATACGGCATGTCCAAGTCCAAAATCACCAAATCGGGAAAGCGGACGCCGCTCGCGTAGATCTGCGTGGCTTCCTTGCCCCCCGGGGCCTCGAGCACTTCATGGCCTGCTTGGCGGAGCAGGCGCGCCGTGCTGCGCCGCACCACTTCTTCGTCGTCCACGAGCAAGATCAATGCGGACTTGGAGCTCTTCGGGCGAAGCTCACGGTGCCCGCTCGTGATCCGCACCGGCAGCGGTTGGCCGGTGCTGGCCGGCAGATAGAGGAAGAAGCTCGTGCCGCGCTCGGGGGTGCTCTCTACTTCAATCTGCCCGCCGTGCATGTTCACGACGTCCCGGGCCGTCGATAAGCCGAGCCCGAAGCCTGCGCCCTCGGGCTTCGTCGTGAAGAAGGGCTCGAAGATGCGAGCCCGCGTGTCGGCGTCGATGCCGCTGCCCGAGTCTTCGATCGCCACGCGCACTCGCGCGCGCTCGCTTGGCCCGTACTCCACGAGCTCGGCGCAGATCCGCAGGGTTCCCCCTTCGGGCATCGCATCACGCGCATTGAGACACAGGTTCATGATCACCTGATGTAACTCGGCCTGGTCGCCCGATACGACGAGGTTCGGCGCGATCTCTTGTTCGAGTAGGATCGCGCGGTCGAATGTGTGTTGGGCCAGGCGAATCACCTCATGGCAAACGGATGAGATGTCGACCAGCGCGTGTCCACGGCTGCGACCGCGGGCAAACTTCAAAATGCCGCGCGCGAGCTCACTGGCCTGCGACAAGGCGGTGCGAATGTCCGCGACGCTGTCCCGCACATCGGGCGAGCCCACCGGGCGATCGGGCGGCAGCCGCCCTAAGAAGTCGATGCTCGCGGAGATAGCGCCCAGCATGTTGTTCAGATCGTGGGCCACGCCCGCGCCGACCCGGCCCAGCGCTTCGAGGCGTTGACGCTGTAACAGTTGATCTTCGATCGGATCGAAGGGCGCAAACAGGAGTAGGACCCGCGGCCCGACCTGGATCTTGTCTCCGAACGCCAGAAACTGCTTCTGGATCGGGACCCCGTTCACCAGGGTGCCATTACGACTCCCCATGTCTTCGATGATGTACGCGCCGACGTGGCTGCGCGTGATGCGCAAGTGGCTGCGCGAGACCTCGGGCTCCTCGAGCACCACCGTCGAGTCGATGGCTCGGCCAAGCACGACGTCTCCGTCGATCTTGAACTTCTGACCCGCCTGCGGCCCCTCCATCACGATCAAGCGCGCGGGGCCGCCGCTGATGACTCGTTCCTGCGTGATGCGTTGTCGAGGCTGCGCCAAAGCGGGTAGGTCCGAAAATGAAAAGTTCAGAAAGGGACCAGCTTGTCACGTCTCGCGCAAGAAATCATGCCCGGGCAGCCCCCCACGGTTCGGGCCTGCTGCTAGACAGCGCGCCGCCTTGCACTAGGTGGCGGAGATCGCCACGCGCAGGGTGTGCGATGCGCCCGGGCCGAGCGCAATGCCCGCGTTTCCCACATTGGCGCTTTCCACGCACAACATCCCCGGCCAAGCGTCTCCGCCAAAGTCGGGCATTTGTGCGGCCTTAGTCGACCACGGGTTCCACACCACGGTAGAGGCGGAATTGATCTTTGCGATCGAAAGGTCGCGCGGAGCGTTCGGGTCACGGATCGTGCACACGGCGACGCTGTCGTACACGCGGTCGGTCTCGCCGCTCAGGCTGAGCTCCTCGGCGCTTTCGGTGAATTGCGCCATGCCCTTTACTTTGTCGGCGTAGCGCGCGCCATGCAGGCCGAGCACGCGCACTCGGCGAACGTCGGAGACGGCAAAATAACTGTGCAGGGCCTCCTCGAAGCCGAACGCTCGCGCGTCGCGATTCGTCACCGTGAGCTCCAGTTGCAGCGTGCGCCCGAAGAAGACGCGCAGGCGAGCCTCGAACGCATACGGGAACAGCGCTTCGGTTTGCGTATCGTTCTCCAGCGCGAATTCTAGCTCGCTCGCCCCGTCTGCGGCGCGGCGCGCGCCTCGGTACGTGAACGGCTTGGTGCGCGCAAACCCGTGCGCCGGGTAACCCGCGTGTCGTGGGTGCGCGCCGAACCACGGAAAGCAGATTGGAATGCCGCCGCGCAGCGCCTTACCATCGGCATAGACGGCCTGCTCGCTCATCCAGATCACGGCGGTCTGACCCGCGGGCTGCCAGGCCGCGACATGGGCGCCTTGTAGGAATACGAGGCCGGAGGCGGTGTCCGTAGTCACGCGCACGGCCGCTAAGCCCTTCACGGTCGTCAGCTCGACGCCGGGCAGCACACCAAATTCGGGTTCGTTTGTCATGGGATCTCCTTCTTGCATCTTCGGCGGCCGTACCTGACGTGACCCGCGCTAGGGCTTTGGCCGCTGAGCGAGCAAACGCTGCGCGCTCTGAATGACTTCTGGCCCCGGGGCGTTCAGGTCGAGGGCGAGGGGCGCGCCGATGATGCGCTCTACGGCGTGCCGAGCAAAATAGCGCACGAGGGGGTAGTCGTTGCCCAGCTGGCGAACGACCAGAGGCAGCCAGTCTCGACGCGCGTCGTGTCCAGCGAGGGCAACCGCAGTGCCTTGCTCATGCGGCTTGCCGGATGCAAGCGTGGCCACGACGGCATTGATCGACAGGTCGGGGCCGTACAGCCGACGCAGCGCCTGCCGGTCGTATCTCTTGCCCCAGAACCGCTCCATCGTCGAAAGCAATTCCTCGACCGACTTGTCCATGTGACAGAGCGCGCATTCCAGCGGTCGGTCGCCTTCTACGCGCTCTCGGTCCGTGGGCGAGCCAATGCGGTGGTAGCGAGTCAGGTCGTAGGCGAGGCCCATATTCTTTTTCGCCATATGACAATTGACGCAATGGCTGCCTGCGTTGTCCGGTGCATGATGACTGTGAGCGCGGCGCGCGGCTTCGCTCCTGAGGTCTGCGTGGCAGCCCGAGCAGAGCTCGTCTCCCTTCGAGCCCTCCAGCGCCTGTAGCGCGCTCCGTGGATCTTCGCTATGCGGGTCGTGACAGTGCGTGCAGCTCAATTGGCTGTTACACGCGCCGAGCTGGAAATCGCGAGCCTCGCCTGAATTGATACTGCTCCCGCCCGGATCGTGGCGACGCGTCTGGCCTTCCCAAGTGTACGGATAGCGTGAAAAGAGCACGGTGTGACACTTGGCGCAGGTGCGATTCACGTCCTCGGCGTGGGTCGGCTCGCCACCGGAGGCAGTGGTCACGGCCAAGAAATCGCTGCGTAGCGAGAGCGTGGGACGCACCCGCGTGGGATCGACCACGTGCTCTCGTGACCCGCCGTGACACGCCTCGCAGCCGACGCCGAGCTCGACCAAGCTTTTTTCGTCGAAGCCGTCGCGCGTGCCGTCGATGCTCGCCGTGAGCGCGCGCTTGAGATCGTATTCGGAGATTTCACGCGGTCTGCCCAAGTCAGAGAGCTCCCTGGTAAGCGCGGCCTTGAAGGCGCGCGCGTCGCGCACCACGTAGCGGGCGCGCTTGTCGTCTGGCAGCTCCACGCTGACTGAACCCTGATAAGTGTGGGCGCCGTTGCCATACACGTCGTCGAGCAGCAGAGAGAGCGCGGGCGTCGTGTTGTGGCAGAAGATGCAGGCCGACTTCCAGACCACGCCCACTTCCAGGTCCGCTCGTTCGTGGACCATCACCGAGTAGCCCTTGTATCGCCACTCACCGCTGAACGCCAAGTAGGAGAGCGGTAGGACGCGTTCGGCTTCCCAGGCGGGGCCGAGCGGCGCATTCGGGTCGACGCGAGCACCGACGAAATCTTCTCGATAGCGGCCTCCGATGACTTTCGTGACGTGAAACAGCGCCTCGCCATCGCGCTCGCTGTGCAGGCGCATGAAGCGCTCCGCGCCGAGCTGCTCCAAGTGCACTGAGTCCTTCCGAAAGACGATGTCGCGGCCGGTAAACGGCGCGCTAATTTGAGTTTCGGGCAGAGCACGCGTCATGCGATGCATGGGCGAGGCGAGCCAAGCGCGGTACTCTTTGGCATGGCATGACGCGCACGCGCTCGAACCTGCATAGTCGGCGCGCGCGATGTTGCTCCGCACTTCGCCCTCGTGCCGGCCGCTCACCGAAGGCTGCGGTCCCGCGTTGCTCACGCGACTTGCCGCAGCGCCGCCGTGGCAGGCCGTGGCGACTGCGCCAGCCGCGACCGCGCCAGCCACGACCATGAGCCAGACCGCGTTTCGCACCGGGCGCATGCGCCTCGATCCTAACCGATTCGCCCATGCTCTGCGCAGCCCTTGGCCAGGAAATCACGGAAGGCGCTGACCTTGCTCGGGACTTGGCGCGTGGACGGGTAGATCACGTGCAGCGGCGCGCCGCTCACGCCGTACTCAGGCAGAACGCGCAGGAGCCGACCGGTGGCGACCTCGGACGCGGCGAGCATACGTGGAACGAGGCCAATCCCGCCGCCGGCGACCAGGCTTGCCCGCACGTAACTGAAATCATCGCAGGCGATGCGACAGCTCAGCTGCACGCTCTCCTGACCATGAGGACCTTCGAGCTGCCAGGTCACTTTCCCGTCCCGCGCGCCAAAGGCGACGATCTTGTGTCGTGCTAGTTCGGCCAGGTCCGTGGGCAGCCGCGCGCGCTCGGCGTAGGCCGGCGATGCATACAGCTCGACCTGCAGAGTGCCAATTTTACGCGCCACCAGGGACGAGGACTCCAGCCGCCCGGCGCGTACCGCTACGTCGAGCCCTTCCGAGACCAAGTTGAGCTTGCGGTTGGTGAGCGTCAGCTCGACCCGCAAGAGCGGGTAGCGATCGACGAAGCGCACGATCTCCTCGGACAGGAACGCCGAGCCGATATCGTTGGGTGCCGTCACCCGCAGCAAGCCTTCGGGCTCTTTGCCGCCAGCGCTCAGTGTGCGCGTCGCGTCACGCATCGAAGCGACGAGCGGCGCGACCCGTTCATGAAACGCGTTCCCTTCACTGGTAACGCTCAGATTGCGCGTGGTCCGGTGCAGCAGCCGGACACCGACGCTCTCTTCCAAGCGCGCCACGGCCCGGCTCACGGTCGAGGTGGGCACGCCGAGCTCGCGAGCCGCCTTTGCAAAGCCGCTATTTTGCACGACACGTACGAACGCGGCTACATCGTTCAGGTCCAAATCCGGCATGGGCCGAGAGTGTAGCCGCGAGGCGAAGGTCACGCGCAGAACGTGGGCCCCCGCCCGAACTAGCGGCTCATTTCTGCTTGATTAACGAGATGTCGATCGTGATTTTTACGTCATTTCCGACGAGCACTCCGCCCGCTTCGAGCACGCCGTTCCAAACGATGCCGAAGTCGTCGCGCTTGATCTTGGTGGTGGCCGTCGCGCCCATACGCGTGTTGCCGAATGGATCCGCAGAGGGCCCGCTCAGGCCTTCTACATCGAGCACTACTTCCTTGGTGACGCCGTGCAGGGTCAGGTCACCCGTGACGGCGAGATCTTCCCGGCTCTTGGCCTTGACCGACTTCGACTTGAAGGTGATGAGCGGAAACTTTTCGGCATCGAAGAAATCCGGGCTCTTCAGATGGCCGTCTCGACCGGCGTCGCGTGTATTGAGCGAGGACACCTCCACCGATGCTTCGATGGTCGTCGCGCCGGGCGCGGCCGGGTCGAAGGTCACTTTGCCCTCCAGCTTTGGGAACTCACCGCGCACGTTGGTCAGCATCATGTGGCGGACGGTAAAGCTGGCGTTCGAATGAGATGCATCTAAGACCCAATGATTCGACTCTGACATGGTGTAACTCCTGACGAACCGCCGCATGCTCGCGAGCGTCGCGAGAGTGTGAGCACCGAGCGCATCTTTTGCTAGCGACTTTTCGCGGAATCACCGTTGCAACAACGCAACGATCGGCGTGACCCGGGGACTCCAGGGTCTTCACCGGGGACTTGAGAGCCCTTATCCCGGGCGGGTGCGCTCCTCGAGCTCGCCGCGCTCGGCGGCGTGGCCCAGCGCAGATGAGACTGCGCCGAGCAGCGCATGAGCTTTGCACGGCTTCCGTAGAAAGCCGAGAGCGCCGCGCGCGTGAACCATGAGCTCGCGCGCCGGCTCGTCATGCCCAGAGACGAATAAAATGCGCGCGTCAGGGTCAATTCCCAATAGGCGTTCCTGAGTTTCTTCTCCCGTGAGCACGGGCATGTCCAGGTCGAGGATGACCAGATTGGGACGCGGATACGTCTGCCGGTACAGCTCGACTGCTTGCGCGCCGTCGGACGCCTCGAGCAGTGCATGGCCGGCTTGGCGGAGCAGGCGCGCGAAGCTTCGCCGCACCACGACTTCATCGTCCACGAGTAAGATTAGACCGCGGCGGCTCGAGATGGGCGCCTCGTGCGCTCCGGTGATGCTGTGTCGCTCATCACGCGCGTCGTGCAGCGGCAAAAAGACCAAGAAGCGGGTGCCCTTGCCTTCGCCGCTCTCGATCTGAATTTGCCCGCCGTGAAATGCCACCACTTCTTTGACCGTAGCCAAGCCGAGCCCGAAGCCGGCGCCCTGGCCGAGCGCGGAGCCCGGTGCGGTGCGCGCGCGGTCGTGAAGAAGGCTTCAAAAATTCGGGCGCGCGTGGCTTCGTCCATCCCGACGCCGGTGTCCTCCACCATCAGCACTAGGTGCGGGACGGCCGGATTCAATTGCGCGGGCAACACATGGCTATGCCTGGTGACGGCGCTCGCCGCGACCGTCAGCACACCGCCGCTCGGCATGGCATCGCGCGCGTTCAAGCACAGGTTCATCAAAACCTGATGCAGCTCGGCTTGATCGCCGCGCACCGAGAGCCCCGGATGAATCTGGGCATGGACTTGGATCGCGCGGTCGAAGGTGTGGCGGATCAGGCGCATGACGTCGCTGCACAGGCCGGATAGGTCCACCGGCGAGTGCGCTTGCGCGCGGCCACGCGCGAATTTGAGGATGCCGCGGGTCAGGTCCGAAGCCTGGTGAGCCGCGAGCCGAATATCGTCGAAGCACTCGCCCACCTCTTCACTACTGAGTGCGCTGGCCCCTGGAAGTTTACTCAAGTAATCCATGCTCGCGGTGATGGCACCGAGCATGTTGTTCAAATCATGCGCGACGCCCGCGCCAACCCGCCCGAGCGCCTCCAGCCGCTGGCGCTGCAGCAACTGATCTTCAACAGGGTCGAACGGGGCAAACAGCAGCGCGACATTTGGGCCGACCTGGATCTTGTCGCCAAACGAAAGCATGTGGCTTTTAACCGGCAGACCATTGACCTGAGTGCCGTTTTTACTGCCCAAGTCCTCCAACAAGTACGCGCCGACTTCGCTCTTCGAGATCCGCGCGTGGCAGCGCGAAACCTCCGGATCTTCGAGCAAGACGGAGGCGTCCCCGCTGCGACCGAGCAGCGCCGAGTCGCCAATTTTGAACTTCCGACCCGCCTGCGCGCCGGCAATGGCGATCAGACGCGCCGGTCCGGTATCGAGCACGCGATCCTGAGTTGAAATGTGGCGCGACGCACCCGTCAATCGGAGCTCCCGCCCCTCAGCCTGAGGGTGTGTAACGGTCGGCGACGCCCAACACGGGCTCGCTCACTGTTGAAGGTAGCACGGCCTCGCTCAATACCCAGGTTGCCGCGACGTATCGTTTGCGAATGAGCGTCTACAGCGCTCCGCCGAACGGTCTCGCGCCCGGGGCCATGCACGCACGCTGTAGTTCATGTGTTCGACCGGTTGATGGCGACTAACGTGTAGGCCGGGCCTACAACGTAGGTCCCTATGGCACGCGTCAGACGCGCAGCGTGCGTCTTTCCGTCAGCGCGCCGCAGGCGGCTCGCCGGCTTCGTCTTGCGCACAGCGGAAGCCGGCGACGAGCATGCGCCACTCCGGCGGATGATGAACGCGGTTAGAAGCGCGAAGCCCCGCTCCGGGGTAGTTGAAGGCACCGCCGCGTAGCGCTCGCTCGCAGCGCGTTGGGATTGGGTTCGACCCGGTGAAGCCCTGACGCTTGGCTTTGCGGAGCGCTAAGAGAGACTGCAGCACCTCTTGGCAGGTGCCAGGCGCGCCGAGGGAAGCGCCGTTTCGGGTATAGGCCAATGGGTCATAGATGTCCTGTGTCCACTCCCAGACGTTTCCCGTTAGATCGAAGTGTCCGTACGGACCGCGACCGGTCGGATAGGACGCGACGGGGCTCGTCGTCGCGCCCGGCGCGCCGACTTTTTGGCCGAAGCACGCCAACCGCGCTTCGGGCGGGCCGTTGCCCCAGGCGTACGTACGCTCGTCGTCGCCGCGCGCGGCGCGCTCCCACTCGGCTTCGGTAGGCAAGCGTTTGCCACGAAACGCGCAGTAGTCACTGGCGTCGAACCAGGACACGCCCACCACCGGTTGCTGAGGGCCGCGGAAGGTGGCTTCCGGGCCTGCGCCGAAGCCGCGTGCCACATTGCTGCGATAAGGCTTACACCTGCCCGCGCCCACACACCCTGAGTACGCCGCGTTCGTGACCTCCGTCGTGTCGAGCAAGAAGCCGCGCACGGTCACCCGATGGGCGGGCTGTTCATCGCGCTCGCCCACGCCATCGGCGCCCATCGTGAAGGTGCCGCCAGGGACGGGCAGCATGTCCGGAGCGGTAGCGGCATAGGTCGGTGGGGTCATTGGATCCCCGGCGGCTCCTCCCGGCTCGCCGTGCGCTGCGGCCACCGCGAGCGCGGCACCGACCAGGAGCCGGCTCGAGGCGTAGACTCGCACCGCTCGTTACTTCCCGGGGGCGACCGCGGCCGCGGGCGACGACGCGGGTGCCGGCGCCGCGCTGGAGCCGAGCAATACGCTCAGGGAGACGCGTCGGTTATCGGGGTCGGCGGGCTGAGGGTTCGACGCGGGACCAAAGACGCGGGACGTAACGGCGAGCGTCATCAAACGCCCTTTGGCAACCCCCAGCGATTCCAGGAGCGTCTTCACGGCGCGTGCGCGCGCTTGCGCCAGTGCGACCGGTTCTCCGGTACTGATTTGCCCAACCAGGCCGATGCATTCCAGGTTCGGTTCCGCGGCCATGCGCTTGGCGACCGAGTTGGCGGCCTCGTTGGCTTCAGGCCCGAGCTCGGCCGAGCCTTCATCGAACTTGAAGCGCTCCGCAATCGGTCCGCTGGGCTCATAGGATTGATTGAGCCGGTCTTGTTCACCCGCCGCTTCGATCGCGGCGCAGCCGGTGGTGCGCGGCGCGTTGGACGAGGCCGCCCGCTCCGCGTCGAACGGCGCCACGTCGGCCACTACGGTGCCAGGCAAGCAGGTGCCGGGTGTCATTGGCGCGCGACACGGCACCCCCGCTTGCGCGCCGAGGTGATTCTTGAGAGCGAGCTCATTCCTCGCTGGCGCGCCGAAGCGAACACGTATTTCAGCGGGAGCGAACTGCGGCGAGCTGACATTGTTCTGCGGCGTATACACCGCCTCGTACACGACCCATGGCATCGGGAGCTCGCGCTCTTCCACTTTGGTCAGCGCGCTCAGCACGCACATACCGCTCCACGCCTCGGACGCGCATTGCTTTTGCGAGGGGCTCGACGACGCACAGCCCGCGCTCGAAGTGAGCACGCCGGTCAGCAACAGCACCGCACCGAAACCACACGACGAACGGTAGATGGACACAGAACGAGACTAACACCGTCCGCCCAACGCCGGATTAATTGGCACGAAACTGCGTCAATTCCGCGCGCGTTTCGCGCGTTGCAACGGGCAGGCAAAGCCCACGAATGGGGACGCGACCGAGGGCACTTGGTGGTGGGGGGAGGATGCTCCTCGGCCGCGCCCACACTGATAGAACACACGAGTGCCGAGTTTTCATCCACTAGATTGTGAGTGATGAGCGCTAAATTATTCGTGCACTCGAGGCGCCTCGACGGGGCTTTATTCTACGTCGCGTTATTCCCCAACGTCGACGGTTGGGGCGATGTTCGCGTCCTTCACCAAGGTGTCCCCGAGTTCGCCCATCGTGAACGGGATGTTCCGCCGGGTCGCTACATTGCCGACCTCGCAGCGCTCACCTTTGCCGTCGAGCGGGCGGCCATAAGGCTGCTTGCTAGTGGCCGGCGCTACGTACACTTTTCCTGCACCCACCGGCTTGGGAATGATCGCGGACGTGGTGCGGGGACGGCCGGCGCGGACGCCCTCCAGAAACACAATGATGTCATTGCCGGAGATGCGATAGCCCCAGTAAGAAGCGCCCGAAGCTCCCTTGGGCTCATCACTGCAGGCCATGCTCTCCGAGCTCACGGCAAAGGCGAGCTGGGTGTCGTCGTTCAGATGCGGGGCCGCGCTTTGCCATTGAAAGGCCGCCGACTGCGCGGTTCCAAGGCCGACTTTCACGCACGCACAGGCAACGTTGGCGTGCTCGGCGACCAAGCTCATGTCGTGCCGCGCGCCGAGCAATGTCGTATTCAGCGCGCTCGCAGCGGGCGATGGCGCATTCAGCGCGTCGGCGCTGACCGGCTTATTGAAGTCTGGCGTGTCTTCGGGGCCCTCTTCGGACTCAGCCTTGATACGCTGGTTCCCACTGGCGTGGATCGAGGCCTGACAGCCCAGCACCAGTAGCGCAGCGGCGGCGCCGCGGCTCGGCCGCCGCGGGATTAAGCGCGCCAAACGGCGCCGAATGGCTTGGTAAGTCGGACCCACGACAAAAGCCTCCCACCCTTCATTCGCTTTGGGCAAACTCTTGCCGTGGACATCGATTCGCTGCGCGCGCGCTTGGCCGGCACGGCCACGCTGCGCCCAATCGGCAAGGTGGTCGGTGTCACAGGCTTGATGCTGCGTGTGACCTTGCCGGGCGCGCGCATCGGAGACGTGCTGGTCGTGCATCGGCGCGGCGAGCCGCTCAGCGCGGAGGTCGTCGGCTTCGCCGCGGGTGAAGCGTTGGTCGTCCCGCTCGGCGACCTGTCCGGCGTCGGCCCGGACGACTTGGTCGAGTCCACGGGCAGTGGCCTCGAGGTGGCGGCGGGCAATGCGCTCCTGGGCCGTGTACTCGACGGTCTCGGTCGCCCGATCGATGGCCGTCCGGCACCGACCGGATTGAAGTGGGTAGCCGTTGACCGCCCTCCGCCGCCCGCGCTCAATCGCAGACCCGTGGACACGGCCGTTGCCACCGGGGTGCGCGTGATCGACGGCTTGACCACGCTGGGCGTGGGCCAACGCGTGGGGCTGTTCGCGGGCTCGGGCGTGGGTAAGAGCATGCTGCTCGGCGCCATCGCGCGTGGCACGAGCGCGGACGTGGTGGTCGTTGCGCTGGTCGGGGAACGGGGGCGAGAAGTATCGGAGTTTCTCGAGCGCGCGTTGGGCGTGGCGGGTCGCGAGCGCTCGGTGGTCGTGGTGGCCACGAGCGATGCGCCTCCAGTGGAGCGTCTGCGCGCCGCCCAGGTCGCGACGGCGATCGCCGAATACTTCCGAGACGAAGGCAAGAACGTGATGCTGTTGGTCGACTCAGTGACCCGCGTCGCGCGCGCGCAGCGTGAGATCGGACTTGCCGCCGGTGAACCGCCCGCGCGCCGCGGTTATCCACCGAGCGTATTCGCGCTCCTACCGCGTTTGCTCGAACGCAGCGGGCAGGGCGAAAGCGGCGCGATCACCGCGATCTACACCGTGCTCGTCGAAGGCGGTGACATGGACGAGCCGATCGCGGACGAAGTGCGCGGCATCCTGGACGGCCACATCGTGCTGGAGCGGCAAATTGCCGCGCGCGGTCACTATCCGGCAGTGGACGCCGTTTCGTCACTCTCTCGGGTGATGGATCATGTGGTCTCACCAGCCCAGGTCCAGGCCGCGCGCCGCGTGCGGAGCGCGCTCGCCCTGTACGAGCAAAAACGCGATCTGATCGCGCTCGGCGCTTACGAACAAGGCAGCGACGAGCGCCTAGATCGCGCGCTCCTAGTCATGCCGGAGCTCGAGCGTTTTTTATGCCAAGACGCGCTTCACACCGAACCGCTCGAACGCACACGCGCGGAGCTACTCCGCCTCGCACAGAAGCTCGGATAGGGGCGCCGAGCCGCGACGCGCTTCGAAGCCTCTAGCTTTCCGGCGCTGCCGCGTCGCCCAGCTCGTTCTCTAGCTCGCGCAGCAGCTTCTTGGCGTTTTTGCTGAGCTTGGTCGGCACGCGGACGTTGACCGCGACGTGCAAGTCCCCCCGGCCGTGGCGGTCGAGGCGGGGCATGCCTTGCCCGCGTACGACGATCACGGCATTGGGTTGCGTGCCGGGCTGGACCTCCGCGCTGACTAGCGTGTCGTCGGGCATCTTGATCTCGACCTTGCTGCCGAGTGCGGCCTCCGCAAACGAGATCGACGCTCGCGTGCCGAGATCAGCCCCTTGCCGCTCGAAGCGCTCGTCGCTTTCGACCTCGATATCGACGTACAGGTCGCCGGCGGGCAAACCGTTTGGCCCTGGCATGCCCTGTCGCGGCACGCGCAACCGCTGCCCGGAATCAATACCGCCGGGAATGGCGACGAGCACTTTGCGTTGGCGCTCGACCGCGCCCGCGCCGCGGCAGGTCGTACAAGGGGAGGGCAGGTACTGCCCAGTGCCGCGGCAGCGCGCGCACGGGCTGGAGAACATGATGAAGCCGCGCTGCGCCGTGACCTGACCCGAGCCACGGCATTGGTTGCAGGTCTCGGTCTTGGTCCCCGGCTCCGCGCCGGAGCCGAGACAAGTATCGCAAGGGGCCGCGCCGCTCACCACAATCTCGTGCTTGCCGCCCAGCAGCGCATCTTTTAAGGAGATGCTCGCTTCCACGCGCACGTCTTGACCGCGATCGGGACCGCGCTTGCGGCGACCGCCACCGGCGCCCGAGCCCCCGAAGAAGTCCGAGAACATGTCCTGAAAATGGCTCAGGATGTCGCCCATTCCGTCGAAGCTCTGCGCTCCGTTCAGACCCGCGTGCCCGAAGCGATCGTAGGCCGCGCGCTTCTCGGCGTCGGACAGCACCGCGTAGGCCTCGGACGCCTCCTTGAACTTTTCCTCCGCGCCCTTGTCGCCGGGATTGCGGTCCGGGTGATGTTTGAGGGCGGCTTGGCGATACGCCTTCTTGATCTCGTCGTCGGAAGATTCCCGAGTCACGCTCAGGACTAGGTAAAAATCACGCTTTTCACTCATGCTGGATCGCCGGCCCGGGGAATCGACCGCAAGTTAAGGCTTCCGATCGAACTGTCAACGCGCTTCGTCGCCCTGGGCCCCAGTTTCTGTGCCGGGGCCATCGCCGGCGCTCGGCTTTCCGGTTAATTCCAAGCGCAAGGACAGACTCTCGATGGTCCAGGCGGCCGCTTGCAGATCGGCTTCACGCTCGGCCAGTGCGCGCTCGAGCTCGGCGTTGCCGGCTGTCAGCTGCTGCGCGCTCCGGCGTTCGAGCTCGCGCACCAGCTCACGCCCGGTGCGTTCGGCAGTGCGTAAATCTTGCTCGAGCTGCCGCACCTGCCCGCCGCGCTCCGTGAGCTGCGCTTCGAAGGCCGTAAGCTCTGGGCTCGTGTCCGGCTCTCGATTTTTCAGCTCGAGTTCGCGCGTGCGCTCCGCGAGCTCGACGCTCAGACGTGTAACCTCGGTATTCAGGCGCGCAAGCTCGCTCGATTTGCCGGCGAGCTCGGCCTTCGTCCGCAGAAGCTCGCTCGATGCGCCGCTGAGCTCAGCCGTCGCCCGCAGAAGCTCGGTCGACTTGCCGCTGAGCTCGGCCGTCGCGCGCTCAAGCTCGTTCGATTTAGTCTTCAGCTCGCCGTGTAGCGGCAAGAGCTCTCGCTCGTGCGCGCCTTTCAGCGCGAGGGCTGCTTGTCGCTCGGTCTCGAGCTTGGCGCGCAGCTCGTCGATCTCCGTCTCCGAGTGATCGGCGCGCTCGTCTGCGGTGCTGGCTCGCGATTCCAGCTCCTTGATCCACTGATTCAGACGCGCGACCTCCGCGTCTGGAGCCTTGTTGGGAGGGGGGCTCGGGGCGGGGGTGGGAGCCGACACCCCCATGCTGCCCATCAAACGCCGCGTCGGCAGCTGAATGACGGCGAACTCATCGAGCCTCACCTCATGCTCGGAGGCGAGCGCGATGAACAGGTCCGGCTCTTCCGCCCCACCGGGGACAAAGCTCGTGTCGAGCGCGGGCTCGGGCTCGCCCGCGGCGGAGAAGTCCGCAATGGCGTACCCGACGAACGGCGTTTGACCGAGCATCCGCACGAACTCGAATTCAGCCGCGACGGAGTCGTAGAGCGAGTAGTAGTCGAGCGAGCTATTGGCGCTGGTTGAGCGAAGCAGAGGAAACGAAGCGTCGGGGTTTGGGCAGGCCACCACGGCGACGCCACGCGGAGCGAGCGCGCGCTTGGTTTTGCCGACGATGCCGACCGGACCGAACGCGCCGAGATTCTCGACCAGCGCGAGCTCGAAGGACCCATCGCGGACCGACAGGTCGCTGTCGGCCAGCGTGGAAAAAGAAATCTGCGAGGAGCGATTGCGCGCTCCGGCTTCCGAAACGCGCACCGGATCTGCGTCACACACGTGGACGGAACGCGCGCCGCGCTCCAAGAGCTGTACGGACAGCGCGGCCAACGCATTGCCGAACACCAAAACACGACGATTGGAGGCTAGGGGCTCAGCATAAGCAGCGAGCGCGATGCTGGGCTCGAGCGAGGACGTTTCGTTCATTATCGAAGTTGGGAGGCTAGCCGAGAACTTCTACTGTTTCCAGGCGGCACGCCCCCTGCCGTCTGATGCTGGGTCGCCCATACCGCCGCATCTGGCTAAAACTGGGGGAGTGACCACGCTGGATATTCGGGACGCGCTCCTCGTCCGGGCCAACCGGCTCGCTAACGGACGGGCGGGCCGCTGAGAGCGCTCGTGACAGAGGGGCTACGACAGGTCTTGGCTCGGTCGAAAATTTCTCCCGGTTTCCCGAGCTGCCCCACGGAAACCATTCGCGTCCTTGGCATGACTCATGAGCGTGCGACGAACTCGCTTACGGTTGCCGACACAGGGCCGGCACTTTGCAGGGCGTGCCGCAGTTGAGCCCCAAGGCGTAGCGCTCTACTTGGCGCGCCTGTTCGCGCCCTACGCCGGAGCCAGCGAGACACAGCATGACCGAGTCGGTCGGGCTCAACGCCTGCGCTGGATCCGTGCACAGGGCATTCAAGCACTGCCCGTCTTTGAGGCCGTGGCTGGGCGGGCAATCATTGTCCGTTTGGCACACGAGCGGTCGGCAATCCGCGGGCGTGTCGGGGCCCTGACCGGGCGACACGTTACAGATACCGATCAGGCGGCTGGTTTGCGAGAGCGCGAGCTCGGCCTTGCCCGCGTCGGCTTTCGCGCCAAACGACTGGCTCAATGTGCACGCGCCACTCCGTTCACACTTCGCCAAAAATTGCCGACCCTCCGTATCGAGCAGATGCCGCTCGCTCACGCTTTTGCAAGACGCGCTCCCGAGCAGCAAAAACGCCAGGATCACGTGAATGGTTGGGTCGAGACCGGCGCGCATCGAGTCGGTCAGCATGCCTTCGTCCGCGAGCGAGCGTCAAACCTAGCCTGCAGCTCGGCCCGCGTTAGCGAGTGCTCCCTGCCGCTGGATCGCGCCCAGCGGTCGAGTTTCTGACGAGGCGGAGCTATGCTCCGCGGAGGCCCTGCCTACCCCATCGGCAGTGAGGCCAGCTCGCGACCTTCTCATGCACAAGAAAACCCTAGTCGTCGACGGCATCACGCCTGTAGGAGCCTATCAAGCGCTGCGCCAGCGCTCCGAAGGCGGCTCGTTTCTGCTCGAGAGCGTAGTCGGCGGTGAACGCTGGGGGCGTTACTCGATTCTGGGTTACCGGCCACGCACTCAGCATGTCATTTATGGCGAGGCTGGCGTCGATCCGTTCACGCGCTTGTCGGAGCTGGCGCCGAGCGGCGGTGAGGACGAACCAGACGTCGCCGCGCGTTTCGCCACGGCCTGCGTCGGCATGCTCAGCTACGACATGGTGCACTTCGTCACCAAGGTGGAGCCCTGGCCAGAGCTGCTCGGGAAGCGACGACCGATCGCGCGAATGATCGCAGACGCCACCGTGGTGGTGTTCGACAACTTGACCCACACCGCGGTGATCGCTGCGCAAGATCCGGCCGAGATCGAACGCGCCGAGCAAGACCTTTCCCGCGCCACAACCCTGTCGCTGATGGTGCCCCCCGATCCGCAGGCCTTGCCTCGTGACGTCGACGTGAACATGAGCGACGCGGATTACGGCCGGGTCGTGGAGCGCGCGAAGGAGTACATCCGCGCCGGAGACGCGTTTCAGATCGTGCCCGCGCGCACCTTTTCGACGCCCACGAGCGGCGCCGACCCGTTCGACGTGTATCGGGCGATGCGCGTGCTTTCGCCCGCGCCGTACATGTATCTCTTGGAGTTGCCGGAGCGCGACGGCGCTTCGGCGGTGGCGATCGCCGGCGCCAGCCCGGAGACACTGGTGCGCGTCGAAAATAAGCGCATCACCCTGCGCCCGATCGCCGGCACTCGCCCGCGCGGCCGCACCCCCGACGAAGACGAAGCGCTGGCCAAGGAAATGCTGAGTGACCCGAAGGAGCTCGCCGAGCACGTCATGCTCATCGATTTAGCGCGCAACGACGTGGGCCGCGTCTCCAAATCTGGCACCGTGCGCGTGCCGTTACACATGAGTGTAGAGAAATACAGCCACGTGATGCACATCACGAGTGAGATCGAGGGTGAGCTCGCTTCCGGGCTCGGACCGTGGGACGTGATCCGCGCCACCTTTCCCGCCGGGACTTTGAGTGGGGCGCCCAAAGTTCGCGCCATGCAGATCATTCGCGAGCTGGAGCTTCGCCCGCGCGGCGCCTACGGCGGCGCGCTCGGTTACGTCACGCGCGGCACGAGCTTGGATCTCGCGATCGCGATCCGTACGGTCGTGATGCAAGACGGCCGCTTCGAGGTGAGCGCCGGCGCGGGCATCGTGGCCGACAGCGTTCCCGAGCTGGAGGCCGCCGAAACCCGCCACAAGGCGCGAGCGGCGCTTTCCGCCATCCACTCCGCGCGTTCGCGCTGAAAGTTTGCCGATGACCTTGAGCGACGAAAACGCGTTCGGCGTTTTGATCGGCTACCACGCCATCGAAGACGACGAATACAGTCTAGAACCGCCGGCGTTCGCGCGGCGCTTTACCGAATTCCGCGCCGCCGTGCGGAGCTGCGTGGAGGCGTTCCCTTTGGCCCGCAGCGCTCTGGCGCGCGAGCTCGGCCACGCCGTGTACCTGGAGTTTGCCGACGGCGATCAGCTGGAAGATCCGATCACCTGGATCAAGACCGTGCGCGCCAAGCTGAACGCGAGCGGGTTGACGAGCGTAGGCGTGCTCAGCCACGGCGGCCGTTGGCTGAGCGACCCGCCCGAGGCGCTGCCGCTCGACGCGGGCGCCGTGACGTGGCTACCCGGCTCGCTCCCGAGCGAGCCGTTCCGGCGCGCGCTCTACGCCGAGACCGCGAGCCACGGCGCCGACGCCGACGACGAAAGCGGCTGGGGTCCGGGCATCTACGTCGACACCGAAGCCGTCGAAGCCTTGGGCCGCACCCTGAAGAATGCGCCTACGCCGCTGGCGGTCGCGGGCGCCACGTTCTTCCGCGCCGCGCGTTGAACCGGGCGGCTCAGCCGTAGGGCGAGAAGCCAAAGGCGCGCAGGTGCAGGTGGAGGATTACGGCCAAGAGCAGCCCCGCGACCACGGCGGGCACCCAGAGCTCGACCCACGCTAGGCGGTTTCTGCCGGCAATGATCGCGGCGAAGGGCAAGTTGGACGTCACTTCCGCGTAGCGCGCGAACTCGCTTTTATTCGTGCGCCTGCGCTTCTCGTCGATGCTGGTCGTGCCGCGCAGCGCGGTGGCGAACAGCGACCCGAAGAACAAAATGGCGGCGACGTGCCCGGTGACGAGCAAGTGCGCGCCAGACCAGATCATCACTGCCCACAGGAACGGGTGGCGTGTGATGCGCAGCACGCCGCGCGCCGCGTCCGTGCGCCGCAAGACTTTTTCCGAGCCGATGGACGTGGGATTAGGCACGCTGTACGCGCCGACCAGCAAGACCAACGCGAGCGGCATGACCGCGAGCGGCAACCAATGGATGATGCGCGGCGAGAACCAGAGCGGGTAGAAGCTGGCTTTGCGGTACTCACTGATCATAAAGGCCAGTGAAGAGAGCGACAGCAGCGCGAACAGCGTGCGAAATGCGAGCTCGCCGATGCGCTTCGCGATCGCCCAGCGGAGTTCCGACCCTGCTACGAAGGCGTGGATCGCGAACCACAGAAAGCTCGCCAGCGCGAGGCGCTCGAACATACTTACAGCCAGCCGGCGGAGCGATACCAGTCGACGGTCTGTTTGACGCCTTGGGAGAAGCGGGTGCTCGGTGTGAAGCCCAGCTCGCGCGCGGCGATCGAACCGTCGCACACCCATTGGTCGAAGAGCTCGTTGCACTTGTCGCGGGTCAGCATCATCGCGCGGTTCGTTAGCTTCCCGTAGCTCTCGCTCAGGAACGCCGCTCCTTCGACCACGCGGCGCGGCAACGGAATGCGCAACAGTGCGCGCTTGCCCATGGCCGACTCCGCCTCTTCTATCAGCTCCGCCATGGTGTGCACCGCGCCGTCGTCCACGGCGAAGATGCTGCCGCTCGCCACGTCCGCATCCAGCGCGCGGATGCAGGCACGTGCCGCGTCGGGGCCGTAGATCATGCTGAGTTTGCTCTGAGGTGAGCCGAGCAGCGGCAATACACCGAGCTTGATCGACTTGAAAAAGGCAAAGATCTCACGGTCGCGCGGCCCGTAAATGGCCGGCGGGCGGATGATGGTCACCTTCAGCCGATCTTTGGTTGCGAGCACGGCTTTCTCGGCGGCAAGCTTACTGCGCCCGTAGTCGGTGACCGGCCGCGGCGAGGCGTCGACTTGTACGGCGTTGCCGTAAGCGTCGCTCGGACCACCCACCGCGATGCTCGACACATGGACGAAGCGTCGAATGGAGCTTGCCTGCGAGAGGCATGCGTCGCGCAAATTCTCCGTGCCCTGCGCGTTGACGCGCATGAACTCCTCGAGGTTGCGCGCCTTGACCAGGCCCGCCGAATGCACCACCGCTTCCACGCCGACGACCGCGCGTTCCAGGCTTGCGCGATCATCGACTGCGCCATCGAACAGCTCGACCTGGGCGAGGGTGCGTAAAAACTTCGTGTCGCTCGAGCGCCGCACGAGGGCCCGCACCGGGCGGCCCATCTGCGACAGCTGCTCGACCACGTGCGACCCGAGAAAGCCCGTGCCGCCGGTAACGAGGATGGTCATATGTTCTTCTCGTAGATACGGTATTTTTTGTAGATCTTGCCGCCCATCATGCGGATGGCCACGTTCACGGGCCCATTGTCTTCCAAGGTCCAGGACAGCTCGCCCCAGTCTACCCCGACGCGGCGGCCAGACTCGTTCATCTCGGCGTAGAGGTAGGTGCTCAGGCCAGCATACTTGCGCTGATTCCGATATTTTTTGCGAATGCCGAGGATGGCCAAGCGCACGGTCTTTGGCCCTTGCACCTTGAGACGCCAGAGCAACTTGCCGAGCTCGAGCGGGCCAAGCTTGCCCTTCATATCGCGGATGAGCTCGTTTACGTTCGGAAGAGCCACCGCCACCGCGGCCGCCTCGCCGTCGATCTCGGCGATGTATGTCAGTTGCGGGATGGCGATGAGCTTGAGGTCGGCGGCAAGCTTCGACAGCTCCTTCTCCGTGAAGGGCACGAAGCTCCAGTTGTCACTCCACGCGTCGTTGAAGACGTCCATAACCGTGCGCATGTCGGCGTTCAGGTTGCGCAGATCGATGTGACGCGTCTTGACCTCCGGCAACGCCGCGATTTCATCGTGGGCTTTGCGGGCGCGTTCCGGAATATTGCCGACCTTGTAACGCCAAGCGTAGGCATCTTTCAGCTTCTCGAACCCACATTGTTCGATGAGCGCCCCTTGATACGGCATGTGATGCGGCATCATCACCATCGGCGGAGTGTCGAAGCCCTCCACCAAGCAGCCCAGCTCTTCGTTGATCGACAACGACAACGGACCGCGAATTTTCTTCATGGCACGTTCGCTCAGCCAATGCGTGGCTGCGTCCAAGAGCAGCTTCGCCACGCCTTGGTCGTCGATGGTGTCGAAGAATCCGAAGAAGCCGACACTGTCTTGATAACGTGCCAGGTGGCCACGGTCGATTTGCGCCGTGCAACGCCCCACGCAAAACCCATTGCGATAGGCCGTGAACATCACGCCGTCGCCATGCTCGAAGAACGGATTCTTGAAGCTCAGGCGATCCTTCATGTCCATGTCCAAGGGCCGGACGTAGTTCGGATCCTGCTTGTAAATGTAGTCCACGACACTCAGGAAGTCGGGGACCTTCGTTCCGATCGCGCTTTGCTTCAGCGTGAGAGTCATTGAGGCCGCAGCTAACGTTGAGCCGCGAGTCGCGTCAATCCGGCTGTCTGTTCATTTGCTCGGGCTCCGTGGCGCGGCTGGCGCACGAAAGCCGACGCCTTCCGGCGAGCCCGCGGCTAGATCACGCCGTATTTCTTGCCGACTTTTTGAAACGCCTCGAGCGCGCGGTCCAAATGATGGCGGTCGTGCGTCGCCATGTAGCTAGTCCGGAGCATGGCGCTCTTGGGCGGCACACCCGGGGAAATGAACGGGTTCGTGTAAATGCCGTACTCTTCCAGCAGATCCCGCCAGATCATGATCGTGCGCAAATCTTGGCGGATGTAGATGGGGATGACGGCGGTTTGCGTATGGCCGAGCTCGAAACCCAATTTGGTGAGCTCGTCCCGCATGTAGGTGAAGTTCTCGCGCAGCTTATCGATGCGCCACGTCTCTTCGCGCATCACATCGAAGGCGGCCATGGCGGCGGCGACAGAAGGCGGAGCAGCGCTGGCCGCGAACATGAAAGAAGGCGCGAAATGGCGGATGTAGTCGAGCACTTTGCGCTCGCCGACCAGCCAACCGCCGATGCTGGCGAGCGACTTCGAAAACGTGCCGCCCATCAGGTCGACCTGGTCCACCAAACCGAAATGCGCGGCCGTCCCCATGCCACCCGGGCCGATCACTCCGAGCGCGTGCGCGTCGTCTACGAACAAGCGTGCGCCGTGTTTCTTCACCACCGGCACGATCTCGTCCAACTTGGCGATTTCGCCCTCGGCGCTGAAGACGCCGTCCGTCAGGACGAACGCGCCGTCTCCGGCTTCCAGTTTCTCCAGCGCTTTATCGAGCGATTCTGCATCATTGTGGCGATAGCGAACGAGCCGCGCGCCGGCGGATTGGCCGAGCCGCGTGCCGTCGTACAATGACGCATGGACGTTACGGTCGATCACCGCGACCGACTGTTTGTTCGAAAGCAGCGCCGCACAGGTCGCTATGTTGACCTGGTAGCCCGTCGTGAACACCAGCGCGGATTCCTTGTTGAACCACTTGGCCAGTTTTTCTTCGAACTCCTCGTGCAGGCGCATCGAGCCGTTCACGAGGCGTGAGCCGGTCATGCTGGTGCCGTATTTGTCGATCGCGGCCTTGGCCGCGTCTCGCACCTTGGGGTGGGTGGTCAAGCCCAGGTAGTTATTCGAGCCGAACATCACCACGCGTTTGCCGTTGATTTGCGCTTCGGGGCCGTCCGCAAAATCCAAGGGGCGGAAGAAGGGATAAATTCCCATCTTGCGCGCGTTGTCTGCGGCCATGAACTTGAAGCATTTCTCGAACACGTCCTTGCCGCCGATGTTGGCGAGGCTGCCGCGCTCTTTCAGCGACTCACCCATGTCCGACGAGCCTTCCCGGTCCGTCAGGTTGATGCGCGCGCCGTTCGTCGTGGCGTGGCCGTTGATCTCGGCCGAGTGCCCGTTGCTGGCGCCGTTTACGGAGTGGCCGTTGCTGCCGTTTCCATTGCTGCCATTCGTTCCCTTGCGGGTCGTGACTCCGGGCGCGCCCTCGCCGATGTGCTCATCGAGAGCCGGGTCGATGTTGGGTAGCTCGTTGCCGTTCAGGAGTACGTTCCACGCATCCCGGACGCGAGTCCGTGCGTCCATGAAGCCCTCGGTCGCTTTCATGACGCGATCATCGGTCACCCAGCGCAAGACGCTTGGACGAAGAAGGGCCTGCTTGCTTCGGTCGACGATCTTTTGCTTGAGGCCCATCTTCGTTTCAAAGCTCCTGAGGCTGCTCGCTCGATAAGTCGCTGCCGCTAGACCCGACTGAGCGTAGCTCGACGAACGGGTCCTAGCCCGCGTCGTCGCCGGCGGAAGCTACGCGACGGTCGGACGTCCGTCAATGTGCCGGCGGCCAGGAAACGAGCTTATTCAAGCCGAGCTGCGCTTCGCCGGGCTCGCTCCGAGGATCGACTAGCGCGGACTCGGCTGGCGGCCAAAGGTCGATCATGACGCGTTCGAGACACAAGCCGTCTGGTGGCGCCGTGATACCGAGATCCGTTCGTGCACGGCTTGCGAGCGCACGGATGAGCGCGTCCTTCGGGCGTCGTTCGCGACCGATGTCAATCAGCGTTCCAACGATGATTCGCACCATGTTATACAAGAACTTGTCGCCTTCGACGTCGACCAGCGTGATGCGGTGATCGCTATGCGCCGGCCGCACCTCGATGCGAAAGATCTGTCGCACCGTGTCCGTGCGTGCGTCGGCTGCACCACGAAACGCCGCGAAGTCGTGCGTACCGACTAGGGACTGCGCGACCGCGTTCAGGTCCGAGTGGTTGAACCTCTCCAGGATGCGCCAAGCCCGGCCTTCCAGGAACGGATCACGGACCAAGCTGTGCAGGACCGTATAACGATAGACCTTGCGTGTGAGGTGACGGCGCGCGTCGAACCCCGGCGGAACGCGTGCCGCGCGCACGATTGCGATCTCGTCGGGCAAGTGCTGAGAAATCGCGAGCACCCAGCCACGCAGCGCGATGTCCTTGTCGGTGTCGAAGGCTGCCAGCTGTTCACGAGCATGGACCCCCGCGTCCGTTCGGCTCAACCCGCGCGTAGCGCTGGCCTTGGGATCGATGGCCGCGATCGCGCCGTCCAGCTCACCTGCGACGCTACGGGCATTGGTTTGTCTCGCCCAGCCCGAGAACCGACGACCGTCGTAAGCAACGGTCAATAGGATACCGAAGCGCGGCCTGCTCGCGATTCCGCGCGTGGCGTCGGAAGCGTCGGCGTTCGGCGCGGCGTTGCCGTCGTCTTCAGTCGTGTCCCGCCGCACCGGCCCCGCTCCCGCCCGCGCCAGCGTCGCTGTCTGAAATCGAGGCCGCGCCGCTCGCGCCGCTGTCGCCTTGGAACGACGTCGGCGCCGTTACGCAGCCCGCATCGACAGCGCGAGCGAGCGCGGTCTGTACGTCAGCCCCCCCCGCGCCCGCGCTGTCTCCGAGATCGGAGCTTCGATAGAGCGGAAGGGCTGGGCAGATCGACGTAACGCCGTTTCCCTGACACGAAGTTGCGATGCAGGCGATGACGCCAAAGCCCGTGTACAGCGCATATTTCGCGGATGCGGCACGCCGCATCAGGTCTTGGGCTTGAAGTACAACGGCACGGATGCTTCGACGCAACCGCCCTTCGGCGCGGGAAACGTGGCGGACCGGAAATTTTGCAGCACGCAGTTCTCGACCAGCGGGTTACCGAGATCGCTCTTGACGCTCGCGCTGCACACGAGGCCCTGCGCGTTGATCTTCATCGCAACTGTCATGCGCCCCGAGAGAGTCGAGTTGGAGCTCAACGCTTTTTCGTAACAGGCGCGACTCTGGCCGGCCTTACCGCTGAGCGCGGCTTGCAGACCGGGGTTCGGATCGCCCGTGCATTCACCGCAGCCAGAGCCGCCGTTCGTGCTGCCGACCCTCTTGGTTCCGGTGGTTGCGTCGGGCTTCGCCGAGCTGTCCGCCGTAGCGATGGGCGGCGGTGGCGGTGGCGGCTCGTCCAGTGTGGGTTGCTCCACCACGGCCGATGGTTTCGGTGCTTCGACCTTGGCGGTCTCGGTCTCGCTGCTCTTGGTCTTCCAATAGATGAGGCCGCCCATCAGCAGGAGCATGACTATTGCTGCAAGAATGAACGGACCGCTGCCGCCGGACTTCGGAACGGGCGGGGTGGTTTCAGGCATCAGGGCACTCCACTTTCGTCATCGTCTACGCGAAAACCGCGGCTTTCAGGCGGCTCGACTATAGCTACCCCTCCGACCGAGTGCGAGGGTTCTTAAGAGGCGGATGGCTCGCGCGAGCCATCCGGCCCGTCGTCGGTCAGCGTCGACCGCGTGAGAACCGCGAAAATCGTGATCCCGGTATCACCCCAGCGCCGGGTGTCGCGCGCGGCCAGCGGCGAGTTCGCGCTGAGCGCAGGCGCCGCCCGGGCGGCATGTTCCAGAACAAGCCGCGCGGCCGGTGCAAGCAGTGAGCTGTGCGCCAGCTCCTCCAGCAGGGCGAGGGCGGGCTGGGCCTCCGCCCAGGGTGGATCCGCGAAGACCAGCGAGAACGGCGGAAGCCTCGCCAGGGCTTTCACCGAAGCTTCCGCGCGCAGCGGCAGGAGTAGGGCACGCTCGCCGATCCCCAATACATCTAGGTTCGTCCGAATCGCGCGCTGCGCGGCGCGATTCGATTCCACCAGCACGAGGTGCTCGGCGCCACGCGAGAGTGCCTCGATGCCCAAGGCGCCGCTGCCTGCGTACAAGTCGAGGACTCGCTCGTGGCTCACGTCCGCGAGGATGGAGAACAGCGCTTCGCGCGCGCGCGCGGCCGTGGGCCGCGTCGCGTCGCCGGCAGCGGTCGTCAGCTCGCGGCCGCGGAATTGTCCTGCAACGACTCGCATCCGCTAGATACTGAACTCGGTCAGCCGCCGCACAGTGTCATGACTTGTCACGTGGTCTCTATCTTGCTCCACATTTGCCGGCGCATTTTTTGGCGGGCGCCATCTTTTCGCGTGATGAGCCGAGCCGCGCCGAAGGCCGCCATCAGCTCGCCCTCCTGCCCCAAGCCGGGCAGCACCGTCTTGCCCACCAAGTACGTGTTGGGGATTGGACCGCGCACGGGCTCGCCCGCGAGATCTAGGTAACCCGTGGGCTCCACGGTCCATACGGGCTCCATCGCCTCGACCCCAGGCACAGCACCCTGCACGTGCACGCGATCGACTTCGCGCCGCGCGCCGCTTCGGTAGTCGTACAGAGGCAGGCCGTCGTGCGGAGAATCCACGATCAGGAGGTGTTCGTCCAGAAACGGCAGCGCTCCGCGCAACACGCCGAGCACGGCTTCGCGTGCCTCTAGCAAGCTGAGCGGGCCGCGTGCCGGCAAGATCGCTTCGGCCACGAGCAGTGTTTCAGCGCGCGCTTGCGCGCGCCCGTCTGAGAATGCCGACGCTTCGAAACGCTGCAAGTGCACCGTGGGGTGCCGGGGATCTCGCCGCAGGCGCTCCGCCGGTAAGACGAAGGACTCCTTGGAAAGCGGCTCGGGTAGCCCGCGCGTGTTCGTCACCACACTGACGATGAAGCGACCCGCCTCCACGTTCAGACGCGGCCAATCATCGCGTGCGGATTTTGTGATGCCTTCTCCTCCGGAGAGCTGCGCGAGCGCTTCACCGGGTTGGTCGCTCAGCACCGCGCCCGCGCCGGTCGCGGTCTCCTCGCCGTCTTGCGACGCCGCGCCGAATGACCAGCGCCTCGGCACGCCGGCCGAGCTCGATCACTCCGCCATGCGTCTCGATGCGCTCGCACAAAAATTCCGAGAGCTCCTCCTCTCCGCGCGCCAGAGCTTGCACGCCGCGCGTCCACGCTCCATGCAGGCGAGCCAACGCGAAGGGCGGAAAGTCTCTGCTCGTCAGCGACTTGTTCGAAGCGAATGTCGCCGGCACGGTAGTGATGTCTCGATAGGCGTGCCCGGCCGGAAATTTGCCCAGCAAATCCAAGCCACGGTCGCCTTGGCTGAGAGGCAATGTCGCGGCCAGCCGATTGGTCTCGAAGCGCTCCCAGAAGCTGCCAGGCGGCCAGAGTGCGTCTTTTTCGAAGGCGGCATCCGCGGCCGCGTTGGCTTGCGCGATGGTATTGTAGAGCTCGTCCACGAGCTGCCGCACCTCCGGAAATTCGCGTTCGACCTCGCGCCCGAAGAGCTCCATGTCCGGCGGCACCTCCACGCGTCGACCTTCACTGAGCATCACGAACATCGGGTCGAGCGGGGTGGTGCGGCGGCGAAACTGCGGGCTCTGCGCCAGCTCGTGCAGGATACGCCGCCAAGTGGGCGACGAGCCACCGAGGAGCGTGAAGGCGCGGCGACACAGCACGTGTTCCTCGAAGCGATACGTCTGGCCGCGCTGGCCTTGGCCGAGCAAGAGCACCCTGAAATCCCGACGCGCGAGCACGGCGGCGGCCGACAGCGCGCCCAGCGAGCGGCCCAAAACGACGACGTCGTAGTGCCTGGAGGTCACGCTCAAGCCTCGGTCGAAAACGGCGCGACGCGCCCGGCTGCGATGTCCCGCAGCACGCTCACGAATAGCTCGTGCTCGGCGGCGTGGATGCGCGTGGTGAGCGTCGTGATGTCGTCTCCCGGTTCGATGGGCACCGCGCGCTGCGCGATGATTTTACCCGAGTCTACGCCGCGGTCGACGAAATGTACGGTGCAGCCCGTGATCTTCACGCCGTACTCGAGCGCCTGCCGTGCGGCTTCGATGCCGGGGAAAGAGGGCAACAGCGCAGGGTGGATATTGATGATGCGCCCCGGGTAGGCGTCCAAAATCTCGGGCGTGAGGACGCGCATGAAGCCGGCTAGCACGACCCAGCTGACCTCCGCCTCGCGTAGCGCAGCGACCAGCGCGCGGTCGAACGCCTCACGGCTCGGAAACTCCTTGTGGGGAATGCACAGCGCCCGCACGCCCGCAGCGTGAGCGCGCTCCAGCGCTTGCACACCCGGGCGATTGGAGATCACGAGCTTGACGCGCGCGCTCAGCGTGCCGGCGGCGATGGCATCCAGAATGGCCTGTAAGTTCGACCCCGTGCCAGAGACGAGTACGCCGAGATCGAGCGAAGGCAGGGCGGTCATCCCGCGCGGTTCATAGCACAGCTCATGCGCCGCGCTCCGGGCGAAAGGCATCGAGCCACGCGGCCGCGAGAGGTGCTCGCTCGCCCAATACTGCGGCTCTGATGATCTCTGCGCTGATCGGCGCGAGCAAGATGCCGTTTCTGTAATGGCCGGTGGCCAAGAACAAGCGCTCGATCTTGGTGCGGCCGAGCAGCGGTAATTCGTCCTTGGTGTAGGGCCTAAAATTCGACCAAGTGGCGCGCAGCGCGGCGCGCTCCAGGGCCGGCAAGATCGCGCACGCATGCGCGAGTAAATCGCGCACGGCGCCCGCCGTCACTTCCCGTTCGTAGCCGACGAACTCGAGCGTGGAGCCGACCAGCACGCGCCCGTCATCGCGCGGCACGAGGTACGCACCCGGACCGAACACCACGTGCGACAGCGGCGGCGCGGGCAGCTCGAGCTCCACGATTTGTCCGCGGGCAGGGATCACGCGCCCTCCAGGCAGGCCGAGCCCGTCGATCAGAGACGTCCAACTGCCGGCGGCGACGATCACGCTGTGCGCTCTCAGCACGCTGCCGTCGTCCAGGGCCACCCCGACCGCGCGCTCACCCTCGACCACGACACGGCGCACGAACGCTCCGCTGCGAAAGCGCACGCCACGTTGCAACGCCGCGATGTGCAGCGCGCGCAGCAGCGCCTTGGGCTCGACGCGCGCATCGGCTTCAAAGCGCAGGCCGTGGCTGAGCTTCTGCGACAGGGCGGGCTCGTATCTCGCGAGCGCACGGCGCGTGAGTGGCTCGACCGGCAAGCCGCGCTTGTTCTGCCACGCCGCCGCGCGCCTGAAACCGGCTGCCGCGTCGTGCGTGAACGCCACTTGCAGCACTCCGCACTCCCGGTATCCGACGTCGATGTGGGTCTCTTTGACCAGCGCGGTGGCGAATTTTGCGTAGCGCGCGCGACTAGCCAGACACAGCTCGGCCATCGGCCCAGGTGCGTGCGCTTCCGCCTGCGCGCCGAGGATGCCGGCCGCCGCGCTCGAGGCTTCCGCTCCCGGCACGCTGCGTTCGAGCACCGTCACGTCGCAACCGTGGGCGGCGAGCTCCCACGCCGAGCTCGTGCCCATGATTCCCCCGCCGATGATCAGGACATCTGGGATCCGATGAGCGACCGATGCGGCGGTTCGAGGCATGCTGAGCGAGCGCGCGGTTTTGCTCAGCCCACCTTCTGCGTCAACTTTCCGAGGCCGATCACGCTGAAAGTCGCAAAGCCGAGAAACAAGCCGCACAGCCCGAGCGCCCAGCGCGTCGTGCGCGGCGCTTCGCCGTCCACCAAGAGCCAGGCATCGTTGGGCACCGAGCCTTGCCAAGCATCACTCACCGCCGCCCGCACCATGCCGTGCCGGATGCCAGCGCGGCTCACTGGGATCAGCCGCCCAACGAATGAAGTCGGTGGGACAAAGTGCGCGCCTTCCGGATCCGAGGGCTCATCGGGTACGCTGACTTGCACCCAGAGCTTCTCGTTGCCTTCGACTCGAGCCAAGCGATACGTGTCTTGCTCGAGCGGCCTGGCGTAGTGCACTGCGCCGTCGGCACGCAGCGTAGCGTTACCGTGCACCCAAGTATTTTCGTTGCTCGACGCCGCGTGAAACTGGCGGAGCTCACCCAAATCGATCGGTGGTCCGCCCTCGAGGGCAAAGAATGCCTCGCCCCGCAGCTGATAAGCGAGGGCAAGCGAGCCAAACGCGGACAAAGCCAGCGCCGTCAGCGTCGCTCGACGCCAGGGTCGGCGCGGCGCGGGCAGCGCTTCCAGGTCATGGTCCGAAGCGGCGGGCGCGCCGAGTGCGTCTGGGCTCGAGGGGTAGCGGGGCATCGGCTGAACCTTATCCGACACTCGGCCCAGCGCTTTGTTCCGGCCCGCGCGCCCGGCCGCTCCGGCTCAGCGGCCAGCCAATCACCGCAACGGAAGGGCGGAGGCAGCGCCCGACTTCGGAAGCCGGACTGTAGGCGCGTGTGCTCCAGAGGCGGCAGAGCGACGCCGCGACAAGTTCGCCCGGACCGTGTAAGTTTTGCGAGTACCATCAGGGGTCCAAATGGCCGTCGCTAGCAAGATCATCTGCCCGTCGTGTGGCTTCGCCAACACGCCTCCGCTCGCCAACAATCGCTGTGTCTCATGCGGCGCAAAGGTCGAGGACCTGAAGCGTTCGCTGACGCGTCAGGAAGAGCTCGAGCGCCGTTACCAACAAGAGGGCTTCAGCCCACTTTGGTTCGGCGTGTCGGTCGCGATCATGACCGTCATCACGGCGGCCTTGGTCATGGGCTTGCCCATGGTCGTGCCGGCGTTTGATTTCGAGGGCTCGGCCGGCATGCGCATCGCCATTCCGGTGTGGTTCCTGGGCGGCATGTTGATTGGCCTCATTTCCCCCGGCAAGACCTTCATCGAGCCGATGGTCGCCGTGTTCTTGGTCGCCATTCCAACGGCGTTCTTGCTGTACGTCAATCAAACCGTGAAGACGATGCCCGCCTTCATGTACGTGCTCTACGCGGCGCTCGGCGTGCTCTTCACTCTGATCGGCGCGTACATCGGCGAGCGCATCCAAATGGGCCCGCCTCCGAAAGCGGCTGACTGAGACGCTCGGCGTGCGTTGCGCTCCTGATGCTGAGCGCGTGCTCGTTCGGGCCCTCCGCGTCGCAAAAAGCGGAGGCCGGCCGCATCAGCCACGCCATTGATGGCTTACGAGAGGCGCCAAACGCTTCCAAGCGCGAGCGGTTTGGCGCGCTCGCGAGCGCGCCGTGCGAGACGCCAGACCTGTGTCAGTTGAAGCAGCTGTGCGTGGCTGGTTACACTGCGCATCTGCATGCCCTCGCCGAAACCGCCCGCGCCAAGGCTCTGTTGGCCGAGCCGCGCTCCGAATCCGAAGCCGCCAACGTCCTAGACCGCGCTCAAAGCGAGCTCGCCGAAGCCGCCACTCAGCTCGCGGGCTGCGCCGACGCGCAAGGCGCGGCGCAGCGGCGATATCGGCCTTGATGTCAGTCTACAGCGGCCGGCCGCGCCGCCGAAGGCTGGGTGTTCTTCGGCGCCGCGCGTGACCATTCCCCAAACCTAACTCCTCCAGGGCTGACCGCGGCGCGCGCGTCCGGTGCGGGCCCCCGCGCGTATCACCGGCACGGCGAAACACGCGGAGGTCGATGGGGCCGTCAACGAGCGGCGGGAGCGCCGGCTGGCACGTGCACGCTGGCGTGCGGAGTGGGGCTGGCCGCCGCGCCCGTGACATGCGGAACGCCGGTCGTGATCGCGGTGGCCGAGCTGGCGCGCGCGGAGCCGGCAGCAGCGGCCGCCGCGGGCGGGGTCGCGGCGCCCGCGGCGGCCGCTGCGACGGAGCCGGCCGGGCTCGCCGAATTCGCAGCCGCCGCCGAACTCGCCGCATGGGTAGCGGTGTCCATTCCCTTCTTGGACCAGGTCACGCGCCCAAAGCGTGAGGCGCGATGAAAATTGCCCTGGCCAAGGATCGGAGACCAGGCGACACCGGCATTGTTTTTCATCACGTAGAAATTGACCCGCCACGTCGAGCCGAGCTCTGGCGGAAGCTTCACCGCTTTGCTGAAGGACTTCCACGGGATCATCGCTTCCACCGTGTAGCCGCGGTCTTCGTCGTTGCTCTTGTCGACGGTGCCGTCCAGCGTCACCGCGCTCTTCAGGTTGGACGACCATTCTTGATGCCCAAATGGGCCGTCAGGCTCGACTTTGGGCTCGTTGTAGGCGTCGAACTGGGAGTCGAAGACGAGGTTCTGCGGGCTGATCTGGATCTCGTAGTAGTCCTTGTTATCGCCGTCGCCGTCTGGGTCGACCATCATCTCGACGGTGTCCTTCGTCCACAGGTGGGGATCCTTCTCGTCCTTCTTGAAGCCACCGAGGATGTCGGTGTCGGCAACGGAGAAGCCGACGTACACGCCGTCGTCGTTCCAGAGCACCTTCACGTCGCCGTTGACGGGAGAGGTCTTGTTCGGCTCGCCCGTCCCTACGTCGACGAGCGGTCCGGTGCTGGCGGCAGCCTGCCAGGCGGGCTCGTCGAGCTTGCCGTCGAGCTTGATCTTGGTAGTGGGCTCGAGCTTGTCGACGCGCAGCGTCGGCAGGTGCTCGTTCTTGGCGCCCGCGCGGCCCGTGAGAGCCAGCGTGGCGACGATCGCGCGGTTCGTCGTGTCGTGCGGGCCGGACACGATCTTCATGCGATCGTGCGCGCGGAACAGGCCGGTCAAAATCTGCAATCGGTCGGTCCGCGCCTTGGACGGAATGGTAAAGACCTGCTCGTCCACGTAGGTCTTGCCGACCTCCCAGTCCTCGGGCGGCAACGACTGCGTGCCGTCTCGAAGTTCGCGGAGCGGGCCGACGCTGTCGATGTTGCTCAGGCGCTCGCCGGAGCCGTCCACGATATGCGTGAAGAGCTTCCAACCGGCCGGCAATTTTTGCTGCGCCTGCCAGTACATCGTCACCTTCACGCGATCACCCGGTTTGCCCGGATTGGCCGCCTCGACGTGGGCTGCGAGCAGCTTCAGCTTGCCGTCGAAGTCGACGTCCAACTGCGTGCCCATGTCCGCCGGCGGCGCGTCCAAGATGAACGTCTTCAGGCGTTCCGCCGCCGCCTTGGCGTCGTGCGGCTTCGTCGGGGGGGGGGTCGGGTTGCCGACACATGCCGTCAGCAGCGCGAAGCTCAGTGTCAAAGTCAGTTTACGCGAAGTCATTTCTTACCCTTGCTCTTCTTACGCGCGTCGCGTTCCCGCTTGCGCTGATTCTTTTTTGCGTTTTTTTCGCCCTGCGACAAGACCCGCATCTTAGGTGCAGGAGGCCCACCGAAGCCCGGCATGCCCGGGAAACCGCCCATGCCGGGCATACCGCCCATGCCGCCCATGCCGCCCATGCCGCCCATGTTCTGCATGACGTCCTGCATTTTGCCGCTCTTCATCGCGCGCCGCATGTTGCGCGCCATGTTCAGGCCGCCCATGCCGGGGATCTTGCTCAGCATGCCGCCGGGGTCGCCGCCCATGCCGCTCATCATCTGGCGCATGAACAAGAAGCGCTGCACGAGCTCACTCACGCCCTCGGCGGGTTGCGCCGAGCCCTTGGCGATGCGCTGAACACGCGAAGGCTCTCGCACGAGGACGTTCGGGTCATCGCGCTCTTGGCGCGTCATCGACTGGATCATGGCCTCGATGCGCGTGAGCTCGCTGTCGTCCAGATTGGCCGCAGCACCAGGGGGCATCATGCCGCCAAGGCCCGGGATTTTTTCCATCAGGTCCTTCAGCGAGCCCATCTTTTGGATAGTGCGGACCTGATTCAGGAAGTCGTCCAACGTGAACTGGCCCTGCATCATGCGGGCGGCGTCGGCCTCCGCCTTTTTCTGGTCGACGACGTCTTCGAAGTCCTGCATCAGGCCGACGACGTCGCCCATCCCGAGCACGCGGCTGGCCATGCCTTCAGCCCGGAACTGCTCGAGTTTGTCCGTGGTTTCCCCCATGCCCACGAACAAGAGCGGCGCGCCGGTGACTTCCTTGACCGACAATGCGGCGCCGCCGCGCGCATCACCATCGAGCTTGGTCAAAATCACCCCGGTGACCCCCAGCCGGTCGTTGAAACCGCTGGCCGTCTTCACGGAGTCTTGGCCGATCATGGCGTCGATCACCAAGAAGATGTTTTCCGGCGCGACAGAGGCTTTGATCGCCGACAGCTCCCCCATCAAGGCTTCGTCGATCGCCAAGCGGCCCGCCGTGTCGTAGATGATGACATCGCGGTTGAGCCGCTTGGCTTCTTCGCGCGCGGCCTCGCAGATGGCGAGCGGCGACGCGCCCTCGATGTTGAACACGGGCACCGACAGTTGCGCGCCGAGCACCTTGAGTTGCTCGACGGCCGCCGGGCGTTGCATGTCGGCGGCGACCAGCAGCGGGGCCTTTCCCTGCTTCTCGAACCAGCGCGCGAGCTTGGCCGTCGTGGTCGTTTTGCCGGAGCCCTGCAGACCGACCATCATGACGCCCGTCGGGCCAGCGCCGGCAAACGTCACGGCTTCGCCTTCGTGACTCATCATGGCCACGAGCTCGTCATGACAGATGCGCACGAACTGATCCCCCGCCGACACGCGGTGGGTCTCCCCGCCGTGACGCACTCGCGTTTGCACGGTCGTGCCCAGCGCCTTCTCTTCGACGGTAGCCAAGAAACGCTTGACCACGCCAAGCTCGACGTCGGCTTCGAGCAGCGAGAGGCGCACTTCCTTGAGCGCCGCTTGGACGTTCTTCTGATTTAGCTCGGTCAGACCGGCGAGGCGGTTTTGAGCTTCGCGAAAACCTTTGGTGAGCGCTTCGAACACGGCCCGGGTCTTAGCATAGTCGAGGCCCGGTTGTGACGGCTTGCCCAGCTCTGTTTAGGCGGCTCGCCTGCGGAAAAACGCCGCTGGGCTGCCCACGAACCGGCGTTCGAAGACCCAGAAAAATGCGTACGAAAACAGCACCGAAAGGGGCAAGCTGAGCGTCAGCAACGCGAGCAATTGCCAGCTTCGTGAGACCGACAAGCCGCGCACGCAGAAGTAGCACAGAGCCACTACGGGCAGATGCGTGAGGTAAAGGCTATACGAGAACCTGCCCAAGCCAACCAGCGGAGCCCACTCCAGGAGTCGGAGCAACGCGGGTCGTGTCGCTGGAGCGTGGTTCAGTGCATGCCTCGTGAGGTACACGAGCGCGCTGGCCGTGGCCGCGCCGACGAGCGCATCGCTGAACGGCATGACCTTGAACCAGATCTTGATCAGCACGGTCACCCCAACCGCAATCGAGCCCAATAAACAGAGGCTGACTACGGCCCAGGGCACCCGTTCACGGAGCGAGCGTTCGAGCGGGCGAGAGGCGAAGCCGACCCCCGCCGCGCACATGCCGAGCGCGAATAGACCGATGTACCAGGATGCCGCCGAATGCGCCGCAGCGGGCGCGGCATACGCGATGCCAGCGCCCGCAGCAAACCCCACCAGCAGCGTTGATAGCGCGCCGAAGCGGCGCCAAACGGGCAACAACAGCAGCGGGAAGATAAAGTAAATCTGCCATTCGGTGGCTACGCTCCACAGCGGGCCGTTAATCTTCACGAAGACCGAAGGTGACAGGTTGTGAACCAAGAGCAGGTGGCTTCCGAGCGGCCCGATACCAAAGGCGGGCAGCGAGTCTTGCCAGATCGTTTCAGTGGGTGTTCGGAGCACCGGCACGCAAGCGATGAGCAGCAGGCTCCAGGCGAGGGCCGCGTAGTAGGGCGGAAGAATCCGCCATGCCCGGCGCGCGGCGTAGTCCGGTAGACCGCGCACCAATTGGCCCTCGGCACGCGCCACGGGGAGCATCAGGCAATACCCCGACAGCACGATGAACACCGCCACCGCGTCGTGACCGAAGCTCAAACCGCGCTGAATATTGCGCGCCAAGTGGGATAGCCGACCATCGGGTCGAAAGAAGCCAACGCCAGCATGGAAGAGCACCACGTACAGCGCTGCGAGCGCGCGCAGGCCGTCTAGGTATTCGAGTCGTAAAGCTTCCTTTTTCACCATCAAAGTGCCCACTGTCGGCACGTTCGACGCGTCGACTCGATCGAGTGTCTGGCAATTAACATAATCGAGATTGGGCGTTAACCCGCGTCCGGAAGCGCCGTACCGGCTTAGAGCGAGGTTCGGAAAATCTAGACGTTCGTCGGTTTCCGGAGTAAACGAGCGAGCGATGTCCGAGAACGTGGCGGCCTCCCTGCCCGCTGCCCGGTCGGCGGCTGCGGCTTCGGGTCTGGGTATCCGCGCCGTTGAGCGCGTGTTTCGTTGGTCGCCGGCGTTCGTCGCGGCTAAGACGCTTTCCACCGCGCTCCGTTTGGCGGGTGTCGCGCTGGGACGTTCGTCCTTATTTTGGGGGTTGCCGCGCCTGACCGGCGCGGGGGACGTGTGTTCGCGCCTTCGAATCGGCGAGCATTGCGGGTTCAATGTGCACTGCCACTTCGAACTCGACGGCCCCATCGACATTGGCGATGATGTTTCGGTCGGGCACGAGGTGATGTTTTTGACTCGGACGCGTGATACATCGCGCCCAGAAGAGCGCGGCCGGGCGCTCGGTGCGGCGGGCATCGAGATTGGCAATGGCGCCTGGCTCGGTGCTCGCTGTACGATTCTGCCCGGCGTCAAAATTGGACCCGGATCCGTCATTGGCGCTTCAGTCGTCGTGGCGAAGGACGTTCCAGCTAATGTGTTGCTCACCGGAAATCGTACGGTTTCGCTTGCAAAGTGGCGCTAATGTCAACGTGCCTTCACGTGTCGACAGGCGCCGGAGCCCATAGCCCCAATGATTGAACGTTCAGCCGCCGTCAGTATCGTCGTCGCGAGCATCCAGGAAGTGTTCGCTCAAACGGGGGACAGTCCGCCCGGCACCCTGAATGAAGACACCGTGCTCGTCGGCAAGGACGCGGTGCTGGACTCGCTCGGCGTCGTTTCGCTGATCGTGGAGGTCGAGCAGCGGGTGGAAGCCGAGCATGGCGTGTCGGTCACGTTGGCCAACGACAAGGCGATGTCGGCGCGCAACAGCCCGTTCCGCACCGTCGGCGTCTTGGCCGACCATGTACTGGCCATGGTGGCCGAGTTAGGTGAAGCGTGATCGAGCGAGCGTTGAGCGAGCGGCCGGTGATGCTGATTACCGGCAGTCGAAAGGGCATCGGTCGCTACCTGTGTGAGTACTATCTGGGCAAGGGTTACTTGGTCGAGGGCTGCAGCCGCGGCGACAGTGATCTCAGAGACGCAGCCTACAAGCATCATGAGGTGGATGTGGCCGATGAACGAGCCGTGCGCTTGATGGTCGGTGACATCACGAAGCGCCACGGTCGAATCGACGTGGTGCTGAACAACGCGGCCATCGCCAGCATGAATCACATTCTATTGACGCCGGCCAAGACCGCCGATCGCATGTTGTCGGTCAATGTCACCGGCACCATGCTCGTGTGTCGCGACGCGGCGAAAGTAATGATCCGCCGCAAATATGGCCGGATCGTAAACTTCACCACGATCGTTGCGCCGATTGCGCTGGCGGGCGAGGCCATCTATGCGGCTTCCAAGGCGGCGGTGGTGACGTTCACGCGCATCTTGGCGTTCGAGCTGGGGCAGTGGGGCATCACCTGCAACTCGTTCGGCGCCACGCCGATCATGACGGACATGATCCGCGGCGTGCCCCAAGAAAAGATCGACGCCGTGGTCAATAACCTCGCCATCAAACGCTTGGGCACCAACTTCGACTGCGCCAACGTGTGCGATTTTTTCATCAGCCCGGGCAGCGACAACATCACCGGCCAGGTCATTTACCTTGGCGGCGTGAGCTGAACGAGGCACGAGCTTCCGGGTCATGATTGCCCCCTGGCTATTCGAGCGAATCGTCGCCGGGGGTGATGCGCCGGCGTTGGTTTGGAGCGACACCGTCACGAGCTACGCGGAGCTCGCGGCGCTGGCGGACGCGTGGCAGGAAAAGTTCACGGCGTGGCAGGTGGTCTCGGGCCAAGTCGTTGCCTTGGAGGGCTCATTCTCGCCGAACGCGTGTGCAGCGCTGATCGCGCTGGTGAAGCTCGGCGCCGTGTGTGTCCCGCTCACGCCGCTGATGCGGACTCAGCGCGCTCAGTTTTTGGACATCGCCGAAGCTCGACTCTTGGTCGAGTTCGACGGGGCCGACGCGGCCACGTTTCATGAATTTCAGCGCACGGTCGCGAACGCCGTCACCCAAAAGTTGATCGCGCGCGAGCACGCCGGCCTGGTCATCTTTTCTTCCGGGTCAACCGGCCAGCCCAAAGCCATCCTGCATGATCTCGCGGCTCTGCTCGAGAAATTCCACAAGCAGAGAACGCGGAAAGCGACGCTCACGTTCTTACTCTTCGATCACATCGGCGGTATCGACACGCTCTTCAACACGCTTGCCAGCGGCGGAACGGTCGTTACGGTTCCGACCCGCGACCCGGAGACGGTCTCGCAGGCGATCGAAAAGTACCGCGTGCACACGCTACCCACGTCGCCCACGTTTTTGAACTTGTGGCTGATCGCCGGCTTGTTCGACCGTTACGACTTTTCTTCCCTGAAGGTGATCGCATACGGCACCGAGCCCATGCCGCCGAGCACGCTGAGAAAGCTGCACGAAATTCTGCCCGACGTGTCCCTGGTTCAAACGTACGGGATGTCGGAGCTGGGCGTGCTGCGTTCGCGCTCCCGCGACTCCGAGTCACTCTGGATCAAGTTCACCGGCGATGGTTTTCGAACGAAAGTCATCGACAACATTTTGTGGGTCAAGGCCGACGCCGCCATGCTCGGGTATTTGAACGCTCCGGACCTATTTGACCCAGACGGCTGGCTAAATACCCAAGACGCCGTCGAGGTCGACGGCGAATACCTGCGGATTTTGGGGCGAGCCAGCGACCTGATTAACGTGGGCGGGCAGAAGGTCTACCCGGCGGAGCTGGAAAACCTGCTATTGCAGATGGATAACGTGCAAGACGTCGCGGTTTTCGGCAAAGCCCACCCCATGATGGGTCAAATCGTCGGCGCGCGCTTCAACCTCAAGGCGCCCGAACCTTTGCCCGCTTTCAAGCGGCGCTTGGGTGCGTTTTGCCGCGAGCGCATGGCGGCTTACCAGACGCCCCGGCTGGTCGAGATTTCGGACGGCGAGCAATATGGTGCGCGCTTCAAGAAACTCCGCAATGGCTGACTCCGGGCCCGCCCCTTCGGCTCTGCAGCGCGTTGTGAAGGCTTTGAAGCTCGAGCTTTACGGCCTACATCCGCGCTTGCACGCGCTCACGCTGGCCGCTTCCATCCTGCCGCGGCGGAACGCGGCGCACACGCGCGCGCGTCTCTTCGCGCTCGCGGGCTTTCACATCGGCGAGGGTACCCAGTTGAACAGCAGCCCGCGGATCAGCGGTAGCGGCAGCTTGTTCAACAAGCTCGTGCTCGGCGCAGGCTGCTCCATCGACGAAGATTGCGCGTTCGACTTAGAGGAAAGCATCATCATCGGTGACCGCGTGTCGATCGGCCCTGGCGCGATGATCCTCACCAGCACCCACGAGCTCGGCCCACGCGAGCACCGTGCGGGGCCGATCATGAAGAGCCCGGTAAAGGTCGAAGACGGTGCACTAATCGGCGCGCGTTCGATCATTTTGCCTGGCGTCACGGTCGGCGCTGGTGCGATCGTCAACCCCGGCGCGGTCGTGAATAAGGACGTGGCACCGCACACTCGCGTGGGCGGCGCGCCCGCAGTTCAAATCGAGGTGCTGAGCCATGATGAGCCGGTTGCAACGTAGGGGGTCTGCCTTGGCGCTGCTGGCCGCCGTCATGCTGCTTTCCGGTGGCGCTTATAGCCACTTTTTCGGTCGAAAACGCCTGCGTTTTCCCTACCTCTCCGGGCCCATCGCGGCCGAGCAGTATCGAGCGCTGGCCGCTGAACCGGGCTGGACCGCGAGCAGTATTAGGGTCGCCCCGGGTATCAAGCTGAACGGGCTCGTGCGGAAACCTGAGGCCGCTGGCGCACCTTGGCTACTTTTTTACCAGGGGAACGACACGGCGCAGCTGCGCGTAGGTCAAGAGTTCTTGAAGCGCGTCGGAAGCAATCGGGACTGGGGTCTCGCAGTCTATGCCTACCGTGGGTACGATTCTTCCGACGGCACGCCTCGGCTTGCGGACCTTGCCGCCGACGCACCCGAAATACTCGAGCAGCTCTGCCAAGCCGAGCAGATCGAGCGGAGCCGCGTGCATCTGATTGGGTTTTCGATCGGTGGGCACCTCGCGGTGCGCGCCATGGGCGCGGCAGCACAAAAGTCGCCGCCGCCAGCTTCGCTTACGTTGCTTGCCAGCGTGGATGACATCGTCATGGTGCCGAAGACGTTTTACTGGAAGCTGGATCCGGGCGACGACTTTCAGACCCGCCCGTTTTTGGACGCTGTTCCGGCGCCCGTGCTCGTGGTGCAAGGCACGGCGGACGAGGCGCTGGTGGGTCCCGAGCAGGGCCGCGCCATCGCGCAGAAGCTTGCTGCCCGGGCGCGATACCTGGAATTGCCGGGCGTGGGGCACATTGCGCTTTTGTCAGACCCCGCTGCCATTGGAGCCGTGCAAGAGTTCATCGCCGCCCACTCCAAGTAGCGGAGACGCATGCGCGATTTCAATTATCAGAGCCCGACGCGGATCCTGTTTGGCCGCGGCCAAATCGAGAACCTGGCCGAACACATCCCGGCCGGCGCGCGCATCTTGCTCGTCGCTGGCGGCGGCTCAATTCGAAACAACGGCGTGCTCGAGCAGGTGAAAGCGGCCATCACGGGGCGCGCGGTCTACGAATTTTGGGGCGTCCGGCCAAATCCGGACATTTCATCGCTTCTGCCGGCGCTCGATATCGTGCAGGCAGAGTCGATCGACTTCGTGCTTGCCGTAGGCGGCGGTTCGGTGATCGATGGCGCCAAGCTGATCGCCGCGTCGGCATGCACGAAAGTCGAGCCTTGGAGCTTGCTCGCCAAGGGCGCCCGGGTCACCGGCGCGCTGCCGCTGGGGGTGGTGCTCACGATGCCCGGTACCGGCAGCGAGTCGAACGGCGCCGCCGCCATCAGCAACCGAGAGACCGGGCAGAAGCTCGTCTTCGTGAGCCCGTATTGCTGTCCGCGCTTCGCCGTGCTCGACCCGGAGATCACCTTCTCCTTACCCCCGCGTCAGATTTCCAACGGCGTCGCCGACGCTTTCGTGCACGTGCTCGAGCAATACCTCACCTACCCGGCGGGTGGCGTGCTTTCGGACCGCTTAGCTGAAGCGCTGCTTCTGACGCTGACGGAACAAGGCCCGCGTGCGTTGAGCGACCCGACGAACTACGAAGTCCGAGCCAACCTGATGTGGGCGGCCAATTTGGCGTTGAATGGCCTGATCGCGCAGGGCGTCCCTCAAGACTGGACGACGCACCACATCGGTCACGAGCTGACCGCCCTGTTCGGAATCGACCATGCGCGCAGCTTGGCCGTGGTCTTGCCCGCTCTGCTGGACGCGCGCCGGGCACAAAAATCGGAGAAGCTGCTGCAGTTGGTCGCGCGGGTGTTTGGGGTGCACGGCATCGATGAAACGATCGCAGAGACCGTCCGTTTTTTTGACGCGCTCGGCATACCGACCAAGCTCTCCGCGTATGGGCTCGGCCCCGAGGTGGTCCCGCAAGTCATCGCCAAGCTCAAGCTCGCCCGCCGCTTGAGGATGGGCGAGCGGCTCGACATCACACCCGACGAGGCCGGCAAAATTTTGGCCCGCGCTTTTTGAGCGCCGCACCAATGAGCTCCTGGTTCCCGTATTAGTTCCGGCTCGGGCTCTGCTCGCGCAGGCGCTGTACGAGAGCGTACAGCTCGCGCCGGGGCAATGTCGTCTCGTCGCTCAGCTCGCCGACCAATGTTTTGACCGTCGCGCCCTCGGCCAAGCGCCCTGTGATGCGCGCTTCGAGGGGCGCCAGATCGACCTCCGCATCGTCACGCGCTTCGGCTCTGGCAATCACGAGCGTGATCTCACCGCGCCATTCGGCCTCACGCTGGCTGAGCGCGAGCAGCGTGGAAGGCGTGATCTCCTCGTACAGCTTGCTGATCTCCCGGCACAGCGTGCAGGCCCTGCTCGGCATGCGTTCGGCGAGCTCACGCAAGGTCTGTGACATGCGCTGCGGCGATTCGAAGATTAAGACCGGGTCTTCGCTCTTTTCGACGCGTAGCAACGCGTCTTTGCGCTTCCGGCCGTGACGAGGCAAAAAACCCAAGAAGAGGAAGGCGCCATCGATCAACCCCGACGCCCCTACGGCCGCCGTCACCGCGCTCGGGCCGGGGATCGGACAGACCACGACGCCGCGCTGATGTGCGCCACGAACCAGAGCGGCCCCAGGATCGCTGACCGACGGCATGCCTGCGTCGGTCACGAGCGCTACATCCTCGCCGCTCTCGAGCAGGGTTAGGAGCTCTTCCACCTTGCGCGGGCTGGCGTTGGCGTCTAGCGCGTGCAGCGAGCGTTCGTGGATCGCGAAGTGAGTGAGCAGCTGACGCGTGTGGCGCGTGTCCTCGGCCGCGACATGGCGCGTCTGCCGCAGCGTGTCCAGCGCGCGCAGCGTGATGTCACCGAGATTTCCGATCGGCGTGCCGACCAGGTACAGTTTGCCGCCCACGCCCGCTTGCCCGGCGCGGCTCAGGCGCCGCCGACGCCGACCGCGTCACCAAAGTTTGCGCGCAGGTGCTCGCGCAGCTTGCCCATCAGCCGCGACTCCAGCTGGCGCACGCGTTCACGCGAGACTCCAAACTGATCACCGAGCTCTTGCAGTGTCAGCGGGTCGTCGGCGACCACGCGCTTCTCGAAGATGTCCACGTCCTTGCCCGTCAGCGTCTTCCGAAATTCGCCGAGCTCCGTGTGCAGTAGAGCCGAGAACTCGGAGCCCTCCGCGATTTGATCCGGCGTCGCGCTGCTGGAAGGCATCAGCTCCAAGCGCGTGGTCGACCGGCCGTCGGCTTCATTGACGGTCGCGTCGAGCGAGGCGTCGGCCCGGGCGAGCCTGCGGTCCATCTCCGTTACCTCCGACTCGGCGACGTTCAAGCGCTTGGCAATTTCAGCGTGGCTCGGCTCGATACCCATGGCGGTGAGCCGCGCCTTTTCCTTGTTTAAGTTGAAGAACAGCTTGCGTTGCGCTTGGGTCGTGCCGACCTTCACCAGGCGCCAGTTGTTGAGGATGAAGCGCAGCATGTAGGCGCGGATCCACCACGCGGCGTAGCTCGAAAGCTTGACCCCGCGGTACGGGTCGTAACGCTTCACGGCTTGCATCAAGCCGATGTTCCCCTCTTGCACGAGGTCCATCATGTTGCGGTAGGCGCGCCGGTACTCGTACGCGATCTTGACCACCAAGCGTAGGTTGGCCGTGACCAAGCGCGCGGCAATGTCCCGGTCTTGACCGCCCTTTACGTAATCGACGGCGAGCTTGTGCTCTTCATCGGCGGACAGCAGGGGGTGGCGCTGCACTTCGCGCATGTAGGCTTGCAGCGCGTCGAACTTGGCGAGGCCACGCTCCGTTGCGCCATCGCCCTCCGAATCGTCGGAAGGCTCCGCGTCTTCCGCGGGCCCCCGCTCGTCGTCCGTTTCGTCCGGCTCGGCGTCGTCGACGACCTCACCCTCGGTGTCGAACGTCTCCGGGTCGGCCGCGTGCTCCGGCTCTTCGTCCTCGCGCTCTTCGTCGGCGTCGGCGGGCTCACGCGCGGAGCTTTTGGGTGAAGCCTCCGACGCGCGCCCAGCGGGGACCGTACGAGCGCTCGCTTTGGCGCGTTTCTTTACGTCTGCTTTGGCTGTCACGGGATCTGCTCGAAACCGGCCGCAAATAGGGGCGCGGGCAGCGACCTTTCGACCGTTGGAGAGCGTGTGCCCCTGGCCCGGCGTCGTCAAGTGTCGAGCCGCCCTGGCATCTCGGCGCCTCGGCCGCGCGGGACTTTCTGTTTTCATTAGCGGTTCCGCGGAGGTCCGCGGCCCGAGCGGGGCGAGGCGCTCCTCGATATCTAAGGTAAAGGGTAGGACGAGTTCTTCCGTGTTGGGCCTGCGCAGGCGTGATAAGTTTTATGGGTGGTTTTGCCGTTCGCGCCTGAGGAGAGCGCGGCGCGTCGCGCCGTGGTCGAGCCGCTGCCGGAAGCGAGCTCCGGGCGGGCCCGTCTTCTGATCGTGGACGACGAGCCGCTGCTTGGCCAAACCCTGTTGTATGCCTTCAAGGGCCGCCACGACGTCGCGGTTTGCACGAGCGGCCGGGAGGCGTTGAGCAAGCTGGAAGAGGACGGGCGCTTCGATCTCGTCCTGTGTGACTTGACGATGCCCGACGTCAGCGGCGCTGCGGTTTACGAGTTCGTCAAGCTGCACCGCCCCGAACTCGTCGGAAGATTCGTGTTCATGACCGGGGGCGCATTTACCGACCGGGCGCGTGAATTTTTGGACAGCTTCCCAGGCGCGCAGCTCGAGAAGCCCTTCACCATCCAGGAAGTCGATGCTTTATTGAGCGCTCTGAGCAGAGCTCGAGCAGATGCGCCTTCGTTGTGAGCGCCGAACGTCGCTATTTCTTTAGCTCGACCGGGTGACCCGGCACGGGGATCGCTTCCAGCAGCACGAAGGTGTCGAAGGAGACTTTCTCGACGACTTTCGAGGAGGCGGCTAAGTCGTACACCAGGCCCCATTCCACGCTTGGGCCGGCGGAGAAGAAGATGGCGCTCGACTGTTTGCAGGCCTGGGCGAAGCGCTGAATGTTGGCTCCCGTCATACTGAGATCGGGGCCGGCCATGCCTTTGCCGTGCTTGGTCGCGACGCCGCCGGATAATTTCCAAACCGCGGTGCCGCGGTCTTCCAGAACCATGGCGACCACGCTGCATTCGGCGGGCGACTTCAAGGAGAGCTGCGGGAAAAACGGCAGGTTGTCGGATAACTCCTTGCGCGTTTCCGTCTTCACGACCACGTGCTTGGCGCCAAGGCGGCCCAGCTCGTCGATGTACGCCACCACCCAGGGCGGCTTCGCGCTTCGGTCGACGAGCAGTGACACGTCCTGCCCTGCGACGACGCTTGCCGCCGTCCCGAGTAGTCGCTGGAGCGTCGCGCGCCCGTCGTTTTTATCGAGCAGCGCGCGCTCGTAGCCGACTTTGGCGCTCAGCGTATCGATCTCGAAAACGGGGGGACCGGCCGGCTTGGGCGGCGTGGTGGGGAGGGCCGGCGCAGGGACCGGGGGCGCGCCAAGCGCCGCCTTTTTCGGTTGTTCATCACAGCCCAGCGCCGCACAGGAGCACCCCCAAACACAAACCATCGCGCAGCGCCGAACGCGACTGTTCATCGCAGGTCCAAACACAATTTGTCGGTCGACGTGAGGATGATCGACGTCACGCACGTTCCGGTGTCGGCGCCCGCGGCGATGTCGCACACGCGGCTGGCGGGACAGTCGCCATCACGGGTGCATTCTTTTTGGTCCACGCGCACGGCGCATTTCTTCGTATCGAGCGCGCACTCCAGCCCCGCTGCGCATTCGAAGCTGTCTTCGCATCGGCCGTTTGCCGGCTTGCTTTGCACGCAGTTGTCTCCGTCGCAGTAAAAACCTGGATTGCATGCGGCATCGGCGGCGGCGCACGACGTGCCGTTATCGACCAACATCGGGATCTCGCAGCCGCCGACGCCGCTCTTCAGCACGCACAGGTAGTTCTGGAGCGTGTCGCAGTCATCGTCGCTGGTGCAGCTCTCACCGACGCCCGCTGGCCCCTTGATCAGGTGATTACATGGCTCACCTCGATGACGAACGGTGGCGACTTCCCGCGCGCTCAGCGTGCCATCGCTGTATGCCTGAGCCACGCCGTCGAGGCAGCTCGGAGCCTGGGCGGAGCTGTACCCCTCCGGCACGAGGTTCTCGCAAAAGGCGCGCTGGCTAGCGATGCAGGCCTGAGTCAGCTCATCGGTCAGGCTGTCCGTGTCGGTCCCCGAGCAGTGCGCCACGACGGTCGAGGAGCAGGCGGCCTTTCCCCAATTTTCGCAAAACATTGCGCGCGTGCCGTTGGGGTCGCGGCTCACGTCGTTGCTGGAGCAGCTCGTCGCCGCGACCAGTAAGCTCAGTACAATGAAGTTAAATTTCATGCGAAGCCCTTCTTTTCCGAAAGATACACGAGCCCGGCGTGCGGCCGAAATCTTTGGCGCCGCCAGCGGCGCTGCCTCGAGCTAGAGTCGCTGATTCGATGCCGCTGTCGAGCGCCGCGCGACCCGCCCGCGAGATTCCAACCCGGCTGCAAGCGGTGCTGGTCTGGGCGATGGCACTACTTGGCGTGGTGTTCACCGGCGCGGGCGTCGCGGCGACTGCGGCCATACTCGCCGTGCGTGCGGGTCTGCCGATCGACCGCGCCCTGGCATTCGTCAGCGACCCTCGCTCGTCGCCGCTGGTGTCGAGCTCGACCTGGATCGCGGTGTCGATCGCCCTGAACGAGCTCGCGGTGGCGATCACGCTTTTCCTGTGGGTGATGCGGTATCGGCCGCACATCGGACACGTCTTTCCGATCGGCCACCCGACGCTGCGCACGATCTGCGCCGGTTTGCTGATTGTGTTTGGGGTCGGTCCGTTGGCGGAGCTGGCCGGTGAGCTTGCGTTTCGATTTTTGGGGCGTGACGTCAACGCAGAGCGGCTGCTGGTAGCCGTCGCGCGCAACGCCAGCAGCGGCGGGCTCGTCCTGGTGCTGGGCGCGGCGGCGCTGTTGCCGGCGTTGGTCGAAGAGCTGATGTTTCGCGGTTTGATAACGCGCGCGTTCGAAAAACGGTCGCACGCCGAGATGGTCTTGGTGCCAAGCCTCTTGTTCGGGCTCTTCCATCTCGAGCCGACGCAGATCGCGGGCACGATCGTGCTGGGCGTAGGCTTCGGGCTCACGCGATTGTATAGCGGTTCAATCGTGCCCTCAATCATCGCGCATACGGCTTACAACGCGGTCGTAATTCTGGACGTGCGTTTTGCTGGGCGCTTCGGCGATCATGCGCTGCACTTCGGGCGCGTCGGGGCGGGCCTCGGCGTGGCGGCCCTGGGCACGTTGCTGATGGTGAGCTCACCCGCAAAATTGCTGCCCGCCCTGAGGCATCGGACTTGAACCGCGCGTTCAGGCGCAGGCACCTGGTGCCGTTCGGCTCGACCTGGCTCGCGTGTCCGGCACGCCCCAGGCAGGCCCTTCAGGGTAGGTTACGGCAGTGATTGGCCGCGCCACCCGCCGGGTGTTGGGCAGCGCCGCTGGCGCCGTCGACCGCGCCGTTACGCTGGCGGTGCAAGCACGGAACAACGTGCGGCGCGCTGCCGCCCAGCGCGCCCCTTCGCCCGGCGATCGAGCGGAGTTGCTACGCAGCTTCGCCGCACTTTATCCGGACGGTTTGAACGATGACTTCTTCCTGCCGGTGCGCGACATCACGCCGGTCGCGCGCGCCGCCGCGGTCGATTTGGGCGGCGCTCGCGCGTTCGATCTCTCCTGGGCCAGTGACTACGTACCGGTCGTTTCTGGCGTTCGGGAACGCTATCAGCGCACGGTCGAGAACCACGCCGCCGCCGTCCGTCTGATCGGGCAGACGGACGAACCAAGGCGTCCGGTCGCGATCCTGATTCACGGCTACATGGCCGGCAACTACCAGGTCGAGGCGCGGCTGTGGCCCGTGCAACGCCTGCTACGCATCGGCTACGACGTAGCTTTCTTCACGCTGCCATTTCATGGCCTCCGCGCCAACCCGCAGCGGCGTGGCGCGCCTGAATTTCCGGGCGGCGATCCGCGCTTCAGCAACGAGGGATTCCGGCAGGTGATCGGGGATCTGCGTGACTTCATCGGCTGGCTGACTGCGCGTGGCCATCCCGCGTGCGGCGTGCTCGGCATGAGCCTCGGAGGCTACGCCGCCGCGTTGTTGGCAACCGTGCAGACGGGCTTATCGTTTTGCGTGCCAGTGATCCCACTCGCTTCGTTGGCAGACTTTGCGCGCGAGCAGGGCGAGCTCAGCCACGAACCGGAGGCGCAGGCCAGAGAGCACGCGCTGCTCGAGCGCGTTTACCGGGTGGTGAGTCCGCTGGCTCGCCGGCCCTTGATTGCGCCCGGGCGAACGCTGGTCGTGGCGGCCAAGGCGGATCGCATCACTCCAGTTTCGCATGCGCGCAAGCTAGCGGCCCATTTGGGCGCGCCGCTCGTCTCCTGGCATGGCGGTCACTTGCTGCAACTCGGCCGGAAGGACGCGTTTCGCCGTGTGGAAGACTTACTCTGCGAGTTGCGCGCGCGGCCCGCAATTTAAGGCCCGCCCCGCCTTTCGGTAATCCCGGGCGATGGACTCGCCGGGTCGATCGTGGTTAGACGGGGCATGCGCGGTTACTACAGGCACACGAAGATCATTGCGACCATTGGACCTGCCACAGAGAGCGAAGAAAAGCTCGGGCAGCTGATCACCGCCGGCGTCGACGTCTTGCGGCTCAACATGGCGCACGGCAGCGGAGAGTGGGCGCAGGCCTTGATTCGGCGCGCCCGCAAGGTCTCGACGGAGTTGGACCGCCACGTGGCGATCATGATGGACGTGAAGGGTCCGGAGATCCGGACCGGCGTCGTGCCCGAGCCGATCGAGCTACGCGTCGGGGACGTGTTTGAGTTTTACACGGACAAGCCGTCTGGCGATGTGCGCGGCATCAACGTCAATTACCCGGGCTTGCCCGGCGACGTGACGGTCGGCGCCACGATCCTGGTGGACAGCGGCTTGATCCGCCTGAGCGTGCTCGAGATCGGCCCGACTCACGTGCGCTGTCGCGTGCTCACGCCCGGTAAGCTCACCTCGCGCCGTCACGTCAATCTGCCGGGCATGAACGTGAACCTGCCCGCGCTGACGCAGAAGGACGAGATCGACGTACGTGCGGGCGTCGAGGCCGGGCTCGACTTCGTCGCGTTGTCCTTCGTGCGCCGCGCTGAGGACATCGACTTGCTTCGGAATTTCCTGAAGGAGCTCGGCTCCAAGGCGCGCATCATCGCCAAGATCGAGGACCAGAGCGGCGTCCGGAACCTACACAGCATCATCAAGGCGACCGATGCAGTGATGGTAGCCCGTGGTGATTTGGGGATCGAGATCGATTACCACACGTTACCTCTCGTTCAGACGCAGATCGTCGACCTGTGCCTGATGGAGGGTAAGCCCGTGATCATCGCGACTCACCTCTTGGAGTCGATGATCAGCGCGCCCATGCCCACTCGCGCCGAAATTTCCGACATCTCCACGGCGGTTCGCGAGCGGGCCGACGCCGTGATGCTGTCCGGCGAAACGACCACCGGTCTTTACCCGCTGGAGTGCGTGGAGGTGATGAAGAACATCGTCGGCAGCATCGAGCCGACCGAGAAGCGCAACCTCAACGATACGATCGAGCTGACCCAGCCGAAGACCAAGATGCTGCGGGCAGCAGCGACGCTTGCCTGTCAGCTCGGCGACTCGGGCGTGGTGGTCTTCACGCGCAGCGGCTTCTTGGCATACACGCTAGCCGCGCTGCGTGCGGTTGGCGTACCCATCTACGCCTTCACCGACGACGAGGAGACCTTTCGGCAACTGCTGCTGCCCTGGGGCGTCGAGCCATTCCTCATGCCCTTCAGCGAGGATCCCGAGCAAACGGTGCAGAACGCGCTTGGCTATCTGAAGCGCCAGAATTGGTGCGGCGACGGGACCTGGCTGGTCGTGATCACCAACGTGCTTGCCCAAGGCCGGGTCATCGACTCCCTTCAGCTCCGACAGGTAGAGCAGGGCTCACCGACTAGCCGCGAAGGCTGATACGCTCACCGCCACGATGCCAAACTATCTGGGGGTACTGGCCGCGACGATCTTCATGTCCGGTTGTGCCGAGCCGCCGGCGCCGGCCCAAGCTCCGTCTCGACCCACCTCAGCCAGCCGTCCAAACGACGCGAAGTCGACTCGGGCCCAGCTGACGGCGGTGATTCGCGCTCAGTCCTACTTGGACGCGTTGTCGGACGGGGAACGTGCAGCGGTGATCTCAGAACCTTTCGTGGCAAACTTGGTGATCGTGTACATGGTCGACGAGCATGGCGCCGCTCGCATCGCCCGGACCGAAGATTTGACCGCGCGTGGCGTGACGATGGACGCGCTGCGCGCCGTGGCGGAGTGGAACGTCGGCGTGGCGCTGCGCGATCTACCGAGCTGCGAGCCAGACGCCGTGACTGCTCTACCTCACGGAAATTTTTATCAGTCGAGCCGCTTATTACTCGACAAGCAGTGGGCCGACTTGGCCGCCAGCCGGGGCACCGTGGTCGTCGCTGTGCCGACCAATGACGCCCTGTTCGTGACCTGTAGTGCGAGCCCCAACGTCTTGAAGAAGCTCTCGATCGCGGTTCAAAACAGCTACCCACGCGCGGCTCATCCTGTTTCGCCCTCGCTCCTCACTTGGACGGCGGACGGCTGGCGAGAGCTTGCTGCGCCTCCGCCCTGAGCGCTGTCGGCGCTCGAGTTAGGGCAAAGTCGGAGCGCGGGCGCAGTGCGGGCTGTCCAGCACGATGGTCACACCGCGATTGCTGGGCACCAGGCTATTCCAAAGCGCCGTGATCTGCCGCTGGCCGGTGAAAATGTCCACGTGCTGGCCCTTCACGCGTAGCCCGCGGTCTTGGGCGATGAAACAGCCGTCATGCCGGGCGCTCGACGCCGTGTCGCGCGGCACGCCGTCGAATTCGGGCACGTAAATCGGCGTGTCGAGGGGCACTAGATCGCTGTCGACCGCCACCGTGAGTAGCGGTGTGATGGCGCGGGCGGTGGCGCCGATCAATTCCACGTCGTGCTCGGCAAGCGTACCCATCTTCTCGAGCGCCAGCGCGCAATTCAGCGCGGTCTGCCCACCCATCGTGGGGAGCAAGGCGA
>CAXSGJ010000037.1:0-22397 GCA_964236865.1 uncultured Polyangiaceae bacterium
AACCGAGTGGGTGATTTATACGCTCACGATACACGTGCGGTACCCGGCGGCGTGCAGCACCGGCGCCACGCGGTCCCACGTGCGAGGTCGTCAGGCCAGCCGTGTCGAAGCAGCAACGGCGGACCGCTTTCAGGACCTCCGAGTTCATACGCCAGCTCGAGGTGCGGAGTCTTCACGTGCGGAACGGTCATCGATACTTCCTTCGGATGAGTTGAGGCTATTTGGGTGCATTTTGTGTACCCCCCGCACGTCGGGTTGCGCAGCACGAAGGCACGCTAATTGCTCGTAGCCGCGCAATGATCAAAGCAGTTGGCTACGCCGCCAAGCACTCGTTCAGTAACCTCAAGCCCCTCCACTTTGAGCGCGAGGACGCAGCGCCCGACCAAGTCGAGATCCAAGTGTTGTTTTGTGGCATCTGTCACTCGGACATTCATCAGGCGAAAGATGAGTGGGGCAACACCGTGTACCCTTGCATGCCTGGGCATGAAATCGTGGGCCGTGTCCGCCGCGTCGGCAGTGAGGTCACTCGCCATCAGCCCGGGGATCTAGTGGGCGTCGGATGTATGATCGACAGCTGCGGCGGTTGCGCGCCATGCCTTGCCGGCGAGCAGAATTACTGCGAAGGTCCAAATAGCTGGCTCGCAACGTACAACGGCCCCATGGTCCCCGCCGCACAGGCGCCGACTTTCGGGAACATGTACGCGAAAGACAATACCTACGGCGGCTATTCGAATGTCGTCGTGGTGCGAGAGGACTTCGTCCTAAAAATTCCCAGCGCGCTCGCGCCTGAAGCCGCCGCGCCGATCTTATGCGCTGGCGTCACCACTTTTTCCCCACTCAAACACTTTGGCGTGAAGCCTGGCAGCAACGTCGGCGTGGTGGGCTTTGGTGGCTTGGGGGACATGGCGGTCAAGCTTGCGCTCGCCATGGGTGCGAAGGTGACCGTGTTTACGACCAGCAAAGACAAGCTCGCTGAAGCGGAAAAGCTCGGCGCAAGTGGGGTCGTGGAAACGGACACGGACGCGATGAAACAGTTGAAGAACAGCTTCGACTTCATGATCTCGACGGTGCCGGAAAAGCACAAGCTCGATCCGTTCATCGCTCTTCTCAAGCGCGACAGTACCCTCGCCGTGGTCGGCGCGATCGGCCCCTTGCCGAGCTATAACAACCAAGAGCTGATCATGCATCGTAAGTCCCTCGCCGGGTCCGTCATCGGATCCATCGCAGAGACGCAAGAAGTCCTCGACTTCTGCGCCGAACGCGGGGTCGTACCGGACATTCGGGTAATCCCCATCCAGGAAGTGAACCGCGCCTACAAAACCGTGGAGGACGGGGAAGTGCGCTTCCGATATGTTATCGACATGGCGTCGCTCAAGGACGAAGAGGCGAACGGAGGCAGCAGCAATTGAGACTCTGCTCACGCGAAGCGAGCGTTTAGAATCAGCGTTTCACTCGCGAGCTTATGCACGCGCTCGTCGTGGCCGATCTGGCGGAGCACATCGGCAAACGAGGCGTACTCTCCATAATCGAGGGTGAACTGGGAGTTGAATGGCGTTGTGTCCCACTCCGGGTGCTCACTGACCATGGTCATGTATTCGTGCTCGGCGTGGTCCTCAAAGTCCGCATTCAAACGATAGGAAGCTTGCGGCCTAACCACGAATAGCAACCACGAGAACTGGTAAAACCCGAATGCGATGAGTTGGGGAAGCCAGTAAAACATGAAGCGTGACTCGGGCTTCCCGCTGTTCGCGATTTGCTCGTTGAGGATCAGCAGATGCCACTGCTCGTTGTCCTGTTGAGCCCGCGATTGCAGGACGCGCTCGTAAATTCGTCGCGAAAAATCCCGGCGTTCGTGAACGTGGGTGATGGCGACATAGGCCGTCTGTTCCCAGGCCTGATACGGCACGCGCGCGACTAACTCGAGGACTTTGAACTTGGATAGCACGCGCGCTTTTCCGTAGAAGACGTCCAACATCCAGAACAGTAGGCGAGCGGCAACCCCGTAGTGCCGGCGCGGAGATGCCAGCGTTTCGGCTTGCGCCCGAGCGAGTTGTTCGTGATCCAGCTTCGGCGGCTGATCGCTGGAAGATCGGGCGGGAGCGGCTTCCTTATCGGGGGTGTCCGTCATGAGCGGCGAAGATGCGATGACGTAGCTCGGTCGTCAACCGATGGGAACGTTGCCGGTTTGTGCCCCATTTGGGTGCTCGATTGAGCGCCCCCGGATCGCTATTTCGGTCGATGATCGCGGTCGAGGCGCCGGGCTGGCGATGCGCGACGAAGGCGAAGACTGCTGGTCTGTTACTGAGAAACAACGAAGCGCTTACGAAGCCTCAGCTCTCCGTCGTTGACCGTCCACAAGCAAGGCGGGCAGTTCACGCAAGTAGCCGCCATCATCGTCAAGGTCATCACTTCACGTCCGAGGCGCGCCGGTTCATGGCCCGCAGGCTTCCTGTGGCGGCAATTGGCTCCTCAGGGCTCGACTGGCACTGCGTGGGCGCCGGGCGGTCGCCCGGTGTTCGGTCGCGCGCATGCGCTCGAGGAATTTCAGACTGCAGCTGTAATTGCCTTCGCCTGCGTCGTGAGTGAGCCGATGACAGCGCCGCCGTCCATCTAAGAGTATTCAATATGGCCGCACGTCGTAGAACCTCCGTGTCGATTCTGGGCTCGGCGGCGCTTGCCGCCGCAATCTGCATTCAAGGCGGTTGCGGCGATGCTGGCGTTTCCTCCGACGAGGCCGTCGCGTCACTGGGCGAGCCTTCAGTCATCGGCAACAATGACTTTATCAAAGTGGCCAGCGGCGGCACGAACATTCCGGCCAAATATCGCCCATTCCTCAACGCCTTTGGCCGGCTGCACGTAAATGGTGGCCTGTGCACGGCCACCCACGTCGGCAAGGGCATCGCGCTCACGGCGGGTCATTGTTTCGATGCGACGGAGGCCCCCCAAACCAATACCGCCTGCTCCGGCGACTTCGTCGAATGGGGCTACATCGGCGGTGCGACCGCCAGCCGGTCGGACTGCGTCAAGGTCCTGTCGAAAGAGAAGTCGGGAGACCTCGAATACTCGATCTTCCAGGTGTCGCCCGTTCCTCCGGTCTCATTGCCGGTCAATTTGAAAACGAAGCCTGCCTCCGGCACCACGCTCACCGTCTTCAGCAATCCCGAGGGGCGACCGCTCGAATGGTCTCAGACGTGCCCCCTCTCCGATCCGGGTAAGACTGAGTTCACGCACACGTGCGACACCCAAGGGGGCAGCAGCGGCGCGGTGGTGATCGACGACACAACGTTGGAAGTGATCGGCATTCACTGGGGCGGCTCGGGAACCGGCAACCTAGCCACGTATGTAATCTCAACCCCGCTCGCGGAAATCTTCGCCGCGAACGGCGTGGGCGCAGGCGGCGCTGGCATGGGCGGCGCCGCTGCCGGCGGCGGCGCGGGTGCCGGCGGCAAAGGGGGCGCTGGCGGATCGAGCGGCGGTGCTGGCGGCATAGCGGGGCAAGGCGCAAGCGCCGGAGGGATTGGCGGCGCGGCGGGAGCGAGTGCCGGCGCGGCGGGAGCGAGTGCCGGCGCGGCGGGAGTGGTGGGAGGCGCGGCGGGAACCACGAATGGCAGCGCAGGCAACAGTGGCTCATCGGGACCGAGCGGTGTCGGCGGAGCCAGTGCCTCTGGTGGTCAAGCGGGAACGAGCGCAATGGCCGGCACGGCGGGCGCCACAGTCCTCCCGATTCCGGAGAGCAGCGATGAGTCGGACGGTTGCGGATGCCGCGTCGGGGCCCCACGCGAAGCGCATTGGGCCACACCATGGCTCGGGCTCGCTGCACTCGTCCTGGTCCGACGTCGCCGACGACGAGAGCCCTGACGCTCTACGCCACGTCCCCAGCCAGCTGACGCGACCCGCCATTCAAGACCGCGTCGTCGCTCCGCGCCCGTCACGGGCGCGTGACGGCCATCGCCAGGATGAGCGCACCGAACAGGCTGATCCCGAATTGCGGCTCGCGGGACGCGCCGCTCGCTGCGTTGCCTTGCACGAATGACTATATCGCACCTCGCCCGATCTTGAGAGGTTGTCGAGCGAATCGGTCGTTGCTCGGAGATCTCGCGGGTCGGGCGACGCAGGTGTTGAATGCGATCACAGCATTCAACAAAAGACCGCGAAACACGCGCTAACTGAGGGCGATGCGACCTCGATAGTCGGACCTCTGGCGCAGCAGAACAGCCCCACACATTTAGGAGAACTCATCATGGCCACGAAAACATACTCGACCGAGTACAGGATCGGGATGGACTACGGAATGGGGATCAACTCCGTAACAGGAGAAGTCCTGGGGAGAGCGGTGGACCCGGGTGCGGTGGGGCCGATCGCGGACGCCGGAGGTCAGGATGTTGTATCAGATCTGCTGATCATCAACTCTCAAGAAGAGTTTCAGCAGGCGCTCGACATCTCAGCCTCTGTCAACGGGCAGTACGGTCTGTTCAGTGGCAATGCCAAGTTCGATTTCGCATCACGAGTCGGCTACCAATCCGAGAGCACGTTCATGGTTGCCCGCGTGGTCGTGAGGAACGCCTTCACGCAAGCAATCGCGCCGAAGCTCACACCAGCCGCCGCAGCGAAGATCGAGGCGGGCGATTGGGCACGGTTTCGCGAGCAAGCCGGGGACGTCTTCGTGCGTGGCTTCGAGTCGGGGGGTGAGTTCTATGGCGTCCTGGAGATCTCGTCATCGAGTAGGAGCGCTCAGCGCAAGATTGCAGCCCAATTGCAGGCCAAGTACGGGACCCCCTTGGCAGGGGCTGCGCTCGATACGTCGATGTCCCTGGACTCGTCGGAGAGCAATGCCGACACCCGTCTGACCATCAACGTGCAGCAGAATGGCGGCAAAGCCGACCTGGGAATAACGGACGTGGATGGCATGCTTGGCCGGTACAAGGATTTCGCGCGCCTCGTGTCGGCAGAAAACGCTCGACCGATTCGCGCGCTCATGTCGAGCTACAAAGTATTGGAATTGCCCAAGGAGCCGAACTTTATCGATGTAGAAAAGCGGATAGCCGTTCTTCAAGACAGGGTCCGAGACTTGAACGAAACGCTCAGGCTGCGGAACGAAGTCAAGTTTGTGTTGCAGCATCAGGACTACTACGAGGATCCAGACGTGGATGCCCTGAATGCGGCGGCGACGCAGCTGAGCACATTGGCAAATGCGATCTCGCGCGGCGCCTCGGAATGCGCAGATGACGTCAACAAATGTGAATTTGGCGAGACGGTCATGCCCGTGCTTCACCTGCCCAAGCGGCGAGCAGGCGCACCCGCCGAGATGGCCCCTCCGGCACCCTCGATTCCGGGCGATGTGGGAGCTGGCGCGGTGCAACTGACGTCGCGGTTCAAACTGCAGGTGAAAGCGTCCTCGGTTATCGCGACCGCACGCCTCGGTCGCTGAAGAACGCTGAATATTCCAAATGCAGGATCGCGCGCCGTCCTCGCTGCGCTCGAGGGGCTAACTCGAAGGCTAAGCCATCTTGATGGGCGCGCGCCCGGAACGACCTCCGCCGGCTTGGGGCTCATGCCCGTTCGTGCGTTCCAAGGCTTAGGGTGAGGACCACGGGGACGGCGATCGAATTGACGGCGACTACCGACAGCCAAACGGCGCCCGGCCATTGCTTGCGAACCACGAAGTACAAGGTGGAAAATGCCAGAGGCGCGATGATCGATGCAACGACTAGTTCGATCAAATGGACGGTCAAGACGCGCGAGCACTCGTGAACCATCTCTCGGCGGCCCGTGCGGCTTCCTCGGGACTCGGAGCCGCGTCGGTCGCCCACGCCACGAAGCCGTCCGGACGCACGAGCAGCGCGCGGAGGCCGAGGCGATCCTTCGCATCGCTTGCTACGTACTTCACGCGATCGCCCCACTGTCCGTCGAGCGCTTGGAGCGACGCCTCGCCACCGAAGTCTAAAAGTAGACCGTTTCCGTCTCGCAGCAGTGTTCCGACCCTTGATCCGTCGACCAGCTCGAAGTCCGGGCAGCTGCGGCCTACGAGCGGGTGCGGATCCCCCAGGTCGTACCTCAAGGACACTCCCCAGACGCGTTCTGCGAAATACGTCGCTCCATCGCGCGTGTTGATGAGGTCGCGGACAACGGCTTGGACCGCGCGCGAAAAGGGGTTCGGTTTCATGATCGCGACTTGGGCCCGGGTCCAGTCGAGGATGCGCGCGCCGATTGGATGCCGCTCGCTAGTGTAGGTATCGAGCAAGCCCTCGGGGGCATTGCCACTGACCGTGGCCGCAAGCTTCCAGCCCAGGTTCATTGCGTCTCCAAGACCGAGGTTCAAGCCTTGTCCGCCGAGCGGCGAATGAACGTGCGCCGCGTCGCCCGCGAGCAATACGCGTCCTTTACGATACGTGGTCGCCTGCTGCGCGCGGTCGGTCCAGGTCGACGCCACGGTCATCGCGTTGAGTGTCACGTCGGTGCCGGACACGCGCCGTAAGACCCCTTGCACGTGCTCCAACGTGACGGCTGCGGTTCGATGAAACGCGCCGCCGTCGAAGTCGACGATCGCGATCGCCCCTGGCTGGTACTGCGTGTACATCCCCGCGTCGGTGTGCTGGCGGCCCATTCGGATCTTCTCGGGGTCCGCCAGCTCGACTTGGAGCGAATATCCCGTAAATTCAGGGTCGGTACCGACGAACTCGAAGCCCGCTTGCTTCCGTACGGTGCTTCGCCCGCCGTCGCACCCCACGAGGTAGCGCGCGCCATAGCTTTCAGCACCGGAATAGACGGTGACCTCATCGGCCGAGGTGTCGAAGCGTTCGACGCCGTGGCCGCGCAGGAGCTCGACTCCGAGGGAACGCGCGCGGTCTGCGAGGAGTCGCTCCAGATGCTCCATGTCGCGGCCTAGTAACGTGTCGGCTGGGCCAGGAACTCGGTACGCCCAGCGGGACGTATCGATATTGCTGTAGTCGAACTGGAGCCCCGCAAAGTGGCCCGCCGGTCCGCGGACTCCCGGGCCAGGCGCCATGGACCCTGGTTTCGGCTGACCGGGGGCAGCCTCGCCGGAGGGTTCAGACGCGACTTGGTCCAGGAGGCCGCGCCGGTAAAACGCTTCGATGCTGGGTCCCCAGAGCCCGCGCATCCCAAACGGCAGCCGTTTCAACGGAGAGTGCGGATCCTCGAGCTTCTCCAGCACCAAAACGGAGAGGCGGCCGAGACGCAGCTCGCAGGCCAGGAACAGTCCGACCGGGCCGGCTCCGGCGATGATCACATCATAAAGCATGGCGTCCTCTTGGCTTGGGGTCTGAGTCCGACGGACTCGCCGCATGTCTCCTGAAATAATGCTGGCATAAACTTATACCGAGTACAAGTTTATGTTTGGTCTACGATTCGTCTCCGTGAGCCCGCCGACCCTGCGCCAGCGCAAGAAAGACGACACCCGACTGATGATCTCCGAGGCGGCGAGGGCCCTGTTCACGGAGCGCGGTTTCGACGCGGTCACCGTCAGCGAAATCGCCAGCGCAGCGGGGGTTGCCAAGATGACGGTGTTCAACTATTTCGCGCGCAAGGAAGAGCTCCTCTTTGACCGGAACGCGGAGGCACGCGAACTCCTCGACCGAGTGCTCGCGGGCAGACGCGAAGAGGAACCAGCGCTCGACCTGCTCCAGCGCGCGGTGCACCAGCTAGTGCGCGAACGACACGTCTACGTAAAGTTCACCCGCGCCGTGTCGACCTTCTGGCGAACCGTGGAGGCGAGCCCTGCGCTCCAGACGTACGTGCGTGAGATGCGCGCCGATGCCGAGACGGCCGTTGCCAATGCGATCGCCGGCGCCAGCGGGTCGGGCGGTGCCGGCGCGGTCGATGCCCACGCGCGACTCCTCGCCGGGATCGTCGTGACAGGCTGGCGGGTGGCTTATGGCGAAGCGATTCGCCGACAGCGCGGAGGTGCATCATCAGAAGTCGCCTCGCGCACCTTCCTCGCCCTCGTCGACCGCAGCTTCAACGCCGCCCGGGCCGCGTCCGTCGGGACCCCGCTCTGCCCCATCAGCGAGTGAGCTGCTTGGCCCGGCTCACGATGGCAATCGCCGGAAGGATGGTTGATGGATGGTCACCGAGCTCGTTGCTTCGCGGCACAGCCTTCGGCGTCAAGTCTCGCATCGGTCGAATAAGTGACTATTGCTGAAGCCGCACTTCGAGCACTACTTTCACCGAAGACTGCGATGAGCGCGGTCGCCTTCACCCAGGGAGTTTGGATGGATCCGAAGATTGAGCAATTGGTACGAATGGGGTTCGAGCTGAGCTATGCGGATCCGAGTTCAGAGGCCGGGATCCCACTCGATGAGCCGTGGCTCACCTACTACCGCCAAGGAATGGACGCGGGGAGGACCGCGCGGGCCGAAGCGGATGCCGCATACACTGGCCCTTCCATCGGCGTCGATCGCGGCGGCGAAACCTGGGACGCATACCAAAAGCGCCTGGCAGAGCAGCTTGAATTTCTATTTCACAAACACGAGCCGCACATCGAAGTCCGTGAAACCGAATTCGAGGCCGTGCCGGTGTCGGGTACCAGCGTCCCCGTCGATTGACGAAGGACAGGAAGTCGGGGCGGCCAGCGGCCAAGAGAGTAGCACACGTCGCTCGCAATGACGCGCTCGACTTACCACGGGCAACCGGGTAGGCATTAAGATGGAGTCGCCTATGCAGCCTATCAAGTTAAAAATCGTCAGTGCCGGACTAGTCGCCGCCTTGCTCACAGGCGGCATTGTGTTCGTGACATGAGCGCGGGCAGAGGGCCCGGCTAACGTGAGCCCCTCTGCTTACCTGCGAAGCGGGGGTTGGATTCAGACACGGATTGCGTCATTCCAAAGATCGCTGGCACTCTCAAGAGTACGAGCATCATGCGAGGCCTTCGGCGCGGCTCGGCGAGCGTTGTCAGCTCGACGGCGCGGCTTCGCCGATCTCGAGCGCGCCCTCGACGGCGTCTCCCCGAAAGCCCTCGCTCAGCAACTCCGTGCACGAACGTGACGGCATCGTGAGCCGCCCCGTCCACGCGGAAGTGCCCCCGCGCGTTGAATACCGTCTCACGAGCCACGGGAGGGCACTTAAGCCAGCGCTGCGCACGCTGCGGGAGTGGATGCGTGGGGGGATCTTTAGTGCACGCGCTACGATGACGGGATGGCGCGCGCGACCATGCACCAGCGGGACTCCACCTAACGGTCGTAGGGCAACTTCTTGTCCTTGAACCAGGCGATGATCTCATCGCTGTTGAAGGTGAAAAAGGGCTCCATATCAATGCTGGATTTCACAATGACGCTTTCCACCTCGCCCCTTATTGCGGCGCCGAATAGTTCTCGCGCGAAGTCTTCATGACCCGCTTCGTAGATTTCGATGATTTTCTGGTAGTACCATTCTGGACTGGCCTGCCGGACACGTTGGCCCGCCAATTCCGTGATGCGGAGGACCTTATTCGCTCCGTCATATACATAAATTTTCTTGGTGACATTGCCGAGCCTGGTCGCCCGACCGCCCTTGATCTCGGCGAACAGATACTTCCGGCCGCGCGCGCCATAGGCTTCTACTTTGTAGACCCTATCCAGCATCGGTACGCCGTTGCGGCGCACCGGGATGGCGAGTGAATCGACGATCCGATAATTCGACAGACCGAGCGAGTCGGCGACGTATTCGCCGGTGACTTCCTTGGCACCATTCAGGAGATTAGTGACCTTCTGGCGCGCCTCGGCATAGGCGGCGCCGCGCTTCAACTCGTTCCGGATTGCTTCCAGACGTTGCTCGACAGCCCGCCATTGGTCCGGGGTGAGCATTTTCCTGTATTCGGCCAGGGACTTGTATTCGGCGCTTGTCTCCAGCGCGGCCATCTCAGCCTCACCTGCGTTGGCTTTGCCGATGCCCCGCCCGCCGGTCGCCCGCGACCCGCCCTCCGATGCTGCAGCCACACCGCCTTCGTCCGCCACCCTCAGTACGATGCCTGCGGGCGTAACCGCGGCTGGTTGCGGTAGAATCTCAGCCGCGGCGCGCGCGACAGCTTCCGCCCGCTGCTTCACCACCTGCTTGCCGACCTGAAAATGGTTCTGGGCGCTTTCTCCTGCTTTGGCTACGAGTCCCTTGAGCCCAGTGCCCCTCTGAAAGTCGGTTAGCTTGTCGCCACTCGCATCGTGCTGGTCGAGAATTGTATCGAAATCGCGTTCCGGCGGAAGCTGATCGCTATCGATGATGAAGGCTTCGTCTTCGACCGGAACATCGTTGATCTTCGGCCCAAAGTGCGGCCGCGGCGCGAGGATCTGAGTGGCGAGCCCCGCGACTTTGCCGAGGAGTGGATGGATCTTCGCTGCCTGTTCTTCGACCTTCGTGCTGCCGTAATAGACCACGATCTCGTAAAGCAAGGCGGCGAAACCCCCTTCCACGAAGGCGGGCAGGAAGCCTACGGCGGCGAACAGAAATTGCGTGACATAAACAATGCCTACGGTCGATCGGTAAATGTCGGCTACGCGTGTTTCGTAAATGCGGGTGGCGAGATAGACGGGCCGAACGAGGAAAAGATTGGGCCTCAGCTTCTCGAATTCGACATAGATCGCTTCATCGTTTTTCGGGTCGATGTAAATGACCGTGATATCGCCGTACACCGGATGCCTGGCGACTGTGCGCGAGGCCTGCGCGACGCCTTTGCTGAGCTCGGGCGCGTTGTCACCGAGCGAGACTTTTCGATTGAGGATATCTCCGAGCGCCCGCAACGTCGCTGCGTTTGCGGGTTCTTTCAGGAGCGCCGTTTGGCCCGCGTCATCGGCGTCCTTGAACTTCTCCGTCAGTTTAAAAATATCGGCCCAGATTTTTTCGATGCGGAGCGTTTCCGCGAGATCGACGAGGTCAGCACCCGGCAAGGCATTCTTCGTCTGTAGGACGAGGTCTAGGAACTCCGTCGTCTGATCGAATGCGGCCGCAACATCGGTAAGCGGCGCCCCCAGACGCTTCTCCAGGTTCGATTCGTACCGATAATTAGTTTCACGAAGCGGCCGCGCGAGATAGGCTTGCTCGCCCGCGCTGAAGCTCCGGCGGTTCTGCGCAAGCAGTAGCTTAGTCTGCGCGTGCACGAGAAGCTGTAAACATGCCATGGCATACATCTCGCAGCTGATCACCGAGCTGTCGCCGCCGGACGTGAGGGTGCCATTCACGATCGCGCTCTTCGTCGGCCGGATGCGGTCCTGCAGATGTTTCAAGACTTGAAACAGCTGCAGGTGACCCTGGTTCGAAACATCCTTGAGAGAACCTCGGAAGACGCCAAGGAGAGTATGCAGACCTTGGCGCGCATCGGCGCCGCCCCCGTTGAAACACACGTCCCATTGGGTGCCGAGTAGCTTCAAGTACCCGTCTATAAAGCCCTTGAGGGTGTCGCTGGGATAGGGATTGAAGCCATATAGATCGACGTCGCGCGGCTCCGTCCCGAACTGCTTGCTGTATTCGTCGCGCAGATAATCGAGGATCGACTTCTTCTTGCGCCGCTCATCAGCTTCCGCCGCGATGAAAGCCCTGATCTGCGATCGCGGTGTCTCAGTCAGCTCGATAAAACGTTGCTGCATCGGTGGTGACGCGAGCTGGCCGGCCCATTCGGCAAAAAGGTCACGCTTCGTGACGGGGACTTTCGTGCTGCGCGTGAACAGCTCCATGAAAAGCTGATCTGACCGATAGAAATGAACGTTGTTCGTGTTGGCGGCGTATTGCGAATACAGGGCGAGGTAGGCCTGCATCAGCGCATCGAGCGTATCGGCGTCCTTCGCCTTGAGGATGCCGGCGATGGCGCTGTCGTACTCTTTGCGGAAGAGATGCTGATATTTTTTGTCGAAGTCGAGCTGGGTCGCCGACGCATCCTTCTGCCTTTCCGAAAAGGCCTTCTCGACCGCAGCCCTAAAACGCCGAACCAGCTCCTGACGTACGCCCATGATGCAAGCCCGCTCGCTAGGCGTTAGGGATTATCGACATCGACGCTGGGATCGACGCCGGCACCCGAGATGAGGATTTGCTTCTCGATATCGGGATCAGCACGCTCCGCGTTCAGCAGCCGGGCCGCTAGGCGGATATTCTCCAAGCCGGCTCGGCGCACCTCCTGATCCGCCTTGTAGACGTCGAGCTCGCGATGGCGCAGCTTGAAGTCTTCCAAAATAGCGCTTTTGCCGACCAGCGCTTCGATGAAGAGTGAGCCCGTGGGCACCACGATCTCATCGCCGTTGCGTAAGGGCGTCGCCAGCAACTTCTCGAGCCACTGCTGCAATTGCGGCTTGACCGCTTCGAATTTCTCCGGCTCCAGCTTCTCATGCAGGCAGCAGACATATTTGCTGTACTCGTCCAGGCTGACATTGGCGAGCTCGTCGGGGTCCATCGCCCCGAAAGCGCTGTCGACGTAAGGCGCCGCCATGAATTCCGTGAGGGCATTGTGCTCCTTCATCGGGAAAATCATGTAATTGCCCTTGAAGCCGAGCAGCGTGTCGAGGTCTGCTACCTCCACAAGCGGCTTGGTATTGAATGTGCCTGACGCGTTGTGCTTCAACTTCCCGTGCATGAATGCCTTATGCTTTTCGGTGCCCGGATCGCGGAAGCTGGCAAAGATGTCGTTGTCGGCCTGGACGTTCACCCGGTAGCTCCGGCTTTGCAGCTCAAGCGTCGGCACCTGAACCTTGTAAAGCCGGAGATAGCGCTGGTCCGGTGGTTCCATGCTCCAGATCGCCTGCATGTAGTAAAAAATGTTACTGACGATATGAACTAGGAGCCGGCTGACTTTGGTCTCGGAATCGAGTCGCGTCTGAAGCGTCGTGTTGTAATTCGCCGTGAGCGTGTGCAGCGTATTCATCTCCTCGCGCAGTGCCGCCGCCGCCTTCTCCGCCTTCTCAACCGCATATTGGTGCGCGTCCTTGGCGGCGAGCTCGCGCGCCTTGGCCGCTTCTGGGTCTTGTCCACCGCCGCCAAAGAAATCAACGATATCGCTACCGAGGCCGTCCGTCGTCTCCGCATGCTCCTCGTCAATGCGTGTGCTGATGGCGGTTTCCAAAGCCTTGTAGCGGTTGTCCGCTTCCACGCTCGCCGAGGAAAACTCGATGCGTAGCGTGTCGACGAGGTTGCGCTGCTGCCGAAGATTCTTGCGCAGCTCGCGCAGCGCGAAATCATCGCCGACGCTGTTGTTGGCGAGATAGCGGAGCGTCGGCCGGAAGCTGTCGTCGAGAAGCACCCGGTTGAGGATCCAGTCGTGCGCGATGACCCATGCCGCGGTGATTTGATCGGGCGACGGAACTTCCTGCGCCACGAGCACCACCGGCATCACCCGATAGATCTGCTCGGAGACGCGGTAGCGCTTCTGCAATTCGTAGAAGAGGTAGGTGACGGCGAGCTCGTCATTGGGGTTGGTGATGGTCCCGCTTTCGTCGGACTCGAGCGCGTCGGTGTCGTCCGTGGAAATCTCCGTGCTGTTCTCCGATTTGTAATCTTGCACGGCCTTGAGCACCGCCTCGCGGAAATCCTTTCGGCTTTGCGAAGAGTCGGAAACCGCGTCGACACCGAAGGTCGTCTTCGATTTTCCTTCGCTAATGCCGACGTCATAATCGCCTTCCGCGGTCAGCCCAAAATTCGTCTTGGTCTGGGCCTTCGCCATGATCTCGCTTTCGACGCGCGCCGTCGAATTCTGCTCGTTCGTGATCGCGGAATTGTTCTTCTGCGCTTCCTTACGCATCCGCTTTTCGCTGCGCGTGTTCTTGACTGAGTACTTGCGTTCTTCCTTCGGCGACAGCGGGATGGTCTTGATCAGCTTGCCGGCTTGATAGGTCAGCGGAGCCCATTGCTGCCGGTAGGTATTTAGAAGCCCGAAATTCACGCTGTGATAATTCTTGTCCGCCGCGAAGATAGTGAACTCGTATTTCCCGCTCAGCTTCTCGTGCAGGTCTCTCAGCGTCTTGTGCAGAGTGTAATAGTCGTCGTGCCGCACGGAATCGATCAACCTTTCGCCCTGCTCGGTCCAGGACTGGATCACGCGCAGATCCTGAACCGTTCGCGAGGAATGGTGTGCGATCAGGTTGGCGAGCGAGAGGAGCTGCTCTCGGATCGCGACGCTCATATCGTTGAATTCTTCCTTGGTGATATCGAAAAACCGCGCGATGGAAGCGGGCACCTCCACCAGCGACACGGCATAGAAGGTCCCGAACAGCGACGGGCCGTTGTCGAATGCTCCGCCGAAAAGCGTGTCAATTCCAAACCGCGCGCTTCCTAGCTGGTTGACCGTAAAGGCGAGATTTGGAATGCGCTCGTCGAACAATTGCTTCCAAACATGATCGAAGGCGATCTGCAAACTGTTCATGTCGTAGAAGGCCGGCACCTCCGCGGGCCCCTTTTGCAGCGAGAAATCGCCGACCGCCTTGTCAACGGCGCCCGCATCCGCGCGCTTCTTCGAAAGCTCTGGCTGGAGGATGAGATCGGGGCTTGGCATGTTTGCGATCAGCTTGCCGATATATTTCGGAACATCGTCGTTGCTGGCGCTGGACGCCGTTAGAGCTCCGTCCGTGTTGGTACTGCCCGTGCCTGTGGCCGACGGCTCCGTCGTGAGCCCGGTGTGCAGTTTGGCGCATTCCTGGTCAGCGGTTTGCGTGGCGCAGAAATTCGCGATCGGATTGTTGTGGACGAGGAGGGTGCCGGGATTGTCCGAGCTGTTCGTTCGGAAGAGGATGTCGCCGAGATCGCCCTCCGGGATATCTACGAACGGGCCGGCGCCGGACAAGAAAGGCTGCAGCCGGTCCTTATCTTGCAGGCTGAGATAGAGATTGACCGGCACTCCGGTCGCGCCCGTATGCCCCATGAGGCCGTCGAAGACGTCGAGGCCCTGCTCGAGGACTTGAAAGTTCTTGACCCGGATATCTCCGCCTTCAGCAACCATCGCGCCGTTTGCTGGCACCCGCGAGAAATCAGTGGCGATTTTCTTCAGGAAGTCGCTGCGAAAGGCTCTGCGGTCGGCCAACTCCTTCGTTGCTTGCACACCGTGATAATCGGCGACACCGGCGCTGAACTCCTTCTCCCGCTCGCGCTGGTTGATATAGGCGCTGATTTTGTCCTTAGCCATATCGCTGCTTTCTTCATTCTGCAGCGTGTAGGCGATGTCCTTTTCCTTCAGGAGAGCGCTCGGCAAGCGGACCACATAGGCTTCCTTACTGCCCGCATTGAAACGGACGTCCGTGGACATGTGAAGAAGGCGCTTCTCGAGCGTCAGTCCCGGCTCTTCGGGCGCGAGGACAAGAATCAGAAGATCGGGCTTCTGTTCGGTCTTCTTCTGTAGCGCGTTGAAATCGCGCGGCAGAATCTCGAAGCTGAAGGCGCCGCTCTCGTCGGTCGACGCAGAGCCGATGCGGTCGCACGCCCTATAGAGAGTCGACAGATCGGGGGTTTGGCTCGTGGTGCTCGTCGCCGAGCGCGCCATTGCGCCCGCGTCGCTGGTTTCCGGGTCGAGCCAGGTGTCGAGGTCGAAGATGTCGACGAGAACGTTACGGAGGCCTCTGCCGGACTCCTTGTGCAGGATCATACCGGTGACTACGTAAGATGCGACGGTGGTGGGCTTACCTATGGTCATGATCGGCTCCTCGGACGTGGACGTGATCGGACGGCGCGCATTTTATCCGAAGAACATCAGCAGAAAGACGGTTTTTCGCGACAATCACGCACGAGCGCAGTGCGGAACGCTTGAAAAACCGTACGGGATGGTGGCCGGTGATGCGGCGTAGCGGACGTGCCGTGTGTCGAAGATGAGATTGCCTCTGGAAGGAACGCTGCTCGGATCCAGTCCTTGGTACCGGTACGCGGGGCGCCAGCCTCGCGTGCGCGCCTTGTCGCGTTGCGCGCCGCGGGCTAGCTATCGTGGGTGCGAACCATCCTGCTGTTGATCGGGAGCAACTTGTTCATGACCACCGCCTGGTACGGCCACCTCAAGTTTCGCGGCGTCGCGCTTTGGAAAGTGATCCTGATCAGCTGGGGCATTGCTTTCTTCGAGTATTGCCTGCAGGTGCCGGCCAACCGCCTCGGGTACGGCGACTTTACGGCCTTCCAGCTCAAGATCATCCAAGAAGCAATCACGCTCGTCGTGTTCGTGGCGTTCGCGGTCTTGTGGCTCGGCGAGACAGTGCGCTGGAACTACGGCGTCGCCTTCGCGTTGATCTTGGCGGCGGTGTACTTTGCGTTCTTGCCCGGCTCCCACCCAGTCTGACCCTCGCGCCGCGGCCGCGCACGGGCCGCTTGGCTGGTACGCCAGGAGCGTTGACGTCGGTGCGCCAGCCAAGCTTGGCCTAGGAGGAAGAATCGGCCTCGATCCGTCTCGAGCGCCAGGCGCGCCTCGAGTCGTCGCAACACAGCGAGTGCGCAGGCCTTCCTCGCGGCCGGGCGGCGCTCTCGTTACTTGCAACTGCCGAACGCGCGCCACGGCTCGATGGGCTCGACCCCCGAGCAAACCACGAGCTCCGCGCTCGGCTCGCTGTACCGCGGCGCGCCGGACGCGGGCACGCCTTGAGCCGATGATGGGCTCCCGACAGGGTGGGCGATCGCGATCCAGCATCGCACCTCGCGCGAGTCTGAATTCCCACGCAGGGCTCTGCGCTGCTCGTCGGTCACGAGTGGACAATCACGAGGGGCATCCGCCGCGCTCCTGCCATTTTTGTTGATTGGCAGTATCTGCATCGGCTCGAATTAGTCAGCCGCCAACGCGCTGTACGGAGCACTTCGCGATATCCTGCGTCACCGGAAGGCAGCGGCCAAATGCCCGAGATGCGGATCGTTCCCGACGCCGAAGGCTGCGCCGAAGCGCGGCGTGACTCGTGACCATCAAACCCTCGGCTCAAAAAAATCGAACCTTATGAAGACGCGCGGCAAGCACGCGCAATGCGGCGACCGGAGCATCGGCAAAGGCAATCATGTCCGCCACGTGCTCGGGCAGCGGCCGCTAGGGCGCTCGGTTGAATCGAGGAAACGCGTTGGCCCAAAGCCGCGAAGGTAAGGCGCACACGTGCGGTAGCCGGCCGCGTGAAGCACCGGCGCGACGCGGTTCCGGGTGCGAACGTCGTCGGGCGCTAACCGGCGGCAACATGTACGCGAAGGACAAGCACCGTCCGGCGCGAACCGTTTGGCCGCAGGACTGACTGGCGGCAGGCCGGCGGAATAGCTCAGTTGTTCGCCAGCGTAAGTCGTGGCACGGCACCCGTCGTGCACCTCTGGGTCGGCGACTTTGGGCTGACGCGGCTCGCCCTCCAGCGCGGGTTGGGCGCGATTTACTTCGTGGCGTTCTTGAATGTCGCCTTTCAGTTTCAAACCTTGCTGGGGGCACGCGGCCTGCTGCCAGTGCCTGACTACCTGAAACGCGTGAGGTTTCGGGAAGCGCCCAGCTTATTTCAGCTGCATTACTCGGATCGCTTCGCGGCGTGCGTGGGCTGGGCGGGGCTTGTGCTGTCCGCATTGGCGGCGACGGGCGTATCGGAACGCGGTCCGCTCTGGCTATCGCTCGCCGTCTGGTCGCTGCTCTATCTGCTGTACCTTTCGGTCGTGAACGTGGGGCAGACGTTTTATTCGTTCGGCTGGGAATCCATGCTGCTCGAAGCCGGTTTTTTTGCAGTGTTCTTGGGGCCGAGCTGCATGGTGTGCTCTTCAGTGCCCGTGCTGGCGCTGCGCTGGATGCTCTTCCGAGTCGAGCTCGGCGCGGGCCTGATCAAGCTGCGCGGTGATCCATGCTGGCGCGATCTGACGTGCCTTTACTATCACCAGGAGACGCAGCCGCTCCCAAATCCCCTGAGCGCGCACTTTCACCACGTGCCAAAGGCGCTGCATCGCGCCAGCGTCGCGTTCAGTCACTTTGTGCAATTGATAGTGCCCTTCGGCTTATTCGGGCCCCAATGGCTTGCAGCCACTGCAGGCGGTCTGCTCATCGTGCATCAATTGCTGCTGATCGTGAGCGGCAACTATGCGTGGCTCAACTGGCTCACGGTCGCGCTGGGCTTCAGTGCGTTCAGCGACGGGGTTCTGGGTCGGCTGCAGCTTGTTGCCACCGCGCCGGTCGCGCCTCGCCCTTGGGGGTTTGACTGGGTGCTGTACGGTCTCGTTGCGGCCACGCTGCTCCTGAGCATCAAGCCGACTTTGAACTTGTTTTCCAAGCAGCAAGCCATGAATGCGACGTACAACCCCCTGCACGTCGTCGGCAGCTACGGCGCATTCGGCTCGGTAACGCGTCAGCGCTACGAGGTCGTGCTCGAAGGCGCACTGGACGAAGAGCTGTCTGAGAGCACGCAGTGGCGAGAGTACGAATTCAAGGGCAAACCGGGTGACCCCAAGCGGCGGCCGCGGCAGTGGGCGCCCTACCACCTGCGGCTGGATTGGCTGATGTGGTTCCTCCCGCTGCGCGCCGTAGTCACGCGACGCGGTGTTTCGAGCCGGGGCCACCCGGTGTGGTTCGTGCAGCTCATCCGGAAGCTGCTCAGGGCTGATCGCGCGACATTGGCCCTGCTGCGCTCGAGCCCTTTTGGCGAGCAACCGCCCAAGTACATCCGCGCTAGCTTCTATTCATATCAAATGACAGCGCCCGCCGATCGTAGGCAAACCGGCGACTATTGGAGGCGCACGTACGTGGGAGAATACTTACCTGCGCTCAGCGATCACGCGAACGACCAATAATCCGTTCGCTCGCGGCACGGCACCAAGGCTCCGCCACCGTTTTTAGCGAAGCGAGCGCTCGCAATCGGCCTTCTTTGGCGACGCGGTGGACAGTGTAAGGTGGTGCCCCAAGAGCAAACGAGCCTCACCGCGGCCTTTCAGCTGTTCCATCAGGTTCGCGATTTGATCATCGAGCCTTTTGCTGCAGTGATCGAATCCCCGGCCGGCTTGGCATGCTCGGCAACGCGGCTGCCTCAGCACCGGCGGCGGTCGGCCGCACCTGCGAGCGGTTCGAGCACCCCCAGGCAACGCGGCTCAGGTCGGGAGCTCAGCGGCTTGCCGCTCGCGGCCTGGCGCACATACGCGCGGCGAGCTTGGGCGATTGCGCTCCGAACGCGCCGAGATCGGCTTGAAACACCGAATCGAGCAGGCCGTGGTTCTCGACACCCGGCGCGCACACGGTTCCGCCGAGCGAGAGCCCGCGGAGGCGCCGCGAACGAACGCGCACTGCGAGGCACGAGCTGACGGTGATGCCTCAGCCGTCTTCCAGGGCCTCCGCGCAGCGTTTCAAGAGTGACTGCAGGATAGCTCGCTCGCGAGCATCCATGCTGCGCAGCATGCGCGCCTCGACCGCGTCGACCGCTGCATGGCACGACGCCACGAGCCGAGCTCCTTGGGCCGTCAGAGAAGCGGCGAGGATTTTTCCGTGTGTCGCGTGAGACTGCCGAACGATGAACCGAAGCGCCTCCAGCTTCTCGACGATCCGAATCATGGTTTGCGGCGTCACGAATGCTCGGCGCGCCAGCTCCGCGTTCGATATACCCGGCTCTCGTTCGAGCGCGGTCAGCACGGCATACTGCGGGGTGGTCAGGCCATTCGCTTCGAGCGCATCGTCCATTTCCGAGCGAAGCGTTGCCTGCGCGCGCCTGAGAAGAAAGCCGATTTGCTCGTACGACACTTTGGCTCTGGGCGCGCTCACTCGCAGGCAACCATCATCGGCATGCCAACATGCTGGCCAAAAGATCGCACCGAGCACAAGTGCATTGTAGCGATGCCCGATTCAAATTCTCTCGACGAACGTATCAGCGTGCTTATAACTAGGAACCGCGCTGCTGCAGGTTTTGGTGAGCGCTCGTAAAAAAAAGGTTGGCAATGACAACACTCGACACCGCCGATGGCTACTTGGTCCTCATCAATAAGTTCACCGTCGAGCCCGACCGGGCGGAGGAATTGCTCGGCGCCCTCTCGCGCGCGACAGAGCAGGGCATGCGCCAGATGCCGGGTTTCGTGTCTGCAAATCTTCACATCAGCAAGGACAAGCGTTACGTCACGAACTACGTGCAGTGGCGCAGCCAATCCGATCTGGACGCGATGCGGAGCGCCCCGAAGGCGCGAGAGCACATGACTGCAATAGCGAAGATCGCCCTTTCGTTCGAGCCCATCTACTACGAGCTGCGCGAGACACTCACGGCCGAGACCGTGCGGTGACACACTGCTCGCTCAACGTATCGAGTCGGATCATCGACGACCCGCGCGCTGGCATGGCCATGATGGATCGTAGCCTCTCTATCAGGCGCGGCCGGAGGACCTAGCTGTCGTCGTTCGGGCCTTCGTGGAAGGGGCGGCCCGTACCGGGCTGCCCGGGATCGATGACTTGAGCGCCGGCGAGCAACATGGCGTCGGCTGCTCGCATGAGCGCCTGGCGCGTTTGCAGGTGATAGGCGTTTGCGCTGGAGCTGGTGTCCGAATCGCGCATGGCTAGCCTCGCTCGACGCGACCGTCGGGCCACCAACGCTGCAGGGTGCGCCAGTCGTCATCGATGGCGACCGGGAACTCGTAGCCATAGTGCTTGGCCCAGCCGCGCACGGCTTCCGGGTCGAGCGGCTGTGCGCCCTTGTGATGATACAGCCCGATCACGACCAAGCCGCGCTCGGCGTAGCGCGCGTGCAGCTCCCGCAGCGCGGGCGCACTGCCCGAGCAGAACGGGCAATCCGGCGACATGAACCAGCGCACGAACACCACGCGTCCGCGCAAGCTGGCCAAGCTGAGCGGCTCCGAGTTGAGCCAATGCGAGGCCTGCAGCTCGCTCGGGGGCGCATGGCCGATCAGCGTGTTGCTCTGGGCCGGTGCCGGCCCGACTCCGCGCGTGGTGCGTGCATCCAGCCAACAGCAGAGTGAGAAGCAAGATGCGGAGCACGGGCTGTCGTAGCTCGGGGGCCGTTGCTTCGCCCCGATGGAACCCGCAGCGCCGCAACGCTTGCCCACACACCCGTGCGGAAGGCTACCGTCGCGGCGGCGGCCGCCGCCTTTGCTGCTCCAACCCCCCCATCTACATAGGAGCCGATGGCCTCGTAGTTGGGGGGGCTATCGACTCTCGCACCGGTCCTTCGCTGCTCCAGCCGCCGGCAATTCAGTTGGTTGCCGCTGTCGACAGCGAGTTCGCACCTCACTACGAGTTCGCACCGTCACTAGTAGCGGCGTGCCCGGAGCCGATTGACACTTCGCCGCCATCGGGATCGCTGTGGAAGGTCCACGCGCCGCGCGTGCGAAACGAATTACTCGTGGCGAATGTGTCTTCCATAAACTGGAGGTAGGTACACTTCCCCCCAACCACGCGCGCGAAGACTGCGAACGGTGAGGTCACTTGCTTGCCCAGAACCGTGGAGCGATAGGTGAAGCGCCCAAACATCGCCGCATGCTCGCCGTCGCCGAACGTTGCCTGCGGTTCGAAGGCCTCGACCGACCAATACCGGCCGACATCGACGAAGGTCTTCACGATGGCCTCGGGCCCGCGCGCCGTCCCGCACCACGGCATGACACGCTTGAGCTCGGGGTCGTGTTGATTGAGGGACACGTAGGTAACGTCGGGCGCGGTCAACGAACGGACGTTGTCAATATTCTTTGGGTCATCGAGAATCGCTTTCATGACCTCGACCGGTGTCATCGCCATTTTCTGCTTCCTTCCAAAGTACCAACGGAGAAAGAGTCGCCCGCTTGGATGAGCGACATATGTTCTGTCGCCGAGCGCGTGACAATCCTTACGGATTGTGACGCACTGTCTCGCTGAGGATGACAATGAGCCAGCTGGAAGACATGCGGATGCTGGTTGAAACTGTGGAATGCGGAAGCTTCTCAGCAGCCGCCGTTCGGCTCCGCCAAAGCAAACAGATGGTCAGCCGGCGCATCATGGCGCTGGAGGAGCGGCTCGGCGTGCGCTTGCTGGTGCGAACGACGCGAAAGCTTACGCTCACGGAGCTTGGCCACGAGTACGTTGAGCGCGCCCGCCGCATCCTGGCTGAGGTCGAGGACGCGGAGCAGGTGATCACGAGCCAGGTGGCGGGACCGCGCGGAACGCTGCGCCTAACAACACCCCTGACCTTTGGCCAGCTGCACCTATTACCTGTTCTCACGGGCTTTCTGATGCTCTACCCAGAGATCAAGCTTGATCTAGAAATGACCGACCGCCTCGTCGATGTCGTTGCGGAACGGTATGACCTGGCGTTCCGGATCGGCAGCCTTGCCGAGTCCTCGCTGGTCGCGCGGCGACTGACGACGATACGAATGGTTGTCTGTGCGGCGCCAGCCTATCTCGACCGCACAGGCATCCCTCAAACTTTAACCGACCTAAAGGCCCATAACTGCCTGGAGTATCGGCATAGTAAGGGAACGGCCTGGTTGCTCACCGTTGCGGGAAAGTTGGAGTATGTCCCGGTACGGGGTCGATACACAGCCAACAGCGGCGACGCGCTGCG
>CAXSGJ010000037.1:22407-51989 GCA_964236865.1 uncultured Polyangiaceae bacterium
GAGCCGTTGCTGGCCTTGGACTGGTTCAGCTGCCCACGTTCATCGTGCAGCGCGATCTCCAACAAGGCCGCTTAATCGAGGTGCTCAGAGATTACGCGCCACCGACGACAGCGGCATACGCGGTGTATCCCGCGCATCGGCAGAGCTCTCGTCTCGTGCGACTATTCATAGAGTTTTTAGCGCTGAATCTCGGTACCGCTGCGTAACTCGCGATTTATATGAGCGGCACCCTCGAATTTTGCACGGGCGGGGCGGGACCAACGCGATGCAGACCCGATCGTCTGGAGCAAAAGCGAGGTGGTGCAAGCTTAGCCTGCTACTGAATGGCGGCGGCGGTCGCTTCGTCTACGGTGGTTTGGCTTTTGGTTTGGTTCATTGTGGCTCCGTTATGGTCTAGTAGAATTGAGCGCTGCGGCGCATCTTTCTCGGGATGGCGCGCACGTGGCGCCGGCGAGCGGTGGGCAATACCCGCGAAGCAGACGCAGCTGACAAAGCCCTCCACACCCTTCGTGGCCTCGCCGAGGCAATGAAGCAACGGGACGAATCTACCGCCTCAGGTCCGTCTCGGGATCTACAAGACGCACCTACGGCCCGCACTTGACCTGCCGTGGGCTGTGCTCACGCCTGCCGATCGCGAGCGTCTGCGCGACGCGCTCGACGCCAAAGTCCAGGACGGCAAGACAGGCGCGAAGACGGCGTTCAACGCGGGCGGTTTGGACCGTCGCCTCAAAGGCGACCGCAGGGCGGTGGAAGAAGGACAAGCACCGTGCGCTCAAAGAGCGCGACGACGGTCCGTGCGCGGCCGTTGCCGACCCGGACTTCAGCGCGAGCGACGCGAAGCAGCTGCAACCATGGCTTTACCCGCGCGAGCTGCTCGCGACCGCCGGCTGCGCTGTCGCACCGCTCGCCGCGCGCCGACGCATCATGCTCACCACCTGCCTGTGTGTGTGTGGCGGCGAGCTGGCGCTCACGTGGGACAAGATCTATCTCGAGCGCGGAGTCGTTAGGGTCGAAGAGGCGTACGACCGCGAGCGCCTGAAACCAAGTCGGTCAAGACCGGCAACCGTGGCGCGCGCCGGTACACGATCGAGCCGGCGCTGCTGCCCCTCCTGAAGGCCATGCACGACGAGACGGGCGGGATAGGGCCGGTGGTCCCCATGGACCTGCGAAGCTCTTGCGGTCGAGCTACGCGACGCCCTGAGGGAGGCCGAGGTGAAGCAGCCGGAGCTGTTCGCCACGACGGACGCAAGCAAGCGGGGGCGCTACCACGACCTCCGTGCGTCGGGCCTCAGTGGATGGCCATCCGTGGCGACAGCCCGGTGCAGATCAAGCTCGTCGCCGGTTACGCGGCGTTCGAGATGACGCAGGAGTAAATAGCTGCCGCGGGCACGGTCGGTCGACTGCTTACCTGGCGAGGGCGTTCCCCAAGCTGCCCGAAAATCTCATCAAGCCGCCCGAGCCAAACGGCGTTCGCAAGGTCGGACGGCTGTCACAGAATCTGTCACAAAAGTTGCAAGTGATTGAAACTACAGTGGAGGCGCCGGGAATTGAAACGCGTTGGAAATGCGGTATTTCTGCGGGTTTTTGCAGATTTCTGACTCCGAAGAGCTCGATGCCACCCCCCGAATTCCCCGGAGTTCTGCTAGCTGGATGCACATCTGGAAGCACTTCAAGATTCAAACAAAGCATCGCCTCGCAGAGCGGGCTCCACATGTGCGTGTAACGATCCACGATGTCGCCGCGCGCGTTGTGGGTGATGCGCTCGACGTGCTCCTTGCGAGCGCCGCAACGCTGCGCGAGGGTGATGAACGTGTGCCGCGTTGAGTGTAACGAGCGCGGCCGGACCCCCGCGACCTCGGCGTACTTGATGAACGCCTTGTAGTAGCTCGAACGCGAGTGGTTCACCGAACCGCGACGTCGGCTGGTGCTGGGCACGATGAAGTCATGCGGCTCAGGCCGACGCCCGGTGTACAGCTCGAAGCCTTCTTCAGCCCATTTGGTCAAAATCTTCGATAATTCTGGGTGAATTGGCACCACCCGAGGCCGCTCGGTCTTAAGCGGCCGCCCCTCGTATTGGTCGCGCACAACGATGGCCGGAAGCACCGAGGCGTCTTCCAGATCGCGCCAGCGCCGACCGCAGACCTCGCCCTCGCGCATGCCGGTGAAGAACGCGATCGCGTTCAAGACGCGAATAGGCCAGGGGATGGAGTGATGCCTCGTCAGCACGACGACCTCAGCCGGCGTGTAGATTTCCTTCTCCTTCGCCGCTGTGCGTTTGAGAGTGCGCGGCGGCAAAGTGATCGGTTGTCGGATGCACAAGTCCGCCCGAATGCCCGCAGCGAACACTTGCTTCATCAAGCCGAGCACGTTGGCGATCGTCTTGTCGCTCAACCGGCGCGAGCCGTCCGGCTTCTTCTCGCCGCGTAACTCCTTGACGAGTCGGTCGGTGTCCGACGGCACGACCTCGTCGAGTGGCTTCTCCATTAGCCATTCGCGCGGCTCCAGGTACAGCTTCACCATCCGACGTTCATCGGGCGCGTAGGCGTTCGTGCGCTCCTTGAGCCAGCTCTCGATATATCCGCCAGTCGTGCGCGCGACCACGGACATCGGCGGCTGATATGTGCCGGCCTTGATCTCCTTCTTCATCGTGCGGTCGCGCAGCGCGGCTTCTCGTTGGTTCGGCCCGATGCGCTCGGCGACCTGCTTCCCGCGCCAGTCGTTGACGGCGTAGAATGTGATTCGCGACTTGTACTTGCGGGCGACGACAGCCATCACTCTTCCTTCGGCAAACTGGGCAACGTATCGAGCCACCCGAGCAGCTCAGCTCGCTTGAAGCGCGGCTCGCGCTCCGAGATGTAGTGAGCCGGCAAATGCTTAGCACGCACCAGCTCCATCACCTTCTTGGGATGTCGGTCCAAAAACTCCGCGGCCTCGCTGAGGGTCAAAACCTCTTTCAGACCGCTGAGTTTCACGCGCTCGAGCTCCGCGCGAAGCTGCTCACGCACGAGCTCGCTCAGCTGTTCGATGGTCAGGGTGACGGCGAGAGTCATCGGAGTACCGCCGAGACGGTTCCAACGCCGGAAGGCCCTCGCCCTATTCGCACTTCGAATCCCTTGGCCGCAAACTGAACAAAATGCTGTGCCATGACGAACCCCACGCGACTTGACTCGAGTATATATAGAGATAACCTGAGTGCAAGGCGATCCTTCCCGCAATGACGATCTTTGCTCGCGACCTCACCCCAGAACAGAACTCGTACTTGTGCGGGGTCATCAAGGCCAAGCTCGTGCCGCGAGTTCCCAAGCAGTACCAGCTGGCTGCGGTGCTCGGCATGGCACAGAGCAACTTCTCGAGCTTCCTCGACGGCATCAAAGGCGCGAGCATCGCTCTCGCCTTCCGCGTCGCCTTCCTCCTCGATTGCCCGGTCGAAGACGTGCTCGGCATGCCGCGCATGCCCGCGCTCGCAGACGAGCAAGAGCGGCGATATCCGACACGCATCCTCGCCGCGCGCGCTGCTTACTTGGACGGAGTTCCGCTGACGCGCATCGTCCCCGTACTCAGCTCCTCCCTCAAATACGAGGGCGACCCCGGTGTCGACTGGTGGATGAAGATGATGCGCAGCAAGTCCCTGACCAAGCCCGGTTCGAAAGACGATACGCAGCGCGCCATAAAACTAGTCGAAGCAGGTCAGACCAAAGCTATCGCGCGCCCACGCGTCAAAGCCCGAAAGCGAAAGTAGACCCGATACTCCCGAGGGGTGACGCCCCTCACCGGTGGCTCGATTTCGATTTGCAGGCACCGGGAATCGAAGTCAGACTCACGGCGTTACGGGGAGTCTGGCGGGGTGCTTGCACGTGGATTCTTCCAGGGACGAAATCGGCGACATCCTCGCTCGCGAGCTCTACGTCAGCGCCGGCCTTGATCCGTCTCTGGCTCCAGGGGCACCAAGAGTTGCCACGGCGGTGCTCGGCGAGAGCTACCTGCTCGCGGTGCCACGCGGCGAGATGCCCGGCAACGCGCTTCTGCGCCGCGAGGGGCCGCGCTGGGTGATCAACGTGAGGGACGGACTGAACGCGAGGCAGCTCAACCACGCCATCGCGCACGAGCTCGGCGAATGGTTCCTGCGCTGCAAGGGGTACGCGGAGCCGGACGTCGAGGAGCTTTCGGGGCGCGTTGCGGCGGCGATCTGCGTGCCGCGGGTGGCGTTCGTGGCCGCGCGAGCCAGGCTGGGTGAGGACTTGGCGGCGCTGAGCGCTGAGTTCCGGGTTTCGCAGAGTTTGATGGCGCTGCGCGTTGCCGAGTGCATCGGAGTTCCAACGGCGCTGATCACGCGGCGGGTTGTGCGGACGCGCGGGGCGCCGTGGGACTGGCCCGCTTCGCGCGAGGAGTGGAAGGTCCTTGTTGCGCAAGTTCGGGAGCACCCGAACGGGATGAGCATTAGGCAGCTAACCGACTCGCGCGGTCGCGTCGCTTTGCGCGCGTTGAACAGCCGAGAGGACTAGACGTCGATCCCCAATGTTCGATAGTGCGTCTTTAATTGCGCCGCGCGACGGTCAAACAATTCGGACAGCCAGGCATCGTAGTACGCGAGACGACGCTGTTCGCCGTTCGGGTCTCGAATGCAACGGCACGCGGCCTCCGCGGCCTTCAGCCCTGTCAATATGGCTAACAGCACACCTTGCCCCGCGGCGGGGTCCAGCGTCCCGGCGGCGTCTCCCGCGACAAGAAAACCGTCGTTGGCGAGCGGCCGAGTGAGCCGCCAGCGCATATTGAAGCAATGCGCGCTTTCCGGGACTGTTTCTGTTCCAAATTCCGGAGGCAAACCACTAGGTCTTGTTCCCTTTCTTCTCAAGTCGGTCCAAGTGCACCGGCCGTCGATCTCGGGTGCGAGCCACGTCCAACCATCTGGGCGCGGGATGAAGCGGGGGGCGCTGCGCGGACCGAATCGAGTGCCAATTCCGGTAGCCAGCCCCGTCCGAACTAGAAGCGGATTCGACGCAAAGCGCTGACGAAATCCGAGCGAGCGCGCTGCGAGACCCGGAGAACCGCTCGCGTCAATCGTGAAGCGCGCTACCACGTCCGTTCCATCCGCCAAGGTAGCACCGCGCACACGGTTTTCTGTTCGGCCGATTTCCAACGCCGCGGAGTCGCGCAGCTGAACTCCATTCTCAATCGCGTGGCTCAGAAGCCCCGTCTCGAAAGCGTGTCGATCGACGTGATGGCCAAGCCATGCGCCATTGGCGTCTTCACCGAGAGCGGTGAATCTGCCCGCAACCCAGATTCCAGCGTAGGTGACGCGCGAGGCCCGCGTTACAGCGTCTCCGGCGTCGAGCAGCCCGAGCAGGTCGAGGACCCCCGGGTGAATGCTGATGCTTGCTCGATCGCGGGCTGTTGCGTTCCTCGGCAATGGCGAGGCTATGAGCGTGCTCATGCCCGCACGAGCAGCCGAGATGGCGGCGCAAGCGCCCGCGGTCCCTCCGCCGATGACCAATACGTCGCACTCGAGTGGCATCTAGGCGTAGCGCCGCCAGGTCAGCCGGGGAGATCGCGCAGAATTCCCCTGATGAGTCTGCCATCGCGCCGTGACGAGGTGTGTCTCCGTTGCTTGGCAGACGTACAGTTCGCGGCACTGTCTTCGGACGCGCTTCCAATCCTCTGGATCCGGCGTTTGGCCAGCGGTCGTTTGCTGATCAACAAAGTATCTGAGCGGTCCGAAAGCGACAGCGAATACGAACAGGTAACCGGGGCCACCTTTCTTCAGGTTCGGAGTGACGAACGCGGGACGGAGTAGAGCCGGAAGCCCCAATCCGAGAGCAGGTCGTATCCAATCGGTCACGGCCTCGGCGTTCACCAACCACAGGTGGCTGTCGCGCGGGATACGCCCGGCATGCTCGTTTTGAATGTTATGGGGGTCAAGCACAGTGTTGGGAGGACCGTCATAGGCACGTATGCACCGCCGCAGTGCGTCCATGCGGGCGATCAGCTCTTCCGTTCGAAGGTTTCGAAGCCGCGAGGCATCGAACCGATCGTCTAGTGCATTCTTGACGTAGTCGACACGTCGAATGTCAGCGCAATTCACATGAAGCTCATCGGAGACCCACTCGAGATAGGGCCCGTACTCACCATCCCAGCCTCGCGAATCGACATGGAAACCGGAATCCGCGGGCAAGCGTCGCTCCATTCGGGCGGGGCTTCTTGGGTGATACCCAATTTCGCAATCGAGCAATGGCACGGCGGTCGCGGGGCCGAAGCCGAATGCGGCTTCTAGGGAGCCTTGAAAGGTGCGGGTCGCATCAGGCGACGCCGCGGGCCACATGCCGTTCGCGGCCGCACACAACTTCATATCTTCGGGGAACGGTGAACCGAGTCCGTACGTCGCCAAGAACGTCTCGGGCGAGCCCTCAGGTGAGTCCGCTGAGTAGGTGGCATCCCAGCCGGGAAAGAAGAATGCGGAAGCCGCGTCAGGGAGAAACCCAGTCCGCCCTGCTATCGCGGTAATTGGCAGCACCTCCTTTGCGCCCGACGAGACGACAGCTGTAATCGTTTCTTCGAGCGCCCGCTGCGATGGGTGGCTCGAGAACGCGGGCTTCCCTACGCCAGGCACGCGCAGAGCGGGGTTCGCGCGAATCCGCGTGAGGCTCAGCGGCGCGGTACCGCCAGCGAGAAAGTTTACGTCGGCCGCCTGCGCATCGACTCCGTCCAGATCCATCGGCGCGATATTGGGAAAAAAGTCCGGAGCGGTGACCAGGGAAAATCCGGGCATCGTGTCGTTTCGGATCGCTTCCCAAAATTCTACAGGCGGCTCCGTGACCTTCCCGTCGATCGGCTCTGGCGCAGACAATTTGGCGACGACGCAACCATCGCAGATGCTGTCCTCGAAGAGCGCCGCCCAGTGCCCCGCGTTGACGGCGTCGTCAAAGTTGCCCGTGTACGTTTCATCCAGATGGAAGGGTTTCCAGTCTGGGGCTCGCATCTCGTAACGGATGTTGGCGAAAAGTGGGGCGTTGCGCGGAACATCGAAATCGTTGGTTCTGGCGGAACGAAAGAGCGCTTGGGTGCGGGCGGCATCCACCGAATCATGCCCGCTGCGGTTTGTGAGTTTATAAGACGAGTAGCGTCGCGACTTTTCGGGAACCAGAAATGCGGCGAGAGCCGCTCCTTGCTTGGCGAAGCGCGCGAGCCTTGCTGGGGGTGAACTGACAACGACTGACGATCCATGCGCGGTAAAATCGACGAGCGGATCTGCAATTGGCGCCGAGCCTCGGTTCGTGAGTGGGGCGAGACGAGAAGGGCCGGCGCCCGCCGACACGTCGCAAGAGCGGATGAAAGGCGCATCGTTGATAGACATTCCTGGTGAGGTCTTCAGCCGATCCGTCCCTGGCCCATTGGGGCTGAACATCGCAAGACGACGCAACTGCTCGCTGCGAAACTGCCCGACGAACTCCAGCTTGCGACCCGTCAGGAACGGATCACGCGAAAATACCTTGCGGACTGGTCGCACGAATTGTCTGCCGAGATCCCCGCTCGTGATGTTCGGCATCCCCATGAAGGTTGACTCGCTCACGCCCACGATACGCACCAGAAATAATCCGTAGCGCGCGCCGGTGACCGCCACATGTCGCACCTTCGTGGGATCCGGTGCCAACGTCACGAAGGCTCGTTGCGCTCTGTCGTACTGCAGCGGCTCACTTCCGACACGCGAGATACCTGTGCGCGAAAATACCAGGTCTGCGTGGAGGCGGTGAGGCGTCATGGACGCGCGCCGATACTCGTAAGCAAGTACCGCGAGTCGATATGTCGCACCAGGGACATGAGGTGGCGCCCCGAGCGCGTAGATGAAATTCTCGAGCGTGTCGAGTTGTTCTATCGATGCGTAGTCGTCTTGGACAGCCGGTGTGGTAGGGTCTTCTAATCTGACCTCACCACAGGCAAGCGCGTGGTAGAGCGCGCTTAGTTCGGGACGCCCCGGATGAATTAGGCGGCGCCCGTAGAAGTCGTTAAAGCCGTCACAGGAGACCAAGTCTCTTGGCGCGAAGAGCAGAGGGTCCTCGACCGACGCTGGCCTAGGGCCTAGCCATTGAATTCTTTCGAACCACCCGTGAGCGGTGATCCACGTCAAGAGTTCGTTGGCCTCCGAGGCTAGCCAAGAGGGAATCTTCGGAGGCGTCCATTCTTCGAAACCCCGGTCGCGCTCGATGTCCGCCTCGGCCGGCCGCCCATTCCAAGAGCCAGCGCAGCCGACGGCGAACCCTGCGCATGCAGTCTGCGACAGAAACCTACGACGAGATAGATTGGTTGTTTTCACTTTTTTTTCCGGAAATCGAAGTGAAGGACAGAAGTGACTTTTAACGCGAGTGCCCCCGAGAGCGTAGGCAAAGATCGTCGCATTGAGTAGGGTTCGAAATTTCCTCGAGGCTAGCCCTGGTCGCACCAAGACTCGACGCGCAGATTTTAGGGGCTGGTCCATTCGTGGTCGCCTTGCCGGGCAAGCCGACCCTGTCTTTGATGAAAGTCCGCAATTCTATGAAAAAAAAAGCCTTCTCGACCCTCACAATGGTTGTTTCGTGCGCCGCCATGATCTCTTGCCAAAAGCCAGGCGCAATACGCGAGCCGTCCGGTCAAGGTAGTGTTTCAGAAGCACGAGCCTCGACGCCGCCGGGTCCAGCGGCGATGCCAAGCGGCTTGGCGATGGACCAACTGGTCGAGGCTAGCCCGGCGGCCAACTCGGAGAACGCCGCCCTCGAAATTTCGCTCCCGCAAGCCGTAACGGGAGCCAGCATAAACGCAGCTCTGAAGCCAATCATTGCAGCTCTCGAGAGTCTCGCCGCGACATTGGGTGGGGATGTCTCCATTGTTGCCGGTGGCCTGAAGACTCAACTCGATGTTGAGCTCGATCATCTGAACGGTATGCTGCACAACGAAGTCAATGTACCGATAGCCAACCTGGGCTTGGATGTTCAAGATGTATCCAGGCAGCTGCTGTCTACCGTTGAGCGAGTTGACTTTCTTCTGAAGGGTCAACAAAAATGTGCAACTCAGAACCTCGGCACACTTCTCGCGGCACTACAGACAGTTATGCTCGAAACCAAGAGCGGCATTCCGTTTGTGCACGCAGGGGCAGCTCGTCTCGATTACTTCCAGTTCGCCGGACACGCCGCCAACGTCGTTCCCAGCAGCGGGGGCAGACTGACAATCAGGGGCTTCCGTCTGTGGGGCAACCCTCGCCCTGTGGTGGATATTCGCGATGATAGCCGGGCCAAGGTGTTGGCCGTTCTCGCGCCCGAAGCTGCGGACAACACCAATTCGCTCTCCGTGATGGTTGATAAAGCGACGATCGCCGCTAGTACCGGCAAGTGCTTGCAGCTCCACGTGCAAACATTCCGACAAGGTGGACTCTTGGGCAAACGCGTTATCCCTGTCGCGGACATGTACGAACCAATGTGCGTGCCGTCTGAGTATGGGGCTTCGCTTCAGTTGACGGCATCAGTTGCGTTCACTTGCCCGAATACACAAGTGAGCACGCTCGAGCAAAAGGTATTCTATTTCGACAACACGTCATGCGACCAGCGAAAGACGGTCACCCATACCGAACGGTGGGTGATGCCAAGCGATGGGTGCAGCATCCTAAGTACCAACGATTCGCCGGGAGCCTTGAATAGGAACCAATCTAATATCGTCATGTCCCCCGGGTACGATTCGGTTACCGCTGCCGGTTGGATAGATCCGGCAACCTGCTTCAGTGTTCCGTTCGTTGGCGCCAAGCTACTTCATAGTAGCGAGTGGCAGCGTTTAGCCTCGCCGAAGATCAAGTGCCCGACTCACGATCAAAGAGTCACGACCAGTACTTCCCCAGACGTTCCTATCACCGCAAGCACCCAAATTTGCGTAGATCTGGACAAGACCTGCAACGAGCCGGGAAGCCAGTTTTGGTTCAGTCTCCGCGGGAAGGCCTCCGGCATGGTGCCACAGGAAATCTATTCGAGCCCGAGGACGGTAGTCGGCACGGCCTCCGCGAGTCCGGTGTCGGTAACGGTGCCTGTCGGCAACATCTCAGCTTCGTATACCGCCCCCCCAGTGAATGGAAAGTCGCAGGTTTGCGTCACCATAAAGGGTAACTCTTGCGACTACTAGACTCGTAGGCGAGGTTGGTGTGCCGGTCGGCCTCGCGAGCGATTCTCACGCGCCGGTCGCCCTAGAGCAGCCGGAGATGTGGCCATAGTGCCGTCGCGGAGCGAGGGCTTCGTCGGCACGGCCACGCGAATTTCTCAGCTGTCTTTCGACGTAGCTGGTGCTCGGGTTGGCCGAGACCAGCCGGGATGGCGACTGACGGACTTCGCATCAGCTTGCTGTCCTCACGCGCCGCGCGCTAGAAAACCACCGCGCAAAGACTGATCAAGAACGGCGGGTGGAACATCAATCTCACGCCACCGACCCGCGGCCTTGCTATCAAAGATGCACAACGGATGATGCGCCTCACTCCCGCGCTTGCCCCAAGCGCCGCCGCTCTCCGGGTCGAACCAGCGCCGGCATTCGCAATCGCGCCACGTCGGGTTGTTCACGCACTGATGCCGTTCGATCTTTTGAAACGGTGGTGTCGCGAACTTGATCTGCGCGAGCGGGTTCACCCACGCGACGACGGAGAGCGCGTCGGTGCACACGGCGACGCCAGTTTTGGCGAACTCGTGCGCGAGCCAGCGCGCGAGCTTGTGTCGCGCATCGCGATTGACTGCCCAGGCGCGCGTGAGCGGCGTGCTCAGGCGGAAGAACGGCGTCATGATGCGAGTCCCTTGTTCTCGCCGGCCAGGTACTTCAGCAGGGAATCGAGGAAGGGCTGGTAGACGGGATCGACACGAATACCGACCTTGCCTTGGCGTAGTCGCTGAAAGCGCTGCCAGACCATCTCCTTCTGCGTGCGTGGCTCCGCCGCGCGTCGGCCGCGGCGCGTGGGCGACTCGAGCATCTGTTTGAATAGCCGGAGCTGCGAGGCCTCGTCGGGCTCGCTCTCGTCGTCCACCAGCGCCGATAGCCGCAGTAGGCGTTGCACGGGGACCGTGTTTGCGGGTAGCTGCGAGAGTCGCACGACCACGGCGGGCGCGAGATTTCTCGCGACTTGCCGACGCGCGCGGCGATTTCGGCCTGAGTGAGGCCGGACTCGTGGAAGCTGAGGTAGGTGCGCCCGACTTCCCAAACCGGAACGTCTTCGCGTACGACGTTCTCGATGATGTTTTCGTAGGCTCCGTCGCCGGAGATGACGAAGCAACGCACCTCGGCCGGCCCGAGCCGACCGTCTTTGGCGAGCAGCGTGAGCGCTCGGTATCGGCGCTCGCCTGCGACGATCTCGTAGTAGCCGGCCTCGGCAAGGGGGCGCACTACGAGGTTTTGCAGCAGGCCGTACTGCGCGATTGACCGAGCCAGCTCGTCGATGCGGTGAAAGGTTCGCCGTACCTGGTTCAGGTTTGGACGGATGCGCGCGAGCGGGATGACCGCTAGCTCGCTCACCCGGCCCTCACGTAATAAAGCTTGCCGTCGCTAAGCTCGATTGCGCCGACTCCGTCTTCGGGCTCTTTCCGTTTGCTCGCGGCCGCTTCTTCAGCCGACGCCTCCCGCGCAACGACGCCGGTCTCGAGCTCGATGAGCTGTGGGACCGAAACCGCGTGCTCGCGGTCCCACTGGCTGCGAAACTGGCACAAAGCGTGGTGGTGCCCGCTGCTCACGCCCGCCCAGATTTGACAGATGCACGTTGCCGGTTCGGGTGTTGCGATCGTTGGCACGCGATCTGCTTCCTGCACTGGCGCCGCCGCCGGTGGTGCCGCCACAGCTGCCGGCGGCACTACCGCTGCTGCCGGCAGTGCCGCCGGCGCTGGCAGTGCCGGTACCGCCTCTAAGGGCGGCGGAGGCGGTTGTGTCGGTGCGGTGCCCTCGCTCGGCGCGGCGTGCGCGACCGTCGTCGAAACGACCACCCGCTCACGTGGCGCGTCGGGGTCGTGTGCCTGCTGCGATTCCCACGAGGCTTTATTCACGCAGATCGGGTGATGCTCGTCCTCCTTGCCCGGCGGCTTCTGCCACTCCCGACACATGCATTCCCCGGGGCGAATCGCGTGGTGCGCCGCGCGGGTTTTCGCGCGCTCGATGGGCACGCGCTCGTTGGTTTGGCGAGCTGTGCCCAAAATATGTCCGCTCGGCGCGCGGATTTGCGCGACGCCGTGTTGGGTGAAAATTCGCTTCGTGAGCTCCGCGCGCGTCTCGTGTTCGCGCCACGCCCGGAACTCAGCCTGACTGAGCCGATAGATCCTCATGCGGTAACGAGTGACATGAACCGCAATTTGGTTTCAAGAAAACCGGCGGTGCTGCGCCGTCGTGATCCTCGCGGCAGGCAGAACAGCTAGCTCGAGTATTCCTCACTCAGCTGGCTGAGCTCGTCGAGCTTCGCTTTTCGGTCATCGTCACGCTTTGCCTTGAACCGGAGAAGGTCGTCCATTCGCACCCGACAGCGGGCGCCGGTCTTCGTGAACGGGATGCTGCCTTCTTCGAGAAGCCGCACCAGGTATTGTCGCGGCACATTCAGCACGTTTGCTGCCTGCTGGGTCGTGAGATCCATCGTCAGTGGCATGACCGTGACCGCGTCGCCGCAGCCGAGGATCGAGGCTGCCGCTTCAAGGACGCGGAAGACTGCTTCGGGGATGGCGGTCCGTTCGCCGTCCGGGGCGACGAACTCGCAGCCTGCTGACGCGCCCGTGCGAGCTCATGGAGCTCGGTCGACAGCGCCGCGACCGCAGCCTTCTGCTCAGGCGGTGCAGCGAAGGACTGCATGGTGCGGGAACGTCGTTCCTTTGAGGTCATGGTCGCTGCTCATTCCTGCATGAGAGTCGCAAGAGCACTTGGGCCGAGCGCTGTATTGATCCCTATATCACGGCTTCCTCTCCCGTGAGTGAACCGCCTTGAGCGCCGACATGGCCTGGTCCAACACCTCATCCGGCAGGTCTAGATCCTTCGGCAAGTGCTCGGGTTGTCCGAGTGGATCGAGCGACCATTGCAAAGTCTGCAACGGGTTCGCGTGAGCGGGGCAGGCTAGCCGTACGCGCTCGCCGCGGCCTCCACCCGTTCTCTGTAGTAGTCGCGCAGCCGATCGGGCCTACCTAGATCCGCTTCCAGGAGACCTTCGAAGTAAGCGTCCTCGGCACCGGGATCGGGGAAGTACTCGATGATCGGGGAGTCGTCCGGAGTTGCTCCAGCAAGGCCGAACGTTGCCCACAGAAGCCCATGATCGATGACGCGCCCCGTGCGCCCGTTCGTATCTTGAAAGGGATGGATCCATTGGAAGCGGTGGTGCGCATCGGCGATGTGCTCGGCAATCGTCCCCAGGTCGAGCTCCCCCTCGTTCCAGCTCGCTGCAACCCAGGCATGGAGATCGTCCGCCAGCTTACGCAGCTCGATCCGAATCTCGTGCGTCGCTACGTGCACCACGCCTCCGGGCCCACGCGCGTCTACCCTGGTCCGTCCGGCCCAATCGAAGACGGTCTCGAACATCGCGTGATGAAGGTCGAGCAGGTCGATATCGGTTGGCGTCCAGATCGTTTCCGCCGTCGAGCGCGTCCAGTCGAAGACCAGCGCGCGCCCGCGCGCCTCTGCTGCGCTCAGAACCGGCTCGATTTCTTCGTAGGACGTCAGCACGCCCTGCTGGGTCTCGAGCGATTCGGTGCGCCGATTCTGTCGAGACACGGCTAGCCGGTGCGGCGCGACCGAAAGACTTTGTCGACGGCGTCTGCGACCACGTCCGCGGAAACGTCGTAGCCCTCTACGCGCATCGACTGCTGAATACTTCGCACCATGCGCGCACGGCCTTCAGTAGGCTTTCGAGCGCTCAACAATCGTCTGACCTCGGACAGCTTCGTCGCTCGAGTGATCGATGGGCGGCTTGGAGACTCAGACACAACCTAACGATACCGCTCAAGCGCCGGTAGCGCAATGCAGGGACTTTGGGCCGAGAGGCTTCTTTTCGGGCCGCTAGAAGCGCGTGGACGCTCCCTGCCGGAGCTCGGGGGTTCTACGCGGAGCCGCTGCGCCACGCGCTTTGATAGTCCGGGCCATCTGACGCTGGCGGGATGGCCGGCGCCAAAACTTGAACAGTCAGGGGTATCGGAAAGTCGACGCCAATGATGGCCGCTTCCCCCGAGCGCAAACTTGCAAGGAACGCCGACGCTGCGCGATCGATTTCGCCACACGCCCGCTCGACAACCTCCCTGTCTCGGTCGTTCGTCAGCCGGTGCACGATGAGCGTGCCGATCTGGCTCAGGACGCCCTCTGTAAGGTCGCGCGGGCGTTGAGTTGCGAGGCAAATATTGAGGCCGTACTTTCGTCCTTCACGCGCGACGAGTTCGAAGGCATCTAAGCGGACCGTTGAGTCTTCTGCGCCCACGCTGCGCCCAAGAAAATTGTGTGCCTCGTCGACAAAGACGAGCAGCGGTTGATTGCGAAACGACCCGTTTCGCGCTTCGTTCAGCAGGCTTCGACCGATCGCGTTCACAATGAACTCGCGCGCGCGGTACTCGTAGGAGACTGCGCCCAGACACACACGCATCACTCGCGCGTTCTCGCTCTTCAAGAACGTCGCGAGCCTGTCAGCGAAGGGGATCCCCGCAGACCCGAAAACCGGTTGGAACGCGGCGGAACTTACAATTGCGTGAATCCTGGCGCCGAGGGGCAGACAAAAACTTTGATCACCCGGGTTTGCGTTGCCCCACCTCGTTGAATCGGGGTTCTGTGCACCGCCTCCGTCCGGGTAGACGCACTCCTTCATGAGCTGCTTGGCGAGCAGCGTCACGTCGAATGCGGAGCTAGGGTGCTCTACTATCTTGGCGTTGATTTTGATCTGCTTCTCGTACTCGGCTTTGAGCTGATTTTGCTTCTCCAGCAAGCCTTTGCTTCCCAGTGATGGCACGGCGTTAACTAGCCGTAAGCTACGAATCGCCTCGCGCAATTTGGGGCCTTGAACTTTGCCCGCCGGTTCAAAAAGGGCGATGAAATCAGACTCCTGGAATCCGTGCGCGGGAAGCGAGCACTCTACCGAGTGCTCGGCTCGCGCTACTGGAGCGCCGAGATGATGGTGAAGGCATGAAGATTCGGACAACGTTCTGTACTCGCCGGTGGCGTCCAACAGCACCACCTTCGCGTTGTGCTTGCAGACCTCTTCGATCAGGCGCGTCACAGTCCAGCTCTTTCCCCCACCGGTGGCGCCGAGCACCGCGCAATGCCGACCAAAAAGCTTCTCTGGCCTGACCAGAACCTCGGCGTCACCCGCCCCGCGCACAGACCCAAGGCTGAGCGTGATTGGCGGCTTGCCCGTTCGCGCGGGCTCCTGCAGTCGAGGGATCTCCCCTACGAATGCGTGTGGGGCGGCATATACTCGGTCACCGATACGCGGGTAGTTTGCAATCCCCGGAGCAACACGAAGTGTGTCGTAGCGAACGGTGCCGAGGAATTGGAGCACGCCTAAGACGTCAACGGGCGGAGCCGAGGCCCGCTCCCCGAGGAACGAACGCCGCTCGGACTCGGGGAGCTGAACTTCCACCAGCCGAGCGAGGACCATATTGAGCTGTCCTTCAATCAAGACGAACTCGCCGACCTCCCCGCGGCCGTATCGTCGGGTCTCAAAATGCGATGCGCTCGGCGCTCCCGCGGCGCTTAGGCTAACCTGAGCGCGCGTCGCAGCGACGGAGCTAATCTTGCCCATGAACAGCTCGGACCGAAGCAGGCCTGTTCCTGATTCCGCTAGAGTGCTCATGAATTGACAATCCCCCGGACCGCGCGCTCGAGGCGATCCCCTGGACTCAACGCGCGTAGGTCCGGAACGAGTTCAGCGAAGCGCGGGAATGAGGCCGCCACAAACGCGATGTCGACGCCGCGACGCGCTAGCGCGCCTAGCTTCCGCCATGGATCGGCTGTCGCGTCGCCCAGATGTTTTTCGGAACGCGGACTGACCACGACCACGCGCAGATGTGGGTTTGCCTCGAGCGCCGAGAAAATAGGCTCGCTCAGATGATCGTCGTTGAACCCAAAGCCGATCACAAGAAGACACGTATTGGCTTCTCGGAGCGACGCGAGAAATTGCGCCATGAGCTCCAAGTGGGGCTGCTGGAATGAAAATCTGTACTTTTCCCTCGTTGGGTAGATCAAGCATGCGCGGTCGGCTGTGACGTGTGGATTCACCGCCACGCCGCCCTTGTCGTCGATCGCCCAGTTCACCGAACCGTGGAGCTTGAAGTATTGAAACACACCCGCGACGAACTGTGGCCCGTCCGAGCCCGGCGACGCCCGCCGAACGATGTCGTATTCGAAGTATCGAGGATCGAAGCGCCGTGGTTCGAAGAAGGAGAAGCCGTCCAGCGCGACCAAGCCGAGATCGCTCGCGCTTTTCTCGAAGCAAAGGTCGTAGTTGGTCGTGAACAACTTGACCCTGGGGTCTCGTGCTCGACGTCGAGCTAGCCGCCTTAGAAACTCTCTATGCGCGGTGAAGTCGTGCTCGTCTCGCGACCCGGCGGCGCGACACTCTGCGAGGATCTTTCCTATGGACTCTGTTCGGAACGTGGCGATTGGCTCGTCGCTGGGGTTGACGACGAGGTGCGCATCGCAGCGCGACAACAGGTCCTCGATGTTCTCTTGCCCGGCATTGTTGCCGTACTTGACCGTCTCGAATACGCGCTTTGCGTCCTCGGTGACCGGCTCGCCAACGCACTTTTTCCAGAGCTGCGCCATGCTCGGGCCGCCCACTTCGAACGAGGTCCCGCTTCCCGCCAGTACCAGCAGATTCTGCATCTGAAGCGAAGCCAGCAGAAAGTTGGAAAGCTTTTCTGCGCCGCCAGGCGGACCCTCAGCCTCGCCGTCGGTGTTCTTTGCTGCCGTATCCCAAGTAGCCATGCCCGGTACGATGAACCGCACGCCCGCTACGGCATCACTCACAACAGCCACCGCTCGCGATGAGGGAACACTCGCCTCGGACCCGCCTGCTTCTCTCTCTGAGCATCTCGCCACCCCCAAATCGGTAAGTCATACGGATTCCACTGCTTTAAACGCTATTTCACTCCGCTTGCCCACTCAATAGCGAATGCTGGCGGGGGCGATGCACCGCAGTTTCCTGGGAAAGTTCGCGCGACGGGTCGCGTCGTCGCTGGTAACGCCGGCCTAGAATAACGCCGACGCTGCGTGAAAGGTTCGAGCCAAGTTCGAGCCTGTGCCTGGCAAGGACCGGCTTTTGCGTCGGGCGTTTCTTGGGTGGCGAGTCCCATGGGTGCACTTTCCACCCAGGAGAGACCCCCCATGCCATTTATCACCGACACCGCGATGCAAAAAGTCGCGACCAAGCTCCAGAGTTTCGAGACGCGCGAGGAGAAGCGCAAGATCGAGGTGCGTCAGAAGCTCAACGAGGCGAAGACCGTCGCGGAGAGCAGCTTGGGCGCGGCGCTCGTGGGCTTCATGCATGGGCGGTTCGAGGATGCGGATGCGAACTTTTTCATTCCGCGCACGAGCATTCCGGCGGATTTCGCGATGGGGCTCACGGGCGTGGGGCTCGCGTTCTTCGATATGTTCGGCCGAGCCGATGAAGACGTGCTGAATTTCTCGAACGGCGTGCTCAGCGGCGCCACGGCGATGTATTTCCGCAAGCACGCACTTGCCGGCAAGCAGGCGAGCAAGTTCTGGGCCGGTGCGCCGGAGCTCATGGCGCCCGTGACGCACAATCATCCGTCGATTGGCGCAGCTCCGGTCAACGCGGCGATGTCTGATTCCGAGCTCGCGACGGCGCTGCGCCGGTCGCTCTGAAGTAGTGAGTCTTCGTCGGGGGTGAGTACGGCGGGCGCGAGCTCGCGATGGTGTTGTGCGTCTCGAGTGTGGCTCGGGGTGCGTCATTTAGCAGGAGATAGCAATGGCGAAATGGGAAGAGATCATGGGTGACGATGACGACTTCGGCGAAATTGGCGCCGAGCTCGATCTCGTTGCCGGTATGGGCACGGCGGAGATCGTCGGCGAAGAGGACGAGATCGGCGACGAGGACTTGCTGCATGCGCTGTCGATCGGTGCCGCGCGGCGCGGGCATCACCGGAAGGCGAGCGCGCTCAAGAAGGCGGCCAGCAAGTTGAGCGAGTTCCGGAAGATCGATCCGGGCGCGGTGGCGATTCGACAACGCGATTTGAACAAACGGCGCCGGTTTCCGCTCGGTTTTCAGCCGACCACGGTGCTCGGCGGGTCGACCAGCAACATCCCCGCGGCTCCGCAGGACATGTTCCGGCCGGAGCGGCTCGTGATTCCGAGCGACATCGCTTTCGATTTCGGCGTTCAGGACGTGAAGGTTGGCAATACCTCGCAGCTGGTGAGCGGCGGGGAGGTGCCGGCGGCGTTGTTCACCGAGGTGGCGATCGACACGCACGTGCACTTCAAGACTGCCGAAATCGGTAACCAGATGTCGGTGTCGGTCCGGAACAAGACCGGCGCGCCGATCGAGTTCTCGGCGGGCGTCGTCGGTACCGTGGTTCAGGCGTAGGCCGGAGCCGGGTGATCGGGAAGCGATGGAAGTGTTGGTTAACCTAGGCGATGTCCCGTTGCTGAAGCGGAGCCGGTTTCTCGGGCTCTTCATCAAGCCGCTTCTCGACGCGCTGGTAGTGGTTAACCGGCTCTTTCTCCGCGCCCATCACGTGGCGCCGCTCTATCAATCCGGTGTTCGCTATCAGCAGGAGCCGCCGGATGGGAAACCAGAGGAATTCGCCGCGATTCCTATGATTTTGAGTCGCGGTTGGGGCGACTGCGATGACCTTGCGCCTTGGCGTGTGGCCGAGCTTCAGGAAGCCGGCGAGAAGGCGAAAATCCGGATCACTTGGCGCCGCAACGGCGGTCGCCGGCTCTACCACGTCGTCGTTCGGCGCGGCGACGGTCGCATCGAGGACCCCTCAAAGCTGCTCGGGATGTAGTCATGATTGGAAAGCTATTCATTCCACTCGCCATCGGTGGCGGCCTCATGTTCCTGCTCTCGTCGAGCGCGGGCGCGAGTCCGAGCTCGGGGCCAGCGCAGAAGAATCCGTTCGACCAGCTGCCAGATAACTTGCGGCAGCTCGCGGGTCAGGCTCAGGCCACCAACAACCCGGACATGCTCGAGCAGGTTGCGTCGCAGCTCGAGGCCCAGGGCTTCCGCGAGCAGCCCCGACTTCTGCGTGTGCAAGCTGCAGCTCTCCGGCAGGCCTCGTCGGTTCCGCCGTCGTCTCTCAATATGGTAAGCTCGCCGGGTTTCGTGCCATCGGCGTCTTCCGTATCGCCCGCGGCTGCGCCAGCCGTGCTCTCGCCGGACCTGCAGAAAATGGTCGCCGATGCCATTCAGAATGGCACGCCGCCGATCTTGACCAGCACCGCATTCGTGCTGGAAAAATCGGGGTTTCAGGGCGTAGCGGACGAGCTTCGTCGGCGAGCGAAGGACGCGGCCGCCAACATTCCGCCACCCGCGGCGCAGGACCACCCCAACGCTTCGCTCGACCCGACGATGCCCGCTGACCTGGCCCTTCAAGTCGCGCGTCAGCTGCAGCTTCAGGGCGACCCGAACGTGCTCGAGTCGCTCGTGACGGAGCTGCGCAACCGAGGCTTTAACAACACCGCCGACCAAGTCGAGGCCAAGGCCCAGCAGATCCGAACCATGCTCGACGCGGCGCGGACGATGCACGACATCGACAACGAGTTCAAATCGCCCGGCATCATGCCGCAGCAGCCAGGAGCCGCTACGCCCGCGACCGGGCCGGTTACGCCAGGTGCGCCTCCGATCAGCGCGCCTCCAACCGGCGTGTTCCCTGTCACTGTCACGGCGACACCGCCCGCTCCAGTGGCCGTTCCGAGCAGTCCGCAACCGCAGGCTCCAGCGCCGGAGAAGTCGAAGGCTCAAATTCTGGCCGAGGCGCTTTCGACCAGCCTCAATGACTTGCTCGATCGTTACGGTAGTGTGCCCAAGGCTCGGTACAAAGAAGACAAGGGCCTCGTCCAGCGCTTTCAGTCGCAAGAAGGCCTCACGGCAGACGGAACCTACGGCCCGACGACTGCATTGCACGTGGGTCGATACGTCGCCGACGTGCCTCCGCCCTTCTATTGGAAGAAGGGCGCCGGCCAGCGCGATTTGAGCAACTACCGCTCTGACCTGCAGACGCTCGCGCTCGAGGCCGACCAACTCGGCAACACAGACCGCGCCGCGCGGCTTCGCCAGAGCTCGCTGAAGGCGTCGCTCGCTTGAGCAGAGGTTTCCATGACCGAGTCGTATTTCCCAGCAATCTCGGCGTTTGAAACGCGCGCGGCTGAAGTGCGCGCGATCGGGTTTGGCGCTGCCCCCTCGTCGGCGCACGACACAGTGAGACTGCGCGTCGGACCCGCGGGCGTGAGCGTGCGCGGCCGTTACTGGCGCGAGGGACCCATCTTCAAGGCGGTCGCGCACATTCAGACGGCGGGCGCGGCGCCCAAGACGATCTCGCTCGAGGTCGACCTCCGTCCGATCGCGCGCGCACTTCACGATTGGTACCGACGGAAGCACGGCGTTCGCATTGGGGGCTGGCCGGGGAGCTTTTTCAAAGAGGTGAAGAAGATCGCCAAGTCCAAGTTGCTCAGCGACGTCGGTAAAGCCGTCAAATCTGTCGTGAAGAGCAAAATCACAGCCGCGGCAATCGGCGCCGCCGCAGTGGTGTTTCCGCCGGTCGGAGTGCCAGCGGCCGCGGCCTATGCCACGGCGAACGCAGCGCTCGCGGTGCTCGACAAGGCCAACGCCATCAAGAGCCAAGCCAAAAACGTTCTCAGCTCCGGCTCCGCCGCAGAGAAGATGCTGCTGCGCGCGAAGGCGCCGCAGATTGCTCAGGCCCTTCGCCAGGCCGTCACCGTGCGCACCAAGCTACGCGAGATCGCCCAGCGCGCGGGGCGTGGCGACCTCGCCGCTCGAAAGACCGCCAGCATTTTCTCGCACGTCATGGCGCATCGGAATCGCGTGCAGGACTACGTCGGCAAGGCGCAAACCAAGGACTGGACACCGGGATTGCTCGTCACTCAATACGGGAAGATTGTGCCGGGGCAGTGGCTTCATTCGCAAGCTGCAGCGAACGCCGGACGGCTCGCGCAGGCGCCGAAGACTCTGGCTCTGACCGCCACCACCGGAGCGCGCAGACTTGCGCGGCGACCGCGATGAACATGCGTCGCGACGCGCCCGAGCCCAGCGCCACGGTGTTCGTGCAGCCGACGCCGCACGGACACTGGTCGAGCAACAACAACTTCGGCAGTGAAGTGAGCTTCATGCCGGACGCCAACAACCGGCAGCGCGTCATCAAGCTTCCGGAATGGGGCGAACCGGCTCCCTGGACCGTGAGTCTCGGTATCGACTATTCGGAAAACGCCTGGCCGAGCGGCGGATCGCGCGGTTTCGAGGTGGTTGCCGAAGTCACCTACGGCTCGGGCGGCGCCACGCAAACGGTGCTCATCGACTGGATCCAAGGCACTTCATTCTCTGTGCCGATGAACGCGATTTCAATCGACGCCATCTACAGCATCCCGTTCTTTCCACATGGTGTGCAGCCCGGTGATTTGACGCTGAGCGTCCTGCTCGCTCGAGGCTCCACGGCCTCGAGCATCCCGCCCTCCAAGTCGGCGACCACGCTCGACGGTCAGCTCTTCTCGATTCTCGATGCCAACACGATCGCCGACCCACCCGCGCGCATCCCGAAGTTCGGCAAACGCCTCTTTGTCATGCCGCTGTCGCGCGTCGACAATGAGGACCTCCTCACTGGCAACAACTACATCCGTTTCTTCTCCGCGCCGGACGTCAACGGCCTCGCGTTCCCCGTCGGAACGATACAAATCGATCAAGCCGTATTGCTCCAAGGGGTGCTCGTTCCGCCGTACGCAAAGTACGTCACCCTCGAGAACGTTGGCGGCGGGATCACTGGGTTCATCGAGGCCTTCTACAACTTCGAGCTCCAGCTATGACCCGCGAGCAATTGCAACATTGTCTGCAGTCGTTGCCTCCGGAAGTAAGGGACCGCCTCGCCGAGCGAGCCGGCGAGTTCCGGGACTACCTTGAAAAGGCTGGCACCGTGCGTGCCAAGCTCAGCAATGACTTCCCGCAGGTCGACACGCGCGTCGCGGCGTTCGTCAGTCTCGCGATCGCGAGGTTCCTATGATTGTCGCGAATCGCCTGACGCCGCTGACTCGTCACGATGCGGCCGCCGCGCTCGCCGAGGCCTACGCCCGCGTCACGGGCGGGCCGCCGTCCGTGCGCCTGCTGGCGTTGCTGCTCGCGCACACCGCCTTCGAGACTGGGCGTTGGCAGAAGTTGCACAACTTCAACTTCGGGAACGTCAAAGCTGCGCCGAGCTTCTCGTTCATCACGCAGTTCCGGTGCTCCGAGGTCGAAAACGGCGTCGAGCAGTTCTTCGACCCTCCAGACCCACATTGCAACTTTCGCGCGTATTCGAATGCAGCAGACGGCGCGGTCGATTACATCAAGGTGCTTCAGAGTCGCCCGCATTGGTGGGCCGGGCTCCAAACGGAAGACCCGGCTGCGTTCGTCGATGCGCTGGCGACGCCGCCCAAGTACTTCGCGGGCGACCCGGCCGCGTACAAGCGCGCCATTGCGTCGCTATTTGACGAGTTTCGCCCTTTAGCGCGAGCGGCGGTGCGGGCGCCGCGTTCGGCGTCGTTGCCGTCGCGGCCGCGATCTTCGTGGGCACGCTTCGCCGGCCGAGGCGTCGCCGGTAGCGCCGCTGCCGCTCGCCGAGCGCCGTTACCGGGAGGGGATGAATGATGTTCAAGAGCGCCCTCATCGCCGCGGCCGCGATCGCCCTCGTGGCCATCTTGACCGGCAAAGACATCGTGCGCCGGCACACGCTCTCGCTCGCCGGCAAGCGCTACGAGCTCACGCGCTACAGCAACGAAACGCTCGAGGTGTTCCGCGAGGACGGCGTTCAGTTCGTCGTCGACCTCAAGAACGGCAAGTCGACGCTGCAAGTGGGCACCGACGACCAGATGCAAGACGCGCTTGGCGTCATCCGGAAAATGGCCCTCGACCAACTCAGCGAGGCGGCAGCATGACCACGGTCGGCGACCTCGGCTGTCAGGGTGTGGACGTCGACGATTGGCGCAAGCGCAATCGCGTCCCGCTGTTCCCGGGCAAGGTGAACCGCTGGGTGCTCATCCGCACGACGCGCGACGACCCGACGCCCGATGACCTGAAAAACACGCTCGCGGCGGTGTTTTCCAAGTGGTTCGAGGGCACCGCGCTCGACCCCGCGTTGGTGTTCAAAGGCACGACGCGGAGCGCGACGGCAGACCTCATCAAGCTCGAAAAGGTGTCGAAGGATCGCTTGTCCGTCGCGAGTCCCGCCCGCCGTCGCGAGGACCTGCCCGGTGTCTCGCCGACGGCCGCGCCCGGAAATGTCGTGTGGCTCGAGGTGACCTTCGCCTACCGCGGCCAGCAGACAGACATGCCCTGGCCGGTGCGAACCGGCGCGGCCATGCAGCTCACGAGCAGTGCCCAGTGCCCGATTGGCGCCGATTGGGTGCTCGACAGTGCCCAAACCCCAACCGAGAACGCGCCTCCCGAGCAATCGTCCCGCGACAAGGCGACGGAGGTGGTCTCGGACACCGCCGATACGGTGACCTCCGGCCTCTTCAGCCTGCTTTGGGTGCCGCTCGCGGCCATTGGCGTAGCCGCAGTGCTCGTGCTTCGAGCGAGGAGGGCCTGATGGGCGCGCCTAGCCCTGGATTCGTAAAATGGCTCACGCGCCTGCTCGCCGACTTGACGGAAGAGGGGATGATCACGCGCTTCGAGCTGATCCATAAGGTGGAGGCCGAGCACGCCGATCGCCTCGATATTTGGCGCAATGACGCCGATTCCGCGCGCGATCCCCAGGAGCTCGCGCAGGAAATCCAAGACTCTGCCGAACGCGACGCGCAGTCGCGCACCACCGGGCAGCCGCAACGCTACATCGTCTACGCGTACCGCGGCACCGCCGAGCTCCACGAGAGCCAGCACGCCTTCTTGGTCAAGTCCACGTTCCACGTCACGCGCTTCGGCGAAGACTCTGAGCCCGCCACCGAGAAGGGCGTGATCGCGCACTACATGCGCCACGACGAGAACGTCCACCGTCTGCTGATGAGCGCGGGTGACTCGCTGCTCGGCAAGCTCGCCGTCGACCTCGAGCGCGAACGCGCCTGCCGCATCAAGGCCGAGGAGCTGAACTGGTCGATGGTCGAGAAGTACCAGACACTCCTCGACCGGGAGCACGAGCGCCGAGTCGACGAAGCCAAAGAGCTGATGAAAGCCCGGCGCCTCGACGAGCTCATGGGCGTCGCCACGGCGTTGCTGCCCATCTTCGCCACCAAATTCCTCGGCCAGGCGAGCGTTCAGGAGCCGAAGCGCATGGAAACCACCGATCCGAAAGACGCCGCGATTCGGCGCTTCTTCGCCAATCTCAGCGAAACTGAAATCTCCGGCATTCTGGGTTGCCTTTCGGGTGCCAACCAAATCGCGCTCGCGGAACTGCACCGCGCGTTCAGCGCCGCAAGCGCCGACGCCGCCGAGGTCATGGCGCGGCAGTTGGCCGTTCGTAAGTTCCTAAAGGGGCTCAGCGAACGCGAGGTCACCGCAATCTTCGCGTCGCTCGGCGACGCCAATCGAGCACTGCTGCTCGCCCTCTACTCCCAGTACCGAGACGTGGAGCAGACCGAACAAGATCGAAAGCCGGAAATTCTGCGTTCCTAGCCCGAAGGAAGATCAATGCCGAAGAAGAAGCATCGCAAGAAGGCCAAGCGCGCCTCGCCCCGTAAGGTCGCCGCGCACTCCGCGCACGCCCATCACTCCAGACGCGGCAAGCACCACGCCGCGCACGCCCAGCATGAGCCGCACTCGCTCTCACTCCTGCGCGCCATCAAGCGTCGCCGGGCAGCGGAGAGCGGCGAGCATCTCGAGTTCAGCCGAGTGCGCGGCGCCTCGCACCACGCCCACAAAAAGCGCAGCAAGACGCACCATTCCCCAAAGCGCGCACACCACCATGCCGAACCCGTCGTAACCGAAAAGAGCTTCGACAACATGCTCGCGTTTCGGCGGTTCCAAAACCACGCTCGTTGAGCGGCGAAACCGATATGCACCATGGCGATCTTGGACCTCACCGACCAGCCCGCTTGGTACGCGGTGCGCGTCACCGCGCAGCGCTACGGGTCCAAGGGCTACCTCGGAGTTCAGTACACCTGGTCGAAGCCCAAGTACCTGAACAACATGGACGCGCTGGGCTACGCATTCGACTTGGCCCCGCCTGCGACGACCAAAGCAGGCGTCGATACCTACTACCAATCCGAGCTCTATCAATGGGACGGAAAGCGCTGGACGAGGATCCCGTAGGGGCGTCAGCGCAAGCGAACTGACCCGCGGCGCTCCCAGCGCCGCGATTCTCGTTACTAGAAACCGATTGTCAGGCCGCAGGTCGGCACGCCGCCGACCAACTGCAAGGCACCCGTGCGCGCGTCGCACCGGGCGACCGATGGATGCACATGAGTCCGCAAACGTCTGAGCTGCTCCTTTTCGTCGACAACGACGAGCCCCTCTACCGCGAGAAGATGCTCATCTTCCGTGTGCTCGCGAAGAAGAAGGACCGCGGCCTTTACAATCCGAAGCTCGCCCCTAAGGCCTTCGCCGCGCTCCTGACCGTGGGCGCCAAGAAGTAAGTGCGCGAGTTCGGCAGCCAGGGCGATCGCTGGAACGCGCTCTTCTCGACGGCTCATCGTCAGCACGCCGCGGAAGCGTGCGCCGCGGAGTTCGTTGAGTGGTACGAGGTCGACTACGAGTCGCTCAAGAAGCCGTCTGGTCGGTCGAGCTGAGGGCGCGATGGCAACGGGCCTCGATAGGAAGCGCCTCATGCGCGAAATTGAGCACGAACGGCGTGCCAAGGTCGTGCAGCGCCTCACCGAGCTCGGCGTGCTGCTGAAAGCCGCCCGTGAAGCTCGGCGCGAGTCGATCGATCGCATTCGCTCCCAGTGTCGAAAAGCGCGCGAAAAGCTGCGGAATGTGTGCGGCGCTCGGCGCGAACGTGCCCGCCGCGAAGGCACCGAGGTCGTGGACGCACGCAAGCACGAGCTCCACGAGGAGCGGCACCTCGACAGACTGCAGCGAAACGCCGGCCGACGCTCGAGCCCCAAAGGGCTGAAGCCAATCGGGCGAGTGCGCAAAGCCAGCCACGAACGAGAGTCCGAGTCCGACGACGAAGTGCGCCGCGACATCCCGCCCGAGCTCGTCGGCGTGTTCAACAAGGTGCGCCGCAACATCAAGGGCACGGATCGCAAAAGCCGCAGCGAGGCGTTCCTGGAATGGGCCGAAGAGAACCCCGGCGAAATCTACGCGATGCAGGAGCAGGAAGCCGCGCGTGAGATTAAGAGACTCGTGAAAGAGTATCAGCGCGAGGCAGGCGGAAGGGCAGGCGACCATGTGCCCTTCTAGCCGCGGCTTGTTCTTGAACTTCGGCGCCGGACCGAACCAGCTGTCAGAGCCATGGCAGAACCTCGACCCGACCCACGATATCCGCAAACGACTGCGGTTCGAGAATGGCTCGGTCGCGGCCATCCTCGCCGAGCACGTGATCGAGCACGTGCCGTTCCTGCAGGTGCTTGGCTTCTTTCAGGAGTGCCTGCGGGTGCTCGAGCCCGGGGGAATGCTCCGCATCGCCTTTCCTGACATTGGGCGCTTTTTGACGTCCAGATCATGTGACTTCGCGTTGAACGATGACGCGCATTCGTACGCGCACGGCCTCAGTCGGCGGATAGAGCTCCCGGCGGCTTCGCCCGACAGAACGCGCGCGGCGCTCTGGCAACTGCTGGCCGGCTGGGGACATCAGACGGCGTGGACCGAACGAAGCGCGGCCGGCGCCTTGCTTGTCGTCGGTTTCTCCCGCGTGTGCCGTCGCGAATACGGTCAAGGCGAGTTTCGCAGCGTCGACGGGCACCACCGTGACGTTGGCCCTGAGCTCGGGCTGCTCGAGTCGACGATTTTGGAGGCGCAGAAATGAAGAACACGATCGTTGTGATGAGCTCCAACCGCGAAGTCGAAAAGCAGACCAAGCACACGCTGCAGAATCTGGCGAACCTCGGCGCCATCCTGCTGATGGAAACGGGCTCGGCTGATGTCGCATTCGCACGCTGCCGCGCGTTGTCGTGGGCTTGCGACAAGCTCCGCGAGTATCCAGATCGCGACATCGTGCTGATGCTCGACGACGACATGGACGTGCCCGCCGAAACGGCGCAGGCCGTCGCCGATAAGGCGCGCGAGCTCGGGCGCGCGTGCTCCGCGGTGTACGCCACGCTCACGGCGAAGGTCGCCGCGGCGCGCTGGGCCGAGCACCCGGGGTTGTGGCTCGTGGGCCTGGGTTGCGTCGCCATCCCTCGCGCGCTGCTCTTGGAGCTCGAAGAGCGCTCGGAATCCTTCGAGCTCAACGGCAAGTTCTACAGCGCGTTCACGTGGTGCGGCCCCGAGAAGGGCGGGTGGGTCGCCGAAGACTTCCGGCTCTCCATCAACCTCGGCGGCGTTCACCTGTGCCCGCTCGCTGTCGGCCACATCAAAAAGGGCGCGCTCTGGCCCGACGACGAAACGCTCGAGCAGCTCGCGAACGAGCGCCCGCTTGGCGCGCCCGCCGCAACGAAACCACCGGGGGCGGCGTCGCCCTCGCTGCAACAGCAACAACCAAACGGAGAACACTGAAAATGACCGATTCACCCGTCCGCCTCTCACCTTCCGGCCCCGTCATCGGCAAAGCAAGCAGCCCCGGGCCCGGCGCGCGCATTCGACTCACCGAAGCGACAAGCGTGATGGGCGGCTCTCAAGCCATCCCGACCGTCTCCGACTTCATCAGCCCCGACGGCTTCGGCGTCCCCACTCCGCTCGTGCTCACGCTCGACGCGCCGAAAGAGGCGCTCCACTATCGAGCAAATCTCGCGCTCGACGTGATCAACAGCGCGACCAGCCCAGGCGGCGAAGTCGTGCTCTACCTCGACGTCTCGATCGACGGTGGCACGACGTACACGAACCGCGCGAAAAACGCGCACATCATCAACTCGACCACGACCGAGGTGGAGGGACGGCAAATGCAGGTGTGGCTTCCGTTGATTCTCGGCAGTGCGCTCGGCATCAGCGACGCGACGCCGCCCGCGAACATCAAGCTACGGGCGCGGGCGAACCAGGTGCTCGGTTCGAGCGGCGTTGCGGTGAGCTCGCTGGGGACGTCGGATGGGGGGACGCCGGTCGACGGGTTGAACGGGACGATTCACATGGAGTTGGAGGAGTGCCTTTAGGAGGCACGCGGCCGTCATGCGGTAGTCGGGGGGGCGTCATCTATCGATCCTGCAAAGTTGCGCCGCACGCAGTCATCCCACGCCGTCGCGAAAGCTTCGTCCAGCCAGTCGTCGTAGTTCGCCGTAGGGTAACGCCGTAGGAGCCAACCGCGTAACTGCGGCGGGAGCGAACCTGTTCTCGCGTCTATTGGTTTGGAAGGCGACTCGAGTCGAAAACGCCTCAGTAAGCGACCGACCGAGCAGCCCGAAACTCGGGACGCTTTGGTTAGTCGATCGATATCGTCGAATGATAGCCACTCGAACCGCTCAAGTGCCTCGAGCTCCGAGCAAACTTCGGGGAAGTCCTTGGTGATCACCGCTCTGAAGGTCTTAATTGCCCAGCGCCGAATGGGTTCTAAGTGGAACCCCGGCAAGCCGTCGGGAGTGACAAGGCACGGAACGACATCGTCGAGTTTGTCCTTGTTTAACCCACGCCCGCCACCTGCTCTCGTCCGGGAGAGCTCCGCCAGAAGCTGAGCTACGCCGTGACCAAGGCCACGCTTGCCGCCGACGTACCAAGGAGCCGCGCGTAGATCGCCGGTAGTGGCCACGCCGCGGAGCAGCCGCTTGCCTTTGAGCTCGAAAACACTTTCGCCGTCACCGGCGATCCCGTCCGGCGAAAGTGCCGAGCCCACTCGTCCTCGGGACCTGAGCTCCGGCAGGGCACGGTAGGCACCGTTCCCTAGCTCACGGCGAAAGCGCTCTCGAACGTAAGCTTCGGTGACGTCACCGAAGATCTGATCGAATGCCCCTCTCGCTTCACTACCACTTGCCTTGAAGTGTGCCGCGAGGAAGTCGTAGATACCGTCACAGAATGCGAGTGAGACGTATCGTGCAACGGGCGCTATCAATTCACCTGATGGCAATCTCACAAGGGGGCAGTCACGAAGAATCGAAAAGGCGTATTTGAAATCCTCCTCTCGAGTGCATCCGTATGCTGGATCGGCAATGCGTCGCGCGTACAAGCCGGTGCGCGAGTCTGCAAATGCGTTCGCGACCGTCCAGTTGCGCATCTGATCGCTCGTGGCTGAAAACGTCCTCTCATCAATGAATGGCGCCGCATCGGCCGCTCTGCCGATGGTCCAAGCGTACATGCCCAACAGGCAAGCCCTTGCCTCGGCGAACGAACCTCCCAGCGCGGTGGTCAATTGATCGAGTGGATTGGCGCGTCCGCTTAGCACTTGCGGAAGAAGACGAGTGAGCAAGATTTC
>CAXSGJ010000037.1:51999-61825 GCA_964236865.1 uncultured Polyangiaceae bacterium
ATTTCCGCGCGACCGAGAGCCGGCTTTAGAGGCCCGAGCATGGCTTCATGCTGAGCAAAGAGCCGGACCATCATGCGATTGTTTCGCTCGTGTAGGTCATTCGGGGCGAGCAAGAGCTGTGGATCGCGAGACTGAATTCCGTTCGCCATTCGGTAGAGTTCGTCCGTTGGCAACGGTTCGTCCCCGGGGCATGCCACTATTGATCCTGCCTCGATAAAAGCGTTGCCGAGCACCGCCGCAGCAAGGCGATTGAAAAGCGGACCATCCGAGTCATGGCGCTCAATCTGTGCCGAGATCCCGGCTAGCCTGCCGAGCACGTCGTGCTCGTCCCCCTTCGCCAACTCAAAGATGAGCTCCCCGGGAAGGCATGCTCGCGTTTCGATCACCGTAGTTTGCATTCGCCTCAAGCGTAGCTCCACCGGGCGTATGCGGCGAACGTCGAAGGTGCTCAATCTCTGGGGCGCCGATTCTTTGGCTCGCCCCGCTTGCCTTGGTCGGACCAAGAGTTGAGTTCAATCGCCTTCGACGTGGCTGAACTCAACCTTGCGCGGCGCCTCGGTACGTCGTTCCCTGTCGAGGCGCAGCAATGTGCTGGACCTTCCGTCTTTCACAGGTGCGCGTCGTCGCTAAGCACCACCTGGCGTCTGTCGGGCGCGCCTTCGACGGGTTTCTCCAGGCCAAGGCTGTTCTCGAGGTAGAATCTGAGAGCCTCGCGGCACTGAAGCGTCACACGTCCATTCGTCATTCCGTAGTCGAGTTCGATGGCACGTCGATGGGGTTCCGATAGCGTGGGGTTTGGACAGAGCTCGAGAGTTTGGATCGTGTGCCACGCGCGATCGGTAGCGGGGTCTGCACCTCGTGATTCAAATCCCTCGACCTTTAGAATGCGACCTACGACGAAGTCGCGGAAATCGCCGTGCGTATGACAAAAGCCGCGGGCATGCCAGCGCAGGCCATTGTGACCGAACGCGTGGGGTGAGATCGTTCGCGACGTCGGCTCGGGCCGCGTCATCGAGTGATAAAGGATACGCAATCCGAGTTGGTCGCGAACAGCTCGGAGTAGTGCGAGCAGGATGCTAACCTCGATTGGTCGACGGGGTATAGGTGTCAGGCCGACTGGCGGCGACCATCCCAAAAAGCTCGTTTCCTTCGATTCGAGCCCGGACGCCCTCGCAAAGAGTTCGTTCATGTAACGCGAGGGCTCATTCTCCGGGTACACGGGCACGAAGCCGGAGCCCGCCACGTATGCGCGTTCCGTTCGGTCGTAGCTCGCGTTTGCGGGCGCGGCCTCGAGGTATCGCGAAATGTCGATCGAAGCTTGGGGAACCGAAATACCAAAGAAATCGGTGAGATCGCTCCGATTGAAACGCCCCTCCCAGCGTAGTCGGAAGTCTATGAATTCTAGACGCTTTTCCTCACTCCACCGCGCACGACGCGCGCTGTTCTGTACCAGAGCTCTATGGGGGTCCTCGGCCACGACGAGAGACTCGCACGAATAGTTACTGTACGCACTACCAAATTTAGCGTATAGTAACTATATGAGTGCTATTGTCACATCGCCGTCCGACGTTGGTCGCCAGGCACTGGGCTACGCGAACGATTTCCATGTCCTTGCTCTGTCCGGCGGTGGATTTCGCGCCCTGTACACGGCAGCGGTTCTGAAGGGGCTCGAGGAGTCGCTCGGGGCGCCATTGGCTCAGCGATTCGATTTGATTTGTGGAACATCCGCTGGCGGGCTGCTCGCTCTCGGCCTCGCGAACGAAGTCCCGGCTGTCAACCTGCAGGCGATGTTCGAGGTGAATCGAAAGCGCATCTTCGGCTCGCAAGGATGGCTGCGGCGCATCTTTGGCAAGTGGTTACTGGCTAAGCATTCCTCCGAGGGGCTTCGCTCGGTGCTCAACGAACGCTTTGGCTCGACGACCATCGGCGAGCTCAAGCATCGCGTCTTGATTCCCGCTGTGAATTGCAGTTCGGGAAAGAGTCAGGTCTTCAAGACGCCGCATGCGGTGGCGTTCGACACCGACCACCGTCGTACGCTGGTCGACGTTGGGCTGGCCACGACAGCAGCGCCCACATACTTCCCCCTGCACGAGATCCCAGGGGAGGGGGTCTTTGCCGACGGTGGGCTGTTCGGGAACTCACCAGGGTTTTTCGGCTTGCATGAAGCGCAACGTGTCTTCAGCGCGCCTGCTGCGCAGGTTCGGGTCCTCGCAATCGGCACGATGGCGCTTGGCGCTGCGCTCCGCGGTGCTGCCGAGCACGATCGCGGCATCGTGCACTGGGGAAGCGGGCTCTTCGATCTCGTCATCGCGGCACAGGAGAGCACGACGAATGCGATGTTGGGACACTGGTTGGGCGAGCGCTTTTACTCAATCGACGATCAGCCGACAGGAGCGCAGAGCAAGGACGTCTCGGCGCTGGACGCGATTTCGGCCGGTGCTGTCGAGGTGCTGAAGACCCGCGGTGCTCTTGCCGCGAAGCGGGCTCTTGGCGATCCGGCGTTTGCACCGTTCAAGGCGCATCTCTCGATGCCCCCTACCTTTTTTCATGGCGCAAACAAGAACCTCGGAGGACTCTGATGTTGAATCTAAGCGGGCTTTTTTATTCAGGAACCGAAGAGGTGACGTTCCACCAGGCGCTCGACCTGTCGCCCCAGCAGCGCGAGTTCATTGTGGAGGCGAAAACGGCGATCCGTAGCCACCTGCGCGATGCCGTGCCCCAGGTCTTGCAGGCGAATGGCCATGTCGCCGTCCAACCCAGATTTTTCACGCAAGGTTCGTGGGCGTACAAGACGCTGAACGCGCCCGCGCAGTCGCCTCAGCAAGCAGATATCGATGACGGTGCCTATCTGCCTTTGAGCTTCGTATCTCAAACGGGCCGCCCAAGTACCGCAAGCGCGGTCTTCTTCCGTGCAGCGGAGACAGCCCTCGCACCGCTGGTGCGCAATCGCGGATGGAACTTGATCTGTTCTAAGGCAACCTGCGTGCGAATAGAGATCGCCCAATTCGCGCACGTTGACATCCCGCTTTATGCGATTCCCGATGCAGAATTTGGCAAGCTGGAGAAGGCGGCGCAACTGCGCGCCAGGCTCGACGGTCGCGGTGCGATTGTCTTAGGTGATGTCGAGGAAGATACTTGGACAAATCTTCCAAGTGAGTCCGTGTTGCTTGCACATCGTGAGTCCGATTGGCTCGAGTCGGATCCGCGGCCAATCAAAAAGTGGTTTCTCGGCGAGGTTGACCGACTAGGCGAACAGTTTCGCCGCTCGGTTCGCTATTTAAAGGCGTTTCGCGATTGGCGGTGGGCAACCTCGGGGCCGTCTTCAATCCTTTTGATGGTCGCGGCGGCGCCACTGTTCGAGCAGCGCAGCCGTCGCGATGATCTGGCACTTTTGGACCTCGTGGCAAAGTTGCCGAACTCCCTTCGGGCAGGGGTGTGCAATCCTGTGTGCCCGGGCGAATCGCTAACCGATCGACTCGGGGAGGCAGGTGTTGCGGATGCCGCTCGAAAGCTCGAGCACTTCGAGTCCAACCTGCGGAACGCCATGGCCTCGACCGATGCTAGCCAGGCGTGCCGTGGTTTGGTCGACCAGTTCGGCGCTCGATTTCCAAACGAGCCGTGGCGTGTAAAGGAGAGTAGCGTCGCCTCTGTAGTGTTCGCTACCCCAGTTGCCCCGGCGTCTTCACCGCTGGTCGGACGAACCAGAGCCGGCTAGGGGCAAGGGCATGAGCACCTCGCTGACAAACCAAGCGCTGGCAGCTCGAGGGTTCGCCTACGTCGGACGCGATCCCCGTGGCTGGCTCCGCTTTGAGGGGCCATTGCTCAGAGCGGAGCGTCTTCACCCCGTAGAGGTGTTGGTCGATCCGCGTGGGCAAAAAATACCAGTTGTGCGCCTGCTTGACATCCCGGCTGCGCTGCGACCGATTGCCCCGCACCTTTCATCCGACGGAACGCTTTGTTACTTAGCGGAGGGCGGCATCGTCCTGGATGTATTCGACCGGCCGGGACAGGTGTGTGCGTGCCTCGATCGTGCTGAGGAGGTCTTCAGCAAAGTACTGCGCGGCGAGATGACGGAGGACCTCGAAGACGAGTTCGTCGCATATTGGGAAGGAGGGCCTTGTTTCCTGGACGCTCAACCTGGTTCCCCCAAACCGCTTCAAGGCGTTCTTTTTCGGCCACAGTCGTCCACTCCGCGCTTCGCGATAACAGACGATGTACAAAGAACTTCGAAAAAACTCGAGGCCCTGAACGGGCGGGGCAGCAAGGCGAGCGTTGTACCAGTGCGGCGCATGCAGACCAGAATTCCTCCACGCCCCATGCTGGGTGCATGGCCGCCGCGGACCGTTGGCTCACTCGTGGCCTGGCAGAAGCGGCTCGACCCGATCTTCGGAAAGCAGCTCGATAAATGTATCGCCAAAGCGTTCAGGGCCGGCGTAGCGCAGACCCTGATTCTGGTGGAATCCCCCAAGCTGACCTACGGGTTCGCGGTTCACTTCAACAAGGTGCCGATCTTCGCGAGAGGTGCGCGTCGGCACGTCGTTGACCGTAAGGCGCTGGTGCGAAATTCCATCGTACATCGCGTCGCCTGCCACCGAATCGACGACGCGTATGTCGCTGACCGGAGCAATCCCGGTCAAGGCACACTTGCGGGGCGCCGTATTCTGCTGATCGGGTGCGGAACGATCGGCGGATATCTCGCGGATCTGCTCGTCAAGTCCGGAGCTGGCACTGCAGACGGTGAGCTAGCGCTCGCCGACAACGACTTGATGCTAGCCAAGAACATCGGGAGGCACCGGCTAGGTTTCAATAGCATTCTGAGGAACAAAGCGGACGCGCTTTCGTCGGAACTTGCGCGTACCCATCCGGGTCACAAGGTTACGCCACTGCCGGTCGATGCCCTCGAGATCGATCTCTCCACCTTCGATCTCGTGGTGGACGCAACCGGCGAGGAGGCGTTGAGCCATCTTCTTGTCAAGAAATTGCAGCGCCCCCGCTTCGTGCCATCCCTCAGCATTTGGATCGAAGGCCCCGGAACGGCCGTGCGCGGCCTGCTTCGTGATGTCGCAGACGCCGCGTGTACGCGATGTCTCGGTGAAGCGAACGCTTATCCGGTCGTCGCCGGCGAAATAGAAAAGCGCTTTGCGGGCGTTGGCTGTGAGGGTCTCTATGTGCCGTTCTCCATAACGGCTTCGCTGCAGGCGGCCTGTCTTGCTTTGGAAATGGCTCTCGACTGGAGCGAGGCGCGAAACATGCCGCGTTTGCAGACGCGACTTCTCGACCTTGGCCTTGTGAAGGGCACGGCTGACCTCGATCCTCCTCGTGAGCGCCGTTGCCCGGCATGCTTTACGTGAACTCCTGGATGTCCGCTGACGGCAGGGTTTTAGCCGTGCTCTCGCCACTGGTGCTGGCCAGGTTCGTCGAACACCATCAAGGTCGACCGCTCGATACGGAGGCTGGAGGCGTCCTCCTTGGCTGTCGACGCGGGAAACATTTCGAGGTCGTGCATGCGACGCAGCCCTTACCCTCCGACGCGCGCACACGCACGAGCTTCAGGCGCGATACGTTCGGCCATCAGGAAGAGGCCGTTGCTTATTGGCGTCGAAGTGAGGCCAGCGTTGGCTACGTCGGGGAATGGCACACGCATCCAGAAGGTGTGCCTTCTCCTTCCTGGCTCGACAGGCAAGAGTGGCGGAAGCTCTGCAAGCGGCAACAGCCTTCGGTGCCACACCTCGCGATAGTAGTGGGCACCTCGAGCCTCTATGTGGCGCAGCTGAGCGCGCGTGGCGAAATCTGCGAAATGGTGCCCGCAATTCGCTAGGCTGTCGCAATTCGATTCTGCCGAGAATCGCGACGTGGGCGTTGGCATTTGGAGCGTTCGCGTCGGTCGGTTGTACGTCCGTCGAGCTTGGTGTCTGCTGCTCGTCCAATCAAACTACTCTAAATGCGCGGTGGCTACACGACAAGCAAGATGCCGTGCGCGGCCTCGCCGGTGGCCAGCTCCACCGCCTGCACATATAGGCTCAGCTGCCTTTCGTAAGCGTCGAGATTGCTACCGAGCTCGTGGTCGGTCTTGAAGTCAACGACGGTCCACTCGGCCCGCGTCTCGGTCTGCTCGCGGAAAGCAAGGTCAAGAATCCCCTCGACGACCCGGTCATTGGCGATTTGCAGCATCACGGACGCCTCGCGCCTCACCGATTCTTTGACCTTGGCTGCTCGCCTCAGCAGTGGGTGTCGCAGTGCTGCTCTGGCGGTCTCCGACGCCGCCTCGGCTTCGTCTGTCGGCGCTCCAAGTATTAGACTTTGCGCGGCCGCGACGGCCCGAATCTGGTGCTCGTCAGCATCGAGATCAACAAGAGCTAGAACCACGTGGACCAGCGCGCCGAATCGCGCGCCGCGTGGGCGAGCCTTCCGCGCGGCGTCGAGATATACGACTTCGATATTGGCTTCCGGTAGCTGCGGTCCCGCGGCAGCATTACCGGTCACCGACTCGACGTGCAAGGCGGGTATGCTCCCACGTTCGACACTCTGTTGCCGGCGCGCTTGCCACGCGCGATGGGCCTCGATGCCTTCACTTGCGACGAGGCCGCTCTCGTCGGCGCGAAGCAGCTTGTCTTGCCTAAGCCCAACTGAGGTCTCCGCGCCCAGACCCAAGACATTCGGATCCCACCACACCACTTCGTTTCCGGCTTCCGCCGTATGCTGTCCTGGTGCGACGCCCTCGCCGTCTTGAGCTTTGCCCGGACGCTCTACGACCGCGTCGAGGCCGAAGTCAGGACAGCCAGGCGCGGCTTGCCGAAGACGCCACGCAGAGCGCTTCGGGTACAGAGCCGGGTTGAGCGCCTCCAGCCATCCAGGCTGGGCCTCGTCACAGACGCTCGGCACAACGAGCAGATCCTTCGCACGCGTCGCCGCGACGTAGGCGACGCGCACACCCTCTGCACGCTCCCTTTCGAGTTCGAGGTCCCGATTGTCCAGTAGTTCACGTGGTACCAAACCGCAGAGCGGTTCGGCCCACAGCTTGCGCTCCCCGTCGACAAATTGGGCGGGATCGTCGTGCGTTGCACCGCACGTCAGATCGGCAAGTATGACCACTGGAAACTCTAGCCCTTTTGCCTTGTGAACGGTCATGAGTCGCACGCCTTCACTGCCCTCTTCGACTACAGGCGCGTCACTGGTCGTGCCGAGTTCGGCTTCGTCTTCCAGGAGTTCCACAAACGCTCGGAACGAGGCCGCACCGCGTCGTTCGAAGCGGCGCGCGCGGTCGACCACCCGCAGGCAGTTTGCGAGCGCCTGTTCGCCTGTTGGCCAAATTGCTATGCCAGCGTGCGCTCGCACGGCCGTTAGTAGTCCGGCGACGGTGTCGGCGATCGGCTGGCGATTGCGATTGATATGAAGATCGCGCAGAATGCCGAGGGAAAGCGCCACCTCGCGCTCTAGATCGTCCAGTTCGCTAGAATCAACTGGGCGCAAAGGATGAAGGGATCCGCAACGACCCTTAAATGCCAATAGCTGATCGTCGGTTAGCGCGAACAGAGGTCCGCGTAGCGTAGCGAACACGCTCAGCGCGTCGTCCGGCCATTCAATGGCAGTCATTGCGTTGCGTATTGCCATGACCTCTTCGCGCGCATGGAAGGATGAGCCGCCAATGAGCACATGGGGGACTCGGCGGGCCTCGAGCGCATGCACGTAGGCGCGCGTGACGTCTTTCCCCCACGATCGGTGTCGACGGAAGAGAATGCAAATATGGCGTGGCGCGATCCGCTCTCGAGATCCATCGCGAGTCTGGACTTCCCACCCCGATTTGTGAATCAGCCAATCGACGAAGGCGCCGACTGCATCGGGTAGTGACGCATCTATCGCGCGGCCTGTAACCTTCCCGTAGTCGGCGAACGGTCGAGGGACAGGGAGCGCGATCACGCCCGGCTGTCCCGAACTGGACTCGCGAAATGGCGACAGCGGTACGTAAGTGGCCTGGGCGGCCTCGTTCGGGCTGACCATCCCCAGGGTGAACGCCCCGTTTATCGCGGCCTGAATATTCGGCAGGCTTCGAAAGCTCGTTGTTAGGTGGAGTACCCCCGCCCCAAGGCTTTGCAGCCGTCGCTTGATTGCTTCGTATTGACCTATGTCTGCACGACGAAAGCGATAGATGGACTGCTTCGGATCCCCGACAAAGAATAGCTTCCCTGGCAACGGTACGGCCTTGCGCCAGTCGTTTTCGGACGGGTCGTCCGCGGCAAGCAGCAGCAAGATTTCAGCCTGGAGTGGGTCGGTATCTTGAAACTCGTCAACGAAGAAGTGCGTGAAACGCTCGCGCAGTTCCGCACGCACGACCTCATGGTCCCTTACAAGGTCTCGCGCTCGAATCAGGAGATCTAGAAAATCTAGGCAGCCCTCACGTTGCTTGCGCGCTTCGTATTCGTCGACGACTGGACGGAGTTCCTCGCGAAGGAGCGCGGCCAGGTCGGCGCCGCCTTTTTCGAGAAGTTCGTCGAGCGCGCTCTTTGCAAGATCGCGCTCACCGATGACTTGGTCCCGGGTCGCTTCGCCGTTGAATCGCATGTATTGCGATCCGCGGCGGTGCCAGCCGGTCCCTCGGCGCGCCAGCCTTGATAGCTCTGCTTCCAACCCGTCGTGGTCCCGCGCTCGCTCTTGCTCTCGGAAGTTGAGCTCTTCGACGAAGTGCTCGATGATACGTAGATTTCTCGTCAACCAATCGTCTGGATCTTTGGCGAGGCTCGCTCGCGCACCCACGGCGCGAAGCTGTTCAACGATCGCATCAATTGCCCCGTTGCGCTCGAAGGGCGTTCGCGTCCACGCCGCTGGGAAGTCGCGGTGGAGAACCAGCGTCGAAACTGCAGAGCGCAAGGCCGCCCGCGGCCCGACGGCTCGCGACTGTCTGGGTCTGCGCAAGATCCGGCGGACCCCGTCCGGCGGGTCTGAGAGAATGCGGTCGAACCAGAGTGAGAATACATCGTCCAGCAGCTCTTCGGCATCCTCCGTTGGCGCCATTTCAAATAGTGGATCTACGCACGCCTCGACTGGGCGCTCATGCAGGAGGTCGGCGCAGAACCCATGGATTGTTCCGATTCTGGCGAGCTCGAGTTGCTCGATCGCGAGCTCTAAGCGCGCGCGCTGAAGCTGGGTGGTACCTGCGGCGACCCTCATCGCTTCGATTTCAGCCCGGAGGCGTAGCTTCATCTCCCCAGCCGCCTTGTCAGTGAATGTTACCGCGGCAATTCGATCCAGAGTGCTCGCACCGCTGGAAAGCACTGCGACGATGCGGCTTACGAGCGCGGTCGTCTTTCCCGTGCCTGCCGCGGCCTCCACAAATAGCGTCCGCTCCAAATCTTCCCGAATGCATCTGCGGGCATCGGCATCGAGCAGTGTCGTGGCCTCCAGCCTGGAATCACTCACGGCATCTTCCGCAGCGTGTGCAGCGCCGCTAGCGGCGCTGTCGATTTGCGTCGAGTGCGCAGCTCTTCGTGCGGGCCGCAGACGGAGCGGTAGTCGCACGACTCGCATGTGCCCGCATCTGGCGCGGCCGGGAACGCCCCTTCTCTCAATGCCGTGCCTATCGTGTCGGCAAGAAACTGAGCGCCAGATCGCGCCTCATCGTCGAGGGGCACGGTGCGCTCCGCAAACTCCCCCGCTGCGGTGCAGTAGTACAGGCGCCCCTCGTTGATCTTGTTTTCGGGAAAGAGCTTCTCGGCGGCTAGGGCGTAAAGTACTGGTTGCAGCGACTTTCCGCCGTCAATGAGAAGCCCCGGCTCAACTCGGACCTTGCCCGTCTTGTGGTCGGTGACCCGCAGCTCCCCGCCGGGTCCGC
>CAXSGJ010000037.1:61835-67376 GCA_964236865.1 uncultured Polyangiaceae bacterium
GCGCTCCACGAGGTCGATTGCCCCTCGCAACCGTAGACCGCAGCTCAGGTTCACCGGCGGGATCGTGGAGGCAGGATCGTTGGTACGCGAACTCGGTAGCCCAAAAGAGAGCTCGAAATGCGAAGGAATGAAACCTGAGTCATCCTCGCTTGCGCGTCGAATCCATTCTCGCATGTCAGCTCTCACGGCCGCAACGCCGTCGTCCCACACGCGGTCAATCGCAGGCGCCAGTTCATCGCGGTACTCGGTGGCCACGCGAGTGACGATGTCGTCGAGAAGCAAGCGTGCGGCATCCAGCGTCCGCGCAGTCAGAGGCAAACTTGCGGCGTCGCGTAGCGCACCGAGGAGCCGAAATTGCACCTCGTGAATCAATGACCCTCTTTGCAGCGGGTTGATCTCTTCAACGGCGATTGCCTGTTCGCGAGGAAGGAGCCTAAGGACGGAATAGAGGTAGAACCGGTACGGACAGGCGGAGTAGGTCTGCAGCGCAGTTGGGGAATAGCTTCGCTTGTCAAACTGGTGCTGCGCGAGTGCTGCGCGCGCGCCGGGTCCTGGTTGTAGCAAGCCGTCTGCCGGCGTCCACTTCCGCAACCAGCGCCGCGCTCGAAAACGGAGCGCGCGCGCCAGATGGACGTTGCTGCTGAGGAGGTAGTAGGCGGCACCGAGAGTTGCGTCGGGCTCGAGATCGAGCAGCGAGTCCAGCACAGCCAGATCATATTCGATGTCGTCGATCGCTTCTGTACGCAAGCGCGGTGCGGGCCACCCAACTCGACCAGCGGCAACCGTTTCTGCGTTCTTAATCAGGTCGTCGAAAAGCGGCATCCGCCCTTCCGATGCACGCTTCGCTTCGAGCGCATAGAATGAGGGCACTCGTGGCCGTGCCTGCTCTACGTCGATCCTGGGGAACGACAGGAAGGCCCTCCGTCGTGTCGCGCCGACAGCAATTCGAAGCGCCAGGCGCTCATCCGCGAGCCGGTCGCTGTTTGTTGGCAGCCATTCTGAAAGGAGGACGCGGACCCGATCGAGCAGAATGGGATCTTCAGCGATCTTGTGGGGGAAGAGCTTTTCGGCCAGTCCGGGCACGAAGCCGACATCGAATACGTATCCTCGAGCCGCCTCCATCGAACCCACGAAAACTCGGCCGTAGCGTGTCCTTTCGGGACGCAACCGTAGCTCAAGCAAATGGTGCTCAAGAACGCGAATGACCTCCGGCAGCGATACCGGGCCGACCGGTCCCATCGGAGCCAGCTCGGAGAGAACACTCAGTACGCGTTCGGGGCGACGCAACGCGCGACTTGCGAGAGCGCCGAGTTGGTCCAGCCACACTGCCCAGTTTCCGGCCACCGGGAGCCGCTGCAGTTCCTCGAGCAGCGGAAGCGCATAATCCCGCAAGGCGCGGAGGTCGCCGAGGTCCCGAGCGGCGCGTTCAACCCCGAGCTCGCCGGTTTCCTCTTCGTCGGCCAGAGACAGCTGCAGTTGATTGTCGAGTCCGGTGAGGCGCCGCCGCCAGCGGTCGATCCCGCCGATGACAGCCGCCTCGACGACGAGAGCCTCCCAGCGCCGCGGCGCACGCAATGTGCCGTGTGCAACGGGCGAACGGCACTCGGCGTCCGACTGCCCGATCATGTCCGAGTCGTCCGGGTATGATTCGTCTTGCGCTGCGTTGTCGGTATCGGGGGCAACCCAGCGTTCGCCGGGGGGCCATGCGGCGGGCGGTTGGCCCTTCGAATCAGGGTCGGGCACCTGACCAAGCGAGAGATACTCCGCGAACCGCCGTGCCGAGAGACCCTCGCGCGCGCACTGCAGCAGCGAAAGAAACGCTCGACCAGCCGGGTCAGGGCGGACGATCCCGCCGTCGAAGAATGCCGGGATTCGCGCGCGCATCAGAGCCTCGTGCAGATGCGGTCGGTATTCTTCGGGTGAGCGTAGAAGCACGGCGATCTGGTCGAAGCGAACGCCCTGTTCCGCCAGCTCGAGGATGCTGCGCGCAATCTCTACGCATTCGCGATTTTCTCCCGGAGCCGAGCTGATCCTCAGAGAGCTGTCGTCCGACGAAGTCGCTGGCCCACGATCCGTGAAGAGGTATTCGCGCAGATTGGTCAACGCCGTCGGTTCAACGGGTTCACAGTCGCGCGTGCCTTCAGCCTCTCCGAGCACAGGGCGAAGACCGTTGACCGTGCGTTCATCGCCCGCCGAGATCGTTGCGAGTACATCGGTTGACGACGCAACGACCTGTTGCACGAACATCGCCTCGAGCTTGGTGCGGACGGCTGGGTCCAAAAGCAATATGGGAGCCTTAGACGGTCGCCCTTCTTGGTCCATTGACTCGATGGCCACCCCGAGAACCTCAGGCCAATCGGCGAAACCTGCTCCTCGCAATTCCTTTTCATATGCCCGCTGTAGCTTGGCCAAGTCAGGCGCATGGAGGTCAAGATCGTCTGCGCGCAGCGCGGCCAAGCGCACCTCGAGGATCGTATTCGTGACGGAACGAATGAACCCGGGTGTTTCGGAGATCGGTGAATAGCGTCCCAGGTCGCCCGAGTCGCGCCCCGCTTGAATGACGCGAGCCATGACGGCTTCACAAGCCAGCGTACTAACAGGCGCGAGGCCTGCGGAAGCAAGCTTGAACTCTGCGAACTCACTTGCCAGTCGACGCAGGGTCACCGCGCGCCAGCCAAATGTTGCGCCACGAAGGGTCGTGCGCAACAGATCCTTCCCTGCGTCGAGAGTCGACGCGATCACCACGACTGGGCGGCTGCGGTCTTGGGCGTCCAGCCAAGAGATAGCCCGACTACGTCGGGCGTCACCATCCACGGATACGACAAGCGCTCTCTTGGTATCGGATTCCGCGCCCATGCTCGCCATGGGACCGCCTAAAGTTCAAACCCGCAAGGCCGTTCGCGATAAACGTTGAGCTTGGCGGGTCTTTCGGTGGGTGGAGGTGGCCACGATCGGGTTCAGTTTGAACGGGACGGGATGACGTACCTCGCTCCGCTCAACGACGAAAGTACTACGGCGCGCAGGCCGTGCGCTAACTGCGCCGCCTGAGATGCACCTCGCGGTGTCCACCTTGTTGCCGCGACGGTGTGTTTCGCCATATCGTCGCGCCGGAGCGCCGACATGCCGACTGCACCGATTTTGACGCTAGGGGCCCGGTGGAAAGCCGAAGATGTCTATTGGTATACCTCGCATGCAAACGCGAAGTTGCTTGGGGTCAACCGCGCCGGCGTGACCGGTCCTGTTGCCAATTTCGCACATCAAAGTGGGATCTACGTCCTCTACGCGAACTTCGTCCCAGTCTATGTCGGGCAGGCAAACAAGACGCTTTGGGCCCGTCTTCACCAGCATATGTTCCACGACGACCTCGCCGAACGTTGGGATCGGTTCACGTGGCTCGGCTTCCGCAAGGTCGTTGGCGGCTACAGTCCCAAACTGTCGAAGCCTGATTCCGCTTTCCATATCTCGCCTGGTCAACTGCTGGATCATCTTGAGGCATCGCTCATCCACGCGTTCGAACCACCAATGAACGGACAGGAGGGGCGGTTCGGCCGAGATGTGGTCAGGTACAAACAAGTCCGAGACGACCGCCTCGGCCCAGATGATCGCACGCTACTTGAGGACATGGCAGTTCAGGGTGATCTGCTTCCTCAAGGTAGGGCGATCACGAAGACGGGATGGAAGAACAGGTGATCAAGGCCATCGAATCTTCCTGCTAGCGCTGTCTGATTGCCGCGGCTGGTCCGCGGCGCAGAGCGCTCTAAGCGCGATCCGTGGACGCCGGGATTCTGATCGGAAGCGTGTTCATATCGGCCCAGGGCCGATACCGGACGTCCCCGCTCCGGGTGAACGGGCGTCGGTGCCGGCGTAAAAGTCGCGCGCCTTCCGTTTTGTCGCGCGCGTCGCTGGAAATTGCGCCAGTAATTGTGGGCATCGGAACGCGCTGATACGCTCGGCGCTGAACATGAAACGAATCGGACTAGCGATTGGAGCCAGGCTAACGGAGCGGCTCGTGAGGTCACCAGCGTGACCCTCAAAGACATTGCCCAGATGGAGTCGACGCTCTGGGAAGCCGCCGATCAGCTGCGCGCGAATTCGAAGCTGACCTCGAGCGAGTACTGCATGCCGGTGCTCGGCGTGATCTTCCTACGCCACGCCACCAATCGCTACGACGCCGCCAAGCAGGCCATGGAAGCGGAACAAGTCGCCGGGAAGATCCCGAAGCGTGCCCTCGTGAAGGCTGACTTCCTAAAGCGTCGCGCCTTAATGCTGCCTCAGAAGGCGCGGTACGACCAGCTATTGCGGCTACCGAACGACACCGACCTAGGTCGCGCGCTCATCGACGCGATGGACGCGATTGAAGACCAGTTCGATCCGCTGAAAGGGCAGCTCCCGAAGGAGTACGACCGCTTTGAGAGTGGCGTCCTTGAGGACCTCCTCCGGATCTTCGATCGGGATGAGCTGCGAAGCGCTTCAGGTGATGTCTTCGGTCGCATCTACGAGTATTTTCTGATGAAGTTCGCGATGCAGGGTGCGCAAGACAACGGTGAGTTCTTCACGCCGCCGTCGATTGTGCAGACCATCGTGAACGTCATCGAGCCGAACCACGGCACGGTCTTCGACCCGGCTTGTGGCTCGGGCGGTATGTTTGTGCAGTCGAGCCATTTTATCGAGCAGCACGGCCATGACACGTCGAAGACCGTCACATTCTACGGTCAAGAGAAGACCGGCACAACGATCCGTCTCGCAAAGATGAACCTCGCCGTTCACGGGCTCGAAGGGGACATCCGCGAGGCGAACACCTTCTACGAAGATGTGCACCCGATCTTCGGCAAGTGCGACTTCGTCATGGCCAACCCGCCCTTCAACGTCGATATGGTCGATGCGGAGAAGGTGAAGGACGACCGTCGTCTGCCGTTCGGCTTGCCCGGGATTAACAAGGGGAAGAAGGTTTCGAACGCCAACTACCTCTGGATCTCGTACTTTCACAGCTACCTTAGCGCGAAGGGTCGGGCCGGCTTCGTCATGTCGTCCCAGGCGTCGAGCGCTGGGCACGGCGAGGCAGAGGTCCGGCGCAAAATCGTTGAGACCGGCGACGTGGACGTGTTGATCGCCATCCGGCAGAATTTTTTCTACACGCGTTCGGTGCCATGCGAGCTCTGGCACTTCGACAAGGGCAAGCCCAGGGACCGCCGCGACCAGGTGCTTATGCTCGACGCACGCCAGGTGTTTCGGAAGGTGACCCGGAAGATCTATGACTTCTCGCCGGAGCAGCTCACCAACCTGGCAGCTATCGTGTGGCTTTACCGCGGCGAGCAGACGCGGTTTCTCGACCTAGTGAAGAGCTACCTCGCGAGGGTTTACGAAGAAGCATCCATGGTGGATGCGGTTCTCGGTCCCTTTGACGCCAAGCTCAAGGCAGTCGCAGAGCTGATGCACGGCTTCGCATCGCCCCTCGCCAACCTCAAGGCTACCGCGCAGGGCCAAGGACGCCGACAGGCATACGCAGCCGGCTTGGTCGAACTGTCAGCCACGGTGCAGGCG
>CAXSGJ010000038.1:0-30165 GCA_964236865.1 uncultured Polyangiaceae bacterium
AAGAGCACCGTCGCGAGCAATTTGGCCTTGGCCCTATCCCGCATGGGCCACTCGGTGGGGCTACTGGACGCCGACATCTACGGGCCGAGCATCCCGACGATGTTCGGCATCACCGGTCAACCGCTCAGCGACGGTAAGCAGATCCAGCCCCTGGAGCGATTCGGCATCAAGCTGATGAGCATCGGTTTTTTGTTGGAGGACCCGAAATCCGCGGTCGTCTGGCGTGGGCCGATGCTTCACGGGGCACTCCTTCAGTTCCTGAAAGACGTGAGCTGGGGCAAGCTCGATTATCTCCTGCTCGACCTGCCGCCGGGGACGGGCGACGTTGCACTCACGCTGTCACAGAAGGTCCGCAGCACCGGCGCGGTGATCGTGACCACGCCGCAGGAGGTGGCGCTGCAAGACGTGTACAAGTCGGTTTCGATGGCGCAGAAAGTCGGCATCCCGCTGCTCGGGGTGGTGGAGAACGAGAGTTACTTCATCTGCGACGGTTGCGAAAAGCGTCACGAGTTGTTTGGTAGCGGCGGTGGTCAGAGCATCGCGGACTTCGCTAAAGCGCCACTATTGGGTCAAATTCCGCTGCACCCCTCCGTGCGGCAGTGGGGGGACGCAGGTACGCCGGTGGTGCAAGCAGCTCCCGAATCCGACACCGCTCGGGCCTTCGTCGAGGTGGCGAGCAAGCTCGTCGAAAGCCTGCAGCAGGGCGAGCCGGAGCCTGAGCTTCTGATCGACCGCAGCGGAGGCGTAAACCGACGCCTACCGATCGCGCGCTGAACGGAGCTGCAGCACTCGTAACGATGAGAAACATGGCCGGTGCCGGGGAGATTGGCAGGCGGCTACAAGAGAGATATAGGGCACTCGCCCCACCGCCATGACGTCCACCGACACCATTTCAAGCGACGCTCCTTCCACACCCAGCGCCGAGCACTCGGTCGAGAGCGCGGCTGCGCCAAGCGCGGCTGCGCCCAGCCCGCCTGCCGAAGTCGAGGCCGCTCCGGCGACTTCGGTTGAGAGCGCAGAGGCTGCCTCCCTCGAAGAGACGCCGACCGAGAGCGACGCGGAAGAAGGAAACGAAGAGTCAGAGGCAGAAGGCGAAGTAAACGACGCAGCCGTCAGCGACGGCGAATCAGCGGCGGTGTCCGGAGACAAGCCGAAGAAGAAGCGCCGCCGCAAGAAGAAGCGCTCTGGCACGAGCGGCGGTGAAGCGCGTGAAGCGCGTCCGGAGGGATCGCCGGCCAGACCGCAGCATCATCGCGCCAGCGATCGCGCGCCGTTTCACACAGGGGAGGAGGTGTTCGGAAAAGTCACCGCCGTGCTGGAGACGGCGATCATGGTCGACCTTTCCGGCAAGGCGCTGGCTATCTTCGATCGCAACGAGATGGAGCCAGACGACTTGGTGCCAGCGGTGGGGGATCGCTTCGTCGCGCGTATCCACAACGACGGCCTCCGCGGCGGCCTCGTCGTCCTGACGCGCAAGCCGCTGCGTGAGGAAGAGTCGAAGCCGAAGGTCGAGCAAGCAGCCAAGGACGGTGCTCTCGTGTCCGGGCTGGTCACCGGCGTGATCAAGGGCGGTGTGGAGGTCGACATCGATGGCCTGCGCGCATTCGCCCCCGCCTCTGGGATGGATCTGCATCCGGCCAACGCGAACTTTGCCGTGCTCGTCGGACAGCGCATCGAGTTCAAAGTCGTCCAGTACGAAAAGGGCGGTCGGGACGTCGTCGTATCGCGCCGCCCCATGCTCGAGGCGGAAGCCCACGAGCGCCGCAAACACGCCATCACCCTGCTGCAAGAGGGGCAAGTGATGAATGGCGTCGTCCGCACGGTCGTAGAGTGGGGCGCCTTCGTGGCCCTCCCGGAGGCGGAAAATTTGGAAGGGCTGATCCATGCCTCCGAGGCCAGCCACGATGCGCGCGTACCGCTGGCGGAACTGTTCCGCTCCGGTGACCGCATCGAAGTCAAGATCATCAAGGTCGACGAGCGCGGTAAAATCTGGCTGAGCCGCAAGGCGCTGGTCGAAGATCCCTGGTCGATCGCCAAGCAGAAGTATGCGCAAGGCTCGCAGCACAAGGGCAAAGTCAGCCGTCTGGAAAAGTTCGGCGCGTTCGTCGAGCTCGAGCCCGGAGTGGACGGCCTGCTGCATGTCTCCGACCTTTCACTCGAGCGTATCGAGCATCCGGAAGCCGTGCTGAAACTGGACCAAGAAGTCGACGTGCTGGTGCACCACTTCGACCCGCGCTCCAAGAAGCTCACCTTTCACTTGGCGCCCTCGCCAGAGCACGCCAATGAAGCGCCGCAAAAGATCGTGCGCAACGCGCTCGTGAAGGCCGAGGTCGTGAAGGGGGAGGCCGCTGGCGTGCTGGTCCGGTTGATGGGCGTCACCGGCCGAGCGGCGCGCGGCTTCATACCCGGTGCTCAAACGGGCACCGCGCGCGGTACGGATCTGCGCAAGGTCTTCAAGCCGGGCACGGTGCTGGATTTGAAGGTAGTCGACCTCGACCCTCGGAGCGGTGAGCCAAAGCTCAGCCTACGCGGGTTCAAAGAGGACGAGGAACGCCGAGCCCACAAGGAGTATCGCGCAAAGCTCAAGGCCGAAGGTGGCTTTGGAACTCTCGGGGACTTGCTGAAAGCACGCTTGGGCGCCACCGATTCGAAGTGAGGCGGCCCCAACGGGCAGCCCTAGGCCCCGGGAACTCGTGACTTTTTCGGCGCAACCCGCCCGGCGCGTGGCGCCCCCGTCAGGCCTAGGTTGGGCGCGCTCCCAAGGCTCGTGGGCGTTCGGTTGTCTGACCCGGCAGTGCTACTCTATCTTGGACCCAGGCTGCAGCCCGAAACTATCTCCGCGCGGGTCAGCGCGCGCCTAGCGATGTCCAAGCACACGGATCGCGAATTGGTTGACGCCGCGCGTGCAGGCGATAGCGAAGCGTTCGGTGCGCTCATGCGCCGGCACCAGAAGCGCATTTACCGCCTCGCGCTGCATCTGCTGCGCGACGCAGGCGAGGCCGAAGACGCGACGCAGGAAACCTTCGTGCGCGCGTACGGTGCCCTCGATCGTTTCGACGGCCGCAGCGAGGCCTTCACCTGGATCTATCGCATCGCGGTGAATCTGTCGTTGAACGTGATTCGCGCGCGGAAGCCCGGTAGGAAGCTCGTGTCGAGTGATGACCCGCGGCTGGAGGGCGTGCTGATCGCCGGATCTGAAAGCCCACTCAGCGACACCGAAAGCCGCGAGCTCGGTCGCGCCCTGTGTGAGGGCATGGACGCGCTCAGCGACACCCTCCGCACCACACTGATTTTGGTCGGCGTCGATGGCTTGAACCACGCCCAGGCAGGTGAGGTGCTCGGCTGCCCGGAGGGCACCGTTGCCTGGCGAGTACATGAAGCGAGGAAGCGACTGAGGGCGTTCCTCGTGCAGCGCGGGCTCGTGCCCACGGGCGAAGAGGGCGCGGCATGAGCGAGCGCACCTCCTCGATCGATCTGGGTTCGAGCGCGGAGATTTTGCTGCGTAGTTTTCCTGTTCCAGAGCGTGATTGGGAGCAGGACGCGCAGATGGCCGAAGCGCGCTTAGCGGGCGTCGCGCCGGGCTCCGCGGAGCCTGCGTGGCTCGCTGCTCCGTTCCCGCGCGAGGCCGGCGAGTCCATCGCCCCAGCATCCGCGACTGCCACGCCCTTGGCCAGCTCCGGAGTCCGTCCCCAAAGCTTCGCCGAGCTCGCACGGCGCAGCGTGCAGAACAAGCAAGCCGGCGAGCGCGAGATGGCCCGGGCGAGCCTGGCGCTCGCCGCGCAGCGGCGACCCAATGCCGAGGAGGTGCGCGCCTTGCGCGAAGCCATCACCAGCAAACTGCCCGCGTCGCCCGCGAGCGCGTCGCCCGCGAGCCCGTCGCCCGCTAGCCCGTCGCCCGCTAGCGCCTTGACGCCGTCACTGGTTGCGTCATCTCCGGCTTCGGAAGAGCGGCGCTGGTTCAAGCCCGCCGCGATTGGAGCCGCCGTGTTGCTCGCGGCCAGCGTTCTGCTGTGGCGTCGGCAGCCCGTACCTGCTTCGCCGGAGAGCGCCGCCGTCCAGACGCGAGTCAATGCCACGAGCCCCACGGCTGACGCTAGGACGCCCCCCGGCCCGGCACCTCAAGGCGTACCGAGTGGCATCGACCCAAGCACGCTGCCCGAAAGCGCGGCTCCGGCTCGACTTCCGCGCGACGCGTCCGCAGTCGTCTCGCATCCGCCCGTGCTCGCTCCGCCCAAGGTTCAGCGGGGTGACGAAAAAATCGAGCTCGAGGACGAGCCCGTCGCGGCGGCCGCGGCCAGCGCCGCGAGCGAGCAACACGCGATCCCGAGTGCGAAGGCCGTGGAACCAACACTTCCACCGGACACGGCGCTGCGCCCGGCGGACAGCACCGGCGGGGCAGTTCCAGCCAAGCCTTCCACGGGCGCCGTCCAGGCCGCGCTCGGCGCCGTGATGAGCGGCGCTCGTCATTGCGTCGCCGGTGAGGACGGCCCTTCGAGCGCGCTGGTGGTGTTCGGCTCCGACGGTCGCGTGCGGCGCGTGGCGGTGAGTGGCGCGGCGTCCGGCAAATCCTCGGCCTCCTGCATCGAGGCTCAGCTCAGTCGGGCGCGCGTCCAGCCCTTTGCCGCCCCGAGTTTCAGTGTCAACGCCACGGTGCGGCCGGATTGACGCTGCCTCGGCGTTGACAAGCCCGGACGCTTCGCTCATAGTCCCCGCCCCTCGAGCCCTTTCCGGGCCCTTTTTGAAGGTATTCTGATGGTTTCTTCGACTCGGCAGACTGAACGTCGTCGGTACATCCGGGCGCGCAGCCAGGGCGCCAACAACAAGGGGGCGGCAACGCCCAAATTCCCGGTTCATCCCGAGGGCTACGATCCCAAGGCGCCCGACGCGCGCAAGGCAAAGGCCTGACGCCTCCGCGTTAGCCCTAGCCACCTTCCCTTCGAGGTTTTCCGACGCATGGCCAATCACCCGTCCGCAGAGAAACGTAACCGTCAACGCTTGGTGCGCGCAGAGCGCAACCAAGCCGTCCGCAGCTCGCTCCGCACCGCGGTCAAAAAAGCGCGTGCCGCAATCGCCAACGGCGATAGCACCGCCGCCAAAGCCCCAGTTGCCGCTGCGTCCATCGCTTTGGCCAAGGCGGCCAGCAAAGGTGTGGTCCATGCCCGCGCTGCCTCGCGTACCACGTCGCGCATCCAAGCGGCCTTGGGCAAAATCGCGCGCTGAGCCGTTCGCGTCGCGACTCGAGCAACCCGCACTTCTCATGAAAACTCCGGCGCTGCGTTCAGCAGCGACCGGAGTTTTTCAATTTGCACGGCGAGCCTTCTTTTCTGCCGCTCGTGGTGAGCCACTATGAGACCCGGCCCAAACGGACTGCATCGCCGCGTCGTCGCCGATCGAAGAGTGCGCGGAATGGGGCGAGCGGTGAGTTGCGATGCTGGGCTGCGGGCGCCCACACTCATTTGCGGCCGAGCGCCTACTTCCTTCCTCGAGCCGCCGCGCGCGCGCGAGAGGCTTCGGCGAAGGCCAAAATGCGAAGCGCGTTACCGGTTAGGGCTTACCTCGCGGCTGCTCCTTTGCACAAATTCTGTAGCCGCACACCGCCCCACTTTGCGGTTGTCGAAGATCGTGGCTGCGCTCCGGGTCGAAGCCAATGGCGTCAGATGGCGCCACCGGTAGCCGCGATCGACCTGTAGCCTCCGCGCCGCGCTCGCCAAAAGTAGCCAGTGAATCGATACGTATCGTCCGGTGTACGCTTTACGTGACCCGCATACTGGCGCAAATTGCGGCGCAGCGCGCGGGCATTCAGCAAACCGAGGAGCAGGCAACGATGAGTGACCAGCAGGCGATCGGAACGTACTCCGCGGAAAACCGCTCCTTCGAGCCAGACCCCGCGTTCGTGTCTCGCGCGCGGATTTCTTCGCGCGCTCAATACGATGCCCTGTACAAAGAGAGCATCGAGGCGCCGGAGGCCTTCTGGAAGCGCGAGACGTCGGACCTGGTCTTCGAAAAGCCGTGGTCCGCCGTTCGTGAATGGCAGCTGCCGCACGCCAAGTGGTTCATCGGCGCGGAGCTCAATGTCAGCCAAAGCTGCCTCGACCGACACTTGACGACGGCCGCCCGCGACAAGCCCGCGGTCATCTGGGAAAGCGAGCCGGGTGACACGCTCACCTGGACGTACGCCGCGTTGCACGAAAAGGTCGTGGCGTTCGCCGCCGCTCTTCGCCAGCTCGGCGTGGAACGCGGAGACCGCGTCGCAATTTACATGGGCATGGTGCCGGAGGCCATCGTCGGTATGTTGGCCTGTGCTCGCATCGGCGCTCCGCACACCGTAGTCTTCGGCGGCTTCGCCGCCGAGTCGCTGCGAGACCGAATCAACGATTGCGGGGCGAAGGTCGTGCTCACGCAAGACGGCGCGCTCCGCCGCGGCAACGTGGTCCCGCTCAAAGCCACGGTCGATCGCGCGGTGGAAAACACGAAAACGGTACAGAAAGTGGTCGTACTACGTCGGCTTGGGGCCCGGGCGAACAGCACGCTACAGGCCGGTCGCGATGTCGATTGGTACGAGGCGGTAGCCGCCGCAGATCCCGCCGACGGCCAGGCCGAGATTGTCGACAGCGAGCACCCCCTCTTCATCCTCTACACCTCGGGATCCACCGGCAAACCCAAAGGGGTGTTGCACACGACTGCCGGCTACCTCGCCGGCGCTCATCTAACGTCGAAGTACGTCTTCGATCTGCAAGATGACGACGTTTATTGGTGCACCGCCGATGTCGGCTGGATCACTGGGCACAGCTACCTCGTTTACGGCCCGCTCTCGAACGGCGCAACGTGCCTCTTGTATGAGGGCGCGCCCAATCAGCCCGATTGGGGCCGCTTTTGGCAAATCATCGAGAAGCACCGGGTCACGGTGCTATACACCGCGCCCACCGCCATTCGCGCCTTCATCCGGCAAGGCAATGAATGGCCCGCAAAATCGGACCTCTCGAGCCTCCGTCTCCTGGGCAGCGTAGGCGAACCAATCAACCCGGAAGCCTGGATGTGGTACCGCGAGCACGTCGGCAAAAACCGCTGCCCGATCGTGGACACTTGGTGGCAGACCGAAACGGGAGCGATCATGTTGACCACGTTGCCTGGCGCGCACTTCACCAGGCCCGGCTCGACCGGCCTACCGTTCTTCGGCGTAGTGGCAGAAGTGGTGACGCAAGACGGCCAGAAAGTGCCCGTCGGCGAAGGCGGGCTGCTAGTGCTAAAGCAGCCCTGGCCGAGCATGCTGCGCACCATTTACGGGGACGACGAGCGCTACCAGCAGCAGTATTGGAGCGAGATCCCAGGCGCCTACTTCACCGGTGACGGCGCGCGCCAGGACGCAGATGGCTATTTTCACGTGGTCGGCCGCATCGACGACGTGCTGAACGTGTCCGGGCATCGCATCGGCACGGCCGAAATCGAAAGCGCGCTCGTGGCTCACCCAGCCGTCGCCGAAGCCGCCGCCGTAGGCCGCCCCGATGATTTGAAGGGGCAATCGCTGGTCGTGTTCGTCACCTTGAAACCGAATTACGCGGCGACCCCCGACATGAAGAAGCAACTCGCCGAGCACGTGGGAAATGAAATAGGAAAGTTTGCGCGTCCGGACTCCGTGCGCTTCGCGGAGAGTCTGCCCAAGACGCGGAGCGGCAAGATCATGCGTCGCCTACTCAAAGATATCGCGGCTGGCATCGAGACCAAGGGGGACGTATCCACGCTCGAAGATTTGAACGTGCTCGCCAAATTACGCGAGGAATGAGCGTTTGATTGCCCGCGACGTCACCGCCCAGGAATTGATCGCCGAGCTCGAGCCGCATCTAGACGGCGGAGTAGCCGCGCTCGCCTTCGACGCCGATGGCACGCTCTGGTCGGGGGACGTCGGAGAGGACGTGTTCCGTTTCGCCGTTAACCACGGGCGGCTGCGCGAGGCCGCGCGCGCCGAGCTCGAGCGACAAGCCATCAGCCGGGGCTTCGAAACGTTCGCGGACGTCAACACCACGGCCAATTCCCTGTTCGATGCCTACCTCGCGCATCGCTACCCGGAGCGTGAAATGTGCGAGCTCATGACCTGGTGCTACGCCGGCCACACGCTGCCGGAAATGAACGAGCTTTCACGTGAAGCGCTCTTGGCCGCCGATCACGCGTCACGCTTGCATGAAGAGCTGCGCCCTATCCTGAACATGGCGCGCAGCCGTGGCGTACGCAGCATCGTGATCTCCGCTTCCCCGCGCAGCACGGTCGAGCTCGCTGCGAGCGCTTGGGGCTTTGCCATCGCCGACATCGCAGCCAGCACGCCGCGCGTCGCAGAAGGCGTGATCTGCGCGGAGATGGCCGGCGCCGTGCCCTACGGGACGACCAAGTGCAGCGCCGGTCGCCGGCTGCTCGGTGAAGCTCGCTGGGTGGCAAGCTTCGGAGACAACGTCTTTGACTTGGAAATGATGCGCGAAGCGGAGATCGGCGTGGCGGTGCGTCCGAAACCGGCGCTAGCCGCGCGGCTCGGCGAGGTTCCGGGGGTCTTATTGCTCCGTCCGCAAAGTTCGCGCTACTCCTAGGCCTTCGCATGTCTCAACCGCCCCGTCCGAAGCCCCTGTTTCACGTCGTGTGTGCCGTGCTATCGCTGGCCGCTTGCCAGGCCTGTGGCGGCACTGAGCCGACGGCCAAGCCGCCCGAGCCGGTGCCGGAGTCGGAAGGAGATCAGCCGAGCTCGCTCGCGGTATCTGCCGAGATCGGCGGGTTGAATGAAGAGAAAGTCGACAAGACCTTTCAAAAGGCGCTGCCCGATTTTCAAAAATGCCTCGAGCAAGGCTCGCAGCGCGTCGAGTATCTCGGCGGCTCGGTCAGCTTCTTTTTGAAGATCGACGCCCGCGGCAAGATCGATCACGCCCATTTAGAGAAGTCCACGATCGGCGATCGCACGACCGAGCAGTGCCTGCTCGATAGCCTACGTCGGAGGCACTGGCCGAAACCGATCGGAGGCGTCCATGGCTTAGCGCGAAAATCCTTCGACTTCGATCCGCCGAACGATGTGCGGCCCCCAACGAGCTGGAGCGCCGAGCGCGTGTCTGACGCGATGAGTAAGCTCTCGCCGAAGCTGTCCAAATGTAAAAACGGCGCCACCGGCGCCTTCGAGGCCACGCTGTACGTTGGCACGAACGGCGCGGTGCTCGCCGCGGGCGTCACGCCACCCGACGAGGAGGGAGAGGCGGACGTCGACTGTTTGGTGAGTGCTCTGCGCGAAGCGACCCTACCTTCGCCCGGAAGCTGGCCCGCGAAAGTGACTTTCCCGCTGTGACCCACCGCGAAGAGAAAACCTTCTCGGTCACCCTGCATTTGTCGGCGGCGTTCAGCGACGATTACGCGGGCGACGAAGACGGCTACGCGTGGCACGAATACTTCAAACAGCACGTGCGGCCTGCCCTCGTCAGCGCGATCTCCGACGTACTCGGTGCCCAGCCGCGTTTCCGCGCCATGCCCGCACCCCGCGGTCGCGATCCCGAGACCGCCCTAGACCTAGACCTCACGTTCAATCCGACCCCCAAGCCCTGAGCGCGCCAGCCTCGCCGAGATCAGAATTCTGGGGGGACAGGTTATCGCTGTCTGCGAGGATGCCCGGCGATTTTTGGCTTTCGTGAGGAAACAGAAATCGAAAGAGAGGTCCCCGAGCGTGGATGTCGAGTCAGCCTGCGCTAAATGAGAGCATCACCGCGCCAGCACCCGCCTCCGTCACCACCGCCGGGACCGTCGAAGAAGAGAGCGTTACCCTGGAGCTGCTTACACCCTTCGTTCTTAGAGCCGCCAACAGGGCCGCGCCGCGCTCGTCGGCGGCAGGTCCTGGCAGGCGCAGCAGCGCGGAACTCTCCGGGTGACCGATGAGCACCCGACGCAGTGCCGCCACGACAACCTCGGTCCCCGGCCGCAACGCGGAGCTGTCGTCGAACCAAAAGTCCGGTGCCGCGCTCAAGACGACGTGACTGTCCTGGACGTCGAGCGAGACGTCGCCCGTGATCACTCGCTCGCCGAGTGCCGCGCTCAGATCACGCATCAAGCGTCCAACGGCGACCGTCTTTGCTTCGCTCTTTTCGAGGTCCAGCTTGCGCGCGTTGGCCTCCAGTAACGACCGTTCCAAGTCGGCTTTTTCCTGCGCGTAGGAGCGTAAGTTGTCGCCGACGCGCGCCAGATCACCACGGAGCTGATCGACTAGGCCCGTCGCTTCGTCGCGTTCCTTGGTGGCTACGCTATTTTCGAGCTTTATTTCGGAGGCGGATTGCTCGGATTCTGCGATCTGCCGTGCTCGCTCGTCGAGCTGTGCGGTCAGGGTATCGAGCTGCTCGCGCGTGGTTCGAAGCTCGAGCTCGGCCCGCTGACGCGCGGCCAGCTCCACCTCACTGGCTGACTTCGCTTCTTCGTAGCGAGTGGCGGGCACACAGGCATTGAGCAGCCCGGCCAGCACTGCGATCGAAGCCACATGCACGATCAACCGCGGGGCAAGCCCGACCGCGTGCGACAACAGACGCAAGCCGTCCGGCTCGACCAACCTTGCTAAAAGCATCCTGATCCGGCGAGACAGAGACATCGGCACCATCCTCAATTTAAAACCACGCCGCGCACGCTCACGAAGTCGAGGTGCTCGGCTAAAATCAGCCGGTCCACGTCGGCGATCCGCACGAATTTGAACGCCTGTTGCGTACCGAACGACCAGACCGGCCGGGCCAAAGCACGCACGGGTTTTAAGTACTCCGGCAGCTCGAGCTCGAGTCGCATCAGGAGCGGCGAGTCGAGCTCGCCGATCGGTCGGCCTCGGTCGAGCACGATGCCCGTCGGCGACACTTCGATGCCGCGATACTGCGAGCGAATATGCCCTCGTAGCGCGATGACTCGAAAGTCCGTCCTGGCCCTCAGTCCTACTCGTCGGTCCATGCTGCGCCTCGTGTAACACACACTGTACGCCGATGTAATCCAAAGTAAGAACTATCTTACCTTTGCCTACTCTATCGCGCGGGCATGCTCAGGAAGCACTTCATGAAGTTCGCGCGTGTGTTAACCGGAATATTGGCCTAACCCTGCGGAACCGGTACGCCGGAGCGGATGAGCTGGGCTCGATCTGGCGCCAAGTGCGCGTGGGCCGTCATGGCCTTAGCGTCGCCGCTCACGGCGCTGCCCGCCAGCAGCGCGGGCGCGTCCGAGGCCTCGGCGGAGCTACCCGCTGCTCCCGCTCGCATCGAGCCACGACCACTGCCGCGCTCAGGCCTCGATCTGGATCACATTCTCCAACGCGGGGACCACTTCGTGGCGGCCCTTGCTGCGGGCGGCGAGGCGCGGCTGACGCTGGATGTGTCTCTTCAGCAAGCGGCAATGAAAATATTGGCCAGCGCGAGCGCGGTGCGCGGTGGCATGGTGGTGCTCGACGCGCAGACGGGCAGCGTGCTGGCTTGGGCAGAGAGCGGCCGCGACGGGCATCACCATCACGTCCTCGACACGGCACGTGCGCCCGCCGCCAGCGTGTTCAAGCTGGTGACGACCGCAGCCCTGTTCGAGACCACGACGCTGAGTCCGAGAGACGAAGTGTGCATCTCCGGCGGCACGCACGGTATCGAGAGGCGTCACTTGGACGCCCCGCGGGGAGCTGAGCCGCGCGAATGTTCGCCGTTTGCGTACGCCATCGGTCATAGCAAGAACGCAGTCTTCGCCCAGCTGGCGACGCATCGCTTGCTCCGCAGCTCTCTGCTTGAGACGGCGCAGGCGTTGGGTTTCAACGGGCACGTGCCGTTCGACCTCGATGTTGCCGTGGGAGCGCTGCAGGTCCCCTACGGTGATCTCGACTTTGCGCGGGCGGCGGCGGGCTTTCAGGGCAGCACGTTGTCTCCGCTCGGGGCGGCGCACATTGCCAGTGTGATCGCGCACGGCGGCGAGGCGACCCGGATTCGGATCATCGCACCGAGCTCCGACGAGGCGGAGCAGCCCGCGCAGGTGCTCGGGCGGTTGCTCAAGGCGCGCACCGCTGAACGCATCCGGCGCATGATGGAAGTGACCGTGCGCAGCGGAACATGCCGGCACGCGTTCAGCGACGAGCATGCTCGCCCCTACCTCGGCGCGATCCGCGTCTCGGGCAAGACAGGCACGCTTCGTCCGGAGGCAAACGAAGGCATGACCAGCTGGTTCATGGGCTTCGCGCCCAGTCAGAAGCCGGAGATCATCGTCAGCGTGCTGCTCGAGAATGGCGCGGTGTGGCGTCGCAAGGCCAATGAACTCGCGCGCGATCTGTTGCGCAGCTACTTTCACGGCCATGGCCGGTCATGGGTCAGCGATCCGCTGCTGCCAGCTAGCGAGCGATTGGCCGAAAGCGACAACCAACGCTGATATCGGCGCCCGTTTTGCGCTAGGCTTTGCGTTGAATGGGCATGGCGCGGTACGGCTCGGCAGTCATCGGTGGGCTTGGCTTACTCGCAGGCTGCATCGAGGCCCCGGGCGCACTACGAATCGTCGGCCCCGACGGTACGCAGATGCTCCACGTCCACTGCGGCTCGGAACAGGCAGCTTGCTTTCAAATCGCCGGAGAGCGTTGCCGCCACGGCTATGACCTATCGCCGATCCTCGATGCGCATGACGGCAATTTCTTGGTCCGCTGTCGAAACCCCGCTCTGGCGCGCTCACTGAGCGCGGCGGGCCCGGAAGTAGTGCGATCTACCGTAAGTGCTCGGCCGCGCGCGGTGGAGGACGGCTGGCCCCCCGCGGAAGTGGCGATGCCCGCCGAACCTTGGCCGGTGCCGAGCAGCTCCACGTCGCGGCCGACGCCGCGCGGCCCCACGAGCACGGTCGAGCTCGGTTATTAGAGTCTAGGGCCGCGGCCTCGGCGGCGAGACGCCAGGACGAGACCCAGACCCGCACCTAGCAGCGCAATGAAGCCAGACCGAGCCGGCGTGCTCGGCACGCCGAAGCTGCACTTAGGGTCGGCCCGCGCGGCATCTTTGGCGCCTGCATCCAAGCCGGCATCGGCAATGGGAGCTCTGACGACGGCAGCGTTCGCGCCGCCGAGGCCAAGTGAAGGAACAGGCGTCAGCAGCACATCCGCGGGTTTGATCTGAGTGCGACTCTTGCGCGCCAAATCCTCAGCTATCCAGGTCTTGCGCAGACCACGGTAGTCACGTGGGGCCTTGCCCCAGCGGTACCGCTCTGGACTTTGGCATTGGATGACCGGTACCCAGGGGTGGAAGTTGTCGTAGCGAACTTGAAACTTGTTCTGGGCGGCCGGTGATACGTCCGTGGAGGCTTCACGCTTGGGGCCTTTAGGCTGAGCGATCCCGCCTTCGATCGCGCTGCTTGCGGCGCCGATCTGTGGGTCATTCGGCAACGTCTTCTCGTCGTAACGGTAGTGCAGACGAGAGACGATATACTTATGGCGCAACAAGAGCGCTTGCCGGGCGGCGACCGTGTTGCGGTCATCGCTGGCCTGCTTTTCTTTCGCCTTGCGCTCCTTCGGCTTGAGGTCCTTGGTTGCCTCCTTGAAGGCGTCCTTTTCTTCTTTCGTCAGCTCGGGCGGCTTGGGGTTTCTGGCCTGCTTCGGGATCGATTGCTCGAACACGTCGCCCCCCAAGCTCAACAGCTCGGCGATCTGCAGCGGCTCGGTGGCACACGGCTGGCCGCAGCCGTCGCTCGGCCACGCGTACTCGTCGAAGAACGAGCCGGGGGTCTTCTGCAACATGATGTCGTTCAGCGCCGCGTAGAACTCCCCGATGCGCTCCTTCACCGTGAAGTCCACGCTCACGTTCGTCGGTGGAAACACGTTTTTGTAGTTTCTAACTTCGTAGCGTTGCTCGGGGTCGAGCACGTAGATCAACAGCTCTTGCTTGCCGGCCGAGTTCAGCAATCCCACCCGATCGGGGATGCTCTCGTAAGGTTTTTCAGTCCAAAAACGGATTGGTGAAAGCTGCGCACGGTCGCCGCCCACGAGCTCAATCCGATTGGTGTCTACTTGCGCCACGAGTAGGCGCAAGCCCGCGGCGAGGTAGGGGGCTACAGCTTGCTCCGCGCCGGCGGGTGACGCGTAACCTTTGCTTTTCAGCCAGGCGCTGACCGAGTCGTCTTTGCCGAGGAGCGTAAAGGCGTACTCGCCTTCTTTCTGCTGCGCTTTCACGTCGAGCGATAGCTCCTTGGCGACTTTCTGCGTGCTTTCCGGCATGTCTCCGCCGCCCAGGAAGGCACTCGACGAATCGGCCTTCATGTTGCGCTGCCACTCCTGCTCGACCGGACCCGGATCGCACGGATCCTGCTCCCAGTATTCGTGAAAGCGCGGCGCGCTCAGCGCGTCGACGCGGTCGATGTACTCGCGCTTGAGGGTGGTAACGCGCGCCGGCGAGACGTCAGCCGGCACGACCAGAACCATGGCGAACGGCTCGAGGCTGCCCTCGTAGTCGGACATGAGACTAACTGCCGTGGCGTTGCCCTTCTTCATCACCACGATCTGCGACGAGTTGACCTTGATTGCTGCGCCCGTCTTCGAGGTGAGGAAGCCCGGGAACGCCTCGCCGGACGGCGCCAAAAGCGCCAAGCTAAAACTCAGCAGCGCCGAAAACGAGGTCTTTGCGGCGTTCATCGCGCGGCACGCTATCAGATTTTCCAGCCTCACTAGGGTGAATCGGGGCCGACTTGCTACACTATCGAATGGCTCGAGGCTCACAGCGCGAGCGGCTGCTACGGGCTCTGACCGACCCGGAGCCCGCGCCGACGTCGCCCGCGTTCGCCACGGCTCGTCGCGCAGCGGTCGCGCTCATCTTGCTCGAGAGCGACGCCGCGCTCGAGTTGCTTCTCATCGAGCGGGCCACGCGGAGCGGGGACCCATGGTCTGGTCACATGGCCCTGCCCGGCGGACATGAGGCGCTCGAAGACGTGGACATGAGCGCCACGGCAGAGCGTGAGACCCTCGAGGAGGTCGGGCTCGATCTTCGCCACGCGGCAGAACGCGTGGGGCGGCTGTCGGTCCGCTCCCCGGCCCAGGGCGTGGAAATCGCCGTACAGCCATTCGTTTACCTGTTACAGACGAGACCAGCCCTCACACTGAGTGAAGAAGTGCGGCAAGCGATGTGGGTGCCAGTAGGCCCGCTCGCGCGAGGCGAACGTCGCACGGTGTTCACCTTGGCGCGCGCGGGCCAGCACCTGCGCTTCCCCGCCTGGGACATTGGTGGGCACACGGTTTGGGGGCTGACATACCGCGTATTGGACGAGTTTTTCCGCAGGTTTAACGCAGTTTCTTGAGCCTCGCGACCGGCGTTGGACAATCCCGAGCTGCCGCGATAGGAGCCGAGCGCGTGACATCAACCGCTGGCACCGCGCTGCAATCGGAAGAGTGCTCCGCGTGCGGCGGTTTGCTCGATGCGCTCGGCCATTGTGCCAAGTGCGGTGCGGCATACGGGGAGGCTTACCGGTGCCCCCTGTGTAGCGCGCTGGCGGACGTTGAAGGGGACCCCCGGCTCTCTTATCGCTGTCGAGCGTGCGGCGGACCTCGCATCCCGCCGACCGCCAGCCCCATTTCGGAATCTGAGATCCAGCGGCTCAGGGCCGCGCGCAGCGAGCAATCCAAGGCCTTTGCGTTCCGCGCCGGCTCGGCCTTTGCGCTCGCCTCGGGGGCGCTGTCGTTCTTAGTAACGGGCGTCGTGCTTTTGGCCACCTCACCCGCCCCATTCGCGGAGCTCGCGGCACTTCTGGCCTGCCTCGTGCCGTGCACGTTGGCTTTGTTTGCCTTTCGCCAGGCGCGCAGGCACGCGCGCCGGTTGGAAGATGAATTGAATCAAGCCTGGTTTTTGGCAGCGTCGCGGCTCGCGGCGTTTTCCTCGGAGTCAGTGACGGCCGCCTCCCTCGCCAAAGCTCTGCGCATCGATGAAGCGCGCGCGGAGCTCTTGCTCGCTGAAGTCAGCGTTCAAGACTTCGTTCAAACTCGAAGTGTCCCAGAGCGGCGGCGTCTCCCCGAGCTAGCCGAACCAGCCGAGCGCAGCGTCGAAGCCGAACGAGCCGACGTCACGTCTAGCGTCATCAAATCATAATCTCCGAATCCAAGAGCATGCCCGCCCCGTCAGAATTAGCGCAGGTCCGTGCGCACGTCCGTGCGCAGGTCAGAGAGCCTTGGTGGCGTCGCACGCTGCGCGAAACCGCGGTGCACGATTTCGTCGTGTTCGCTTTCCTGCTGACACTGAATGGGGCAGTGCTGGCCACGCCAGCCGGCCTCGAGCGCTCCGCGTGCTTGATGCGCACCGGAGGATTGTTCTTTGCCTTTGCGCTGGCCATCGTGCTGGTGCGGGGGCGGCTGCTCAAACGCTCGTGGATCGCGGCTCTGGTCTACCGGCTTGGCATTTATGGAGTGGTGCAGGTCAGCTACTTTTTCCTGAAGCACGTCTTGCCGCTGGTGAATAAAACGACCCTGGACGAGCGCCTCTACGCCTTTGACCTCGCCGTCTTTCATTACGAGCCGGCGATGGCCTGGGATCACTTCGTCAATCCGGTCAGCACCGAGTGGTTCTCGTTCTTTTATTTCGGCTACTTTCTGTTGATGGCCGTCCACGTGCTGCCGCTATTGTTCTTTGCACGACGAAAGCAGATCGTCGGCGAGTTCACGTTCGCCATGATCGTGCTCTTCAGCGTCGGACACACGCTGTACATGTTGGTGCCTGGCTTCGGCCCTTACCGGGCGATGGCGGATGCGTTCCAGAACGCGTTTCCACGCGGCACGTGGCACGAGCTCGTGATGAGCGCGGTGCACTCGGGCGGCGCACAAATGGATATCTTCCCGTCGTTACACACGGGGGCGCCGACGATGCTCGCGCTCTTTTCGTACCGCAACCGAAAGGAACTGCCCTTTCATTACACTTGGCACGTCGTCACGTTCTGCGCCGTCAACATCATCATCGCGACGATGTTTCTCCGCTGGCACTACTTGATCGACGTGATCGCCGGCTTCGTCATCGCGGTAGCGGCGGTGATGGTGTCTCGGCCAATCGTGCGCTGGGAGATCGCGCGGCGAAAACGCGAAGGGCTGGGTGATCTGTGGCCCGAATTCTCGAGTGCTCCCCTGGCGGGATCCGGATCGGGCTCCGAAGTGCGGCGTGGCGTAGCGGCCGCATGAGTGACCGCGCGAACGGCAGAACTCAGCGCGGCCGCTCACGCGCGGAGTCTTCATGAGACTCCGCGCGTACGCTCACTTTTCGAACACCTGCGCCGCAGCCATGCCCTGACCTTGCGAGACGGTCATCACGACTTTCATCGTCCCGCCCAGGGGCAAGGCCCACTTGTAGCAATTGGGTTGCTGACCCACGATCGCGTTCGAGCCGACCGTGGCGTCCGAGGCCACGACCGCGGCGGGCAGGCCCGGAATCGCGATCGACGGGACGAGCTGAATATCCAGGTTCTGGACCGTGGGCACGCCGACCCCGACGATGGTGTAACACTTGCCCGGATTCATCTGCACGGTCTGATCGAGCGACTGGCCCTGGGTGAAGTTACCGGCGATGGCGGCGCCGACCGCCTTTGCGCCCGGAGCCGCAGCGGATGCCGCCAGCGGCGCGATCAGGGACGTGACGACCTGCGCGGTTGCGGGATCGAGCGGCGTGGCCGTCGGACCGGCCGTCGTTGTGGCCACCGGCAAACCGGGCAGCGCGGTCGGCGCGGTCGCTCCCGGTGCCGCCGTCGCACCGGGCGTCGCAGTGGCGACCGGCGTGGCCGTGCCGGTCTGCGATTGGCAAATTCGACCGTCGAAGTATTGACCGGGCGCACACTGCGACGTCGCGGGCTGACCCACCAGCGACGATTTATCGTCACCACCACAAGCCGACAGCGCGCTCAGCGCGACGAAGCCACACAGCACAAGCTTTGTTCCAGCCATTTCTCGATGTCTCCCTTTTGAGGACCGCGGCCGCGGGTAACACTCCCGCCGGGCGGCTCCGCTTTCTAACAGAAGCGGGGCGACTCATGCAAAGAGCGTCTTTCGAGGTGACGCACGCAGGGCTGAGACCGCTCTCGGACCCGCGCCGGTGCTCACCGCGAGCAGAAGCCTTCGTAATCGATGTATTCTTTGATCGTGGGATTTTCGCCGCAGGCGGGGCAGTTCTTGTCGCGGCGAAGCTTCAATGTGCGGAAGCCCATGCGCAACGAGTCGTACGTGAGCAGGCGGCCCATGAGCGGCTCGCCCTTTCCCAAAATGAGCTTGATGGCTTCGGTCGCCTGAATCACCCCGATGACACCGGGCAGGATGCCGAGCACCCCGGCTTCGGCGCAGGACGGGGCAAGGTGCGCAGGCGGCGGCTCCGGGTAGAGGCAGCGGTAGCAGGGCCCCTGAAAGGGCATGAAGGTCGTGACTTGGCCGTCGAAGCGGAAGATCGATCCGTGGGACACGGGGATCTTGTGAAAGAGCGATGCGTCATTGACCAGATAGCGAGTTGGAAAATTGTCGCAGCCGTCGACAATCACGTCCCAGCCCGCGCCGAAGATGCGGTCGACGTTACTGCTGTTCAGGCGCTCTTGATATTTGATGACTTGGACGTCCGGGTTCAAATCGTGGATGGCGAATTCTGCACTGTCGACTTTGTTTTGTCCGAGGCGCGACGTGGCGTGGATGATCTGGCGCTGCAAGTTGGAGGCGTCGACCGTGTCCGCATCCACCAAGCCGAGCGTGCCTACGCCGGCCGCCGCCAGGTAAAGCGCCGCCGGCGCACCGAGCCCGCCCGCGCCGAGCAGCAGCACACGGCCCTTCAGCAGCTTCTCCTGGCCCCGCTCGCCAACCTCCGGCAAAAGAATGTGGCGCGAGTAGCGGTCCAGTTGCGCGGGGCTGAGCTCTGCCGGCATCTCGACGGGGTACTTCAAATCTTTCCAACGGACGAAGCCGGGGTTCGCGCTGATCACGTTTTCGTAGCCGAGCTCGGCGAGGGTCTTGGCCGCGAAGGCGCTGCGGGTACCGCCCGCGCAGTAAACGACGATCTCCGCCGCCTTGTTTGGCAGCTTCTGCTCGGCTTGCATCTCCAAGAAGCCACGCGGGATATGCACCGCACCCGGGATGTAGCCGGCGCGGACCTCGTCCTTCTCTCGCACGTCGACCAGCGTGAACGGCTTGCCGGAGGGCGACTCCACGCGTTCTTTCAACGCCTCGAGCGAAATGAGCTTCACGCTCGAACGAATCTCCGAAAACAGGTCGCTATACGTCTTGGCCATGGGGGGCGCCTTTCTAACACTCGAGATTGTTTTGACGCGCCGGCCAATGAGCCGAAACGCCAAACCCGCATATTCCGATGTAAGAATTGCTCCGCTAATCTTTGACCGAGCGCCGGGCGCGTCAAGCGGCCTTGCTCGTCCGTCGACTTGGCAGGGCCCACCCCGGTTTTCTGGCGCCGCCCGGACAATGCTAAAGTCGCGAGATCTGTTCGGCGCCCATGGCCTGGGAGAGAGAACGCTCGATGTCACAGAATCGTCTGGGTGAGCTGCTCGTTCGTGAAAAGCTGATTAGCTTACAGCAGCTGCGTAAAGCGCAGGACGAACAAAAACGGTCCGGGCAGAACCTGGGCTATACGCTCGCTCGCCTCGGTTTCATCTCCGACGGCGAGATCACGAGCTTTCTCAGCTCGCAGTATCGGCTGCCCGCGATCAATCTCGACGAATACGAGATCGACGTGGAAGTGGTGAAGCTCGTCACGAAGGAGGTGTGCGAGAAACACCGCATCATTCCTGTGTCGCGATCCGGCTCGTCCTTGATCGTGGCCATGAGTGACCCGACCAACCTGAACGCGATCGACGACATCAAGTTTTTGAGTGGCTACAACGTCGAGCCGGTCGTCGCGAGCGAGACGGCCATCCAAGCCGCCATCGAACGCTACTACAACGCGGGGCCCTCCTACGAGGAGGTGATGGCTGACTTCAACCTCGGTGACGAGGACATCGACTTCGGAGGGGACGAAGAAGAAGTCAACGCCCTCGAGCTCGAGCGCCAAAGCGCCGACGCGCCCGTGGTGCGCTTGGTGAACGTTTTACTCTTGAATGCGATCCGCAAAGGGGCGAGCGACATCCACGTCGAGGCGTACGAGAAGAAGCTACGCGTTCGGTACCGCGTCGACGGTGTGCTGCAGGAGGAGATGACTCCGCCACTCAAGCTCAAGGCCGCGATCGTCAGCCGGCTGAAGATCATGAGCCAGCTGGACATCGCGGAGCGCCGGCTGCCCCAGGACGGGCGCATCAAGCTGAAGCTCGGCAAGGGCCGCGAGATGGACTTTCGCGTCTCGGTGCTGCCGACGATGTGGGGTGAGAAGGTCGTCCTGCGCTTGCTCGACAAGGGCAACCTACAGCTCGATATGGCGAAGCTCGGCTTCGATCCAGAACCGCTGGCCGATTTCAAATGGGCCATCACTCAGCCCTGGGGCATGGTGCTGGTCACGGGGCCCACGGGTTCCGGCAAGACCACGACCCTGTACTCGGCGCTGAGCGACCTGAACAAAGCCGACGTCAACATCAGCACTGCCGAGGACCCGGTCGAATATAATTTGCACGGCATCAACCAGGTGCAGATGCACGACGAGATTGGCCTGAACTTCGCGATGGGTCTGCGCTCGTTCTTGCGCCAGGACCCGGACATCATCATGGTCGGCGAGATCCGCGACTTCGAGACCGCCGAAATTTCGGTGAAGGCCGCGCTCACCGGCCACTTGGTCTTGTCGACACTGCACACGAACGACGCACCTGCCACCATCTCGCGCCTGCTGAATATGGGTGTGGAGCCGTTCTTGATCACGGCCAGCGTGAATCTGGTGTTGGCGCAGCGCCTGGCGCGCAAGATTTGCGCGGATTGTAAGCGCCCGTTCGACACCGACCCGAAGGTTCTGCTCGACCTCGGCGTAAGCGAGGAGCAGTTGGCCTTGAAGGCAAACATCATGAAAGGCACGGGCTGCGCGACCTGCAACAACACCGGCTACAAGGGCCGCGTGGCTCTGTATGAGGTGATGCGCTTCCAAGACGACTTGAAAGAGCGCGTGCTGCAAGGCGCGTCCGGCGCGGAGCTGAAGGCAGCGGCCATCAAGCTCGGGATGGCTACGCTGCGCGCCAGCGGCATCAAGAAAGTTCTCGAAGGCGTAACCACGCCCGAAGAAATTCTACGTGTGACGATGGCGGACTGAAAGGCCAGCAAAAAAATGAACGGCGAAGAAGGCCTCAAAGTCAATCTGCACCAGTTGCTCCGCGCCATGATCGAAAAGGGCGCGAGCGATATGCACATCACGACTGGCTCGCCGCCGCTCTTGAGGATCGACGGGGCGATCGTGCCGTTGAAGTTGCCGCCGCTCTCGCCGGTGGAGACCAAGCAGCTCTGCTATTCGGTGCTGACCGAAGAGCAAAAGATTCAATTCGAAAAAAACAAGGAGCTGGACCTTTCGTTTGGCGTGAAGAATTTATCGCGCTTCCGCGCGAACGTGTTCATGCAGCGTGGCGCCGTGTCCGGCGCCTTTCGCTCGATTCCGTTCAAGATCTTGAGCTTCGACGAGCTCGGCCTGCCGCCCGCTGTTGCTGAGTTAGCCAGTAAACCGCGCGGCTTGGTGCTGGTTACGGGCCCGACCGGCTCCGGCAAAAGCACCACGCTCGCGTCGATCATCGACAAGATCAACGGCGAGACGCGCCAACACATCATGACGGTCGAAGACCCGATCGAGTATCTCCACCCGCACAAAAAGTCGATCGTCAACCAACGCGAAGTCGGCAGCGACACCTCGAGCTTCAAGTACGCGCTGAAGTATGTGCTCCGTCAGGACCCCGACGTCGTCCTGGTGGGCGAGATGCGGGACCTGGAAACGATTGAAGCTGCCCTGACCATCGCCGAGACCGGGCATTTGGTGTTCGCGACGTTGCACACCAACTCGGCCATTCAGAGCATCAACCGCATCATCGACGTCTTTCCCCCGCATCAGCAGTCACAGGTTCGCGCGCAGCTCTCCTTCGTGCTGGAGGGCGTGATCAGCCAATTGCTCCTGCCGCGCGCGGGCGCTCCGGGGCGGGTCCTGGCGCTGGAGGTGCTAGTGCCCAACGCAGCAATTCGAAACCTGATCCGCGAAGACAAAATTCACCAAGTTTACACGCAGATGCAGGTCGGGCAAGCGAAGCACGGGATGCAGACCTTGAACCAGTCGCTCTACTCGCTCTACGCGCGACGCTTGATCACGCTCGAGGAGGCTATGGGGCGCTCCAATGATACCGATGAACTTCGTATGATGATTGAGGGCCGAGTCTCAGGCGGCAACCTCCCTCAATAGGGCGGAGCAGTCCCACCGCACGACGCGCCCGACCGGCGCCGTCATGTGTGCGTCGGATTTGCGGTAGGTTTCGTTGGCGGTGGCCTCGAAGCCGTCTGCACCTTGTTTTTTGTTTCTCCAATGAGCCTCGCGTCGCGATGAACGACGGCGAATCCAGCCATTTTTACGGGGCAGCGCTCGTGCTGCACGCATTCATGGGCGACGAAACTTGTGCGAAACATTAACGAAATGTTAGGTCGGCAGTGTCCCGCCTACATGTCCGACAGCGGTCGCTAGTGACCGTCGGCGGGCGCCCCCCGCTGCCTTGAACCCCGGAGAATTCGTGATGCGAAAGAGTGGCTTTTCCCTGTTGTCGCTGGTTGTTGGTTTCTGCGCCATGCCGACCGTAGCGTTTGCGCAAGATACGCCGCCCACGCCCATGCCCCCCGCGGATGCTCCGGGCGTAGCACCGGCAACGCCCGCTACCCAGCCCGGCGCCGGCAATCCTCCGGCCCCCCCGCCCGCTGCTCCCCCGTCGACGGAGGCCCCGTCGGACACGCCCGTCCCCGCGCCGCCCGCGGAGGCCGTGGCTGCTCCGGCCGTCACCTACCCGAACATGGCCATCACCGGTTATGTAGAAGGCGCTTGGCACCGCGGCTTAGTGGACCATGCAAGCTACGCAGGCCAGCTGCCCACCCGCATCTACGACGCGGGGAACGGCTTTCAACTGCACGCCATGCATCTCTCCGTCCATAGCGCAGTGAACGAGCACGTCAGCGCGACGATCGATATCGACGCGGGCTCAGATGCCGCGTTGAACAACTTCAGCGCCTTCACTCCATCACGCACGTTGTTCGACATCCAGGAGGCGTATGCGCAGCTCACGGAAGCCGGCTTCACCCTGACGGCCGGAAAGTTTGCCACCTACGAAGGCATCGAGCTCATCGAAGGGCCGGTCAACCCGACATTGACCCGTGGTTATCTCTACGGTTGGGCCGAGCCGATCACGCACGTCGGGGCAAAGTTGCATTACACCGCATCGATGTTCGATGTCGGCGTCGGCATCGTGAACGGTTGGGACACGAACGGTTCGATCGCTGCCGGTGCTGCGACGCCGCCCGCGCCCGGTCTTTTGACCACCGACAACAACAACCAGAAGACGCTGATCTGGCGTGCCGCTGTCACTCCCGCCCCCATCTTTTACGCCGCGGTGTCCGGCACCTACGGCGTAGAAAAGCCCGACGTGGACAACGACCCTCGTCTGTCGCTCGATTTGACCGGCGCCCTCACCGCCACTCCGGACCTGATCTTGAACTTTCAGGGCAATTACGGCACTGAGAAGCACTCTGCGCCCGATGGCAGCGCTGCTAAGTGGTATGGCTTCGGTCTGCAGCCGGTTTACAAAATGGACGCCGTCACCGTCGGCGCCCGCGTCGAGTACTTCAAAGACAACGACGGCGTGCGCGTCTTTCTGCCAACCGGCGCGAGTCCCGACACGTCCTACCTCAACTTGACCATCACGCCGGGCTACACGTTTTATAGCGCGTTCACTCTGCGCGGCGAGTTCCGCTACGACCACGCGAGCAAAGCCGTATTGGCGAATGCCTCGAAGGGCCAATCGTCGGTGGGCATCGGTGCCCACTATATCTTCTGAGCGATTTTCGTGAGACACGCGCTCGGGCTCACTTGAGCTCGAGCGCGGCCTCGATCACATCGGGATGTTTCGGGGCTTGCTTCGCCAACGCGACCACGTACGAATGCCCGCGCTTGTCCCCCGAAGCGGCTAGCGCGCGCAGAACCAGGATACGGAGCGTCAGCGGGGTTTCCGCGGGTGGAAGAGCGAGCTTGGCGGCGCGGGCGCTGACCTGTGCCTTTGGCTTGTCGTCCGCATCCACCAGCACGGCGACCCATGCGCTGAGCGGCCCCAGCAAGTCCGCATGCTTGGCGGCCAGGTTGCGCGCGCTTGCGTGGTCCTTGTTCGCGACCATCGCGTACACCGACTCCAACAACACGTTCAGCGTCATTGCGCCTTCGCCAGCCGCGGCGGCGGCCGACCGCGCGGCGTCGACCTCGTTACGATAGCGATTCAGGCGCGCCAAGCGGGCGTAATGCACGGGCCGTAATGCTCCGCCCTGGCGTCTACCGAGGATCTTCGCGGCCAGAGGCAAGTCCCCGAGATCGAGCGCGGCGTCGGTGGCGATCAGCTCACCCCAAGTGGTCGCGGGCGTGGCCATGGCTTCGATCCTCGAGGCCGTGGGGAATGCGCGTCCGGTGAGCAGCCCGGGTCCGGCGGCCAAGGCCGAATACGTCTGCCGGGTAAGTGCGGCGCCGCCCAGCGCGCGCAGCGCGTTAGTCAACTCGCCGGGATCAGCCGATTCGTAGGCCACGACGCCGCGCACTACGAGCGCATCGGGGGAGCTCGGGTCGAGCTCTTCGACGGCTTTCTTGGCCTCATCCAAGCGCCCGCCGAGTAATGCGACGCGCGCCGCCAGCGTCCGCGCTCGAGGGTACACCACCGCGAATTGGAGCGCGCGGAGCGCTGCTTTTCGGGCCAGCTGTTCGTCCCCTGCCTCGATCGCCAAAAAGCCGAGCCCGGTTGCCAGCGACGGCGTCATCGCGCCCATCACGGCGGAGTCGATCGCACGTGAAGCGTTGGCACCGTCGCCGACGCGCATTGCTTGCAGCGCCTCGACCATGGCGGGCACCCCGCTGAGCGGCGCCGGCAGCTTCTCGAGATCCAAAGCTTCTAGCTTTGCGTCTTCAGGCGGCGTTTCTGGGCGCGCGGGGTCGACGACCCACGAAAGCGCAGACAGCGCGCGCGTAATGGGGACGGAGCCGAGCTTGGCTCGCAGGCTCGTCAGCACGGCCTTGGCTCGCTCGGCATCAAACTCCAAGAGCAGCAGTCGAGCAAGCAGCAGCTGCGCGGGGACGAAGTCGGGATCGAGTCTCCGCGCTGCTTCGTAGCGATCGATCGCGCGCAGATCGCCTGCGCGTTCGAGCACCGCGCCTGCGACCAATTGGTAGTAGGGGTCGCGCGCGCTGCCCTTGTCCCAGCGTGCCAGGGCGGCGACGCCGCCGCCTAAATCGCCTTCTGTCATCAAGGCGGCAACTTTTCCGAACGCGGTGTCCTGGTCGGGCAGACCGACGGTTTTCCCGCGGTGAACGGCGGCGTCGATGCCTCGCGCCTCATCGCCGGTCAGCAGCTCGTACAGCACCCGGTTCTGCAGCCAGAGCCGGGCTGCACGAGGGCTCAGCGAGTCGAGCTCGAAGGACGTGTTTAATTTCTGATCGGTCAGGCGCAGATCCGACACTGACCCCGTCTGCAGCAAGCGCTCTACTTCGTGATTTAATGAAGAGGCGCGCTGCACGCGCTGGCCTCGAACGTTCTGTGAGTAGGCGTATGAGCCGGATCCCGCCGCGGCGATCAGTACGATGGAGAGGAGGAGTGTCCATGTGCCGCGCGTTTTCGGGCGAGCAGGATTTTCCCACGCCGGCGGAGCGCCACCGCCTGGTTCGAAAACGCCCACTCGCGACAGGTGTTCGAGCACCACATTAGGGTCTGGCTGAAGTGGGTCAGGCGGTGGCGGCAGCGGCGCGTAAGGCGCGGGCGCAGTTGCCGAACGAAGACCCGCCAGCGAGGGTGCACGCGACGTCGCCGGCGGCACGGGCGCTGGCTTAGGAAATGAAGCGCGAGCCGATGCCGGCGCAGGCTCGGACCGCGATGCGATGCGATGCGATGGGGTAAGCGTGGTGACGACGTCATCGAATCGATGGGGTGGCTCCGCGGCAAAGTTCGTTGTTGGCCGCGCGCGAGCGGGGGGCGCCACCGGTCGCGTTTGAGGCGCGCTGCGCGGGGGCGCCGTGCTCGGCAACTTGGGTCCCGGTGGGCCCATGCCGAGCGATGTCGCGCGGGCCGGGCGCGCCAACGGTGCCGGACGGAACGCGGGCGCCTCACGTCGACCGGTGGCTGCGGGCGGCGGTTGCGGACCGAAACGAGGCAGCTCCGAGACGTGATCGGGCGATGCTTGAGCTGCTGCAGCCAAGCTCTGCGTGCGTGGGTTGGTGGCCTCCGCTTGCTTGAGGCCAGGTTCGAGCAGCGCCATCGCCGGCGGAGGGAGCGAGGTTGCTTTGGGCATCGTTCGCGACACTTCGGCCGCAACCGCTTCCACACCGATCCGTTTCTGAAGGCTGCTGTACACCACCGAGCGGTCGTGCCAGAGGCGAGCCTCCGGATCGGCCGGGGACAGCTGAATCGCACGCGCCAACACCTTCTCGGCGCGCAGCGCGTCGCCCCGGCGCAGTAAGACCTCGCCCAAGTAACGAAATGGCTTTCCGTCTCTGCCGTTCGCCCGGCCTGCCGCGACGAGCGCCGCCTGAGCTTCCGCGAGGAAGCCCGCGTCCAGATGCATGCGCCCGACGGCGAGCATGACCCGCCCGTCTGCCGCGTGCCAGGTGTCCGCGCTGGCCGACACCTCGCGGATCAAGTCTTCGCTCGGGGAGGTGCCGAGGTACGAACTTAGCGCGATCGTCGCGTCGGCATCGGGGTTGCTCCGCCATCGGCCAAGGAGCTCGTCGAGCGCGCTCATGCCGTTCTAGGATACCCAGGACTGCGTGGAACCCGTAACGCTTGTTTCCGATTTCCGATCGCGCGTCCGCCCGGCTGAGCCGGCTGCGCCGCGCAGGTCGACCGGCCCAAGCGCCGGACCAGGATTGGATCTGGCGCTGGCGCCACCGCGAAACTGCGGCCAAAGTGTCGCCGATCGTCGTTGGCCCCGTTTGACCGCTGACATGGAAGGCAGTGCTAGCCGACGATCGAGAACCATGGCAGCGGTTCGCCCCCCAGCTAACGCCCCGGAAACACCGGGCAGTCGGATTCAGAATGTGCGGCGTCTTCGGCATCTACGGCCATAAAGAGGCAGCGAACCTGACATACCTGGGGCTGCATGCGCTGCAGCATCGGGGCCAGGAAAGCGCCGGTATCGTCACCAGTGATGGCTCGCAGCTCAGCCTACATCGCGGCATGGGCCATGTGATCGACGTGTTCCCCCCCGAGCAGCTCGAGCGGCTGGGGGGACCGCACGCCATCGGCCACGTTCGCTATTCGACAGCCGGCGGATCGGCGTTGAAGAACGCGCAACCGATCGCGGTCGACTACGCGCGCGGTTCGATCGCCGTCGCGCACAACGGTAACTTGACCAACGCCGAGGCCCTGCGGGAAAAGCTCGAAGAACGCGGCTCGATCTTTCAAAGCACGAGCGACACCGAAGTCATCGTGCACCTGTTCGCGATGAGCCGACAAAAGTCGTTCGAGGATCGCGTCGCCGATGCTCTGGGCCAAGTCCAAGGCGCCTATTCGTTACTGATTTTGACGCCGGAAAGCATGATCGCGGTGCGCGATCCGATGGGGATCCGGCCGCTGTGTCTCGGTCGGCTGCCTGGGACCGACACGTACGTGGTTGCCAGTGAGCCCTCCAGCTTCGATTTGATCGATGCCGAGTACGTCCGCGAGATTGAGCCCGGGGAGATGGTCGTCATCGACCAGCGCGGGGTGCGGAGCGTATGGCCGTTCGCTGAAGTGGCACGCCATACCTGCATTTTCGAATACGTATACTTTGCTCGGCCCGACTCCAACATCGACGGGGTGAGCGTGTACGAGGCGCGCAAGAACCTGGGTCGCGCGCTGGCGCGTGAGCACGGCATCAAGGCCGACGTGGTGATTCCAGTGCCAGACTCTGGGGTACCCGCCACCATCGGCTACGCCGAAGAATCGAAGTTGCCGTTCGAGCTCGGCCTCGTCCGCAGCCACTACGTGGGGCGGACGTTCATCGAGCCTAGGCAAAGCATCCGCCACTTCGGCGTCCGTCTCAAGCTCAATCCGATCAGCGCAACGCTCAAGGGCAAGGTCGTGGTCGTGGTCGATGACAGCATCGTACGCGGCACCACCAGCCGTAAGATTGTGAAGATGTTGCGCGACGCTGGCGCGAAGGAAGTCCACATGCGCATCTCGAGCCCGCCCACCAAATGGCCCTGTTACTACGGCATCGACACCCCGACGCGCGGCGAGCTCATCGCTTCCAGCCACTCGGTCGAGGAGATCAACCAGTACATCACCAGCGACACCCTGGCGTACCTGAGCCTCGACTCGATGATCCACTCGGTCGTCTCGGCGCGCACGGAGGCGACCGGGCGCAGCACCCGCCGTAACCTGCCGATCGCACCCGGCGACGAGGCTTCTCTGAAGGACAATTCCTTCTGTACCGCCTGCTGGACCGGCGAATATCCGATAAAATTCACGCCTCACCCGCGCCAACATCAAATGCGGCTGCTCGATCTTTAGGTGCCGAAAGCATCATGCTCGAAGCCCTGCCCGACCAGGTTTCGATCTACGAAGTCTCGCCCCGCGACGGCTTGCAGAACGAAGCCTTGCCCATTCCGCTGGAAGGCAAAAAACAGCTCATCTCAGCGCTGATCGCCGCTGGTCTAAAGCGCATCGAGCTGACCAGCTTCGTGTCCCCACGATGGGTGCCTCAGCTCGCGGACGCGGAAGAGTTGGCGCGAGATTTTCGAGCGCCGGACGGCGTCACGTTCAGCGCCCTGTGCCCGAACGCCAAAGGTTTCGAGCGCGCGCACGCGGCAGGCTTGCACGAGATTGCGGTCTTCATGTCGGCTAGCGAAACGCACAACAAAAAGAACACGAACAAGACGATTGCCGAATCGCTAGATACTTTTCGCGAGGTCGTGCCGCCAGCGCTCGCGGCCCAGATGCGCGTGCGAGCCTACGTGTCGACGGTGTGGGGCTGTCCTTACGAAGGGGACGTCGATCCGGAAGCATCGCTCGCCATCACGCGCGAGCTGCTCGCGCTTGGTTGCTACCAGGTGTCTTTGGGCGACACCATCGGAGTCGGTACGCCGCTCGACACTAAGCGGCTCGTGTCGCGTTTTTTGGCCGAGGTGCCCGCGTCGCAACTGGCGCTTCATTTCCACGACACGCGCGGCACCGCGCTCGCGAATGCGCTGGTCGGTCTCGAGCTCGGGATCCGCGACTTTGACTCCTCGGTCGCGGGCTTGGGAGGGTGCCCGTACGCGCCGGGCGCTGCGGGAAATCTCGCGACTGAAGACCTCGTCTACATGCTGCAAGGCATGGGCGTGGGGACCGGCATCGATCTCGACCTCCTGATCGAAGCGGGCCGCGTCGCGGAAACCGTGGTTGGGCGTCGTCTGCCGGGCAAGGTGCATCAAGCGGGCCCACGCACGGTGCGAAGCTAGCTCCTCGGACCAAGTCTCCAGTCGCCGCGCCGGCGCGCTACTTGATCGGCGGACTCATCGCGCAGCCCATGCTCACGAAGTAGACTTGAGAAAAATTAGTCTGCCAATCTTGATAGAGAATGCCGATATCGCCGTTCGGCCCAAAGGAGGCAGCGGGAAAGAAGGTATCGGCGGGCGTGAAGGTGAGCCGCGCGCGCGGGCTCAGAACATTCAAATCGGGACTCAAAATCTGCGCGTACAGCTCGAAGTTGCCGTCATGATTATCGGCCCAGATCAAGAGCGTCCGGTCACCGAGCGACAACAGGGAGAAGCTCCGCGCGATCGTTGCGCCGGTCGTGAGCGGCTGGGCCGGCCGGAGCACGTTTCCGTTCTCGTCCACGACGGCGCCGAAGATAGCTGGCCCATAGCCAGTGCGCGCGCTGTTTTGTTCCCAAGCGATCAGAAAGCGACCAGAGAGGTGAACCAAGCTCGGGCTCTGAGCATCATCCCCCCCGAGATCGACCAGCGGGCGGGGGTCACTGAAGTCGGGCAGCGTGGTGAGGAGCTCGGCATGCCGTACGGTGTCGCTGAGTTGCGAAGCAAAGACGACGCCCACGCGCTGTTCGACCGGCTGGTGTCGCTGACCAACGACGTCGGG
>CAXSGJ010000038.1:30175-34012 GCA_964236865.1 uncultured Polyangiaceae bacterium
GAGGCCCGGGTGCTCAGCTTGGACGCCTGCAGGCGTGAGTTGCACATTGGCCCCGACCAGTGAGCCGTCGAACGCCACGCGCTGACCGAAGACGCGCACGTCCGCTGCGTCGCCGACATCGAAGCGCCGATCATCCCAGACCAACAGTGACTCACTGCCGTTCCAAGCCAGCGCGGAATTGAGCGAGAAGTCTCGGGCGTTCGTAATGCGCACGTCGGGGCCGAGTTTTTTCCCTGTGGCGTCGAAGCGGTTGAAATAAACCTCGTAATTTCGATTCTGCCGGGCATCTTCCCAGGATCGCTCGAAGGTTCGGCCGTTGTGCACGATCGGACCGCTGTACGTCTCACTATTGATGTCGGTGAGGGGCGTCTCGGGCACGATTGTCGAGCCGTCTCGAGCCAGCCCGCGAAAGTAGGAGCTCGAGATTGAGCTGTGACCCGTATAGATGGCGCCGTAGATCTGGCCGTCGAAAGCGAGCGCGCCGCCCGATGCTCGGTCGAAGGCAGTCGACGACACACGGACCGCTGCTGTGCCGCCGCCATACGCCGCGCCGTCGTCGACCGAACCATTGCAATCGTTGTCGACCCCATCACACGTCTCGACGCCGCCGGGATGGGCCACGGCGCTCTTGTCATCGCAGTCATCACCGCATGCGCCCAGCGATCCCGGAGCGAACCCTGGGAGTGGGCTCTTGTGACCATCCCCATCCAAGTCGAGCGTCAGCGCTGTGTACCGACATTTGCCGGTTTCAGGCGCGCAGCTATCGACGGTGCATCGGTCGTCGTCGTTGCAGACCACGGCGGGGAGTGGCGTGCAGGCTCCTTCGCGACACTCGGCCGGCGCGCAGGCGTCGCCCGTATTGCACTCGACATCGGTCGCGCACAGCATTTTTGGCGTCACACCGGCGTCGCTGACTTCGACGCCGGTCCGTGCTCCGCAGCCCACACCGCAAGCCAAGCACGAGCATAAAGCAATGAACAGAGACCGCGGAATGCTCAGGAACATACTCCGTAGCCTTCGACGTCCAGCTCGCCGCAGATCAGGCCGGCAGGGCACGCTTGCTGCGTTCCCATGCGACACAACTGCACGCAGTGTTTGCCCGGCTGAGAGCCGACTACGCACACGTAGCCCGAAGCGCAGCGGCCAGAACCGTCGCCGCACGTGTCCCCTTGGCGACCAAGCCCCGCCTTCAAACACTCGGTGCCAAAGCTCTGTGCGCCGCAGCCCTCACCATAAGGGTGATTGACGAATGGGAAGCAGCCCTCACCGACTTCACAGGTGGCCGCCGTGGCAAATGGGTCGCACGCGTTGACGCGAACGGCGGGGCCCGCTTCCGGGCAGCCTGGGTCCACGTATTGGTCGATGCCTGCATCGAGCGGAAGCCCGGCGGAGCCAGACGCCGGAGAAGCGGCGTGACCGGCGGACCCTGAATGACCTTGGTCATTCGACCCGGACGCCCCGGCGGTGTCGCCCGTGATCTCCACTGTTCCGCCGCAATGAAGCAACGCGAATAGCAAAGCGAATGCCGTGGTCGCCCAGATACGCCCGCTCATGTGTGGAGGCAAGGATAGCACCACCGCCGCATGAGCAAGCGCGTCCCAGTTTTTATGTGCTTCGGCGAAGATTGCGCGGATCCACTCGAGGCCCGACAATGCTAGAGAGCCCTGGTCGATGCGCCGGTGGCTTCTGCTCGGGACCTGTCTAATCTCGTTTATCTGGCTCGCGGCCTGCAATCGCACCGAAGAGCCACACTCATCAGGCGATGCGCAGGTCGCCGCGCCGTCCGACACCGGCCGCGCTGGAAGTGCAGCGGTTGATGCTCCGCGCGCGTCGGCCGCCTGTGTCGTTCCCACGGCAGACGAGCCCGCACGGCGTGCGCCGAACGCACTCCATTGCCCGGGCGACCCGGACGGACCGCGCGACCTCGCTCGTGGCTACGTCGTATTTCCAGACGCCCCCGGCAGCCCTCGCCTCGACGTCGAACTAGCTCGCAGCGAAGCCGACAAGGAACGCGGCCTCATGTATCGCACCCAGTTGCCGGACGCGCAGGGCATGCTGTTTGGTTGGAACGACGAGCAGCCACGGACCTTCTGGATGCACAATACGTGTATCCCGTTGGACATGATGTTCATCGCTCGCGACGGCACGATCACTGGCATTTTGGAGCAGGTGCCGACCCTCAACGACGAGCCGCGTGGCATGCCTTGCCCGGCTGCATACGTGCTGGAAGTGAACGCCGGGTGGTCACGCTCTCACGGCATCAGGGCGGGCAGCGTGGCGCGCGTCGAATGAGATCACTTCGGGCGCACGCCCGAGCAAAGAAAGTCGCAATGTCGAAAAACCCCTCGTTTCACCGCCGTAGTTTTGCGCTCGGTATCGCAGCGCCGACCTTTTCCCTGGGCTTGGCTATCGTGATGCTGAGTGGGGCGTGTCGCTCTAGCGTACCGGAGCCAGAGTCGAACTCGACGCCCCAGGGGGCGAAACCAGCGCCGTCCTCCCGAACCCCGGAAGCACCGCCCGCGCCAGCGGCGCCCACGTCGCCGCCCGCTACGCCCGGGGCGGCCACGCCGCCGAGTGACGGCGACCCGCTGAACGGTAAATTCACGCTAGCCGATGCCACCGCGGGGTTGACTGGTACGGGCGCGCTCAGCGCCGAGCTCGACACCGAGCTCGGCAAGCTCGAGTGCGATCTGTACGACAGCAAGGCGCCCGTCACGGTCGCAAACTTCGTTGGTCTCGCTCGTGGCTTAAGGCCCTTCAAAGCGCCCGACGGCAAGTGGACTAAAAAGCCCGCGTACGACGGCACCACGTTTCATCGCGTGATCAAAGGCTTCATGATCCAAGGCGGGGATCCGAGTGGCACCGGAGCAGGCGAGCCCGGCTACGTGATTCCCGACGAAATTTGGCCCGGCGCTACCCATGATCAGCGCGGCCTCCTGTGTATGGCGAACCGCGGCCCGAACACCAACGGCCAGCAATTTTTTATTATGGACGCGCCCGCCCTCCACCTGGACAAGGGTTACACGATTTTTGGCAAGTGTAGCCCGGACGCGGTGATTGAGAAGCTAGCCAGCGTGCCGGTGCAGGGCGACCACTCATCGAAGCCTACGAAGATCAGGCGAATCACCATTTCGCGTCGAGCCAAGTAACCGGATTGGTCAGATCGACTTCCGGCCAAGTTTCCCGGGAGTTCATCTGTGATTTCGGATTATCGCCCAGGTTAGGGTCACGGAGACCGATCCACGCTGTGGCGAAGTGGCGCGCCTTCGGGTCTTTTCGAAGAAAGTGTTTGGTTATGCAACTAGTGCGTTGCGGTCCGTGTCTGGCCGAGATATCGGGGAGAATCGGCCGAGCTACGCTCTGCGAGCCATCGCAGCGCCTGGCCGGAACTTAGGCCAGGGTAGCGAAAGCGAGATTAAGAGATGTCAATCATCAGCAAACGTTCTCTTCTTAGTATGAGCGTGATTACGCTCGTGGGTGCCGGGCTCGTTGTCGGATGCGGCACGGAGGATGACGCCGCGTCCGGAATCGATGACGGCGGAAGCGGTGGCAAGGCTTCCAACGCTGGGAGTGCCGGAACAACCACCGCTGGCACCGGCGATGGCTTGGCGGGAGCACCGGAGGAAATGACAGCGGGCGCCGGCGGAGATGCGGGCAGCGCTGGTGAAGCCGGCGGCGGTGATATCGGCGGCCTGGGCGGCAGCGGCGGTCTCGGCGGCACTGCAGGTCTCGGCGGCATCGCAGGTCTCGGCGGCATCGCAGGTCTCGGCGGCACCGTAGGTCTCGGCGGCACCGCAGGTCTCGGCGGCACCGCAGGCAAGGGCGGTGCTGGAGGCA
>CAXSGJ010000038.1:34022-57531 GCA_964236865.1 uncultured Polyangiaceae bacterium
GCGCGGGTGGCCTGGGCGCTGGGGGCAGCGCGGGTACGTCGGGTACCGCCGGCACGGCGGGTACCGCCGGCACGGCGGGTAAAGGCGGGGCTGGCGGCACGGCGGGTCTCGGCGGCACAGGTGGAACCGGCGGCAGCGCGGGTCTCGGTGGCAGCGCGGGTCTCGGTGGCACCGCGGGCATCGGTGGTCTCGGCGGCACCGCTGGTCTCGGCGGTCTCGGCGGTCTCGGCGGCACCGCTGGTCTTGGCGGCACCGCAGGCACCGCAGGCACCAGCGGGAGTGCCGGTAAGGCCGGCGGAGCTTGATCCTCGGTTCACGGCTCGAGTCGCTCGAGCCGTGAACGTGCGCCTTCACGCGTTTGGATAGGGACGACCGTCCTCTCGGTCTGCTCCACCTCAAGCGCTGAACGTTGCGGAGGCGCCGCGCGTTGCCGGCGCCTCCCCTCCGTTAACGGTTCTTCGTCGCCCCCCTGGCGCCGAATTGTGTCCGTTCGTGCCGAGAAGGTTGCGGTTTGTTGAGCATCACGATATCGCACCGTGTGGGCTTATTTCGGGCGCGGAGCAACTACCGGGCACTGGGATCTGCACTCGATGCAGGGTGAAGCCGAAAGCGAAAGCGAGAGTTTGATGTCGATGATCAAGAAAAGTAACGTTTTTAGCGTGAGCATTCTGACGCTCGTCGGAGCAGGATTCGTCGCCGCATGCAGTAGCTCGGACGCATCCAACGACTTCGACGTGGACACTGGCGGCTCGAGCGGAATGGCGTCGACCGCGGGCCGCGCGGGGATGGCGAGTGCAGGCGCCGGCACGAGCGCCGCAGGAACGGCAGGCTCCAGTGCAGGTACCGCCGGTACCGCCGGCTCAGCTGGCTCCGATGCCGGCACAGCGGGAACGGCAGGCAGCGGCGGAACTGCAGGCAGCGGCGGAACTGCAGGCAGCGGCGGAACGGCAGGCAGCGGCGGAACGGCAGGCAGCGGCGGTAAGGGCGGCACGGCGGGCAGCGGCGGCACGGCGGGCAGCGGCGGCACGGCGGGCAGCGGCGGTAAGGGCGGCACGGCGGGCACCGGTGGCGCTGCAGGCGCGGGCGGTAAGGGCGGCACTGGCGGGGCCGCGGGCACGGCCGGCACCGCGGGCACGGGCGGTAAGGGCGGTGCTGGCGGAACTGCGGGCACGGCGGGAATCGGCGGTACGGCCGGCGCCGGCGGGACCGCAGGCAGCGGCGGCAAAGGCGGCGCTGGTTGAGTCAGCACGCACGGCTCGAGAGCACCAGACTTTCGGGCCGTGAGCGGGCGCCGGATCAGTCCGGCTGGTACATGATGCGCTGGGAATTATCCTGGAAGTAGTAGCGCGCGTACGCGGATCGACCGAACGTCCACGCGCCGAACGCGTTGACGAGCAGGGCCGCGCATGCGGCGATCTGAAATCCTCTGCCGCGCGGCAGGCCACCGACCGCAAGCAGCGCAAACAAGAACACTGCGTAGTCGTTCGAGAACCGGTAACCGAACTGAACCCAACCGGTGTTCTGATAAAACAAGGTTGGCAATGCAACGCAGCCGACGGTCAGCCATAGCGCCCGCAGGGGGGCGGCACGCCGGCGCGGAACCAGCAACCAAAAATAAAGAGGCGTCGTGATCCAGAGCGCCAGCCCATGCACATTGATTTGAAACGGCACGGGGCCGGCCGGCGTCGCGAAAGGCAAGCTAGTCAGGATCACGCCCAGGTTTTTCGCCAAATAGTGATAACCGAAGAGCCCCCACTTCTCGATTCGAAATTGCCAAGCGACACCTAGGTACCGATAACCGACCTCGAACGGGTCGCCAAACCGGCGCTGGTTGTGCAGCAGCGTCAAGCTCAAGACGGAAGCCACTGGCGTCACAAATGCGAACAACGCACGCGCGAGACGCTTCCGTTCGTTGCGCAGCGTTCGCCATGCCTCCAGCACGAAGAGAGGCGCGGCAAACAATAGCGGGGTGCGGGTCGCGAAGCCCAGCCCCAGCGCGAGCCCCGCGAGGAAGGGCCGCTCGGCCTCGAGCGCGAAGAGTAGATAGAGCGCAGCTAGCGCCGCGCCGACGATATGCGCCGCGTACCAAACGGTGCCTTGCTCGGAGCAGAAAAAGTACACGCTACCAAATGCAAACAGCAGGCAAAGTGCGATGTTGGCAAGCTCACTGGCTTCGCTTCGGCCCAAACGACGCAGCTTCTCCAGAGCCAAGAACAGGATGGCGGGCGCGATCCCTGCCAGCCACAGGAAGAACTGGCCGTCGTGCACTCGTTCCGGATCCTTCACTACGGCCAGCAGCGGCAGCAGCAGCAGGGCCGGCAGCGGCGGAAACACCACGAACCACTTACCCCCGAAGTGACTGAAGTCGTTGTTGCCAGTGTAGAGCGGCGGCGGTCCTCCGAGGTCGAGCCGGCCCTGCCGCCACGCATCCGCCAGTAGCGCGAAGTGATTCCAGCGCGTGTGGTCGTGCAGGAGCTCCGGTGGGGCAAACGCGAAGAACACCACGCTGGTCGCGAAGTAGACCGCGCACGCGATCAGCCGCCGACGCGAATTGGTGGGACCTGCGCCGGACGCCATGTAGTCCAAGTTAGTCAAGAAGCGCATAGCGTTGAAGGCCGATCACCCGATGCCGCGGAATGCCGGCAGAAGCCGAAGACCTTTGCGGAGCCGACCGCTCGGCGCTAACTTCCGGCCCCGCCGTGACCAAGCCCGTCTTCATAGTCCCCCTTGCTGATCTCGAGCGTGGTCCTCGCAGCCTGACCTTTACGTTGGACGAAGCGTGGCTGCGAGACGTCTTCGAAGGGACGGACGCAACGCCTCTCCGCCCCGGCAAAGCCACGGTCGATCTCAGCAAGAGCGGCAAAGACATCCTAGTCCGCGGCCACGCGGAGGCGACCGTCCGCATGCCGTGCGTGGTCACCCTGGACCCGTTGGACATCGAGCTGAGCCCAGAGATCTTTTTGATGTTGGCTCCCGCAACCCCGGTAAACACGAAGTCGGGCAAGAAGTCCCGGCCTGAGCCCGGTGCGCCCGGGGCTGGGGAACCGCGCGGAGCCGCCACCCGGAGGCGCGCAGCAAAAGAAGAGGACGACGACGGAGAGCTTTTGGATGACCGTGCTGCGGCGCGAGACACCTTCGAGGGCAGCCAAATAGAGCTGGATTCGTTCTTTCGCGAATTTTTGGTCTTGGAGCTTCCAATGTTCCCTCGGCGTTCCGACTTGCCTTCGTCAGAAGGTCCCGCTATCGGTCCGCCCTCCGCGGAGGCCGACGAGCCCGAGCCCGTCCTTGATCCCCGGTTACAACCTTTAGCGGCGCTCCGCGGCCGCATGCGTGAAAGCAAAGAGTAAGGAGTCGCGTCGTGGCAGTACCGAAGCGCCGATTGAGCAGTAGCAAGCGTGACATGCGTCGCGCGAACCATGACAAAGTCAGCGCACCGAACGTGGTGCCCTGCCAGAATTGCTCCGCCCCTACCGTATCGCACCGGGTTTGCCCGGCATGCGGCTTCTACAAAGGGCGCGCCGTTCTGAAAACTGATCCGTCGGACAAGAGCTGAACCGAGCCGCGCCAGAGCGCAGCTCGGGGGCTCGCCGCTCCCGCGTACGCGTTTTCGCAGCGGGGGCGGAGTTGCGCCCAAGCGCCGGCGGGTTCGCCGGACTGGTTCTACCATTTTGCGTGACGGGCTTCGGCGGCGATCGTACGAGAGACCATGGCGTCTGAGCAGGGCCCCCACAGTCGGATTCTCGGCACCGGCGGATACGCCCCGGAGCGGGTCCTCACGAACCACGATCTCGAAAAGCTGGTCGACACCTCCGACGCATGGATCACGGAGCGCACCGGAATCAAGCAGCGGCACGTGGCGCGGCCCGACGAGACGGCCAGCGACATGGCCCTCATCGCGGCGCGGCGCGCGCTCGAAGTTGCGGGCCTCAGCGCCGCCGACCTCGACATGATCATCGTCGGGACGATCAGCGGTGACGTGCCGATGCCGGCCTGCGCCGCCTTCTTGCAACGCAAGCTGGGCGCCGGCCCGATTCCCTCCTTCGACGTATCTGCGGCTTGCGCCGGATTCTTGTACGCGATGTCCATCGCCGACCAATTCATCCGGGCTGGCTCGCACAAGCGCGTTTTGATCGTTGGCGTAGAGCTTTTGAGCCGGCTGATTGACTGGCAAGACCGAACGACTTGCGTGCTCTTCGGTGACGGCGCGGGCGCAGCGGTGATGGGCCCTGCGACGGGGGATGGGCGCGGCATCATCACGACGCGACTCTACACCGACGCCGCGCTTGCAGAGTCCTTGTGCATTCCTGCCGGCGGCAGCCGCGAGCAACTCACGGCCGAGTCGCTGCAAGCCAAGCGCAACAAAGTCCAAATGATCGGCAAGGACATCTTCAAAGCGGCCGTGAAAAACATGAGTCAGGCCTCGCGCGCCGCGTTGGACGCGGCGGGTATGTCCGCAGATAGCGTGCGCTGGGTGGTTCCGCACCAGGCCAACCTGCGCATCATCAGCCAAATCGCAGAACGGCTCGACATCTCCATGGAGCGCTTCGTGATCAACATCGAGCGCTACGGCAACACGTCCAGTGCCTCGATCCCAATCGCGCTCGATGAGGCATCTAGAGATGGCCGCATCAAGCCGGGTGACACGGTGCTGATGTGTGCGCTCGGCGCCGGGATCTCCTGGGGTAGCGCGCTCGTGCGCATGTGAAAACTAGGCGCGCTTCACGCCCGCCGGAGGTCCGTGCTAAGAGCCGCGCGTGAAAATCGCGTGGCTCTTTCCCGGTCAAGGGACGCAGGAAGTTGGTATGGGGCGGGCGCTCGCTGACGCGTTTCCAGAAGCCGCGGGCGTCTTCGAGCGCGCCGACCGCGCGCTCGGGTTCTCGATCCGCACACTGTGCTTCGACGGCCCCCTCGAGGAGCTCACCCGCACATCCCACACTCAGCCGGCGATCGTGACGGCAAGCATCGCGGTTCTTGCTGCGATCCGCGCTCGGCACCCTGGCCTGCCGTCACCGGCGTTCGCGGCTGGCCACTCGCTGGGAGAGTACAGCGCGCTCGTGGCGGCTGGGACACTCACGCTCGAAGATGCCGTGCGCGTGGTACACCTCCGCGGCCAAGCCATGCAAGATGCGGTGCCTGAAGGCGAAGGCGGCATGGCGGCGATCGTGGGTGGCGACCAAACGGCGGTGGAGGCTTTATGTGCGGAGGCCGCGGAGGGTGACGTGGTTTCCCCGGCGAATTACAACGCGCCAGGGCAAATCGTCATCTCGGGGCACAAGCGTGCGGTGGATCGAGCAGCGGCACTCGCGGCCTCCAAAAAGCTCAAGGCGATCCCGCTCAAGGTGAGCGCGCCGTTCCATTGCGCGCTCATGGCCCCTGCGGCGCGCGCCGTCGAGCGTGCCCTCGGGGAGCTCACGCTCACGGCGTCGGCCTTCCCAGTGATCGCCAACGTCAGCGCGCAGCCAAACGCCGATCCGGAGCAGGTCAAGGGCCTGCTCGTGCGTCAGATCGACGGTCCGGTGCTGTGGGAACAAACGATCGCTCGCATGGCCGAGCACGGGGTGACCCACGCACTCGAGATTGGACCGGGCAAAGTGCTCGCCGGCCTGGTCAAGCGGATCGACAAGCGGATCGCCGTATTGTCGGTCAGTGACCCCGAAAGCGTCGGCAAAATTCAGGACTTTTTGCCCGCGGCTTGACGCGCTGCGCTGCTTCCTCGCAGGGCCCGAGCCGGCAGCCCGGGCCGCGAAACCAATTTCCCGCTTTGACGGCCTCGGCTCCGTGCTAAACACGGCGCCGACCTGGCAACCCGCCTTTAGCGACGTTCAATGTTCGATCTCACCGGCAAAGTAGCACTCATTACGGGCGGTTCGCGCGGCATCGGCCGAGCGGCAGTCGAGGCGCTAGCCGCGCGGGGCGCTCACGTGGTGATCAACTACGTGAACAACGAAGGCGCAGCGCGTTCCGTGGCCGAGGCCGTCCAGCAAGCGGGTGGTCAGGCCGAGATCGTCCAGTTCGACGTCGCGGATGGCGTGGCCGCAGAAAAGGCAATCGCGGAGGTCGCCAAGCGACTCGGACGCTTGGACATCCTCGTTGCCAGCGCGGGCATCGCCATCGACGGGCTCTTGCTGCGCCTGAAGGACGAGGACTTTGACAAGATCCTGTCGATCAACGTGAAAGGCGCCGTGTACTGCGCACGCGCGGCGATTCGCAGCATGATGCGCGCCAAGACCGGGCGGGTCGTGTTCTTGTCGAGTGTCGTCGGCGAGATGGGAAACGCCGGACAGGTCACGTACGCTGCTTCCAAGGCGGCGCTGCTCGGCGTGACCAAAAGCCTCGCCCGCGAGTATGCTTCCCGGGGCATTACCGTCAACGCGGTTACGCCCGGTTTCATCGACACGGACATGACGAGCGGCCTTACGGAAGAGCAAAAAGCTGCCATGCTCACCGCGGTGCCGCTCGGTCGCACCGGAACGGCCCTCGAGATCGCCGCCGCAATCTCTTACCTGGTGTCGGACGAAGCCGGCTATGTCACCGGGCAAGCGCTCCGCGTCAATGGCGGAATGTATATGTAACTAATCGATTTTCTTCGCTGAAGTTTGGGGATCTATCCCCGGTTGTCTGAAACACGTGTTAACGGGAAACGCCCCTGCAAATAGAGGCGCCCCTGGAGGAATCATGGCTGAAGGTCGCAACGTCACGGCCGAAGTGAAACGGATCATCAAGGAACAGCTCGATGTCGATGAGAAGGACATCAAGCCCGAATCCACATTCATCGACGATTTGGGTGCTGATTCGCTCGGCCTCGTCGAATTGGTGCTGGCCTTCGAAGAATCGTTCGAAATCGACATCCCAGATGAAGACACCGAAAAGATCCGTAGCGTCCAGGACGCGGTGGATTACATCGAGAAGCACTTAGCGAGCTGAGCCACAGGTATCAGGACGATCGCAGTGGTCGTCCGCCCCGCGGACCCTCAGCAGGTGAAACGGGTTGCCCCGGTCGTCGGAGTCTTCGGACCGCTAAACTATCCCAATCCCGGGATCACGAAGCGCCAGATCAGCGGGACCCGGCTCGGCCTTCGGGGGATTGTCCCCCGCACCCGCTGAAGCGATTCAGCGGGGCCCCACCCTCTAGTTTGGGGCCCCGGCCCCAAACGAAGTAGTTCTGAGGAAGAGATGGAGCGCGTCGTCGTTACAGGAATTGGTCTCGTCACGCCGAACGGCATCGGGACCGAGCCGTCTTGGCAGTCGTTGATCAGTGGCCAAAGCGGCGTGGGCCCCATTACGCTGTTCGAGGCTACGGAAGCCTATTCCACTCGTATTGCGGCAGAAGTGAAGAACTTCGATGCAGCCGAGTTCATGGAAAGGAAGAAGATCAAAGAGGTCTCGCGCTTCACGACCTTCGCGATGGCCGCCACGAAGATGGCGCTCGAGCAAGCGCAGCTCGATCTAACGGAAGACGAACGAGACCGCGCGGGCGTGTTCATCGGCGTCGGACTGGGCGGCCTCGAAAACTTAGAGCGCTGCACCTTGACGCTCGACAAAAAGGGCCCCGGCAAGGTGAGCCCCTATTTCATTCCCTCCCTGATCGCCAACATGGCGGCCGGGCAGGTGTCCATCGCGTTCGGCTTTCGCGGGCCGAGCTTGGCGCATACGAGCGCTTGTTCTTCCAGCGGTCACGCCATCGGCGAAGCGCTGCGCATGATGCAGCGCGGCGATGCCGAGGTCATGATTGCGGGCGGGGCCGAGTCGACGATCACCCCCATCGGTATCGCGGGCTTCAGCGCCATGTTCGCGCTCAGCCGCCGCAACGACGACCCCGAGGGCGCGAGCCGGCCCTGGGACAAGGGCCGTGACGGTTTCATCTGCGGCGAAGGCGGCGGCACCTTGGTGCTAGAAACGTTGACTCGCGCCAAGAAGCGCGGAGCAAAGATCCTCGGTGAAGTCGTCGGGTACAGCGCCACGAGCGACGCCTATCACATCACTAAGCCTGCCCCCGACCACGCCCACGCAGCCCGAGCCATGCGCGGTGCGCTGAAAGACGCCAAGCTGAACCCAGACCAGATCGAGTACGTGAACGCACACGGCACCTCCACGCCCATTGGCGATGTAGAGGAAGCTCGAGCCGTCGCTCACACATTCGGCTCCCACGCGCTCGACAAAAAGCTTTGGGTCAGCTCGACCAAGTCCATGATGGGCCACTTGCTTGGGGCGGCCGGGGCCGTAGAGGCGGCAGTTTGCCTCAAGGCCATCGAAACGGGGATGATCCCGCCGACCATAAATATGGACGACCCGGACTTGGAAGTGCCGCTGGACTTCGTGCCGAATACTGCGCGCGAGCGGCGCATCACGCGAGCCATGTCCAATTCGTTCGGGTTCGGCGGCACCAACGTCACGCTGATTTTTTCTGCGTTCGAAGGCTGACGCGGACCCGCGGGCTCGCACCGACTTCAGTTGTCATGCAGTGCCCATATTGTCGAGAGATGGATAGCCGTGTGGTCGATTCGAGGCTGGCGGCAGGCGGAACGGTGACCTGGCGGCGGCGTGAATGCGATGCCTGCAAGCGTCGCTTCACGACCTACGAGCGCGTCGAGCACACTCTACCGACCGTCGTGAAAAAGGACGGCGAGCGAGAACCGTTCGATCGCGAAAAGGTTCTGCGCAGCCTGCGCATCGCTTGCAACAAGCGGCCGGTCTCTGCCGATGCGCTCGAGGAGCACGCGGAGGCTTTGGAACGCGAGCTAGCGGAGAGCGGAGAGAAGGAGGTCCCCTCCCTGGTGATCGGCGAGCGCGTGATGGAGCGCCTGAAGACCTTGGACGACGTGGCCTACGTGCGCTTTGCCAGCGTATACCGGTCATTTCGAGACATCGATGAGTTCATGGTCGAGATGAGCAAACTCGTGCGCGCTCGGGAGGCGGACTGAAGCATGAAAGATCTCGATAACGAGCTGATGGCGCGCGCGCTCGAAGTGGGCGGCGGGGGGGATCCGACCCCGAACCCGCACGTCGGGTCGGTCATCGCCAACACCGACGGCACCGTCATCTCCGAAGGGTTCCACGAAGCCGCGGGCTTGGACCACGCCGAGGTCGCAGCCCTCAAAAAGGCTGGCAGCGCCGCGAAAGGCAGCACGCTGTATGTGACCCTCGAGCCCTGCAACCACCTCGGCCGCACACCACCGTGCGTAGACGCCATCTTGGCTGCGGGCATCGCCCGCGTCGTCATCGGCTGCCGCGATCCGGATCCGCGCGTCGCGGGCGGCGGCATCGAGAGACTCCAGTCAGCCGGCGTAGAAGTAACGATCGGCGTGCAAGAAGCTCGGGCCAAGGCGCTCATTCAACCTTGGGCCAAGTACGTCACCGAGCACACGAGCTTCGTCACCCTGAAGCTCGCCATCTCCCTGGATGGCCGCATCGCGACGCGCACCGGAGCTTCGAAGTGGATCACTTGTCCCGAAGCGCGGATCAAGGTCCAGACTCTGCGCGCTCATCACGACGCGGTCATGGTGGGCATCAATACCGTGCTCACCGACAATCCGCGGCTCACCGTACGTGACGTGCCCGGGCGTAACCCAATCCGCGTGATAGTCGACAGCAAGCTGCGGCTTCCGCTGACCAGCCAAGTGGTTCAAACCGCGAGCGAGATCCCGACCTGCGTCGTGACGACACTGGCCGCGCCTACGACAGCGGAAGCTGCGCTTGCCGAGCTGGGGGTGCGGGTGATCCGCGTGCCAGCGACCGCGGAAGGGCGCTGCGACCCGGTGGCCATGTTCAGAGAGCTCGCCGCCCGCGAGGTCGTGAGCGTCATGGCGGAGGGTGGCTCGGAGCTCGCCGGCAGTCTGCTCGCGCACCGCTTACCCGATCAATTGCACGTCTTCGTGGCGCCGCTCTTGCTCGGGCCCCGTGGGCGGCCGGGCGCCGTGGATTGGGCCGGGCCCGACAATCCGGCGGACGCGCCGCGCATCGACCCGACGCGTTGGGAGCTGTGCGGCACCGATGCCTACGTTTGGGGGCCCATCGCCTATCCCAGAAAAACCGGGCGAACGCTGACCGGTGGCTGAAGCGCGACCGGCAGAAGCGCGGCGTGAGGTTGCGACCGTGGATCGCGGGTGTTACCTTCCTCTGACGCCATGATTCGTGAGATCCTCGAATATCCGGACGTTCGCCTACGCGAGGTCGCACAGCCCGTATCGAAAGTGACTGCGGAAATTCAAGCGTTGGTGGATGACATGGCCGAGACCATGTACGCCGCCCCCGGCTGCGGCCTAGCCGCCACTCAGCTCGGCATTGCTCACCAAATTTTCGTGGTGGATTGCGCCGCGGAGGACGAGCCAAGTCAGCTGCTGGTCTTCATCAATCCTGAGATCATCGAAAAAGACGGCGTGCAGACTTGGGAAGAGGGCTGCCTCTCCTTTCCCGGCGTAACCGAAGAGATCAAGCGCGCCGAGCGCGTCAAGGCGCGCGCGCTGGATCGCTCAGGCAAATCGTTCGAGATCGAGGCGGAGGGGTTGCTCGCCGTTGCCATCCAGCACGAAAGCGATCATCTGAATGGCGTGCTCATGATTGATAAGTTGAGCGCCCTGAAGAAGCGGATGATGGGCCGGAAGCTCGCTAAGGCCAAACAAGACGAGGCGCGCGAATAGCCCTTCTATCGAGACGGCGGTCGGCTAAAGACCGAGCTCTCGATCGACAGGCCGCGGCCACGAAGCGTCTCGACCAGTTGGGGTACTACGCCACTTGCCGCAAAGGTGCCTTCGATGGCGCCCCCCGCGGCGGTGCGGTCCATCAAGAACGTGAAGATGTCTTGGGTTTGGATCTCTTCAGCCGGTCACTTCGGCGATGCGGAGCACGCGGTGGCGGTCGTCCCGTAACCGCGCGACTTCGACCACGACCTCGAACGCGTTCGCGACGAGTTCGCGGGCGGCTTCGATGCGCAAGTGCGGACGCCTCGAGGCGATGACGCTCGGCAGGCGTTGCAGGCCGCGACGCAGGCTCGGTGCATAGCGCGCAGCGACGATGCCGTCCGAGCCATCGCCGATGGATTCGATTACCCTTGCGCACAGCTCCGCCACGGACAGCTCGGCCATGATGCGCGCGGAAGGTAACGAGGAGACGACCTCGAGCGCGTGAGCGGCGGCGGCCGAGTCGGCGCCGGTAACCAGCAAATTAGCGTCCGGGCCGCTCGGCTCTCCTGCACCCACGAAGATGCAGGGCCCCTCGGCGGTGGTTCGCGCCAGCGCGGCCAGTAGGGCTTCGACCCCACCGTCACGAGGGCCAACGATCAGTATATTGACGCGCGCGGCGACGCACTGCTGAAGAAATGTCGCCATGCCACGTGAGATAGCGCCCCGCCGGACGAGTTCCTCGAGCGTGACGGTTGTGCGTCGCGCTTTGTGAATGGCCACGCACGCCCCGCTCGCGGCGATAGGCCCGAGCACCGCCGACAAGCGGACGCCTGGCAAGATCCGGCGCTCGACCACAGCTTCGTCGAGCAAAACCGGCAGGTCTGCTTCGGCGCAGAGCCGGGAGACCGCCCAGCGCAATGAAACATCCGAGGAAAAACCCGGTTCGAAGGCGACGCTACGCCCATTGCGCACCGAAACGACGCGGTCGTAGCGTGTCACTCCGACCTCGGACACGCTCGGGTCGGCGATCAGTTCGGTCAAAGGACCATGCTCGACGAGCTCACAGCGGGCAAGCTCGAGGGCGCGGTCCGCGGCGACGCTTGCCGGGGCCTCTCGTCGTTCAATCAATTCACTCCAGGCCCGCTGCAGTGAGCCGTCGATTCGTTCACCGAGTGAAGGCGGAACCGGCAAAAGCAGGTCCACGTCTCGGACGTCGTGGGCGACGTTTTCCACCAGTGCCCGGACTACTTCACGCAACGAAGTGGGGCCAGATTCACGCGGTTCATCCTCGGCAGCGCGGCCGATGCTATGCGTGCCCGTGACCTCGAGGGGCAAGTCCAGGCGCATCCCCGCATCCGACGACGCGGGGATGGATGCCCCGCTGCCGGTCGACTTGAGCGCCGCGGGTACGCCAACGTCAGGAGGGACAGCATCCGGACGCGGGGCTGCATTGGACACATCAGGCTGACTGGGTGAAGACTGCCCGCCCGGCGATGGACCGGTCTTCAGCTCCTCCGGGCTCGCGTCGGCATTTCCGGCCTCGATGCGCAGCACGAAATCGCCGACGTAGATCCGGTCCCCGTCACGAACGATCGTGGCCTGGGTGATCTTGCGGCGATTGACGTATGTGCCGTTGGTACTGTTGAGGTCGGTGACGATGAAGCGCCCGTCGCGATACAACAGGCGTGCATGGCGCTTGGACACGTTGCCCTTGGGCAGCATGAGCTCGTTGCCCTGAACTCGGCCGAGGGTGAGCTCAGCCGTATCAAACACCTCACGTCGCTCCGCGCCGCCCTTCTCGTGGACGATGATGACGAACATCGGGGCTTTTGCAGACGACGTCGGTGCAATCACTTGAAACGTAACTCTCCGCGCCAAGCCACGAGCTCAGCGGAGGCTATCACGCCGGAACGGCAACCAACACGCTGACTTCGCAGCGCCGGCTCGAAGCGCGGCGGAGGCACAAAAGAGAACGGCCCGCGGCCGCGCGGACGCGGTGCGGGCCAACCCGATTTCTAATAGGGCTTTAGAGCGGTTTTTCGGCCTTTACATCGCGCGTAACGAGCGAGAGCAGCTCTCCGGCCAGGGCCAGCACATCGCGCTCGGAGAATCCGCTGGCGCGAAACTCGCGGTAGATGTTCTTAGCCAAAATCTCGACCGCTCGAGGATCGGACTTGGGGCTCGGGGAGGTCAGTGGTGAAGATTGCGCCATGATGGGTTGTCCTTTGCCCGGTGAACCGGACGTCGCCCTCTATCCAAGAATGATGCCGAACTCTGACTGTCTGCCGTCATCAAATAAATGCCGCGATTTAGCGGCTTGCTGGGCGTTGCTGCGAATCGAGCTTCGCAGAGGGCCGCGAAGGGGGGCCGATAGGTGCAGGGAATTACGCGCAAATCGCCCGTAATTTGCGGAAGTGGTTGAACATGTCGCGGGGCTGATGGCGTCACGCCAGCTGCGGATATGAAGCAACTAAGCTTCGCGAAGGGCGTTCGATGCTTGAACACAGGATTGTTACCAGCTCCCGGCCCTCTTCCCCGAAGTACAATGCTTCGCCGATTTGCGGCGCTGCCAATGAAGGGATGGCCGTGCCATTTTCCTGGTATTTAACGCCGCCCGAGAGCTGCCGACGAACCGCCTCGTGAGTATTCAGGAAGTGCCCAGTCCTTCGGTCCCGCACCGCGACGCAGGTCCGTCCGCAGAAGTGGTACTCCGTATTGCGAGTCACGTACATGCGATGTAGGCGTCGGTCCAGTCCGGTGTAGGCGCGCTGCGTGTCGTTGCTCATCGACGATGACTCCTGATTAGGTGGCTATTTGGCCGCATTTTTTGCTGATTTAGCTTGGCGTGGGCAAGTAAGCGTCAGGCGAAATCCGCCACCTCGAGGCGGACTCGCGGTAGCACGCCAAAAACACGCCGAATTTCGTGTCTTGGCCACGGTCGACGTACGATCCGTACGTGCCATCGCAACTCCTCTGGCCGCCTTGCCGCCCCCTCTCGCGCGGCCCGCAATCTCGCGGGCCGGCCGAGCACTCCGGCGCTGCGGCGAGGCGAGTGTTCCGTGGCGCGTAAGCTGCGCGGGCCTGGCCCCGTCAAGGCAGGGGCGCTGCCCATCGGTGTGAGGCGGACACTCGAGCTGTGGCAGTCCGCCGACTACCGGCTACGCGAGTTATTCGAAGCCGCAGACGTGATGAGCGAAGGCGCAACCCGGAGCGAGCCCGATGGCGCGACCTACTACGGGTCGACCAGCGTGCTGCTGCCGTTCCAATCCCAAGGCGGTTCCGTGCCCAACGAACGCGCCGCGGAGATCGGCCGCCTGATCGCCGGTGACCCGCACGCGCGCCTGAGGGCAATTCGCATCGCGTGCCTGGAAGCACAAGTTCGATCGGGCGCGCCGATCGGCCGCGTGCGCGCGGAGTTGTTCGTGCGCTACGACCCACGTGGCATCCGCGTCGACGTCGATGTCGAAGCGCGTGTGTTCGAAAACCGCGATCGGCCCGAGCGGACGGAGCGCACAGTCGCAGGCGTCACGCCGAAGCGTGCGTCGTGAGCGCGCAGCTCCACACATGCGCGCGTCCGAAGTGCACCCAGCGCGGTCGTCAAGATGGATTTTCAACAATGTCGCGGCGAGCGCGCTATCACTCGCGCGCGCTGTAACGCGCTCCAAGCGCCGCGCACACGAGCACTGAAGCGTCAGCATTCTGCGGCGCACGGTCGATCCTCTCGCTGCCACTTGACACGAAGCGCCGTGCAGAAGAGTTAGAAGGTCGTCCTTCTACGAGCAGGCGGGAAACAGCAAGCGCATGGGTCGCAAGAGACAACGCGACGAAAAGATTATCCACGTGGTTTTCGGACCGGGTGGCGGTCGTGTGCAAAAGCACGAACAAGACGCGCTCTCGCCCGCCTCGGACTCCAACGGTGGCCGCGAGCCCCTGACCGATTTGTTCACGAGCGGGGAAATATCTCGCTTGCTCGGTATCTCTCAGGCCCGCTTGCGGACCTTCGACCGTGCCGGTGTGGTTTCCCCAACCGGGCGTCGGCGCGGGCGCCGCGCCTATTCTTTTTCCGACCTGATCGCGCTGCGAACGGCGCAGTCGCTGCTCGAGCAGCGCGTCCGCTTGCGAGACGTGACCCGGGCCGTAGGCGCGCTCAAACGCTCGTTACCCAAAGTGACCCGACCGCTGCAAGAGCTGCGGATCGTCTCGGATGGGCAGCACGTCGTCGTTCATACGAGCGACGGCGCGTTCGAGCCGCTCACCGGGCAGATGGTGTTGGACTTCGAAGTGAAGTCGCTGCGCGACGACGTCGTGCGCGTGCTCCGTCCGTCGGCGGGTCGCGAGCGTTCGCGCACCGCGTATGAACTGTATCTGCGCGCCAGCCAGCTGGATGAGGATCCGCTATCCATGGACGACGCGGAGCTGCTCTACCGGGAAGCCGTCGCGCTCGACCCTTGGCTTGCCATCGCCTACACCAACCTCGGCAATATTCGCTTCCGCCGGCACGACGCGGAGGCCGCCGAAGCGCTGTACCGCAAAGCCCTGGAGATCGACGTCAGGCAGCCCGAGGCCCAGTATAATCTCGGCTACGTCATGCTCGAACGCGGACAACCCGAGCTCAGCGTGCCGCTCTTTCACGGCGCCATTGAGGCGGACCCGAAATTTTCGGACGCGTACTTCAACCTGGCCATGGCTTACGAGCAAATCGGCGAGACGAGCAAGGCCCGGCCCTTCTGGAAGAGCTACATCTCGCTCGAGCCAACCGGCACCTGGACCGAGATCGCCAAGCGTCATCTCTAAGGCGCCGTCGCGGCTTCGCTTGGGCGGCCTACGCTCTCAGCGAACCCTGCGCGCGCCGCGCTCCTCCAGGAGCCCGTTCAGGCATGGGATCGCGGCCCGCACTCGCTCGAGGTAGCGAAGATCGAGCGTCGCCGTGACAAACCCAACCTGGTCTGAGGACTCTGCGATCACCGTTCCCCACGGATCGATCACGAGCGAATGGCCGTACGTGGCGCGGCCGCGCGGGTGCTTACCCCACTGCGCAGCGGCAATCACGTACGCCTGCGACTCGATGGCCCGAGCGCGGAGTAAGGGATGCCAATGATCCTTGCCGGTGTGCACGGTGAAGGCCGAAGGTATCAAGAGCACGTTGGCGCCACGCGCGACCAGAGCCCGGTACAGTTCGGGGAACCGCAAGTCGTAGCAAATGGACAAACCCACGCGAAACCCGTGGATATCGAAGACCGTCAACGCATCGGCCGCGCCGCCAGTCGTGGCCGATGACTCCGACAGGCTCGTTCCGTCCTGGAGCGCGACGTCGAAGAGATTGATTTTCCGGTACGAGCCGACCGGGGTGCCATCTGGGCCGAGGACGAGCGCCGTATTGAAGGGTCGAAGCGGGTCAGCCGACGCCTCGGGCAAACCACCTGCGACCAGGTAGATCTGGTTGTCGCGCGCCATTTCGGAGAGCTTTGCTTGAATCGGACCGGTTGGGTCCCCGAGCCGCTCCGCGATCCGACGCTTGCCTTCTTCCGCGCCAAAATAGGCGAAGTTCTCGGGCAACACGACGAGCTTCGCGCCGGCTCGGCTGGCCGCGCGCACCTGCCTCAGACACTCGTCCAGGTTCTGCGTCAGGTCATCCTGGCTTTGCAATTGTACGGCCGCGACGCTGAGCGTTTCGATATCCATTGCAGAGGCGGTACTCTAGGCCCTCGATGGCCGACAACACCACCGGCGCGATGCAGGAGTTCGAGACCGCGCGGGGTCCCGGCGCCGGGCCCGTGGCTGGGCTCGTGCTCTTGTACGCGGAATCCTGGGCCAAGCTGCCCGCCGCGTTTCCGTTCCGGCGGGATCTGGTCGTGATCGGACGCGAGCCGGGTGTGGATCTCGAGCTCGACGTCCCCGCCGTGTCCCGCCGCCACGCCGAGATAGCTTGGGCGAACGGCGCGTATCACGTTCGAGATCTGGGCAGCCGCAACGGAGTCATCGTCAATGGCAGGCGTGTTCAAGGCAGCCCGCTGGACGACAATGACGAGGTGCGCATCGGCGATGCGATCTTCAAATTCGTCGACCGCGACGCCGAGCAGTATGCCGGATATCGCCTGGACGGCTCCCTCAGCCGCGGCGCCGCGCGCCGCGCCGTGCAGCCCAGCCTGCTCGTCGGCGGCCTGCAAATGGATCGCATCGTCGCGGAGCTGGAGCGCGTCGCGCCAACTTTGCTGAGCGTCGTGCTGCGCGGCGCGAGCGGCACGGGCAAGGAGATCGTTGCGAGTGAGCTGCACCGCCTGAGCGGCCGGGGTGGGCGCTTTGCCGCGGTCAACTGCGCGGCGATTCCGGCATTGCTCTTGGAGAGCGAACTCTTCGGCTTCAAGCGCGGAGCGTTCTCGGGCGCTGACCGAGACAAGCCGGGGCTGATCCGCGCAGCCGACGGGGGGACGCTGTTCCTGGATGAGATCGGCGACATGCCGGTCGACGCACAAGCCAAATTGCTACGCGTGCTGCAAGCCAAAGAGGTGCTGCCGCTGGGCGCGACAGTCCCTGAAAAAGTCGACGTGCGCGTGGTGAGCGCGACGCACCGCGACCTGAACCGGATGCAACAAGAAGGACGTTTTCGCGAGGATCTATACGCGCGCCTCAACGAATACGAAGTGTTTTTGCCGCCGTTGCACGAGCGCAAGGAAGACATCTACGTGCTGGCTAGAAGTTTTTTGGCTCGCGCCGGGCGGCCGAGCTACGTGCTTTCTTTTCCGTACATGACCGGCCTTTTGCAACACGATTTCCCGTACAATGTGCGCGAGCTGGAAGGCTGTATCAAGCGCAGCGTGGCGCTGGCAGAGGGGCCGATTTTAGCGCCCGATCTGCTGCCAGAGGCGGTGCTCGAGGCGATGACCGACTACGGCAAAGGGCCATCGCACGCGCCGCCGGTGCGTGTTGTCGAACATTCCGCGCTCTATGTACCAAGCGAGCTCGAGCTGCGCGCGATGCTGGTCCATCACCAGGGCAACGTAGCCGCCGTTGGGCGTGAGTTAGGCAAGGCACGTATGCAGGTCCACCGGTGGATGAAGCGGTATGGCATCGCGGTCGAGGAATTCCGCAACGATGGCTAGCCACCGGGATGCATCGGCCGCCAGAGCGATCCACTCAGCCGTTCGAGACCCTGAGGCCTCGAACACGCCCGGCGATCTGCGGTTTTGGCGTCGTGTTGGCTCCGCTCCGGTGCGAGCCCATGACTCCACTCATTGGCGGCACACGTCCGGGCTAATCGTGGCGCGCGCAACGCTGCACGCCGCCTTCTCGCTGGCGCATTCACGCGCGGCGCACACGCGGGCGCGGTAGCTCGCGCCCACCCGCCCTTCGTGGCAGCGACAACAGAATTCGACGCAGACCGACGCGGCGCTGCAGGCCGACCCCGGCGGTGCGCCGGGACGGGCTGCGGATAGGCAGTTTTGACAGCTGGTCTGTATCGTTTCGACCGCGAGTTCCACACCGGCGCCGCTCAAATCGCGCCGAGTGCTGACGACGCCGTCATTGCTGCAGGTGGGAAGGTGTTCACTGCTGGGGCGGCTCCGGCAGGCCAATTGGAGCGCGGCGAGGGCCCCCAGGAAGATGCGGAAGCGGGTCGCTTTCGTCGTGCAGCCCTGCATTTCTTCTGAAGATATTGACTTTCGGCAGGAAAGAAAGCTAGCGAATCGCGCGGTGCCGGCGGCCTTCGGGTCGCCGGGGAAGGCGAAACGTTGGCGACAGGCAAGACCAAGAACACGAAAGAGTCCCCCGGCAACGGCGAGCCCCCCAAGAAGCGGCGCGGCGCACCGGGCGGAGGCGGCGATGAACCGCCGCTCTTCGCCGAAGAACCGGCAGCTCTGCACGAGGTCGCGCAAACTCGCTACCTGAACTACGCCTTGTCGGTGATCACGAGCCGCGCCATTCCGGATGTCCGGGACGGCCTGAAGCCCGTTCAGCGCCGGATCTTATACACGATGTGGCAGCAGGGCGTGACCGGGGACGCCAAACACAGAAAGTGCGCCAAGATCGTGGGCGACGTGATGGGCAATTACCATCCGCATGGCGACGCTGCGATTTACGACGCGCTCGTGCGCATGGCCCAATCCTTTAGCTTGCGCGCGCCCTTGGTCGACGGCTCGGGAAATTTCGGCTCGCTCGACGGTGATCCAGCGGCCGCTTACCGTTACACCGAGTGCCGGCTGGCCAACATCGCCGACCAGATCCTGACCGAGATCGACGAAGACACGGTGCATTTTCGGCCTAATTACGACGGGACCAAGTCCGAGCCCGTGGTCCTGCCCTCCGCCATTCCGAACCTACTGATCAATGGTGCATCGGGAATCGCCGTCGGCATGGCGACCAACATCCCCCCGCACAACCCGGAGGAAGTCGTGGCCGCCGCGATTCGGCAGCTGGATGCGTTGCTCGAAGGCAAGCAGCTCACGTCACGCGAACTGTGCCGCACGATCAAAGGCCCCGATTTTCCCACCGGCGGGCACATCGTGGCAAGCTCGGAAGAGCTGAAGCAAGTTTACGAGACTGGCCAGGGTTCAATCAAGGTTCGCGGCACCTGGGAGCTGGTTTCCGAAGGCAAGACGACGAAGACTCTGAACATCACCAGCATTCCCTATACCGTCAACAAATCGGTGTTGGTGGAGCGCATCGCGGACGTGGTCGTCTCGCGTAAGATGCCGATGCTCTTGGACGTGCGCGACGTGTCGACCGACGACGTTCGGATCGAGCTGGAGCTGAAAAAAGAAGCCGACGAGCACAAGGTCCTCGCCTACCTATTCAAGCACACGCCGCTTCAGACCAATTTCGCAGTGAATTTGACGTGCCTCGTGCCGACCGAAAATCCGGAGGTAGGCCGCCCCGAGCGCTTGGATTTGCAGCAAATCCTTTGGCATTTTCTGCACTTCCGCTTGGAGGTGGTGACGCGCCGCCTTGGCCACGAGCTGGCCGCGCTGCAGAAGCGCGTCCACGTGCTCGAGGGCTTCGAAAAGGTCTTCGACGCGCTCGACCAGATCCTGAAAATGATCCGAGCTTCCGAAGGAAAGTCCGACGCGGCGCAGAAGATCATGGCGAAGTTCCAGCTCGACGCCGAGCAGACCGATGCGATCCTTGAGCTCAAGCTGTACCGGCTGGCTCGCCTCGAGATCTTGGTGATTCAGAAAGAGCTCAAAGACAAGCGTAAACGCTCCAAGGAGATCAAGGAGCTGCTGCAAGAAAAGGAATCCAAGGGCCGCTGGGGGTTGGTCCGCCAGGAGCTCGCGGCCGTGATCGAAAAGTTCGGCAAAAACGGCAAACGGCGCACCTTGATCGAAACCGTCAATGACGAGCAAGAATTTACGGAAGAGGATCTGATCGTCGCCGAGGACAACGTGGTGCTGCTCACTGCGGACGGCTGGGTCAAGCGTCAGAAAGAGATCAAAGACCCCGTCTCTACTCGGCTGCGCGAAGGCGACGCGGTGCTGGCCTGCGTGGCGGGCTCGACCCGCGAAAGCCTGGCCTTTTTCTCGAATCTCGGCACCGTGTACAGCTGCCGAATGATCGATGTGCCCGCCACCAGCGGTTACGGCGAACCGATTCAAAAGCTGTTCAAGCTGAAGGACGGCGAGAAGATCATCGCCTGCTATTCGCTCGATGCCCGGGTGCTCGGCGACGTCGCCGAACGCGACGGAAAACGGCCAAAGACCTACGTGGTGGCGGCTACGAGCGACGGATACGCGTTTGGCATCGGGCTTGCGCCATTCGTCGAGCCGAGCACACGCACCGGCCGGCGCTATGCGCGGGTCGCCGACGGTGTGCAGGTCGTCGGGGTATCGCTAGTGCGCGGCAAGGAAACGGTGATCACCGCCAGCAAGGAAGGCCGCGCACTGCTCTGCGGCCTGGACGAGATTGGCTACCTCAGCGGGCCGGGAAAGGGCGTGCTGCTGCTCAAACTCGCTGATGATGGCGACGCGCTGATCGGCTTCAAGGCAGTGGCCAACGATCGCGACGCGCTGGTGCTCGAGACGTCGCTCGGCGGTGAGCAGCGCATCACCAGCACCAAATTCGAGCGTAGTGCTCGCGGGGGTAAGGGTCGGGAACTGCTCAAGCGCGGCAAGCTCGTGCGGGTCGTGCTCGAGACACCCAGCGCACCTCAACCCCTCTCCAACTGATCGAGCACCATGGCGACCACCTACACGGCCAAAGACATCACGGTACTCGAAGGGCTCGATCCTGTCCGTAAGCGCCCCGGTATGTACATCGGCGGCGTGGGCTCGTCTGGGCTACATCACTTGGTTTGGGAAATCGTCGACAACTCCGTCGACGAGGCGATGAACGGGCACGCCACCGAGATCAACGTCACCTTGCACAAGGACAAGCAGTCCGTCACGGTGAGCGACAACGGACGAGGTATCCCCGTCGATCCGCACCCGACCCACAAGAAGTCTGCGCTCGAGATCGTGTATTCGACGCTGCACGCGGGCGGCAAGTTCGAAGGCGACAATTACAAAACGTCGGGCGGCCTCCACGGCGTAGGGGCGTCCGTTGTGAACGCGCTGTCGTCCAAGGTCCAGGTGACGGTGAAGCGCGACGGCGCTGAATGGCAGATGGAGTTCAGCCGCGGCGTCGTCGCTTCCAAGCTGAAGAAGCTCGGAGCGGCCAAGGGCTCGGGCACGACGGTCTTCTTCCGCCCAGACCCAACCATCTTTCCAAAAACGGATTTCAACGCAGACACCATCCGCGAGCGCCTGGAAATCGCCAGCTATTTGCATCGCGGTGTGAAGGTAAATTTCACGGAAGAAGCCACCGGCAAAAAAGAAACCTTCTTCCACCAGGACGGCATCCTCGATTACCTGAAGAAGATTCTGGCTCAGGCTCACTTCAAGCCCGCCCATGAAGTGCCGTTCGTGCTCAACAAAGACGGCGAGCTGCGGCTGGAGGTCGTGTTTCAGTGGACTGAATCCACCGAAGAAGTCGTGAAGAGCTACGTCAACGGCATCCCCACGGGCTCTGGCGGCACGCACGAAAATGGGCTTCGCGCGGGGGTGGCCAAGGCCGTCCGAAACTACATCGAAACGCATAATCTAGCCCCGCGAGGCGTGAGCCTGACCGCGGAAGACATCCGCGAGGGCTGGGCCGCGGTGCTGAGCGTGTTCGTGGCCGAACCGCAGTTTCAGGGTCAGACCAAGGATCGGCTGAACAACCCGGAGGTGCAGTCGTTGGTCGACGCCGCGATCCGACCCGTGCTCGAGCAATGGCTCAATTCCAACCGAACCGTCGCCGAGCAGATCGTCGCGCGCATCATCCTCTCGGCGCGCGCACGAGAGGCCTCGCGTGCGGCATCCAACGCGGTGTCTCGCAAGAGCGCGACCAGCGGCCGGCTCACCCTGCCCGGCAAGCTCGCTGACTGCCTGACGCACAACCGCGACAACACCGAGCTGTTCATCGTCGAGGGTGATTCGGCAGGCGGCTCAGCCAAACAAGGCCGAGACAGAAACACGCAGGCCATCCTGCCACTCCGCGGCAAGGTGCTGAACACGGAGGGCTTGAGCGTCGGCAAAGTGATCGAGAACAAAGAGCTCGCGGATCTGGTGACCGCGCTCGGTTGCGGCATCGGCGCGAATTTCGAGCTAGCCAAGCTCCGCTACCAGCGCGTGGTGCTGCTGGCCGACGCCGACTCCGACGGGCACCACATCACCACTCTACTATTGACCTTCCTGTATCGACATTTGCCTGAGTTGATCCGGCAAGAGCGCGTGTTCATCGCCATGCCGCCGCTCTACCGCATCGACCTCGGCAAAGAGACGTACTGGGCCGCCGACGACGCCGACCGCGATCGCTTGCTGAAAGAGAAGCAGAAGGGCAATACCAAGGCCGACATCACCCGCTTCAAGGGCCTGGGCGAAATGATGGCCAAAACGCTGTGGGACACCACCTTGAACCCGCGCACGCGGCGTATGCTGCGCGTGAACATCGCGGACGCCCTCGAGACCGACCGCATCGTGAGCGAGCTGATGGGCAAGGACCCCGCGGCGCGCTTCAACTTCATCATGAACCGCGCCGACGACGTCGGCGTTGGCGACCTCGACGTGTAGTCGTCGTAACTCGATCAATCCGGCCAGCAGGCGGGAATGCGGCGATTTCAACGCGAGCTGCGCGACGCGAAGAGGCCGGTGTTTTCGCTGGAAGAGACTTTTTCGGACGGTTTTGCCTGGCTTTTTCCGGCCCGGCTTGAGACAAGCCTGGGTCCGCGCTACGCGGGGCGCTCCCGAGACTACGGCAGCAGACTTGGCACGCACCCGAAGGCTCGATTCGAACGGTCAAATGCAACGTATCCCTGCCGCCCGCTGCCACGCGTGGACGCGTTTCGTCATCGTTCTCGCGCTGTCGTTGATCGCGGAGGCGGCGGCGTTCGCCCAAGGCGCCCCGGCTGCTCGCAGACCGGTACGGCAAGCTACGCCCGCGGCCAGCGCCCCTGCCCCCTCCTCGGCGGCGTCACCTTCCGCTGCCGCTCCCACCGAGCCTAGCGTAAAAGAGACGGACGCGGGAGAGCTTCCGAGCGAGCCACCGGCGGGGGCGCTTCCGCCGGGCGAGGCGGAGCTGGCGCGGGATCTGCCGCTGCAGCGGATTCAGGTCAGCGGCAATCGCCGCGTCACGCCCGAGGATGTGCTCACCTATATCCGCGAACGCGTCGGACAAAGGTTCAAGCCCGAGACATTGACTCAAGACGTGCGGGAGCTCTGGAATTCGGGCTTCTTCGACGACATTGAGGTCGACCTGGACCGTCACGACGAGGGCGTGGAGCTGCGCTTCGTGGTGCGAGAGCGTCCGAGCATCGGCACCATCACCTTCGATGGCAATGAGGACATTTCCAAAGACGACTTGAACGAGGGCATCGAGCTCAA
>CAXSGJ010000038.1:57541-66375 GCA_964236865.1 uncultured Polyangiaceae bacterium
AGGCGAACACGATTCTCAGCTTGCCCGCGGTACGCCGCACCGTCCAGAAAATCCGCGATATGTACGCGGAGAAGGGCTACTTTTTAGCGGAAGTCCAGAACGAGGTCGTGCCGCAGAAGAACAACGAGGTAGAGGTCAAGTTCAAGATCACCGAGCACGGCCAGGTCAGCGTCCGCCGCATCACGTTCATCGGCAACGAACACGTGGAGAGCGAAGAGCTCCGATCGTTGATGCTGACGGGCAACGCAGGCTTTTTCGCGTTCGGGTCGGGCGGGCCGTTTCGCCAGGACGCGTTCGAGCGTGACATCGCCGTTTTGAGCGCGATGTACTACGACCGCGGTTACCTCTCCGTCTCGATCAGCACGCCGCGGATCATGCTGACTCCGGACCGCAACGGCATCGAGGTCTCGATTACGATCGACGAGGGCCCGCGCTACAAAATCCGACAGCTCCGCGTCTACGAGAAGGGCGCCAACGGGGCCGAAGTCGAACCCATCGACGGGCGCCGCAATCTACGCATGATGGTCCGCGCGGAGGCCGGCGACTACTTCAATCGCGCCGAGTTGCTCGAGGACCTGCAGAGCATCCGCACGCTGTATCGCGACCACGGCTACGCCAACGTAGAAGCGAATCCCGGCACTCAGCTGGACCCGGTCACCCACGAGGTGGACGTAACGGTGCCAGTCGAGCGCGGGCCGCTCGTGCACTTCGAGCGCATCGAAATCCGCGGTAACTCCAAGACGCGCGACAAGGTCATCCGCCGCGAGATGGAGGTCTCCGAAGGCGACTTGTTCAGTGAAACCAAGCTCGACCGCTCGAAGCGTCGCATCACGGCGCTCGGTTACTTCGAGCGGGTCGATGTTTCCACCGAGGCCGGCTCGGCCCCGGACAAGATGACCGTTTACATCGAGGTGAGCGAGAAACCGACCGGCACGTTCCAGGTCGGTGCGGGCTTCTCGAGCATCGAAAACTTCATTGCCACGGCTCAGATTCAGCAGGCGAACCTGTTCGGCAACGGGCAAAGCCTGTCTCTGCAGGCTCAGGTCTCGAGCTTGCGGCAGCTGGTCAGCGTACGCCTGTTCGAGCCTTACTTCCTCGACAGCCTGTTTAACACCAGCTTAGATTTGTACGACCAGCTCAGAGTCTACAACGACTTTTCTCAATCCAGCCGGGGCGCGGGCCTGACCTTCGGCTATCCGTTGATCGAGCCAGAGCTGAATGCTTCCCTCACCTACACGGCGGAGCTCGACCGGGTGTCGACCCAGACGACGTCGACCCTGCTCGGCACCAGCAGCGCGGTCAGCGTGTTCACCAGGCTCCCGCTCGCAAACCTATTCAACGACGGCTTCACGTCCAGCTTGCGCCCGGCGCTTACCCTCGACACGCGCGACAATCGGCTTTTCCCGACCAGTGGCATTTATCTCTATGGCAGCACTGAGCTTGCGGCGTCGGCTCTAGGCTCCGAAAACAGATTTTTGAAGCACCGCTTCATCGGTCGCTTTTATTATCCAATCGGCGCGGGCTTCGTGCTGAAGCTGAACATGGAGGCCGGCCACGTCACGAGTCCGTCCAGCGAGGGCGTGCCAATTTTCGCGCGCTTCTTCTTGGGTGGCATCCTGGACGTACGCGGGTTTCGCTTCCGCACCGTGGGCCCGCGCGTCGGCCTCACCCAAACGACGGATCCGAACAGTTCTCCCATCGCTAACGGCGCGCTGATCGGCGGTAACCTCGAGTACTTCCAAAATCTGGAGCTCGAGTTTCCGATCGTGGAGTCCGTCGGAGTGCGCGGCGTGCTCTTCACCGACGCCGGCAACGCTTGGAACCTCGAGAACAATTACTGCAAGGCCGGCGGCGTTGCGATTCAATATCAAGTCGTGAGCCCGTGCTTCGACGGCATCAGCAGCCTGGCACGGCTCCGAACCTCGTACGGCTTCGGTATTCGCTGGTTCTCGCCGCTCGGCCCGCTGCGCTTCGAATGGGGCTTTCCGTTCCGCCCGCTGCCCTTCGAGGAGAAGAACGTATTCGAATTCACGATCGGGAATTTCTTTTGAACGCAACCACCGTCGCGAGAACGGCGCGCCCGCGGACCTCCATCACGCCCCGGTGAGTGCTTGTAACCTGCACATTCCCGCGCTACTTCGGGTGCAACTTGGAAAACGAAAGCTCGAGTAACCCGCAGGAGCATCCGATCGGCATTCAGGACGAGATGCGGACCTCGTACCTGGATTACGCCATGAGCGTGATCATCGGGCGAGCCATCCCCGATGTTCGGGACGGGTTGAAGCCCGTACACCGCCGTATCCTATTTGCGATGCGCGACTTGAACTTGTCTCCTGGCGGCTCGTACAGCAAGTGCGCAAAGGTCGTTGGCCAAGTGTTGGGTAACTATCATCCGCACGGCGATGCCAGCGTTTACGACGCGCTGGTGCGCATGGCGCAGAATTTTTCGATGCGTCACATGCTGATTGACGGCCAAGGCAACTTCGGGTCCGTCGATGGTGACCCCGCCGCTGCCTACCGGTACACCGAGTGCCGGCTGGCGCGCATTGCGATGGAGCTGCTCGCCGACATCGAGAAAGAGACCGTCGACTTCACGCCAAGCTTCGATGAATCCGGTGAAGAGCCCACGGTGCTTCCCGCGCGCTACCCGAATTTACTGGTGAACGGCTCAGGCGGGATCGCGGTTGGCATGGCGACCAACATTCCCCCCCACAACCTGGGGGAAGTGATCGACGCCACGATTCGGTTGATCAACGCGCCGGAGTCGGCGGTCGAAGATCTGATGCTCGACATAAAAGGGCCGGATTTCCCGACGGCGGGGATGATCTACGGGCGTGCCGGCATCCACCAGGCGTACAAGACGGGGCGTGGCTCGATCGTCATGCGCGCTCGAATCGAGATCGAAAAGGTCACCGGCTCGAACGACCGTGAGCAGATCGTCGTCACCGAGATCCCGTATCAGGTCAACAAAGCGCGGCTCCACGCCAAGATTGGCGAGCTGATGCGCGACAAGCGCATCGAGGGCATCAAAGAAGCGCGAGACGAGAGCGACCGCGATGGCATGCGCCTGGTACTGGAGCTGAAGAAAGACGTCTTCCCACAGGTGGTCCTCAATCAGCTCTACCGCCTGACCGACATGCAATCATCCTTCGGCATCATCAACTTGTCGATCGTCGATTCGCGCCCCGAGGTATTGGATCTAAAGCAGACCCTGGAGCGATTCGTCGAGCATCGCCGCGAGGTGATCAGTCGGCGCACGCGCTTCGAGCTCACCCGAGCCGAGGGTCAACGCGAGCTGGTCGAGGGCTTGGGCATGGCCATCACCGAGGTTGATTTGGTGATCCGGACCATCCGCGAATCCCCCGACCCCGAGCAAGCGCAAGCGCGCCTGATGGCGCTGCCGTTGAAAGGGCTCGAGGCCTTCGTCCGCCGCGCCGGGCGTCCCGAAGCAGAGATCGAGACCGCCGCGCGCGGCCACGATTACCGACTCAGCGAACGTCAGGCCAAGGCCATCCTGGACATGCGTTTGGCTCGCCTGACGGGGCTAGAACAAGAAAAATTGGCCGCAGAGTACGGCACGCTCTCCGATCAGATCGCGGGGCTTCGGGCGATTTTGGCCGAAGAGCACCTGCTGATGCAGGTCATCGTCAAGGAGCTGGAGGACGTCAAGACCAAGCATGGCGAGAAGCGCCGCACGGAGATCATCGACAACGAGGCGGAGATCCTGATCGAGGACCTGATCCAAGAAGAGGACATGGTCGTGACGATCTCGCACTCTGGCTACATCAAACGCACGCCGGTCTCCACTTATCGCGCGCAGAAACGCGGCGGCAAGGGCAACAAGGGCATGGAGGCCCGCGACGACGACTTCCTGAATCAGTTGTTCATCGCCTCCACCCACAGCTTGGTGTTCTTCTTTTCGAGCCGCGGCAAGGTTTACGTGAAGAAGGTGTATGAGGTTCCGCAAGCCGCGCGCGGGGCCAAGGGCCGTGCGATCGTGAACTTCATCGAGATGGAGGGGGATGAGAAGATCGCGGCCATCACCCCCGTGAACAAGGTCGAAGCGGGCCAGTACGTAACGACCATCACGCGTGGCGGGCAAATCAAGAAGACCGAGCTTTTGGAGTACGAGAATTTTCGGGACAAGGGCATCATCGGGGTAAAGATCGCCGACGACGACCAGCTGTTTACCGCCATCGTCACGGACGGCAGCGCCGAGTTCTTCGTGGCCACGAAGCTCGGGCAAAGCATTCGTTTCGACGAGCAGCAGGTTCGCCCCATGGGCCGCAACACCGCCGGCGTAAAGGCGATCGAGCTCGAGCCAAACGACGAGGTGGTGGGCCTAGCGCGCACCGAAGCAGAGCGCAAGTTCGTGCTCGCGGTGTGCGAGCGCGGCTACGGTAAACGCACGCCCATCGATGAGTTTCGCAGCCAAAATCGCGGCGGCAAAGGCATCATTCTGATCGATTGCAGTGACCGCAATGGGCCCGTCGTCGGCATCGCGATGGTGAAGCAAGAGGACGAGGTGATGCTGATCACCGATCGCGGGCAAACCATTCGAACACCCATAGAGGGCATCCGCGAGACAGGCCGCAACGCCCAAGGCGTCAAGCTGATGAGCGTGGGCGAAGACGAGCGCGTGGTGGCGATCGAGCCGATCGGTGAAAGCCGGGACGGCGCCGCGCTCGAAGCTGAAGGCGAGGAACCAGCCGACGATGGCGGCAGTCCGGAGCCGCGAGACAGCGTGCCGCCATCGGGCGGTCAGACCGAAGACCCCTCGCCTGCCGACGAGGCCCCAGCGGAAGACGCGGAAGACGCGGGTGATGGCGGCCAAGAAGGCGCCTGAGCGGCGGGCCACCCAGGCCGATGCCAAGCCGCCATCCAAGGCGAGCGCCAAGCCAGCCGGCGCGCCTTCGCCCGCGAAAAAAGCGCGGCCCAAGCGAAGACCGCGGCTCAACGCAGCACAGGCCAGCGTCACCTACGGCAAGTTGAGAATCAGGCACAGCGACGCGCACTGCGAGCTGGATCACGAAAGCGCGTTCCAGTTGATCCTGGCCACGGTGCTGTCGGCGCAAAGCACGGACGTGATGGTCAACAAGATCACCCCCGAACTATTCACTCGTTGGCCGACTCCAAAAGCACTAGCCAAAGCCGAGCCATCCGAGGTCGAGCTCGTGCTGAGCAAGGTCGGCATGTACCGACAAAAGACCAAGAACGTGATCGGGCTCTGCCAACGCCTGTTGACCGAGCACGCGGGGGAGGTTCCCCGCACGTTGAAGGAGCTGATCCTCTTGCCCGGAGTCGGACGTAAGACCGCAAACGTCGTCCTCGGCGTAGCCTTTGGCACTCCCGAAGGCGTCGTGGTCGATACCCACGTGCAACGCATCAGTCAGCGCTTGGGCTGGACCAAGCACAGCGAGCCCCCGGAAATCGAGCGCGATTTGATGGCTCTCTTTCCGCCAAGTGACTGGGACATGCTCTCGCATACCCTGATTTTTCACGGTCGAAGGATCTGCGCCGCGCGCAAGCCCGCGTGCGCGGCCTGCCCGGTGAGCGTCGAGTGCCCGTCCGCCTTTCACGCCGAGAATATCGGGCGAAAGGCCACGACTTTGCGCTTACGCCCGTGACTCTCACCCACGCTCAGTTGGCGTTGGCGCGCGAGGCCATGAACGCTTCGACGGTGCGGGTGGTCATCCGGCCTTCCATCACCTCGGGCAAGCGGAGGAGCTGCTTGTGAAGATCGATGTTGGTGCGAATGCCGCTGATGATGTACTCGTCCAAGGCGCGCAGCATGCGGGTCAGGGCTTGTTCTCGCGTGGGGGCGTGGACGATCACTTTGGCTAGCAACGAGTCGTAGTGCGGCGGCACCGTCCAGCCGCCGAACACCCCCGAATCGACACGCACGCCGGCTCCACCGGGCGGATGATATTCCAGGATCTTGCCCGGCCAAGGCGCGAAGGTGCGCGGGTCTTCAGCCATGATTCGGCACTCGATGGCGTGACCTCGCAGCTTCCATAGGCTGGTGTCGGGCAGCGTCAGCTTTTCGCCTGCCGCAGCGCGAATTTGCTCAACGACCAAATCGACGCCGGTCACCATTTCCGTTACTGGGTGCTCCACCTGGACCCGCGTGTTCATTTCCATGAAGTACAAGGACTTGTCCTCGTCCATCAGGAACTCCAGCGTGCCGAGCGACGTGTAGCCGGTCTCCCGGATGGCTCTGCGAATCACCTCGCCCATGGTCGCGCGCAGCTCATCGTTCATCGCAGGGCTCGGCGACTCTTCGACGAGCTTCTGATTCTTGCGCTGCAGCGAGCACTCGCGCTCGCCCAGGGTCCACACGCCGCCGTGCTTGTCGGCGAGCGCTTGGAACTCGATGTGCCGCGGGCGCTCGACGAAGCGTTCCAGGTACAGCTCCGGATTTTTGAACGCATTCATGGCCTCGGCGGTCGCCGACTCGAAGGCGCGGCGCACCTCTACGTGAGACCGTACGACGCGCATACCGCGTCCTCCCCCGCCCCCACGTGCCTTGATCATAACGGGATAGCCGACGCGTTTGGCCTCGGATTCAGCGTGTTCGAAGCTGGTCAACGCGGTGCTGCCCGGTAAGAGCGGTAGCCCAAATTTCATGGCTGCGTCGCGAGCGCGAAGCTTGTCACCCCATTGGGACATGGACTCCGACGACGGCCCGATGAAATTGAGCCCGCATTGTTCGACCACTTGGGCGAACTTGGTGCTTTCGGACAGGAAGCCGTAACCCGGATGAATGGCGTCCGCCGCCGTGATTTCGGCGGCGCTGATGATAGCCGGAATGTTGAGGTAGCTGAGCGACGCCGCCGCCGGGCCGATGCATACGGCTTCATCCGCGAAGCGCACGTGGAGCGCGTGTGCGTCCGCCTCCGAGTGAACCGCGACCGTCGCGACGCCGAGCTCCCGACAGGCGCGGATGACGCGGATGGCGATCTCACCGCGGTTGGCGATCAAGACTTTTCGAAACATTGTGGCGGGCGCTTCTCAACTCTTCTTGATTTTGAAGAGCTTCTGCCCGAACTCAACGCTCTTGCCGCTGTCCACGAGCACCTCGAGCACGGTGCCCGAGAATTCGGCTTCGATTTCATTCATCAGCTTCATGGCCTCGATGATGCACAACGTTTGGCCCTTTTTGACGGATCCGTTCACCGGCACGAAGTCTTCCGCCTCCGGGGAGGGTGCGCGGTAGAAGGTGCCTACGAATGGGGAAGTCACGAAGACCACGTTCGGGTCGGCGACGGCGGGAACGGGGGAGACCACCGGCAGGGCAGTGACTGCCGCAGGCTGCGACACGCCAGAGAAATTGGGGGACGGCGCCGGGCCGCGCGCCATTGCGACCTTGAGGCGGATCTTGTCGTCTTCATATTCGAACTCGGACGCGCCGCCTTCATCGAGCAGTTCGAGCAGGCGTTGGAGCTCATCAAGCGGAAGCTGCATGTGTACGAATTTCCTGTGCCAAAGGGCTTCGCGGAAGCGGGCCCTCGCGCCGCGCGAATCGCATCGGGCGCTCGAGGGAGCGGGAAGTTAACTCACCCAGATCGTCGGTCGCAACTCGTATGGTGGGTGCGCGCCTTTGGCAGCCGCTGCGAACCACCTTGCGCGCCTGCGACGCGCTGCGACATCGCAACAGAGCAACCGAAAGCGAGCTTAGGGCTGCAGGCGGTCGAGCAGACCCGTCAAGGCCAAGGTGTAGGAGGCCGCGCCGAACCCGGCGACGGTGCCGACGCAGGCCGGTGCGATCACCGATTCCTTGCGAAATGCTTCACGCGCGTCCGGATTGGAAAGATGAACTTCGACCACGGGCAAGCTCGAGCCTTTGATCGCATCGTAGAGCGCGTATGAATAGTGAGTGAGGGCCCCCGGATTCAGCAAGATCCCGGAGAAGCCATCGTCGCCCGCCGATCCAATCCAATCGATCAGCGCACCTTCATGATTGCTTTGCCGACACTCGACCACTGCCTTGCGCGACGTGGCGGCGGCGCCGAGCAGCTCGTGAATTTGCCCAAGGGTGGCCGAGCCATAAACTTCTGGCTCGCGCTTACCGAGCCGATCGAGGTTTGGCCCGCTCACGACCAGCAGACGCACGGCGCCCCGCGCGCGAATCTTCGGCGCGTCGGGAACGACGGAAAGCGTCCCCCCGCGTGGCTTTCGTTTTGCGTCCGCCACCTCAGGCCGCAAGCTCCTCGGCCAACTTGGGCGCGAGGAGGCGAAGCAGGTAGCGTCCCTTGCCTAAATTGGCCTCGGGCGTGAGCGTAAGAGCCACGAAGTAGCCCTTATTGATGACGCGGATCAGCGTGATCATTTTGTCACTCTTGAACGACACTTCACTGGTCTCGCCGGCATCGAGCATCTCGGTCGCGCGTTGGATGCCCTTCACGACTACGCTGACCTCGGCGCCGACCGTCTCGATGTCGATCGCCGCGTCCGCTCTCGCGTAGCTCTCGAGGGGAATACCTTCGAAGTCCATGAGCAAGCCTGCGATGCCACCGTCCGTGCCCTCTACGACGCTCTGCAACGCCTCTTTGAACATTGCCGCAGGTTAGCAAGAATCGCGGACGCAAGTGAATTTTCGAAGTGGGTCGCCGCGCAGCCAAGGCAAAAACCACGGGCAAAACCTCTAGGCCAGCGGGCCGCAGCAGCGGTCCTGCGGAGCCGGTGACGAAGCCGGCTTTCGGCGCTACTTGCGGCCGCGGTAAAGCCGGGCGAATCGCCGTGAAGGCGGTGCGCCGTGTCGCGGTCCTTGACCCTGCTCGGGGCGAGCGGCTACTTTCCGAGCCACTCCGATGCGTGCGCGAGCGGGGGATCCG
>CAXSGJ010000039.1:0-64728 GCA_964236865.1 uncultured Polyangiaceae bacterium
TCCAACGTCAGCTCCTGCACGCCAGCGCGCGCGGCCAATGGCTGGGATGCGCCGCCTTTGGCGCCCACGAGCGACACGGCGCGCCCTGCGGCGGCCGCCGGCGAGCTGCAAGCGACGTGCACGAACGCGCGCCGGCCTCGCCGTTCCGCGGCAAAAATTGCGCAATTTTCCAAGGCAGCCGCGAGCTCCGGCACGGGCGTCCAAAGCGAGGGTTGACCCTCGGGCACCGCCTCCCCGGCCAGATCGCTGAGCAGGACGACGCGCTTGTCGTGGTGGGAGAGACCCGAGAGGCTGGTACGCGACAGGCCGACCGCGGCGCTCAGATCCGTGCTGCGGTCGCTCGGCTCGAGCTCGCTCAGGGCTCGGCGAGCCGCGCCCAGGTCGGTGGTGGCGGCGAGCGCGAGACGAGCCGGCTTGCCAGCAAGCACGATCGCGACCGCATCCCCCTCGCGCGCGGAGGCCAAGAGCTCGCGCGCAGCCTTCGTGGCGCGCTCCCAGCGCGAGCCGCCCGCGCCCTGCGCGCGCATGCTGTGCGAATCGTCGAGCACGAGCGCGAGCGCGACCGAGCCGCCCGCGTCGCGGCTGAGCGAAAGCCGCGAACAGCGCACGAACGGAGTCGCGCCGATGATCGCCAGGCAGAGGATGAGCAGCGCGCGGAGCGACAACAGCGCTCGGTCTTCCAACGTGGCGCGCTCACGCGCCACGGAGCGCGCAGCGGGCACGAGGCCGGTGGGCGGGAACGCGCGCTCACGCGCCTTACCGCGCCGCAGCAAGTGAGCGGCGACGGGAAACGCGACGAACAAGCCGACGCCGAGCGCCGCTGCAACGAGAAAGCTCACCCGAGGCCCCCCACTGCGTCCAACACCGTTCTCACGGCTTTTACAGGGTCATCCGCGGTACCGAGCGAAACTAGCGAAGCGCCGCGACGTAGCAAGCGCTCCGACCAAGTACGTTCCTGCTCGGCGAGCGCCGCCAAGTAGCGCGGCCGCGCGCTCGCGGCATCCGTTTCTACACGCGCATCCCCCTCCATCGCTCGCAGGTGTAGGGGGCCGGTGAACGGGAAGTTCAGCTCGTCGGGATCCAGCACACGGGCCACCAGGAGCGACTTGCCGCGTACGCCGAGCGAGCTCAGCGCTTGCTCCGCGCCGTCCGGCAAGTCCAACAAATCGCTCAGCACGACCACGCTCGAGCCGCGCGATGCGCGGCGCTCCACACGGGCCACCGCGCGTTCGAGCGCCGGCAGGTCGCCGTGCAAATCTGCACTCGGAACCGCCGTTTCGAGCGCCCCCACGACACGTTCGAAGGCTTCCCGTCCGCCGGCCGTTGCGAGCTCCACCGTGCGTTCGCCACCGAACCAATCCAGCGATACGCGGTCGCCCGCGCCAACGGCTACCTTGGTCAGGGCGGCGGCGATCAGCGCCGCGAATGCGTACTTCGCGCCCGGTGCCTGCTCGCCGCGGTAGCTCATCGAGGCGCTGGCATCCAAGAGCAGGCACAGGGTGCGGTCGGTTTCGGTTTCGAACTGCCGGACCAAGAGCTCGCCGTGACGCAAGAGCGCGTGGCGATCGATGAAGCGCAGATCGTCGCCCGGCACGTAGCTGCGCTGACCGCCGAACTCGATGCCCGCGCCGCGCCGCCGGCTCCGGTGCCCGCCTGCGTACACGCCGTCGGCCACGCTTTTCGCGCGCAAGCGCAGGGGCGCAAGCATCCCCCAATCGAGCGCTCGGCGGAGCGTGCTCACCTGCCACCGCGCGCGCATGCAGCCAGTATTTTGGGGCTCAGCTCGACTGGATCGAGCGCCGCTTGCTTGTCGCGCTTGCGCCACTCCGTACAAGCCTGTGCGGCGAGGCCGGTGGCATCGAGCGCCACGTAGGCCTCGAGCAGCTGACGATTGACGATCGCCTGTTCCGGCTCGGTCAGCGCTCCCGAAGCCAAGAAGCGGCTGCCGCGACTGGCCGCGTCCACGTACCGCCCGCCCTTGACGTCCGCGATCAAGGCGGGAATTTCCTGGGCCACTTTCCGCTGCGCATCCCGCAGGTTTCCCATCGCCTCCGAACAGGTGCTGCCTGCCGAGTCTTGCGCGGCTTTCTTGCCCGGCTCGCTCAACGGCAAATCGGTGAGCGGCACCAGGACCACATCATTCGGCTCTATCTTGTGCCCGTTCAAGCCGTTGTAGCGGTCCAGCACCCAGGCCTTGTTCATGTCGCCGTAGTACTTGAAGGCGATGGTGACCAAGGTCTCGTTACTGCCCGAGACGAGCACGCGCAAATTGTAGGGCACGATCACTTCCGCGCCTTCTTCGGGCGCGAGCCACGGGTTCGAGCCGTTGGCAATGGACAGCACGTCCGAGCGATTGGCGGCGCCCAACAGCTCGGCGGCCAGCGCGTCCCAGGTGTCGCCGTGCTTGATCGTGCGGTGCCCGACCGACGGCACCTCGAGGCGCATGCCCTTCACGATCGGCGAGCCGCCCTCCAAGCCCAGCAAGTTGGCGTCGACCAGGAACTTTTCGTACTGGATCTTGCCGTAATATTTCTCGGCGATGGAGGCCAGCGTGTCGCCCTGCACGACCACGTGGGTAAAGGCGCGCGCCGAGCTCGACGCGCAGGCCAGGCCGAGCGCCAAGAGAAGTGCCAAACCGGTCCGACCGCTCATGGCCGCGGAGCTTAGCTCAAACGGTGCTCAGCGAGAGCGATCGAGTAAGCCATTCGAGGGCCCGGAGGAGCGGCGTTCCGAGCTAAGCTCGCGTGCGTGGTCCGCCGTCCAGTGCTCTTCGCCGGCTTCCTTGCCAGTGGGCTCTTCGGCTGCCTGACCGCGATGCCGCCGGCTCGCGGCAACACGGCGCGTGCGCCCGCCCAGCTCGAGCCATTCGCATGGCCCGAGGGCACACGCGCGGCCGTCTCCCTCAGCTATGACGATGCCCTTCCGAGCCAGCTCGACCATGCGCTGCCCGCGCTCGCTCGACACGGTTTACATGCGACATTTTTCGTCACGGGTCACGCCGAGGGCTTACGCGCCACGCCCGAACGCTACCGCGAGCTAACCAAAGCGGGCCACGAGCTCGGTGCGCACACGATGGACCATCCCTGCGACCGCTCTTTCAGCTGGGTCAGGCCAGGCTTCGCGCTGCAAGATTACGACTCCGCGCGGATGCGAGCCGATTTGCGTGACAACCGCCAGCAGCTCCAGGATCTCGGTCAAAGTCCGCCCTATGCGCTGGCCTACCCGTGCGGCTCGACTTGGATCGGGTCCGCACACACGAGCTACGTGCCGCTGGTCGAAGAGCTCTTCGTCGCGGCGCGGGGCGCGGACGGCAGAGTCTGCGATCCGAATCGTGACAGCCTGTTCGAGGTGCCGAGCGTCGCAGGCAACGTAAGCGGCGCGGAGCTGACCTCGTGGGTCGACCGCGCGTCGTCCGCGGGCGGCTGGGTCGTCTTTACCTTTCACGGCGTCGCTGGGGATTATCTGACGGTCAGCTCGGCCGCGCACGAAGTCCTGCTGAATTACCTCGAGCAACACCGAAGCCAAATCTGGACCGAGCGCTTTGGAGCGGTGGCTCGGTACGTGGCGGCCCAGCGCGGCCGCTGAGATCGCTCAATCGCCGAAGCGAATATTGGAGGAGGACGTCTGGGGCACGCGCTGACGTGCCATCGACTGGGGGTACTCCGAGACCAAGCCCGCCCTGGGGATGTCATTCAAAATGCGCTCCAAATCGCGCGCGGAGGACGGGCGTTCGGCGGCGCGCTTGCGCAAGCACAGCATCACGGCCGCATCGAGGCCCTCCGGGATGTCTAGATCTGGACGCAGCACGCGCATGGAGCGCGGGATCTCGCGCTGGTGAAGCTCGAGCAACTCACGTCGGTTGCGGCCCCGAATCGGCAGCTCCCCCGTCAGCGCTTCGTACATCAACACGCCGAACGCATAGAGATCGGTCCGCGGATCGACCGGCGCGCCGATACACTGCTCGGGCGCCATGTATTCGGGCGTGCCCAGCGTATAACCGTCCTGGGTCAGGGACTCCGACTCGCCCAATTTGCTCATACCAAAGTCCAAGACTTTGATGCCGTCGTCGTCGCAAATGAAGATATTTCCAGGCTTCAAATCGCGGTGCACGATGCCGAGCGCATGCGCCGCCGTCAGGGCGTGACACACCTGCACGAAGATCGGGATACCGAAGCCGGGCGCGATCGGACCGTGTGCTTTCAAGCGCTGAGCCAAGCTCATGCCGTGCAAGAGCTCCATCACCACGTAGATCGAACCGTCCGGCATCTGGTCCAGGTCTAGGGTACGGACCACGTTCGGCTGTTCGATCGAGCCTTGCACGCGCGCCTCGCGCCTGAGCCGGGCGATCTCGGACGCGTCCACGGCGGCCGCGCCGCGCAGTACCTTGATGGCTACCTTGGCGCCAATGCCCATGTGCTCTGCCGCGTACACGGCGCCGATACCGCCCGAGCCGATGCGGCGCAGGATCCGATACTTACCGCCCAAGGTTTCCCCGGCCAAATCTCCCGCAGCTTGGCTGAACTGACCCCGTGCTTCGAGGCCCCGCTCGAGAGCCGCGATGCGGTTTCTCTCGAACACGCGCGATGCGCGTTCCTGCTCGACTTTTTCGGTAAGACGGCCAATCGCGCCTCCGAGCGCGGCGCCCGCCAGTGCGGCAATGCCCGCGGCCAGCCCGCTGCCGGCCGCCAGCACTGCGCCCCCACAACTGAGCCCGCCGAGGGCCGTGCCGAGCGCGACGCGGTGCCGTCGCGGGGCGTCCCAACGCACGATGTACCGGCATTCGCTGCCGCCTTTGGCCAGGCAGGTCACGTGCTCGATGCGGGCCTCGCTCAAGCCCCAAATTCGCGGCACGGAGCTGAGCTCCCCCTGTCGAGTCAAGCACAAGAGGACGTCGCTTTGATCCGCGTCCACCTCCGGCCGCGCCCGATACACGAGCTCCGCCATGCCGTGCTCGGACCGCTCGAGCTCGTACGCGCCCACGCGCGTGGATTCTGCCGAGTTCGCCGCCAGATAGCGGTAAGCATCTTGGGGCATGGTGGCGACGCGCAACATGCGCACGTACGCTCCGAGCGTCTCCGGATGCGTCATCCACGTACCACGGCTGGCCAGCGCGTTATCACCGAGGGCCGCGTTCAACGCCGCCAGAGTGCGGCGCGCCGTGGCCAGGGATAGCCAGGCCGAGTCATCGTCTACCAAGTTCGCCGGCACGCCGACGGTTGCGAGCAACGTGCGGACGGCGCTATCGCCGCGCTCGTCACGCAGGCGCAGTAGATAGGGCTTGAGCAGGGCGACCCGCAGCTCCTCGCGCCCCGTACCGGACGGGGGCAACGTGCGCTGAACACGCAGGGTCCTGGCCGAGTTGTTCAGGCTGGACCCCAGAGCAGGATGGGTGGCGCGCGCCGCATGGTGCGTGGCGAGCTTAACACCCCGATATTAGCGCCAGGTTTCCGGATGCCACTTCACTACCAACGGCCGGCCCGGCCGGGTCAGTAGGCGGAAAGCGCTCACAGCGGTGGATTTGAGCGGGAGCGCGCGCGCGCCGCGTGCGTGCCGGTCAGCCGCGCTTGCCAGGCCAAAGGGCCGCGCGCTCGGCCACGTCTTCGTAACCGAAGCGGCGCCGCTTTGCTGAACGCGCTCGGAGCTTTACGAGCGCCGAGACTTGGAACACTCTGCCCACAGCGGCCGCAGCCGACAGTGCTCGCGTGCCATGAGGAAGAGGAGATCATGCAGCTCGGAATGGTAGGCCTCGGTCGGATGGGTGCGAATATGGTCCGCCGCCTGATGGACAATGGTCATCAGTGCGTCGTCTTCGACGTGTTCGCGGACAGCGTGGCGAAACTTGCGGCAGAAGGCGCCGTTGGGGGCAGCGGCCTCGCGGATTTCGTGCAGAAGCTGAGCACGCCGCGCGCGGTGTGGCTGATGGTGCCCGCCGCTCACGTCGATTCGACGATCAAGCAGCTCGTCGATTTGCTCGAGCCCGGGGACATCATCATCGACGGCGGCAACTCGCACTATCAGGACGACATTCGGCGCGCGCAAGAGATCGCGGCGAAGAAGCTTCACTACGTGGACGTCGGCACCAGCGGCGGCGTGTGGGGCCGCGAGCGCGGCTACTGCATGATGATCGGCGGCGAGCCCGAGGTGGTCGGTCGCCTAGATCCCATCTTCAAGACCTTGGCTCCCCCCATCGACTCCGCCGCGCGCACCGCGGGTCGCCCGGAGAACAAAGGCACGGCCGAGCACGGCTACCTGCACTGTGGCCCGGTGGGTGCCGGTCACTTCGTGAAAATGATCCACAACGGCATCGAGTACGGCATCATGGCGGCGTACGCGGAAGGCCTGAGCATTTTGCAGCACGCGAACGCGGGGAAAGGCGTGCGCGTCAACGACGCAGAGACGAGCCCCCTCAAAAACCCCGAGCATTACCAGTATGACATGGACCTCGGCGAGATCACCGAGCTCTGGCGTCGGGGCAGCGTGATCAGCTCCTGGTTGCTCGACCTCACCGCCGCGGCGTTCGCCAAGAGCCCGGGTCTGGCCGAGTTTTCGGGCCGCGTCGCGGACTCCGGCGAAGGGCGTTGGACGATTCAAGCCGCGGTCGACGAGGGCGTGCCGGCGCACGTGCTGACGGCGTCCGTGTACGACCGCTTCAGCTCGCGCGGTGAGGGAGAATTCGCGAACAAGATCCTGTCCGCGATGCGCTTCGGCTTTGGCGGTCATACGGAGACGCCCAAGGGCGGCTCATGAGCGATAAGAACAGCGACGCGTTCGTACTGTTCGGCGCCACCGGGGATCTCGCCTACAAAAAGATCTTCCCCGCGCTCCACTCCATGATCAAGCGCGGGCACGCCACGGGCACCATTTTGGGTGTGTCGCGGGGCGGCTCTAGCCTAGAAAAACTGAGGGAGCGCGCGCGCCAAAGCATCCAAGAGTACGGCGGCGGCGTGGACGAAGCCGCCTTTCAGACGCTGTGCGCGAACCTGCGCTACTGCGACGGCGATTACCGCACGCCCGAGCTGTTCGCAAAAATACGTGAGGCGCTGGCCGGCGCGAAGCACCCACTCTTTTATCTGTCCATTCCGCCCAGCGTGTTTCCGGAAGTGGTGGAGCTCTTGGGCTCCACCGGCTTCGCCCAGGGCTCGCGGGTCGTGGTCGAGAAGCCGTTTGGGCGCGATCTGGCTTCGGCCAAGGTGTTGAACGATACGCTGCACCGCGTGTTCGTAGAATCGTCGATCTTTCGCATCGACCACTTCCTCGGCAAAGAGCCGGTTCAGAACCTGCTCTACTTTCGCTTCGCAAACTCGCTTTTCGAGCCGATCTGGAATCGCAACTACGTAGCCAGCGTGCAGGTCACCATGGCCGAGCACTTTGGCGTGTCGGGTCGCGGTCGGTTCTACGAAGAGGCAGGCGCAATCCGCGACGTGGTTCAGAATCACTTGTTGGAAGTGGTGGCATTCCTCGCCATGGAGCCGCCGCCGGCTGGAGATCGCGAAGCCCTGCGCGATGAAAAGACCAAGATCTTCAAGGCGATTCGCCCGCTGACGCCCGACCACATCGTGCGCGGCCAATTTCGCGGCTACCGCAATGAGGACGGCGTCGCGAAGGACTCGACCGTCGAAACCTTCGCGGCCTTGCGTTTGCACATCGATTCTTGGCGTTGGTCCGGCGTGCCGTTTTACGTGCGCACTGGCAAGAACCTCCCGGTCACCGCCACGGAGGTGCTGGTGGAGTTTCATCGACCGCCCCACCAGGTGTTCAGCGAGCCGCTCGCCGAGCGCTCGAACTACGTTCGTTTTCGGCTCGGGCCGGACTTTGCGATCGCCATCGGGGCGCGCGCTAAGCATCCGGGGGAAGCCATGTCGGGCGACAACGTCGAGCTCTACCTGTCAAACCAGACGGCTACCGAGATGGGCGCCTATGAGCGCTTGATCGGCGATGCCATGAAAGGTGACGCCAACCTATTCGCGCGCGAGGACGGCGTGATCGCGGCCTGGAAGATCGTCGAGCCGATTTTGGGTAACGTCGCGCCGATCTACGAATATGAAATGGGGACCTGGGGCCCGGGCGACTCGAACCGCCTGCTGGCCCCTGGCAACCGCTGGCATGACCCCGTAAAGACGCCGCCCAGCAATCGCTGAGCTCGCGCCCGCGCCGGGCCAATAGCGGCAGCCGCGGCGTTGGCCGGGCGGCCCTGGGCGCCGACCGGCTGCGCCGCCGAAGGCTTCGTGCTCTTCGCCGCGCCGCGTGACCATTCCCAAAACAGGATCAAGTCCTGAAGGGTTTTGATGGTCGCGCGTGCGCGTCACGAGTCGTCCAAGCCTTCGGCGCCGCGGAACGACTTGCACGCACGGCTCCGCGCGATGATCGCCCGCTCGTCTTGTCGCCCGCGGCTTCCGTCGTGGCGCCGGACCCTGCTGTGGGCTACTCTGAATATGGAACGTGATTCCGAATAATGGAACGCTCAGGAACCGTAGATAAAGCCCTCCGCGTGCTGGAAGCACTGCACGCGGCCGGCGCCCCGCTGGCCTTGGCCGAGCTGTCTCGGGCCTTGAAGAGTCCCAAGCCCACGACTCATCGTTTGCTCGCTTCCCTGCTGCATGGCGGCATGGTCGAGCAGCAAGGCGACGGTCGCTACGCGCTCGGCCTGGGCTTGGTGCGGCTCGGGCTCGGCGCGCTGGCGCTCGAGCCCGTGGTGCGGGCGGCGGAGCTCGAGCTCGAGCGGGCCGCGCGTCGGCTAGGCGAGACGTTTTTTTTGGTCAAGGCCCGCGGCGGGCGGCTGGTCGTGCTGAGCAAGGTGGAGGGCACGGGCATGCTGCGCGTTGCGCCCGACGTTGGCACGGAGGTCCCCGTCGCGGTCACCGCGAGCGGCCGCCTGTACCTGGCGCTGGCGCCGCAGCTCTTGGCCGGCAATGCGAGCTCGAGCGGGGTGCCCGCGGCTGCGCTGAAGCGGGCACGCACGCTCGGCTACGACGTGAACGAGGAGGCGTGGATCGCGGGCCTGACGGTCGTGGCCGCGCCCATCTTGTCGCGCGGCGACCTGGTGGGCTGTGTGACGTGCGCCGGGCCCGCGGTGCGCCTGCGTGCCGCTCGCTTGCAGAACGCGATCCGCATCACGTGCGGAGTCGCTCAGCGCGTGTCCGCGAGCCTGAGCGGCCACCGGCCAGGGGCTTTTGCGCAGACATCGGAGCCAAGTTGATCCATGAAAAAGCTCGTTTCAATCGACGGCAAGATCGTCCCTGAGGCCGACGCCAAGATCTCGGTGCTCGATCACGGCCTCCTGTACGGCGACGGCTTGTTCGAAGGCTTACGCGTCCGAGCCGGCCGCATTTTTCGGATCGATCGGCACCTGGCCCGCCTTGAACTCGGGGCGCGGGTGCTCGGTCTCCGCCTTCCGTACGACGAGCACACACTGAAAAATATCATCACCCGCGCGGTGCGCGCGTTCGGGCAGCGGGAGGCCTACGTGCGCTTGCTGGTAACTCGGGGAGAAGGTCCGCTGGGGGTCGACCCGACCACTTGCAGTGCACCCACCGTGGTCTGCATCGTTGCGGAGATTGCCCTGTTCAGCCCCGAGCAGCGCGCGCATGGCCTGGCGCTCTTGACCTCGAGCTACCGTCGCCCGAACCCCGACGTTCAGGACGTGGCGGTCAAGACGCTGAACTACTTGGGCTCCGCGCTTGCCAAACAAGAAGCTCGGCAGCGCGGCGGCGACGAGGCGCTGCTTTTGAACCAGAGCGGACGCGTGGCGGAGGCTTCGGTGGCCAACGTGTTTGCTTTGCACGGCCGGTCGCTGTCTACGCCACCCGCGCTCGACGGCTGTTTGGAGGGCATCAATCGCGCCGCAGTGTTGGAAATTGCCCGTGATTCGGGCTTCGAGGTCCGGGAGCGTTCCCTCGGACGGCGTGACCTATTGGCGGCGGACGAGGTCTTTTTGACGGGCTCAGGCGCCGGGGTGATCGGCGTGCGCAGTCTGGACGGGCGAGCGATTGGGCGCGGGCAAACCGGCGAAGTGACGCTCGATTTCGAGCGCCGTCACCGGCAGCTCGCGGAGCGCGAGGGCCCCGTCACGGTCGCCTGACCGACGCAGTGCCGCCGCCGCTAGTATGCAAAGTAGCGGCGTCAGCACCAAGTGATAGCGGTCCTCACCAAAGAACACGACGTGCGTCAGCGCCGTCACCGCCAGGAACGCGAGCAGGTAGCCGCCAGCGTGTCCTTGCCTCGGCCGACCGGGAAGCGGCAGCGCGGCGAGCAGCGGAATCAGTAGGGCGAGCCAATAAAATGGATGAGGCTCGCTCGTGCCGAGGTAAGCGCCGAGCGCCGCCAGGAACCCGCCCACCGCGAGTTGCACATAGATGCCCGCTCGCTGCGGCCGGCCAAAGCGCGGGCGAGCCACGAGCGCAAACGCCGCCAGTAGCAGCAACGCGCGGTGAAAGCCGGTCAGCAGCGCGCGGGCGGCCAAGCGCCGCGACTCGGGCCACGAGTCTGGGTCCGCCTCGTGCAAATACTCGATGGCAAACGACTCGTGGTCGAACGTTTGGGACAACTTGAGCGGCGCCAGGCTCAGCCAGTGGCGGGGATTTCGGGCTATTTTAGCGCGCCCGACCTCGGCCCAGCAGCGGTCTTGTTGAACCTGGCCGGTGACGACCGCGCAGCCGTCGGCGGCGCGCAGGGTTTGAAAACGTCCGGTTTCGGTGATGGCGCCGATCGCCAAATTCCAACCGCCGTTGGTCGAGATTAACGCGCAGCCATCCAAGCGCGCGCAATTGCGCAGAGTCCAGGGACTCACCACGAGCAAAGCGACCGCGCTCGCCGCCAGCGCGCGGAGCGCCGCGTACCGATACGGCGGCGGCTGGGTGAGCAGAAAGACGGGGCCGAGAGCCAAACTCGCCGGGCGCACCAAGCTTGCCAGGCCGAGCAGCGCGCCGCCATAGGCAACGGCCTGCCAGCGTCCACGAAAGTGCAGCGCCAACAGACCCGAAGAAAGGAGCAAGCAGGCGGCCAATGGCTCCGTCATCACGACGGCTGAGTAAGCGATCAACCCGGGGTGCAGCGCAGTGAGGCCGGCCGCGACGCGCGCGCGACTTTGGTTCACGTAATAACGCGCGAAGCGGTGGACGACGGCCACCAAGGCCGCTCCGATGATCGCGTTGACGACGGGCGCGACGACCAGCTCCGAGCCGAAAATCCGATAAAAGAAGCCCAAGAGGGCGCTGTAGCCCACCGGATAATGGACCCACGGCTTCCACACGAGCTGGCCCTGGGCGAGCACGTCTTCCGAATAGCCCAAGCCGCGAGCAATGCGCTCGGCACCGAAGTGATAGTAATGGCCGTCCCAAACGGGCTCTTTGGCCCAAGCGATGGCCACGAACAAGCGCGGCAACAGGGCGGCCACGAACACCGCAAGCGTAAACGACGCGTCGCCGGGCGCTCCCGGCGCCCGCCCTGGCCGTTCACTCAAGGTTCCGGATCCCCATCACTCAGCGCGCGCCATTCGCGCAACCGGCGCAGGTAGGTCTTGGACACCTGCGTCGCGTCGAGCTTCAAGAATTTGGCCAGCTGTTGCACGAAGCCGCGTGCGTACACGAGCGCGGGCAGCTCGGAAAATTTTTCTGCCTCGATCGCCTGCAAATGGGTAGAAGAGATCTTGGTCAGCTTGGCGATCTCGCTCAGCTCGATGCCGTGCGCTTCGCGCACCTTGCGCAGCAGCGCTCCGGTAAACTCTGTCTCTCCGTTGATCTCGCGGGACAGTTCCTTCTGCAACATGGAGCGCTCGGCCTCGAGCGCGCCGTCTACGGCGGCGTTCCGCTTTGGGGCCTCGGCTTGTTCGGCAGGAAACACCGAGGCGTCGTACGCCTTTCGGCGCAGCGGATCGAGCAGCGTGTCGTGCGCTTCCTCGACGCGCGATTGCTCCGTGCGCAGCTGCTCTCCGCGGAGGAGCGACGTGAGCGGCAAGCTGCCCGGCTGGTAAAGCTCTTTTTGTCGCTTGTAAGCGCGTCGCAAGTCTTCATCACTCGCGCTTTGATGAGTCCAGAGCACATCGTACAGGTTTGGATCACCGGGCACCAAGGACAGCGCCGGGGCTCGTTGGGGCTGCTCGCGTGTCGTCGACAGCGCGAGCACGCGTCGGGCGATGCGCTCCAGGTTGCGCGCGCTCTTACTCGTGGGGCTGTCGATCAAGAGCGGCCGGCGGTGCTGCACGCTGAGCCACACCGCGTCGTCTTGCTCGATGTGCCCCACGTAGTCGAAGTGCACGCCGAGGTAGCGCTCCGCCATGTCGCACATCGCGGGGCCAAGCTCGGTGTCGCCGCGCAAGCGACCGCTATTGACGACGAGCCGCGGCCGCAGCTTGACCAGCTCGGACGCGGCGAGCTCACCGAGCGCCGAGTCGTAGCGTGCCACCGTGCGCACCAAATCTTGCGGCGCGGGCAGGGGCCCGAGCTCGGCTTCGGCGCGCTCCAGCAAGCGCATTTTGAAGCGGTCCTTGCTGAGTAAACGCCGCATCGTGCGCTGAAAGAGGGCGCGCGTGAAACGATAGGTGGCTTCGATCGCGGGCGGCTCGGGTGCCGACACACAAATCGAAATGTCGGCGCCCAAAAACAGGTCGAGCGTGGCCGGACCAGTGCCCGCGCCCAGGTCTAAAATCACGTAGTCGATGTCGAGCTTTTGGACTTGCCGCGCCCAGCGCGGCTTGCGCCCCGGGCGGACCGGGACGGTCGAGCCGACGCGGTAACCCTGCGGCACGAGCTGGAGCCCCGGCACCTGCGTGGGTAAAGCGACGATCGGATCTTCCTCGTCCGTGTCCTCGCCCGCGTCGCTCACGTTCGGCAGCTCAATCCCGAGCACGGTGTGCAACGCTGCGCCTGCTGGATCCGCATCGATCAACAATACCGAGCGACCGAGCTGGGCCACGTACACGCCCAGATTGACGGCGAGCAAGCTCTTCCCGACGCCGCCGCGGCCCCCACCGACCGCGATGGTACGCCGCACGCCAGGCGGCGGAGCGATGCCTTGGGAGGAATCGGGCGGGTACGAAGGCGTCGTTGAGTCCGACATGCCGGAGGCTCTCGATTTACATGACTCGTGCAGCCTTCGCCATCTTCCGTGCCGCGCGCCGCCCGCGAGCCCCGCTAAAAAAGCCCAAAGCGTCCGACAAAGCCGGCAAATCGCCGCGCGGGCCCGGGCCCGCGCGCGATCCGCCTTCCAAGACTGCCCGGGACGAGACTACGCTCGGCCGCGCAATGTTCAGCCTGCGCTTGGCTGGGGCAGCCCTTGGTTTTGCCCTATTCAACTCTCAATTGACCACCTGTCGTTCGCCCGGCGAAGGAGGCTCCGAAGCGGCGCCCGCGCACGCTGAAGCCAAAGACGTGACGCTCGCCGGCGTAGATACCGCCGATCTCACCGGTCGCGAAAAGGCGGATTGGTCGCGGTACGTTTCGGATTTGCTCGCGCCCTGTCCGGATCAGCCCGTGAGCCTTTCGCAGTGCGTGTCAGAGAACCGCAGCTGCAAGCAATGCTTACCCGCCGCCGCCTTCTTGGTGAAGCAAGTGCGCCGCGGGCGCACCCGAGCCCAGGTCGAAGCCGCCTATCGCGGGCGCTTCTCGGTGGACATGATCAAGAACGTGGAGCTCGAAGATTCGCCGACCAAAGGCGCGCCGGGCGCACCCGTATCGATCGTCGAGTTCGCCGACTTCGAGTGTCCCCATTGTGCCGCGACCCGTCCGATCTTGGATGAACTGTTCAAGCGCTACGACGGACAAATACGCATGGTGTACAAGAACTTCCCGCTCAGCATGCATCAATATGCCGAGAAAGCCGCGCGCGCCGCCATCGCCGCGCACAAGCAGAACAAGTTCTGGGAGATGGAAGTGGTGCTGTTCGACAACCAGCAGAACCTGGAGCAATCGAACGTCGAGCAGCTCGCCAAGTCGCTCGGTCTCGACATGCCGCGCTTCGTGAAAGACCGGGATAGTGAGGCAGTGGCAGATTTCGTGACGCGAGATCGAAAGCAAGGCGAGCGCTTGGAGATCGCGGCGACGCCGACCCTCTACATCAATGGTCGCCAGTTCGAGAGCTCCGGTGACTTCAAAGAGGATCTGGACGACTGGGTGACGCTCGAGATCAAATTGGCCGGCGGCAACGCCGCGCCTCGGCCCGCGACGGCCGCTCCGGGCAGCGCCTCCGCTCCGGGCAGCGCCTCCGCTCCGGGCAGCGCCTCTGCCGCTCCCGCTCCTGGCTCGGGCAAAGCGCCCAAGCCCAAGGCCAGCGCTCTTTGAGGGTCGTCAGCGCCGACCTCGGCTGTTTTCCTAGCGGGCGCCACTACCCCGGCATTGCGCATCTGCTGCGCATCGTCGCCGCGGGTCTGCTGGACGAATTCGCCGCCGATCACGCCGTCCACGGTCTCAAACTGGTCGCGATCGACACGGAAACCACGGGCCGCGATCCGCTCACGGACCGTGTGGTCGAAGTTGCGTGCGTGTTCTGGCGCGAAGGCGGCGTGGTCGAGAAGAAGAGTTGGCTCATCAACCCGGGGCGCCCGATCCCGCAGGAGGCCTTCGAGATTCACGGCATCGGGGACGAGGAAGTGCGGAACGCGCCGCCCTTTGCCGCGATCGTGGCCGAACTTTACGCTTGTTTGGAGGGCCACGTGCCGGTGGCCTACAACGCGGAGTACGACCGCAAAATTTTGACCGCGGAGCTCGCGCGCGTGGTCAGCCTTCCCGCGACGGCGCCGCCCGCTTTTCGAAAGGGCGTCGAGTGGGTCGATCCGCTGGTATGGGCCCGCGAGCTGCAAAAGCTCGAGAAAAGCCGGGCTCTCGGGGATGTGGTGAGCCGCTTGGGCATCGTGCTCGACAATGCGCACCGCGCCGCGGCGGACGCCGAAGCGACGCTGCACGTGTTCGCAGCTTTTCTGAGCGATGCGCGCGTGCCCAAGCTGTACGGCGCGCTGATCCAGGAGCAGCGCCGCCTGGCGCGCACGTTCGAAGACGAGCGCGGTTACTGGAAGCGCTGAGCGGAGCACTCGTCAATGAAGTGCCCGCGCGAAGCGTCGCAGTCGTACGAGTGCGGCCGAGGTCCTAAGCCGCGCGCGGGGGGAGGGTGTTCTTGTCGGCTTCGATCACCTGCACCACGCGTTTGAGGGCGGCGAAACAGGCGGGGTCGAGCTGAGTGCCGACCGTCTCGGCCATGATGGTGAGGGTTTTGTCGATCGGCACCGCGCCGCGGTACGGCCGCTCCGCGGTGATGGCATCAAAGATATCCGCCGTGGTGATGATGCGGGTCTCGAGGGCGATGTTTTCCGCGCTGATGCCGCGCGGATAGCCGTTGCCGTCGAGCCGCTCGTGATGTGCCGCGGAGACCACGGCCAACTCCGCGAATTGTGGGATCCGGGATAGGATCTCCTCGGTGAATACCGCGTGCCTTTTTACCGCCTCCCATTCGGCGGCGTCGAGCTTGCCCGGCTTGTCGAGGATCGAATTGCTGACGCCGAGCTTGCCCACGTCATGGAGCAGCGCGCCGCGGTAGAGCCAGCGTCGGCGCTCGGCGCTCAGCCCGAGCTCGGCCGCGATCAAATCAGTATACAGGGCGACGCGCCCGCTGTGGCCGGCGGTGTACGGGCTCTTCGAATCGACGATCTCGCCGAATGCAGCGGCCACGGCGTCCAGGTAATCTTCGTCCACTTCGATTTGCTGGAGCGCGGGCTCCGCGGCAAAGACGATCTCGCTCAAGTCCGCGGCTGCGAGCTTGCCCCACATGTCGTCGTGGATGCCGATCGCCATAAGCAGGTCGACCAGCTCGGGATCGAACCAGGTGCCGCGCCGAGCTTGGGCCTCCTTCAGTGCGGCTTCGGGCCCGCCTGACGTGTGAAATACGTCCACCACCTGCGCCAAAAGGGCGATGCGTGAATACACCGGGATCGCAACGCCCACCGAATGATCGGGGCGACCCTTGCCGTTCCACTGCTCGTCCAAGCTATGGATGCCCTGGGCCACTCGTTCGTGAAAGCGCAGGCGTCGCGCGATCGCGGCGCCGCGCTGGCAGCGCGTGGTGATGAGCTCCTGAGCGGCTTCCTCCCGCGTCTTGAGGGAGCTCAGCAAGACCTTGAATTTGTCGAGCAACCCGCCGCCAAGCGCCGTGTGACCGAGCACGAAGCGGACGACTTGCGGAAAACTTCCGTCGACCCACTTGAAGTCGCGCTTGAACTCGATGTCGTCGGTCATGTAGAGCTCGCAGATCCGCGCGGCGTTGCTACTGCAACCGACGTCCTTGAGCAGTAATGTGTAATAGAGCTCCCACAGCGATTCCTCCGGCAGATTGAGCGCACGGCCGAGCCGCATGCCAATCAAACAGCAGCGAACACAGTGGCCCGGCGGCTGACCTTCGGTGATATCGAGGGCGTAACTGAGGGCGCCCATCAGTTGCGCTAAGGGCAGCGGGTTATTGGACATCTTACGCGCGGGCTCCGGTACGAGCTAGAGCGGCCGTTGCCGCCGAAACTTCAGCTCGTCCAGCGCAGAACTCGCCGACTTGGCCCGCAGCGCGCCCACAGCGTCGTCAAGGGTAGGGCGGTTTTTTACCCTGACAGGTCAGATGAAAAGCCTCGACCCCGCCGGTCGGCAGCGGACCGCAAAAGGAGAGGCAGGGGGTGTCTTTGGGGAAGCAACCACAGCTCCGCGCCGCGCTCCCGTTCGGCTTGCACTCACTAGGCAGCGGTCGACAAAAGTGGTCCGTCGGCAGGTCGAACACATCACTCAGGTAGATTTCGCAGTAGCTCGAGCGCGCGTCGCAGTAGTGAGCACCGCAAGGGGCATAGTCGAGGAGCGGTGCCGCGCACCCGCCCATCACGTCTAAATCATGGCCCGCGGCGCGAGCCGAGCACTCGTTATCGTAGATCTTGCCGTCGCAAGCGCAGACGGGATCGTAGCCGTTCCGGCACTGGGGCGGCTTGCGCTGGCAGGTGCCCGGCGCTTGTCCCTTGCCGCAGAGTCCGGGCGCAAACACGCAGTACTCGCTCCCCGCGCACGCTGATTGGTCGCGACAGAGGACCTGCGTGACGCTGACCGTCGTCGCCTGGGCGCGGGTGACTTGCGCCGGCGCGCGGCTCCGGCACGAGCTACTCGCAGACGCGAGCAGCAGCAGCGCGAATTGGACTAGCCGGTGGCCATCGCCCGTCACTGCAGGCGACGACGCGTACGGATCCGGCTGAGTGCCATGAGGCCGAGCGTGGAAGCGAATAGCAGCGCAGAGTTGCGCTTACTCGGGTCGCTCCCGGCGGCGCGACAGGAACAGCCTGCGTCCGTTCCCGGATCGATTGCGCCGCCGCTTCCCGCGCTGGCTCCGCCGCTGGCGGTGCTGGTACCGGCGCTGCCGGGCGAGCCGCCGCTTGGCGTCGTTCCGCCGCCGTTCGGGACCGCTTCTCCACCGCCCAGCGAGCCACCCATGCTCGTTGATCCGCCGATGCCCGCGCTCCCCGCGACTGCCGCGCCGCCCGCACCGGCCGTTGCCGGGGTGCCGCCCGCGCCGCCGCCACCGGCGGTGGCGGGCTTGGCGAGCCAGGCCGCGACGCAATGGGCCGCTTCGTCGCAGCCACATTCAGTCGGGCACGTGCTGCCGCATGGCCCGCTCGCGACGGTCGCGTAGTTCCCCGCACGCAGGGCAGACAAGTCGCCCGCCGGCTTACCGTTGGCGGCGATCGAGCAGTGCGCAGTCGCGATTGCATCGATGTGCGATTGATTGCAGGTATAGGGCTGATCGCTCGGGGTCCCGTCGGGGGTGTTGTTGCAGATCTTGCCGCCGCCGTTTTCGCCCGGGCCTTGCAGGAACGGCAAGGCGGACTTGCCGAGTGCGAGGCTCATGTACGCGGCGACGTATTCTGAGCGCTTCACGTCGGGGTTTCGGACCCCAAGGTTGTCCCACTTCACCCCGTCCGCCGTTTGCAATGAAAATTCAGTGCTGAAGCCGGCAAAGCCGTCGCCCTTGGGCATGGCGTTGAAGACGTTGTCGAGGGCGACGACTTTGGCGTCCGCGCTATCGCCACCGGGATAAAAACGCTTCTTCTGCGCGGCCGCGGCGGTGATCAAGTTCATGTCGTTGTTGTCGACGCCGACCGTGTTCATGATGTGAAAATCCATGAGGTTGGGGAACGCGCTCTGGTGATCCGCCCACCAGTCAGTGGGCCACCCGGAGCTCGCCAAGCCGGTCCAATCATTGATGGCTTCATGCATGGCCAGCAGGTAGCCCCAGAAACCGGTCGCGTTGTAGGCTTTACCGGCGAACGCATCGTAAGCCACGCCGTCGCCAAAGTGGTTACAGGCCGTGCCGGTGTGGGCGCCGCCGGTTTGCGTATCCAGCTCGAATTCGAAGATGTCGGGCGCGGGAATGTTGAACGTCTTCTCGAGCGTCGTCACGACCTTGTCACCGTAGCTACAGAAGGCTTTGGGCAAAGCGTTTTGGCCGGTGGGCACCGAATTCTGGATACACCACCGCGACTTGGTCAGGGTCACGCCGGAACAAGCAGTGGCGGGGCTGTATCCCGCGCAGCATTGTGCGTGTGCGCTCAACGCCGGCAACAGAGCCCCGGCAAACACCGTCAAACTTACTACGAGCCGCGCGCGCTTCTTCATGAGCCCTAGAAGCGGCCGCGCCGGAATTTCAGCTCGCCCATTCGCCGAGATCGATGTCTTTCTGAATGGGTCAAAACTTTATGCAGTCGGCAGCAGACGGCCGCGCAGGGTCAAGTGCTCGACCCTGCGCCGGGCCCGTTGGGTTACTTACCCTTCTTCGTCGCCGTTGCGCTCGCCTTGTTGGAGGCGTTCGTCTTCTTCTGATCTTTGCTGGCCGTGTCCTGCTTCTTGTTCTTGTCTTTGGCCTTCGGAGACTTGTCGCCCATGTGTTTGTACCGTCCGGGTTTGGAGTTGAGAGCCGCTCGAACTTATTCGAAGTATCCGTGAGGTGAAAGCGCCACGCTACTCGGGGATCTCGAAGCCCTTCGGCGAGGTGAAGGAGCTACCGCTGAAGGGCGGGACGTGTGCACCGCGAAACACGGTGGCCACGCATAGCCCCACCGCCGTGCCGTTGAACGGCGTCGAGACGCGGACCGATTTGACTGGACCGTCGGGTGAGAAGGTGACGGTTGCGGTGCCTGCGCCGGTCGGTCCTCCCGGGCGTTTGCAGCCCATCGCCGCCGAAGCCGCGGAGCCCAAGGCCGACATGGCCGCACCGCGATTCAGCGGCGGCCGCTGATTGGGGGGGACGAGCGTGCTCGGAGGGGGCTCGGGTGGCGCGCGTTCTACGCTCTCGACGACAACCCCTTCTTTCGACTTGTTCGGTGCGGTCACGGCCAGGGTGCCGAGCTTCTCTGCGACTGCGCTCTTGTGCGCCGTGAGGCCTGCGAGCGCGTTGCTCATGTCCTCGGCGCTCGGCGTGCGCGAAAGGGAAGAGGTTGCCGTCGGCAAGCTGTCGATATTGACGCCCTGAGGTCCGGCCGCGGCATCGAGCGCTCGGGCGTTCGAGCCCGAGTGCGCGGTGGCCAGGTTCGTCGTGATCAAGGGCGTGGGCGGAGCGCGGTGGGTGACCCAAAAGATCGAGCTCACCGCGGCGGCTAGGCCGCCCAGCGCAGCAAAAATCGGGAGTAGGTTCGGCTGGTGCGAGGGGCCCCGCGCCACTGTCCGCGGGCGCGGGGTACCAGCGCGCAAGTCGGACGTGGACACCTGCGACGGGCTCGTCGGCGGCTCGGATCGAGAGCCGAGTGTGAGCGCGGTGGACACGCCCGAGGCGGAGCTATCGGCGGTGGCCGACAGCTCCGGCACGAGGCCGTTCAGGACCGTGCCGTCGGCCACCGTGAGCGCCTCACGCAGCCCCTGGCGTTGTTGCTCGATCCGCGATCCCAGCACGCGCCTCACCAGCTGTCCTACGCCCGCGTGCGAGACCAGGATGCGCTCGTCCTTGAGGTAGTGCTCGAGCGCGTCGCGCAGCAGAGCCGCGGTTTGAAAGCGATCGTTTGGGTTCCGAGCCAAAGCTTTTTTGACCACGGCGGCCAAACGGTCTGGGTACTTCGGATAGATCTCATTGGGGGCCGGGATGCGGCCGTTCTTGACGAGCTCCAACGTTTCGGCGGCATCATCACCGCGGAAAAGCCGTTCGCCCGTCGTCAGCTCGAAGAGCACGATGCCCAGCGCGAACACGTCACTCCGCCGGTCTACCTTGCCCGCGCTGGCCTGCTCGGGCGACATGTACCCAAATTTGCCTTTGATCTTGTCTTGGCCGTCGAGGTTGCTGTGTACGGTCGCGTTGGCCACGCCGAAGTCCACGAGCTTGGCCACGCCATTGATGCCCACCAAAATATTGTGCGGCGAGACGTCGCAGTGCACGATGTTTCGGAGCTCACCGTCCCAGCCGCGAAGCTCGTGCGCCGCATGCAGGCCGGCGGCGGTGTCCGCGATGATCTTCACGGCCATTTCAGCGGGAATGGCTCGGCGCCGTTTGGCCTCCTTGATCAGGGTGCGGAGCGAGTCCCCCTCCACCCAATCCATGGCCATGTACAAGATGCCGTCGTCCTCCGCTACCTCGTGCACCTTGACCACGTTCGGGTGGTCGATGCTGCGCACGATCTGGCCCTCTTCCAAGAACATGGCGCGGAAGTCGGAGTAGCGCGCGAGCTCCGGCAGCATCGCCTTCACCGCCAGCAGCCGTGGCTTGCCGCTGGCCGGCGATCGCTCACGCGCAACCCACACGCTAGCCATGCCGCCGCGACCGAGCCGCGTGAGCAGCTCATAGCGGCCGAGTGTCGACCCTGACTGGAGTTCGGCGTTCATGCCCAAAGCGGTCAGCGCAGGCCGCTCAGCCATTTATGTCACGAGTTTCGCGACGATGCGAGCCGCTCTCGGGTCGCGGCAAACGCGGGAGGCGAGTGTTCAGGTGGGTGCTTCAGGGTGTATCGGAGTCTGCCGCGGCGCCGCCCGTCCCGAGCCCTCCGATCGCTGGCGACTTTGACGACGTCACCTTAAGGGTGACGTCGAGCAGCAGCGTCTCTCCCGGCGTGAGCTCCACGGTCCGCCGCTCCACGGGTGCGTTGGGGTGCTCAAGCCTGACGTAGTGGCTGCCTGGCGTGAGCGGAATTGAACGCGCGAATGGAGTCATTTCGACCTCTTGCCCGTCCACGATCACGTGGGCCCAGGGGTGCGCCACAACCCTTAGAAATGAACCTCCCGGTGGCAGCAGCTCTAACTTCCGGCCAGCTCCGGCCGCCGCTGAAACCCCAGCTGTCTTACCCGATAAAAGCTGAATCGAGAGTCCGCCGCCGATGATCAGCGCGAGCGCCACAAGCAACCCGGTGACCGCGAGGCCGACCCCGCCCTCACGCGGCCGAGCCTTGCGCCCAGCCTGACCCTTGAGCACGCTGCCTTCGACGAGGCGCGCGCGAACCAAGGTGTCGCGCAGGAGTGGCGCCGTCGGCTCGGCTCCTAGCTCCAGAGCCGTAGCGGCCAAGATCGTGCATGCTTCCTCGCTCGAGTCGAAGCGGTCACTCGGCATCTTCTCGAGGCAACGCTGGGTCACGCGCTCCAGCGCCGCACTGATGCCGGGCGCCTTTTTGCCTAGCGCGGGCAGCGGGTCACGGCGGATTCGTAGTGACGTGCTGCGGTCGTCCGGACCGTCGAACGGGCGCTCACCGCTCAGCATCTCGTACAGCAAAACCCCCAGCGAAAAGAGGTCGCTCCGGCCATCCGCTCGTTCGCCCAGGATTTGCTCGGGCGACATATACGAGGGGCCCCCGTAGCCGGAGCCGCCCTCCAGCAGCTCGGGCGCGGTGGGCATGCGTTCATCGAACGCCACGCTGAAGTTCGAGAGCTTGAGCGCGCCGTCCGCTGCGATGAGCACGTTCTTCGGTTGTATGTCGCGATGCACGACCCCGTGCGCGTGGGCGTGCGCCAAAGCCCGGCACACCTCGAGCGCGACCGCGCATGCGAACGTCTCCGGCAAGCGCTTCCCCGCTTTCATCACTTCTTCCAGCGACACGCCGTCCACGTACTCGAGCACGAGCCACATTCGTTCGCCTCGGCGTACGAAGTCGTAGACCTTCAAAATGTTCGGATGGTTCAGCTCTGCTAGCAACCGCGCTTCACGCTCGAGCGAAGCCGCAAACGGCGAGGACGGTAGGATGCTCGAGCCGAGGGATTTCACGAACGCGGGCCGACCGAGTGGCTCCTGGACCGCGTGATAAAGGTCGGTGATCGGACCGGTGCTCAGCTTTTTTACGACCTCGCAGCCGTCGAAGCGCTCCGCTGAGGCCATTTGCGCGCACGTTAACATCGCAAATCGGCTCGGTGTCGAGTCAACTCGACTCGCCGTTGAGACTTCGCGGCGGTAGCGTTAGAAGCGGCTGCCCAGCCTATGAACGGCGAGTCTCCTCTCAGCCCGAGCGCGCCACAACCGGGGCGCTGGGACTTACGTCGGCGGGCCATCAATTGGGTCGCGGGGCTCAAGGCCTATTTCCGCGATCAAGATCCGACGTTTTTGACCGCGTTCGCCCCGGCGTTCGTGCTCAGCGTGCTGATCTTCGTGCGCAGCCCGCTTTCCAATTACATCTTCGACGAGCAAGAGGCGCTGCTCGCGAACCCCTACGTGAACGGGCAAGCGGGCCCGTTCTGGCATGCCTTCACCAGAGACTTTTGGGGGCTGCCGCCCGACCGCAGCATCGGCTCGTATCGGCCGCTGCCGGACCTCGTGTGGCGCGCGCTCTGGTTCGTGAGTCACCGTCCATTTCTGCACCATTGGGTCAACGTCTTGGTGCACGCCGTGAATGCCTCGCTGGTCGCGGGCTTCGTGCTGTCGATCAGCCGCCGGCGCGCTACCGCGTGGTTGGCCGGAGCGTGTTTTCTAGCTTCTGCCGTGCTCACGGAAGCCGTTACCGGAGTGGTCGGAATCGCGGACGTGTTTGGCGGCTTGTTCGTGCTCGGCGCGCTGTCGCTACTCCGCCGCGGTCTCGGCGTGATGACCGTGACCGTATTTTTCTCGGTCGTCTTGGGATTACTCAGCAAAGAAAGCGTGCTGGTCGCGGTTCCGCTCTTGCCCTGGGCGGCCCTAGTCAGTGCGCCAATCTTGCATCCGGCGCGACCGTGGCGTGCGTGGCGGGCGCTGTGCGCCTTCGTTGCCTCCGCCGGAGCTTTGATCGCGTACACCTACTTCCGCCGTCGCTTCTTCCCGGTTACCTCGCAGGTGGACGCGGGCGCCGCACTACCGGCTTCGGCGGGCGCGTCGGCACGCGCGCTGTCTCGGTTTCTACACTGGTTTCAGCAGCCGCAGTTGCCGCACGACCCCGTCAACAATCCCCTCGTCGATGTGGATTTGCCGCACCGTGTGGCCGGCGCGCTGCGCGTTTACGCGCGCGGCCTCGGCCAGCTCATTTTTCCGTGGACACTGAGTGGTGATTACTCGTTTCCGCAAGAGCCTAGCCCGGCTCGCGTCTTCTTCCCCGAGAGCCTGCTGGGTGGCGCGCTCATGATCCTGCCGCCTTTCGCCGGCATTGGGCTGTGGCTGGTGGCCCTCGTTCGAGAGCGTCGGCTGCGGCGGCTCGTCGGCGTTACGAATCGCGACTCCCTGCTGGTGAGCCAGCGCCTGGGTTCGCTCGCCTTGCTGGCCATCGGTCTGGTCTGGCTACCGGTCGCCTTTTTCCCGCATTCCAATATCCCCGTGCTGCTCCCAACGATTCGCGCCGAGCGGTTTTGGTACCTGCCTGCTTTTGGCTCGGCCTGTATGTTAGCCGTGCTCTTCGCCCGGCTCACGCGCAGCCACCGGAAGTGGGCGCCGGCTGCGGTCGGCGCATTTCTCGGCTTCCAAGCGCTGGCCGCACGCGTGCATGCCTTCGATTACACAGACGATCTGATTTTCTGGCGCGCCACGCACAACGCCGCGCCGCGCAGCGCCAAAGCTCAGCTCAACTACTCAGTCATGCTCGGCGCGCGAGGCCAGCTTGAAGAGCGCCTCCAAATCAACGCAGAAGCCATGCGTTTGGCGCCCAGTTGGCCCATGGCCCACGTCTACTATGGGGACACCTTGTGCCGTTTGAAGCGCGCCGAACAGGCCTGGCCGCACTACGTTCACGGCTTCGAGCTCGCGCCGAACGACTTGAACTTGATCGCCCTCGGCCTGCAGTGCGCTTGGGATGAGAAGATCATCGATGGTCACAAGGACGAGCTACTCAAACTTTCCGAAAAGCACCCGGGCAGCTGGCTCGCATTCTTGGGCAACGACATCGTGTACAACGGCGTAGCCAACGGGGGAGTGCAAAAGAAGTACCGGCCACGCGCCTACGATGAGGGGCCAAAAAGCGACGGCACACCGTGAGCGCGGGCTGACGGAGGGCTACGTCTGCGGTGCTGGCCGATGAATGCTGGCGCTCAAGTTCATGGCGATCGCTCCCATGACCGCGTCTCTAGTGATTGCGCCGCCCGTTTCAGGGGCAAGTCGCGGGCATGACTGCAAGTCGCAATGCATGGCCAGGACGGCCGGCCATTGGATTTTTAACTATGAGATAAGTGGTGCGTCCCGCGCAGGGTGGGGGCACAAGCGGCAAGCTCGGCGAAGTGCGGGCGCGTGGTGAGTTTTGTTGAATGGGTTCGGAGCTCGGTCATGACACGAAGTGGCTATCATTCTTGGAAGCTGGCTTGGCTAGCGACATTGGCGGCGTGCGCGGTGGCGCTTGGGTGTTCGGCGGGTGGCAGCGTGAGGGGCGCAATCAGCGCCGCGGGAGTCGTCAGGAGTTGTCCGGAAGTCGCAAACTTGGTGCTGCAGGAAGCCAGCACGTGGAGCGCTTCGCTGAACATCGAGGCGGGGGACGCCGCGACGCTCAAGGCGGGCCTCAACGCGTCCCGAGCCATCGAGCAGCACGCGGCCGGCCTGGCCGACGAGTTGAAGACCGAGTGCAGTGGTCTCGCCAGTGCGCTCGGCACGCCAATCAGCGCCGAATCAGGTCCAGAAGCGTGTCAGCGCGCCAGTCTGGTTCTGGCTCAGGAGAAAGCGAAGCTTGGGCCGCAATCGAAGGTGCTGGCCAAGGTCGTCAACGAGTGCAGCCGCGGTTGCGCGAGCCCGTGCGATGCGGGAGCACCAGCGGGGCCGTGTGCGACGTCCGCGGTCAGCATTGAGGTGGTCGACGCGATCGACGCGGACTCGGCGGCCCGTTACGCCAATGCGCTGCAGAAGTACTTGCCCTCGATCTTGGCGACGGTCCACGCCGAGCGCGACGGGCGGGCCCTGATTTCGAACGCGCGGACTTCCGTGGAGCTTGGGATCATGACGGGGCGCGCGGTGTCCGAAGGAGACATCGTTTCGGCCGCCTCCGCCGCGATCTGTGTCTTGCCGCCATTATTGGCGGCCAAGAGAAACATCGCCGCGCTGCGCGAGGACTTCCGGCTGATCGCGCGCATCGCCGAGATCGGCGGCATCGCCGTGCCGCGCGAGCTCCCTCCCGAAGCGCCGCTTGCATTGCACACCATCGTCGGCCGAGGCGCGCCGCCGTTGGTCCCGCCGCCGCTCACCGACCGCGTGCTGCAGCTGTTTAGCTTCCCGGATGGCGGTTTCGCGGCGCAAACTCGGGACGGGATCGTGGAGCTGCCGGGCGGGCAATTGCTCTTGGCCACCGGGGCCAACCGCGGCGCCGGGTTCAGCATCAGTATCGGCGGTGGCGGGTCGCAGTTACAATGCGCGGTCGGCTCGGGGCACCGCGCGGCGTGCCTGCGCGTCGAACCCATTTTCCGTGACAGCAAATTCGTGGGCTCGAAGCTGGAGCTGCTCGACTCGGCCGCCGGTACTCAGTTGATCGGTCGCGTGGGCGAGCACAGCTCACTCTTCGCCGACGGCATCGCTTTCAATGCAGCCGGTCAACTTCTGTTCGCGTACAGCCAGATCGACCAGAGCAACAATCGGACGGTGGAGCACTCGTACGTCGTCCGCGGCGGGCAGCCGCTGAGCCTCCCGTTCATGCCGCAGCACGGCGCGTTGGAGGAGCTTGGTGCCGGCGGTCGCGCCGATCCGCCGCTGCGTTTCTTCGAATACGGCGGCGAGACTCAGCTCCTGTACCGGTCAGGCCGCACGCTGCTGCTGTCGCCGCTCGACCGACCGAACGCCGTCTTTCAGGTCGCAGCCCGGTCGTCGTACGACTCCCGTCCGGTGGTCGGTGGCGACGGCCTTTTGTACATCTTTTATTACGAGCCGAAGTCACGCACGGCGCGCGTCGCGGTGTCCAACAATGGCCAGACCTTCCGGGATTCGACCCTGGATTCGCGCGAGAGTGGCTGGCAGCTGGAAGCCATCCCGAGCGCGGACGGCGCGATCGCCGTGTATTACTACTTTCGCAACAGCTACAACAAAGGGTTACGCGGGGTGGCCCTGCACAATGGTCAAGCGGTGCGCCCGCCGATCTCAATCATGCGTGAGGACCGCTGGAACGCCGGCTGGCACCCGCACTTGGTGTCCGCCGCCAGCGGCGGCGTGTGGCTCACTTACCAGAGCAACGTGGAGACTGAAACGCGCGTGTGGTCGCACTTCGACGCGCCCGTCAACTTGTTCGATTACGCGATGAAGGACCCGGACACCTGGGAGGACCAGTACAAGAGCTGGTTTCTGCAAGCGGGCGCTGGCGTCTGGTACACGTTCTGGAATCTCACCAGCAAAGCGCGGTCAGGCAGCACCGTGGACGGTGTGCATCTGCACGATGCCACCTATCACGTGGATCCCACGCTGCTGTTCTCTGCCAGCCTAGAGGCTCGCTTCATTGGCCTCGACATCGGCGTCACCTACGCGCAAAACGTGATCGACCACGCGGCCAAAAAGGCCGACGGTGCCACCGGCATCCTCAGCGGCCAGGTCAAGATCGACGATCTACTACCGGGCCACGACGTCAAGGTAGAAGGGCTGTGGGGGCGCTACCACGGCCGTGCCACCCGCGACAACGACGCCGGTCTCGCTGACCAAGCCAAGCTCGACACAAACTACGTCGACATTCACCTGTTCGCACTGAACCAATGGCGCATCAAATACGGTGTCACCTTTACGAAGTACAGCGTACCGACCCCAGTGCAGGCGTACTACGCCCTGCCAACCGAGACGCATTACCGCTTTGCGACGAGCGCACTCCGCGACGTCCATTACAACGACATCGACTTAGCCGCCGGCTATTCCAAGCTGGACTATCTGGCCAAATACGAAAACCATTACTTTGGCCCCATGGTGGACGGAACGATCGCGGGCGGCGTCACCCTCGCAAGCTTCGACGCCATTGCCACGCCCGGTGGTGACGTCACGAGCGGGTTCGACGTTCACTTGCGCGCGGGCCTGCAGCTCGGGTGGCTATGGATGCAGCGCTTTCGCGGCTTGGCCGGCCTCGGCCTCTACGTGCGGCCGACCTACGCGCTCGAAGGCGGCCTCACCGGCCTCCTTGGCCGCCCCGGCGACCGCGACGAAAAGAAAGCCGACAAAGCCGATACCGAAAGCCGCTTCTCCTTGCTCTCCCTCCGCCACGGCCCATGGCTGGACGCCGGCTTAGTCTGGTAGGCGGGCATGGGCGCGCGGCCGCGCCGCCGAAGGCTGCGTGCGCCCCGCCGTAGCGCGTGATCATCACCCAAACCTATCACCATTAAAACTTTGGATTACGGTGCGGCGACTTCACTTTCACTACACCATCACTGAAGTGCATCGCTTCGCCGCGCATGCGCAGTGGGTTAGGGAGTACGGAACAACCAAGTCAGTCCGAGCGCGCTCAAGCCAATCACGAGCAAGCAAACCAAAGCGACGATCACGTCAACGGCTCGGAAGCCTTGTTTGCGGCGCTCGGTCTGGGGGGCGCGTGCCGGCACCTGGGCGACGGGCGCGTTCGTGCCGCCGCGGTCGCGGAGTGCTTCCGGCGGCTGCGCCGCGGCGCGACTGACGTTCGGCGGATCGACCGAGTCATCGCTTTGCATTTGCTCGTCACTGCCGGCTTCGATCTCGGCTAGTGCGGCAAGCACCGGATCCTCGAAGCCGAATTCACTGCTGCCCAGAGCCAGGAGCGCGTTCGGGGGCCAAGGGGCGTCTCGGTTCGCTTCCAGGCGTACACCCGCCAAGAGCGCGCCGTTTTTCGAGCCCAAATCTCGCACGAAGATTTGCGTTCCGCGGCGACTGACTTCGACGTGTCGGCGGGAGGCGTCGGGATCTTCGAGCACTAGGTCCGCATTTTGCGCGCGACCGATGCCGTAGCCGCGATCGAACTCGGCGAGGGCGAGCTCTTTGCCTACGTCGGGTCCGGCGGTCACGAACAGTCGCGGCGCGGACAGCGCGCCTTCGGCGGAGAGTGAGCTTGCTACGAGCGCGAGCGCGATCTCTTTGGTAATGAGGCTGGCGTTTTGCGTCGGCATCACTTGCGCCGTGGTGAGTTCGAGCCAAATGCGGCCGACGCGGATTAAATCCCCGGAACGTACGACGCGCGGCGCTTGTGGCGAGAGGCGTACCGGTCCAACGAAGGTGCCGTTGCTGCTGCCTTCGTCGATCACGACGTAGTCGCTGCCGCGCTGTCGAATCGAGGCATGGCGATGGCTCACGCTCGGATCGGGCAAGCGGATTTCGCAGCCCTCGCCCCGTCCAATCACGATCCGTGGCGCATCGAAGGTGATGGTCGCCTGAGACTTGAGGTCCCCGGAGCGGACCACGACCGTGAGGGCCATGAACGGCGCATGATGGCCAGCGCCCGTGCCAGTGTCCACTTAACTGCTGAGATTTACGGAGTGTTGGGTGGGCGCCCGTGGGTACTGCCGCGCACCTCGGAGCGCGAAATTTGGCCCATGGTGCGCAGCCGCCGTACTCGGGTTGGGACGCGGCACCTGGGCCATTGCCTGGCTCGGACCGCTCGGAGGCAGCCATGACCGAAATTCAAGAACGACGCGCCGACGGCGCGGGGCGCGTGCGAGTCGAAACTTTGGTGGAGGTGTGCGGCAACGAGCCGGGGATCCCCGCGTTCGAAGCCGAGGCCGTCGACGTGAGCGCGCGCGGCATGCATTTGCGCACCGCGTACTTGCCGGACAACGGCGCGCCCTTGGTCTGTCGATTCGAAGAAGGCGGTCGGGAGATCGTCGTCGAAGGCCGCGTTGCCTGGCGGCGCGAGGGCGGACGCGGCGGGGAGTTCGGCATCGAATTCACCGCCCTGGACAGCGGCAGTGTCGGCGCGCTGCGCGAGCTGTGCGACGCGGCGAGCGAAACCGAACAGGCGCCCCTGCCGGCGCACGAAGCGAAGTCGGAAATCGGCTCGCGCGTGCGTCTGCACATCGACGGCCTGGGCTCACCGATGAAGGCGCGTGTGCGTGAGAACGACTCGTCTCATGGCGTGCAGGTGGGTTCGAACCTGGAGTTTCTCAAGGTCGGCCGGCGGCTGGAGGTAGAAGACTTGGAGGCGGGTGGCCGCCGCCAAGCTCAAATCGACGGCGTGAGCGTGGCGATCGATCCGCAGACGCGGGTGCCACAGCTCGTGGTGCAACTGCGCTTTGCCGACGCGGCGGACGCCACGCCCGAACCGAGCGTGACCGCCCTTCCAGGCGCGGAATCGCACGTCAAGGGCTTCAAGATTCCGGCTTCGGCCGTGACCACCGACGGCGCCGCGGACGCGCTCGACCAAGACGAAGACGGACAAGACGAAGCCGACGCGGACGCGCTGCGCGGAAAACTCGGCGAGGCGGCGGCCCACGCCGGCGAAGCGGCAAAGACCGCCGGTGCCGCCGTGGCGCGCTTCTCGGCGCGTGCGGCGCACGGCGTCGGCGGGCTGTTCGCGGGCGCAGGTCGTAAGGTACTCGAGCTCTCGCGTAAGGGGGACGAGGCGGCGCCCGTACGGCGCACCACGGCGCCCGCTCCGGGCGCGCGAGTCCCTGAAGGTCAGCGTTTGCGCCCGCAGTCGCAGTCGCAGGCGGCCGGCGCGGAGGCGCTCCCCAGCCGCTCGCTGGCTCGTTTGCCGAAGAAGAAGCTACTGCTCGGGGCGGGCGGTGTCGCCCTCTTGGTTTCCGTTGGCGCTCTCGCCATGCACCATTCTTCCCCCCCGGGGGCCCAGGCGACCTTGGCGCCTGCGGTCGCGAGCGTGGCGCCGCCCTCCGTGGGCGCACCTCTATCGGCAACGCCGACTGGCGTCGACACAGCGGCAAGCGGCGTCGCCAGCGCAAACGTGCCGCTCTTTGGCCCGACGCCGATGGCCACCATGGAGCCTGCACCTCTAGCCCCACCGCCGGGCTCCCCCCAAAGCGTCGAAGCGGCAGAAAAGGCCGAGGCGAACGCAAATTCCTCGGCCGCCCCAGTCTCGGCAGCGGCGCCGGACGAAGGCTTCTCCGATGAGAGCGCGGACGATTCGAAGGGCGATGCCAAGGCAAGCAAGGACGATGCTGGCAGGGACTCGGTCAAGTCGACCAAGACCGACACTACGCCTTGGGGGCACGGAAAAATGCATTCGCCGGTGATCTTTCGCCTGCGCCTCGACGGTCCGGGCGGCAAGTTGCAGGGCGCGCTGCTGCCCACCGGCTTCACCGTTCTCGTTCCCGGTCACCAGGTGATGGAACAAGGCACCGGCATCGCCAAGCGCGATTCCCGCATCGCCAGCGTGCACACCAGCAATCGCACGCAGGGCGCCGAGGTGGCATTCCACTTCCGTGACGGCGTACCCGCCTACCGCGTGCGCCTGCGTCACGACTACATCGAATTTTTGATCGGCGACGGCGACGGTTCGAAGGGCAAGAGCGCCAAGGCGAGCACCGGCGCGGCCAAGGCCGAACCCAAGGTGGCCGCGCACGGTAAGACGCACAAGGGTTGATCGCCGGCAAGCGCGACCGCCGCTTTTTCCGGCGGCGCACCGAGCTTCAATCGGCGCGCTTTCCGCGACCCTTTTTTGTGCTTTGCGGCAGCGAGGTGTGCGGATTCATGAGCAAGTTCCCGGCGTCATTTTCACCTGCGGCGAGGCGGTGAAGGCCGGCGTAGGCGATCATGCAGGCGTTGTCCGTGCAAGCCTTGAACGGCGGGACGACGACGCGGATGCCGTGGGGCGCCGCCTGCGCCGCAGAGCGCTCGCGAAGCTCACGGTTGGCGGCCACGCCGCCAGCCAGGACGAGGGTGCTCACCCTTTCGGCGCGGGCGGCTTCGAGGGCTTTCCAGATCAGCGTATCGACGACGCGCCGCTGGAAGGCCGCGCACAGATCCCTTTGAGCTTGTTCGTCTTTAGGAAGGCCGTGCTCGTTCACCCAGCGCAGCATGTTGCTCTTTAAGCCCGAGAAACTGAATTCGAGCGAGCCCTTGCGGCGCATAGGCCAGGGCAATTGCACGGCATCGGGGTTACCGTCCTTGGCGAGCCGGTCAATCACCGGGCCGCCCGGGTAGCCCAGGCCGAGCAGCTTCCCCACCTTGTCGAAGCACTCGCCTGCGGCGTCGTCGCGCGTCGCCCCGAGCTCGCTGATCTGAGCGAGCGCGGGGCCGGCTACGCGATACAGCGCCGTGTGACCGCCCGAGGCGAGCAAGGCGACGAACGGATACTCCGGCGGCGGCTGGCTGGGCACGCCCGGAAATTTCAAAAACACCGCCAGTAGGTGGCCGACCAAGTGATCGACACCGACAACGGGCTTATCGAGCGCAAACGAAAGGCCTTTGGCCACCTGCACGCCGACCAGCAAAGCACCGGACAACCCCGGTCGACACGTGACGGCGATGCCACTCAGCGCGCTAGGCGAAAGCCCTGCTTTCGCAAACACTTCTCGGATCACGGGGCGAACGTTCCGCAAGTGATCCCGCGACGCGAGTTCGGGGACCACGCCGCCATACGGCGCGTGCAACTTGATCTGACTGTGCACCGTGTCGCTGACGACCGTCCCATCCTCGGTCACCAGCGCGGCCGCCGTTTCATCGCACGATGTCTCGATCCCGAGAATGAGCATCGCTAAAACCCGCAACCTTGCTTCTGGACGTCGAGGTCGAACACCGCAAAGCCCGGCTTTTGGTCGGGCCTCGCTTGCGGCGGCGGTAAGCGAGCCGGCTTGAACAGGCGCATTTCCACGTGCTCGTTCTTCATCAGGGAGACGACGGCGAGCATCGTGCCCTGACAGCTAGAGTCGACCCAAGCGAAAAAGTCATGTTCGTGCCCTTCACCGAACGAGAGCGAGCTCAGCACATCGTGATCGACCTCTGGGATCGCGCGCAAGGGCGCGTCTTGAAACAGGCTGCCGGTGCTGTTGGCGCACAGCCCGGTGCGCGAGTCGTTACTACGCAGGATCCCGGGTTCGCTCGTCAGTTTGCTGGTGTCGAGCGTGAGCGCGAGCTCCAACGTGGGCCGTGAGCCCGCGGGCAGAAAGCCGTCCTGAAAGGCGGGCTGGCTGATCAACGAACCGCAATAAGACTCTCCTGGCTGGGTGTCGAAGCCGTCGAGATTCCGGCAGCCCGCCGCACTCGCTACGGCCGCGAGCCCGGGCAGCAGATAGCGAACGAAAGATGTGGGGGTCATCGCAGGCGTTCGAGCAAGGCTTGAGCTCGCGCTTTTACCCTAGGCTCGGCGTCGCTGTCATGGATTGTCTGAAGCACGCGCTCAGCCGCTCCCGGGTCGACCGCAACCAGTGCCGGAAGGGCCGCCTCGCGCACGATGGCGAAGGAGTCTTTGGTCGCGCTCTGCGTCAGCGCAGAAATCACAGCGCCGTCGCGGCTGCCCGCCGCGACTCGCCCCAGCGTCTCCGCCGCATTGGCGCGCAGGGCCCAATCCGGCTCACTGCGGAGCAGCGCAATCACGGCCGGTGTGGCCAGCAATGCGCCGTCGTCGAGGGCGGACAGGGCGGCGCGGCGCACCGTGCTCAGGTCGTCTGCGAGCGCTCCAATCACCGCGCGCTTGGCCTCGGATTCGGCGCGGTGACTCAAGAAGCGCAACGCAAACAGGCGCACATCCGCCGCCGGATGACGCGCGAGCTCAGCGAATTTTGGCACCAGCCCGGCGCCCAGCTCGCGCGTCAGCGATTGAATGCGCGCTTGCTCGGCCGGCGTGAATTGCGCGTCTGCCGTGAGCGGCGCGAGCGGCAACTTACCGGGGTCGACGACCAACAGATCGGCAACGGCGCGGGCTCGCTCCGGCGAGGCCGTTGCCGCACGAATGAACGCGGAAGAAAGGGCCGGCGACAGCTTCTCGAGCGAGGCGACTCGGTCGGCGCTCGAGTAGCCAATCGGCCTGAGCGCGTCGATCAGCTCGCGCACGTCCACTGCCCGCTCCAGCGCCGGCAGCGCTTCCTTCGGCTTGTGGTAGCTGCCGGTCGCCCAGACCAGCGCCGCGTCACCAGCGGCGCTCGCCAACAATGGGTCGGAGCTAGTCATCGCGTCGGCGATGGCCCGCGGCGCGAGGGGCGAATCGAGGCGCGACAAGCCGATGACGGCGTGCGCGGCCAAGCTTGCGTCACGCGCCTCGCTCGGGTCGACGAGCAGCGTGGCTTGTGACTTTTGTCCGAGCTCGGCCAGCGCGAAGGCCGCCGCGGCGCGCGGCAACGGGCCAGCCTCCGACTGACTCAGAAGCCGCGTCGCCTGGGCCGCACTCGCGCGCGAGCCAAGCAGCGCAAGGCCGATGACTCCCAGCGCGCTCACGTCGGCCGCGTCGCTGGCGGCCAAGGACGCCAAGAGGTGCTCAGCGCGAGCAGACCGCATGCGCGCGACGCTCCAGACCGCGGCCAAAAGCACCGGATCGGCCTCGCCCGCCGTGACGTGGCCGGACGACACCAGCAAGCTCTCGAAACGCGGTAAGAGCGCGGGGTCCCGCAACATGCCCACAGCGAGCATCGCGCGCGTGCGCAGGTCGCTGTCACCCGAACCAACCGCGTACGAGAACAGCGTGGGCCCGGCGCTCTTGTTCTGCACGTGGGCGAGCAGAGTGACTGCGACCTCCTGCTCGGGTTGGCGTGCGTCCGCGAGCGCATCGAGCAGCGGTTTGACGGCGCGCTCGCCCAGGCGATCCAGCGACAGACGTGCCGCTTCCGCCGCTTTGGGCTGGTCACTGCGTTCTTGCTCCAGCAGCGGGTAGGCGAGGGCGCCGTACACCTCCAGCAATAATTGCCGGTAGACCGGCCGCTCTGGGCTACTCAGCGCGAGCGGCAACAGATCTCGCTCCAAGGAGTCCAGTGTGCCGCGGCCAAGGTTCACTTGCATGCTGAGCCGCGCGGCCTGACTCACGAGCTCCTCGTCGGGTGAGGCACGGATCACGCGCCGGAGCAGCATGTCGGCGCCGTCCGGGTCGTCTTGGCCGAGCAGCAGCTCCGCGAGCTCCAAGTAAACCGGGAACAGGCGCTCGTTCTTGCTGATCGCTTGCCTGAACTCGGCGATCGATTTGGAGACGTCTTGACGCTTGCGATACATCTCGCCGAGCCTCTTGTGGCCCTCGGCGTCGTCCGGGCTGAGCTCGACCGCGCGCGCCGCGTAGCGCACCGCCTCGTCGTCTTGATAGAGCTCGGCGGCGTAGCTGGCCATGCGCTGGTAATAGTCACGCGCGCGCTTCGGGTCGCTTGCCGCCAACTTCTCCAGCACCGCGATGGCTTCGCGCAGCTTGTGCTCCAGTGCCAAAACGCGCTCTAAAGAGCCCATGCTCTCGGTGTCGCCGGGCGCGTGTTCGATCACGCGGCCGAGCACGCGCTCGGCGTCCGCGTACCGACGCGCGCGCAGGTGGGCTTCTGCCAGTAGCCGTCCAGCCTCGAGATCGGGTGGATTTTGCGCCAAACGGCGCTCCAGACCCGGAACCCGCTGCGCGAGCTGACCGTCTAGGCTGAACAATGTAACGATGTGCTGGCGCGCTTCGCGCGCCAGCTGCGGGTCGCCGCCGGCTTCGCGCACGAGCTCTTCCCAAATCTTCCGCGCCTCGTCGAAGGCAGCGCTCTTCGCTTCACGCGAGCTGGCGCTGGCGCTGGTTCGTTCCAAGGCGAGCGCGTAGGCCTTGCGAAAGCGCGGCTGCTTCGGCGACAGCTTGGATGCCTCCGCCAATGCCGCCAGGGCCTCCTTCGGCATGTCGTGCTCGAGGTACAGGTCGCCGAGCATTTGTAGGGCGCGAGCGCGGTCGGGCACCACCGTTTTGATCCGCAGCCAAGTCGCCAGCGCTTTTTTCTTGTCGCCTTCTTGCCAGTAGCGCCCGCCGAGCTCCACTAAGTGCTCAGGGTCCGCGGCGGCGCTGCCAGCCAAACGCTGAAGCAACGCCATGGCGCGATCTTTCTCGTCGACACGCTCGTAAAAGTCGACCAGCGCGGCGAGGGTCTCCTCGTCGTTGCTCGAGCGCGCTTCCAGCTCTTGCAGGCGGGCCAAAGCCTTCTTGCGATCACCGCGGGAGATCAGCGCTTCGGCCAGCTGAAAGACGAAGTCTGGATTACGCGGCGCGGCGCGGATTAGCGCGTCGTATTCGGTGATGGCTTGCTCGAGATCACCGCGCACCTCGAGCAGGTGAACGACCTTGAGGTGAGTCGCGAGGTCTTTGTTGTCTGCCGCGAGGGCGCGCCGGTACGTGCCGAGGGCTTTTTCGACCTGCCCAGTTTCCTCGTACAGCGCGGCGAGGGCCCGCAGATCGTCGGCGCGCGCGTGGGGCTGCTTTTCGAGCTCACCTATCAGCTCAGGAAGGCGGTCTTTTTGCCGATAGGAGTCGACAATCGCGGCCTCGACCTCGCGCCGTACCCCGGACTCTCCGGCGATCTCCAGCGCACGCCGATACTGGGTGAGCGCTTCTTCGCTCTTACCGAGCTTCTCCAAGGATTTGCCGTAGTCACGGAGGGCGGGGGCGAGCACGCGGTTGTCACCGGTGGCGGCGCGCACCACGACCTTGTATTCGGAGGCCGCGCGCTCGTAAGCGCCGCGGGCGAGCAGCTCTCGGCCGAGCTCTGCGCGGACGAAGAAGGAGCCGCCCGCGCGCCGTACGAGCTCATCGTGAAAGTGCTTGGCCGCGTCGTAGTCTTTCAGATCTAGGCACAGGCCGAGGAGCGTGCGAAGCACCTGCTCGCGCTCGGCGTCGTCCTTCAGGGCGGGCAGGGCCTGCTCGAAGCGCGCGCGCGCCGCCGCCTTGTCGCCCCGCTCGTTCAGCATGCGCGCGAGCGCGACGACCGCGATCGGATTCTTTGGGTCTTCGCCGATGGCGAGCTCATAAGCGACCCGCGCGCGTTCGGGCCGCCCTTCGAGCTTTTCGAGACCGGCCTCGGCCAGCAACGCGGCGTAGCGCGTGCTGCCGCCGGCCTCGGCCCGCTTGCCCAAATCAATCAAGAGGGCATCGAGCTTGCCGTCGCGCTCGCGGTACAGCTCGAGCAAACGCTGGAGCGGGAAATCTGCACCGGGCTGCGAGAGCACGATGCCCATGTAGCGTTGGATCAAAGCCTCACGGTTCGGCCCCTTGCTCTCCGGCGCGGCTTTGGAGGACGTACTCGCGTTGGGCGAAGTCGGCGGAGAAGTAGCGCCGGAGGCCGCCGTTGGGCCGGCACTCCCGGTGGCCCGCGGTGCGCGGAGCGCGGGATGGGCGGCCGGTTTCGGCCGTTTAGTGCGCCCTTGCGGGTTGAATTCGGCGTGCGCGGCGTGCCCGGCGAAAAGCAGCAAGGCGACCGGCCAGACCCGGGCAGCGAAGCGTGGGCTCACTAGCAATAGCGTACGCGCCGCTTGCGGAAGGCGCCACCCGACCGAAAGCCTGTGGTACACAGCAGCGCGCAATGACCGGGTCTGAGCCCGAAAACGAAGAACCGGCGGCGGACGAGGCGATCGAAGAAGAGGGCCTCGACGATCCGGGGCCCGACTCGGAGGATGCCGCCCGCGAGAGCGACGCACCTGCCGAGCCCACGGCGGAGGAGCAACCGCAGCCAGACGAGGACCGTTTCGGGATGGGTAGCCGCGTGGTGCTGCTGTCCGCGTTGTTGGGCTGTGCGGCCGTCGTTTGGGCGCAGTTTGCGTTTCGAACGCGCTGGATCGCAGACTTTTTAGAGAACAATCTGCTGCAGTCCGCCTCCGAGCGCACAACCCTGGTTGCAGGCTTCGTGGCAGGCGCGGCCGTGGGGGCGGCAGCGGGTTCGGCCTCGCTCCTCCGCCTGTGGAACCAGCGCCGCTCCTGGGCGATCGCCGAGCAGTGGGCGTGGTTTCTGTGCCCCCTGATTGCATTGCCCATTTTGCCGATCGCGTTTCGGTTTCGCCCCTGGCAAAATCGGCATCAGGCACTGCTGATCGTCGTGCTGTTCGGGTCGCTCGTGGTCGAGACCCTGTTGTCGCGGTCGCTTTCCTCGGTGCCCGCGTCGGTGGAAGAGTGGTGGAACAGCCTGCCTCATCACTTTCCGGAAAAGCTGCGCCGCTTTGGGCCGCGTGGGCTCGTGCTCTCCGCAGCGCTCGGATACGCGCTCTTCATGAGCTTTTTCTTCGTGCGCTGGCACTACAAGCTGCACACACACAACTTCGACTTATCGATCAATAACAATCTCATCTTCGGCGGGCTGCACGGCAGGTTCTTACAGAGCACGGTCGTGTTTCCGTCCGACCCGGGCATGTATTTGGCGAACCACGCCAAGTTCGGCACCTACCTGTTTCTGCCAATTTATGCGCTCTGGCCTCGCCCGGAGACGCTCTTGGTGCTGCAGTCTTTCCTGCTCGGCGCCTCTGCGCTGCCGCTGTACGGCTTTGCGCGGCGCCACGTGTCGGAGTGGATGGCCGCGACGGTCGCGGTGGCGTTCCTTTGCTACTACCCGATGCACAGTGCGAACTTTTCGGAGTTCCAGAATGTGCCCATCGCGACCTTCTTTTTATTTTTGTTGGTGTGGGCGGCGGAGACTCGGCGCTGGCTCGTGTGCGGGTTGGCAACCGCGGCCGCGCTCTTACTGCGTGAAGACATCCCGATCGGCGTCGCGGTCATCGGCGGCTTCCTCTTGCTCAGCGGTTACCGCTCGCGCCAGGGCTTGGTGATCGCGTGCTCTGCGCTCGCCTACTTCGTGTACCTGCGCTTCCACGTCATGGATGACGCGGGCGAGTGGTGGTACCCGAACATGTACAAGGACCTGTGGGCGGACGGGGCCAAGGGCTATAAAAGCGTGATCCGAACGCTGATCACCAATCCGCTGTTCGTGCTGAACAAGCTCGTGGTCGAGAAAAAGCTGGTTTATCTGCTGCATTTGTTGGTGCCGGTCGCCTTCTTGCCTGCTCGCCGCTGGTACCTGTGGGCAGCCTTTTTGCCGGGCATCCTGTTGACGCTGCTCGTGACCAACTACGACCCGCCCACGCTCTTCTCATTTCATTATGTGATGCACTGGGCGCCATACCTGTTCCTAGCCGTGCCCGTCGCGTTGGAAGCGATCGGCAAGAGTCTGGACTCGGGGCCCGCGCGCATGCGAGCCGCAGCAGCGACCATGCTCTGCGCTTCGCTCGTGCTCACCTATAATTATGGCGCGTTCGCCGCTCGGCCAAACTCGCTGAAGGGTGGCTACAGTTTCATCGACTTCAACTGGGACGATCAGGAGGCCGATCGCTACGAACGCTTGCGCTCGTTGGCTGACCTAATCCCGAGTGACGCATCGGTTGCTGCGACCGAGACCGCGGGGCCACACGTGTCGTCCCGTGTGCAGATGTTCACCATGCGTCACGGGCCGAACAACGCAGAGTACATCTTGGCCTCGAGCAAAGAGCTGAAGCTGTCGCACACTCGGCCCACGCTGAAGGCGGCCGTCGAGAGCGGTCAGTACGGCGTGATCAAGCGCAACGGTGAGTTCGCGCTGCTCAAGCGCGGCGCTGACACCTCTCAGAACCGGCAGCTCGTCATCGACTGGCTGCTTTGAGCGGCCCGCGGGAGCCTGGCGGCGCGCCGCTCGAGGGCCAGGCGCCGGGGCCGTCCGGGCCCGGGCTCAAGCAGCGGCTCGGGCCGCTGTTCATGCTGTTCGCGTTTTGCTTCGTTGCTTATTCCGCTTGGGACCTGGAGCAACGCTGGAACAAGAGCAACGTCTCCCTCGACCTTGCCTGGGCAGCGTGCTCGGTGCTGCCGCTCGGGTTCGGCTGTTTGATCCAGGGCCGTGGCTGGGTCGCGCTGATAGAGCGCATGGCGGCGCGCCCCGTTCCCCGTGGGCCAGCGCTCTCGCTATACATGGATTCGCAGCTGGCGCGTTACACGCCCGGGATGGTCGGTCTACCGTTCGTGCGCATGGCCGGCGCGGCGCGTCTGGGCGTATCGGCCGTGTCCGTGGGTTCATCGGTCGGGCTCGAGATGCTGTCCTGGACGGCGAGCGGGGGCGTGGTGGGGTTCGCGTCTCTCCTGTGGCTGCCCGCGCAAAGCGGGCTCACGGCGCTCCTCGGCGCCTGGGCGGTGCCCATCGTGATCGCGTTCACGTCGATCGTGATTGTCCTCACCTGTCTGGACCGCGCGCGCTTGCCGGCGATCGGCCTGCGCATGCTCAAAGTCTCGGGCACAGGCCCGCTCGTGCCGTTCGGATTGCTGCTCGCGCACGCGGCGTACTGGGCGACTTGGGCGCTCCACGGTTACCTGATGACGCGCGCATTCGGCGCCGCTTCGGCGATCGCGCTGTCGACTTCGGGCTTGTACGCTTTGGCCACGGTGGGTGGTTTTGTCGCCCTGGCGGCGCCGGCCGGCGTGGGCGTGCGCGAGGCGATCCTGGCGGTCAGTCTGGCCCCCGCCGTGGGCGCGGCGCCCGCTCTCGCGCTCGCGGTGGCCTCGCGCGCGGCGTCGCTGTGCGCCGACGTCTGCATGTGGCTGGTGTTGAAGCGGTGGGCGCGCCCCACCATTGCCGTCTGACTGAAGGCACGCGGCACGGGCGCCCGGGAAATTGTTTCAGGTTTTTTCGTTGGCAGGGAGCGCTTGTGCCGAGCGCGTGGACGGTCATAACTAGCCGCGTGGTGTGGTTTCGTGGCGCAGCTTTCTTAATGTTCGTCACTCAGGCGCTCGTCCTGGGTTGCTCTTCGTCCGATTCGAGCTCCGAGTCGCCGCAAGCAAAGGCGGACGAGGCCCTGCCGCTCCTGGCCAGCGAGCGCCTGCCGGCGCCGCCGGCACGCGCCGACTTCGTAGACGGCATTGCTGCCTGCTCGGGGAGCGTGGGCGAGCTCGACGTGTTCGCGGTCGCGAGCGACGGCGCCATTTGGCACTCCGCATTCGACGATGGCGAATGGCGAGCCTGGGAAGCGGTGGCCGAGGCTGGTACGGCCGACACCGGCGTGTCAGCCAGCGCCAGCACAACGAGGGCGATCGATCTTTTCTATCGGGACGCCGCGTCGAAGCGGCTCGGGCACACCTACTTGGATGCCGACGCCAAGTGGCAGACCGAGCGGCTCGGAAAGTCCGAAATCGAGCAGTTGACGCCCACCGCCGCGAGCAACGAAGACGGGGTACATGTCTTCACGCGCGGTCCCGGCGCGACGCTGCTCCATCTTTCGAAGACCGACGCGTGGGGCGAGGATTGGGTCAGCGAGGAGAGCGCCCAGAAGGTGGGCTCGGCGCCGACGGCTGTCGCATCGGCCGATGGCCGTCTGGATGTCTTCTGGTCCCACGCGGAGTCGAAGCGCCTGAACCAGTGGAGCAACGATGGCGCCACGCACGCGCTCGATAGTGACGCGCTCGACTCGGCGCCCGCGGCCGCGTCACGTGCCACGGGCCTGCTCGACGTGGTCTACTTGTCCGGCGCCTCTACCCTCGTTCGTCACTTTTTCGACGCGGGTTGGGAGTACGAAAAATTCCGCCTGCCCGAGGCCACCAGTGTTGCCAGCGTGTCCTGGGGTCCCGGGCGATTGGACGTCTTTTATCTCGATGCGGAAGGTCTGATCGGCCACGCGCTCATCCCCAGCGTCTCGGTCCTGACTCAGCACAATGACAATGCTCGAACGGGCGGCAACACGCACGAGTTAGAGCTGAACATCGACACCGTTTCGAGCAGCCGGTTCGGCAAGCTTTTTACGATCCCGGTGGACGGCAACGTGTGGTCGCAGCCCCTGTATCGAGCGACGGTCGACCTGACCGAGCAAGGTCAAGGCATTCGTAACGCCTTGTATGTCACCACGGGCAATGACAGCGTCTATCTGTTCGACGCCGATACGGGCGAGCCACTCGCCCACCGCTCCTTAGGCCACCCCGTGCCGGTGCCCTTTGCCGATTTCACCACGGGCGGAGGCAGCACCGCCGTCGGTTCTCAATGCGTGTACAATAGCCTGCCGCAGATTGGAATCACCAGCACACCGGTGCTCGACCCGGCGACGAACACCCTGTACGTGGTGGCTCTCACCGCCGATGAAGAGCTTCAGGCCGAGGTGATTGCCCAGTGCGCTGTGCAGCAGGACCCCAAGCACGTGTATCGCGAGCAACTGCATGCTCTAGACAGCCGCACGCTCCAAGAGCGTCAAGGCAGCCCCGTCACGGTCGACCCCAAGTATGAGTACAAGGGCCAGGCGATCCCGTTTGCCGCCAACCGGCAATTGCAGCGGTCATCGCTGCTGCTTTCGCAAGGGAATATCTACTTGGCCTTCGGTTCGTATCAAGACCGGCGACCGTATTACGGTTGGGTCATCTCCTACGATGCGGCGACGCTCAGCCAGCGAGACGTGTGGATAGACACGCCCGAGGGTTCAGAAATCAAGGGTGGCGGTCTGGGGGGCATCTGGCAATCAGGCCAGGGCCTGACCGCAGACGCGACAGGCAACGTCTACCTTTTGACGGGTAACGGCCCCGCGGGAAGACACTTTCAGTATGCCAATGCCGCCATCGAGCTCTCGCCTACGTTGTCCGTGTTGAGCTCGTTCCGTCCGGCCAGCGCCGACGCACTGGACCACGATGATCTGGACTTCTCGTCCAGTGGGGCGATGCTCGTGCCCGACACCCACTTCGTGGTCGGCGGCGGCAAAGACGGCCGGGTGTACGTGATGAAGCAAGGCAACCTCGGCGGTCACGCAGCGACGAACGACGTCGCGTTCGAAGACCTGACGGCGATCCCCAGCGAAGATTGCGCGGCCGAAAATGGCAGCATCGCCAACCTACACAGCAGCGTCATTTATTGGAAATCGGCCACCGGCGCGGCCAATCTGTACCTGATGGGCGAGGCCGACTATTTGAAAAAGCTCGAGCTCGACGAGCACAGCGGGACGTTCTCGGTCATCGCTCAGTCCGATGAGCGAGCCGCCTGTGGCATGCCCGGAGGCTTTCTGTCTGTCTCGTCCAACGGGAACAGGCCAAAGACGGCCATCGTTTGGGCCAATGTGCCGACTGCGGACTCCGCTCAGGCGGTGGTGCCCGCCAACTTTTACGCCTACAACGCCGAGACGCTCGAGACCCTGTATCGAGATGACAGCCGCGCGAGCCTGACCTCGGTAGAAAAGTTCGCCAAGTACGTCGCGCCAACGGTCGCCAACGGTCGCGTGTACCAGGCTGCGTTCGGTCCGGCTGACGAGAACCTCGGTAGCTTGAATGACCACTACTCAGGCAGCGTCGTGGTATATGGCCTGAAATCGAAGTGAGCCGCTTCCCCCCCTGGCGTGCGCGAGCCCGCGCGCGAGCGAAGGAGGGGGCGATTCCCGTCGTCCTGGGGGTGCTGGCGTTCTTCGGTGTGACCGGCGGCCGCATCCTGTCGCCGCGGAACATTGCCTGGCTGGGCGAAGGCGACGCGGTTCAGTACTTTCTGAGTTGGCACTTTTTCCGCAACAGTCCGTGGGGTTTCCCGCTGGGCTCGAACCCAAAGTACGGCGCTGAGATCGGCAGCTCGATCGCGTATGCGGACAACCTCCCTCTGTTTGCGCTTCCGTTGAAGGCGGCGCAGGGCTGGCTGCCAAACACCTTCCAATATTTCGGGATCTGGATCCTGTGTTGCTTCGTGTTGCAGGCCTGGTTCGCGTGGCTGCTCGTCGGTTTATTCACGCGGGCGCGGCTGCTTCGCGCCTCGGGCGCGGCGCTGTTCGTGTTCGCGCCGCCGTTTTTGTGGCGCTTGAATGGCCACTACCAGCTCTTCGGCCAATGGCTCGTGCTGGCCGCGCTGTACCTGAGCTTAGGGCGGCGCGAGCTCGCGCGGGGCGCGGCCTGGCCCCTCCTCGCCTTTACCGTCAGCCTGGTTCACTCGTACCTCACGGCCATGGTGCTCGGCTTGTGGATTGCCGATTGGTTGCGTCGGATGTTCTTCGATGGACGCACTCGCGCGGACTTCGTCCAGCTCTTGGTCGTGCCCGCGGTGGTGGTACTCGCGCTTTGGCAAGCCGGCTTATTCATGGTCGGGCCGGGAGCGGTCAAAGCCGGCTTCGGCGAATACCGCATGAACGTGTTCTCACTGGTCGACGCCAGTGGCTGGTCCTACCTGCTACCCGACGTGCCGGAAGGTGCTTTCGATTACGAGGGCTTCAACTTCTTCGGCTTGGGCGGGTTGATCCTGGCGCTCGCGGCGCTGCCGGCGCTCGAGCAGGCTTGGCCGGGGCTCCGCCGTCGCCCGCGCTACTGGCCGCTCCTGGCGCTGGCGGTCGCGTGCACGCTGTTTGCGTTCTCGAACCGCGTCGGCGTCGGAGCGCGGACATTCATCATGCCTCTGTCGCCGGCATGGGTCGAGCGCGCGAACACACTGCGCAGTTCGGGCCGGATGTTCTGGCCCGCGTTTTATCTCGTGCTCTGGGTGTTGCTGCGTGCCTTGTGCCGGTATTACCGCCCGCGCGCCGCCGCCGCGCTGGTGTTCGCCGCGGTATTGGTTCAAGCCGCCGACACGAGCGCCGGGTGGTGGCCCATCCGCCAGCGGTTGATGGTGGCCGGGTCGACGTGGAATTCGCCGCTCAAGTCTGCGTTCTGGGCGCAAGTGCCAGCCAACTACGACGAGATCCGCCTCGTGCCCACGCGCAACATCGCGCCTCACCATGCCGTGTTCGGCTACTTTGCCGCCCTGCACGGCCTGTCGACGGACTCGGTGTACTTGGCGCGCGTCGACAAAAACGAGCTCAAACGCGCTCGACACGAAGCGCAACTGGCCGTGCAAAAGGCCCGCTACGCGCCGCGAACTTTGTATATCTTAGAGCGCTCCTACGAAGCAGCGGCACGCCGCTCACTGAAGCCGACCGCCTTATTACAAGACATCGACGGCTTCTTAGTGTTAGCGCCAGACTGGAAGTGCCGCCCCGCGTGTCCGGCGGCTGGCCCGATTGAGAAAGACTGTGCCGCGGATTGCCCGTGAGGCGGTTTCCACGCGACCTTCTATCCCAACAAGGCGCACGTCCTGCGGTTCATTCCGGGACTTGCTCGGCACCGATGTCGAACGCGGGCGGGGGACGGGCTCGTATGCGGAACGTTAACTGTGAAATGCGGGCGTTCGCTCGGCCAGGGGCCTCGCTTCGTGCACGGCTTCGCGCTTCAGCACATAGGGCAGCTCGGTCCGGGCCAAGTGCACGATCAGTTCGGCGATTAGGCCGGTGGCCAAGATTTGTACGCCGACTACGATCAGGAGCACGGCCAAGATCAGGAGCGGGCGATGGCCGATCGATTGGCCTTGAAACCAAATCACGGTCAGATAGCCGAATAGCGCCACGCCCAGCGCCAAGGTCAGCGACCCCACCGCACCGAAGAAGTGCGCCGGGCGCCGACCATAACGCAGCAAGAACACGACCGTGAGCAGATCCATCAAGCCGCGAAAAAAGCGGCCGCCGCCAAACTTGGAGTAACCGAATTTGCGGGCATGGTGCTCCACCGGAATTTCACCGATCCGGAACCGCTTCCAATGAGCGAGCACGGGCACGAACCGATGAAGCTCGCCGTACAGGCGAACATTTTTCAGCACCACGTCCCGGTAAGCTTTGAACCCGCAGTTCACATCATGCAGCTTCACGCCCGTGGCGGTGCGCACGAGCCAGTTGAACACGCGCGACGGCAGCACTTTGCTCACCGGATCATTGCGCTTCTGCTTGTAACCGCTCACAAGGTCGAAGCCCTCCGAAAGCTTGCTGAGGAAGCGCGGAATCTCCTTCGGGTCGTCCTGCAAATCCGCATCGAGGGTAAACACGATGCTGCCGCGCGCCTTGGTGAAGCCCGCGGCGAGCGCCGCACTCTTGCCAAAGTTACCTTGCAGCTCGAGCAAGCTCACCTGCGCGTGGGCGAGCACCAAGCGTTCGGCGACCGCCACGGATTGGTCCGTGCTGCCGTCGTCCACGAAGATTACTTCGAAGCTTTCTTCGGTCGAAAGCGTCGGCAGCACGGCATCGGCGATGCGGCGATACAGCTCTTCGAGCGTGGCTTCTTCATTCATGAATGGAATCACGAACGAGAGCTTGGGGGGGTGCGGCGTCAGCATCAGCGATTACGCGAGGAAGGTGCCTCAGGGCTTCGGAACCGGCAAGGGCTCACGGCGCGGCGCCGGCGATCTTGAGCACTGAGTAGCCGGCATTTTGATAGCTGACGGGCAGGTCTGGAAATCTCCCCTCGCCTCCTCGCCGGAGCACGAGATAATCCGGCCGATATTTGGCGACCACCAATGCCAGCCGCTCCGGGTCGATCGAATTGTAGCCGTTCATGTCGCTGTTGCCGTTCACGCGTCGGCCAGTGACGCTCGTACCCGCCCAAGAGCTCGGCCGGGATCAAGGGCACCGCCTTCCAATCGACGACGATCGCGCGTTGGCCTAGGTAACGCGTGGCTTCAAGATCGGGCGGCGTCAGATACACCGCGTCCTTGGGGGACTCTTCCCGCAGCCAGCGGTACAAGTCCGCCTGCGACCCGCCCTCTTCCTTCAGCAGGTTCGAACGATGGATACCGTGCGAGATTCGATCCGGTGCAAGGATGTAGAGCGCGACTACACCAATGAAGAGCGGCATTCGAGAAAGCCAACGTTTGGCCAGCCCGACGTGGGAACTCTGCGCCGGCAGGAGGTGGGCCAGCAGGTCGAGAGCCAAATCGACGACGCGGGCCAGGGCGGCGAGCGCGAAAAAAACTAGCAGCAACCGCGGCAGTTGCGCGCCCTCCTTGTTACGAAAATACAAGCCGAAGACGCCGAGCCCCGCGCACACCAGTCCAAAAGCGACCGGAGGAAAAGAACGCAATAGCCGGGGCCGAGTCAGCACCTGCGCGAGCGCGCACGCGACCAGAATTTGACCCATCAGATCCGCGTTGGGCGCGAAGCGCCAAACGAAGATTTGGGTAACTTTCGGGATTTCCACGAACGTGGTCAGCAGTGTGCCGGTCCAAATCGTGAACAACAGACCAGCGAAGACCGCCCCTAGACGGCGCCCATTGGGCGTGCGGTGAATCAGCCAGCCGCTGCCGATTCCCAGCAGCTGCCAGGCCGCCACCGGCATGAAGTTGCGCTCGAAGTGGCGCGGGTTGTAGTGATGCGGGGAGCGGATCCGGAACAAAATTTCTTGAGCTTCGGGCGACGCTTTGGTGTGCGATGCGGCCAAGAGCAGCGGCGAGAGCGCGAGCGTCACCGCCAAGAGCGGACCGAACTGCTCGATCAGCCGCCTCTGCAGGCCCTTGAAGCCGAGCGCCAGGTGCGCGACGCCGAAGATGGGAAAGCTGAGGACTAGGTAGTTGGCGTGAAAAGCGCCGCCGGCGGCCAAGCACAGGCCCGACAAGAGCCAACGCTCTTCCACGAAGAACAGCGTGCCCGCGACGGAGCCGAGGGCGCCGAGCGTGGAAGGCTGCATGATGGTGTCGAACAGATAGCTCGTGGCGACGCTGGACGTGCGCGTGATGAAGAGCATGGACAGCAAAAACAAGAACGCAGCGAGGCCCAGCCCGGCGCCCGCTACCCGCTTCACCAGCCGGTACATGCACAAGCCGCCGAGGAAAATGGCGACAAACTGCGCGACGGCGACGGCCCAGCCGCGCTTGTTCAGCTCCAAGAGCAGTGCCCCGAAGTAGATGAAGACGCGGTGGTACTGCGTGGTGTGATTGGTGAACCAGTCCGCGCGCAGCAGGCTCTTGTCGGTGAGCGTCAGCGACTTCAGGAAATACACGACCTGATTATCGAAGCCGAAGTTGAAGCCGTAGCTCGCGGCGAATGCCAGCGAGGCCAGTCCGACGATGCCGTATTCGAAGGCGCGTGGCAGCCTGTCGGAACGAATCATGGTGCGGTCTTCACGTGGCACGTGGCTCCGATACGCGGGTTTTTTCGCGCGGGCCCAGCGCCCGTTCGCGGGGCTTATATCACGTGCCCAGCGGCTCGGTCGCGCGCCTGCCGAGCCCATGGTATCGACGGCAGGTTCTGGGCGAAATGAACGATCTTAGCCAAACCGTGGCGCCGAGCCTGTCCATCGTTGCGCCCATGTACAACGAGGAGGGCAACGTCGCGGCCTTCGTTGCTGCGGTCGAGACGTATGTCTCGCCGATCGGCGCGCCGTTCGAGATCATACTGGTCGACGACGGCAGCTCCGACGGCACTTGGTCGCAGATCAGCGAGCAATCGCGGCTACACCCGCGCGTGCGGGGGGCACGCTTGGCGCGCAACTTCGGCCACCAGGGCGCGCTCATGGCGGGTTTGAGCGAGGCGCGCGGGCAAGCCGTCGTGAGCATGGATGGTGATCTGCAGCACCCCCCCGAGCTGATCCCGGAGCTCTTCGCGCGCTGGCGCGAGGGCTACAAGGTCGTGAATACTCAGCGCGCCGACGCAGAAGACACGAGCTTCTTCAAGCGCACCACCTCACGCTGGTTTTACGGCGTGTTTTCGCGGCTGACCGGCGTCGCCATGGAGCCCGGCAACTCGGACTTTCGCTTGCTGGATCAGAGCGCCGTCCAGGCGCTCCGCGCCATGAACGACGTCGACTTGTTCATTCGCGGTTCGGTGACGTGGCTCGGCTTCCGCTCGGCCACCTTGCCCTACCGAGCGGCCAAGCGCTTCAGCGGCACCACGAAGTATAGCTTGCGGAAAATGCTGCGCTTTGCCTCCGGCGCGATCTTAGGCTTTTCACTCGCGCCGCTGCGGCTCGGCATTTGGATTGGCTTCATGACCAGCGGCTTGGCCGTGCTGGAATTCATCTACATCTTGTACCAATACGAACAGGGCAAGACGATCGTCGGTTGGCCGTCGGTGATGGCTTTCCTGTCGTTGATGTTCGGCATTTTATTCGTGCTCTTGGGCGTCATCGGCACGTACTTGGGCAAAATCTTCGAGTTGCTCAAGAACCGGCCGCGCTTTTTGATCGGCGAGCGCTCCGGAAACGTCACCCAGGGCTGACGGTGTCGCGATCGGGCACGCGGCCCACGTGCTCCACGCTGCGCTCGGCGATCGCCCGTCGGCGCTCGCGCTGCTGCAGCTCCTCCAGCAAGCGACGGTTGACGCTGAGTAAGTCGCCCAAGATGGCCAGTAGAAAGGTGAGAAAACCCACGATCAGCAGCACCGCCGCCAAAATCAGTGACTGAACGTGGCCCGTGCCGACCCCTTGCAGCACGTACCACAGAAAGCGCCCCCCGATCACGCTGCCGATGGCTAGCGGTAAGACGCTGACGGTGAGAAAGAAACGCAACGGCTGATAGACGATGAAGATGCGAAACATCGTCACCATGGACCGTTTGATGTAATTCGGAATGCTACGCACGAGGCGCGACGGCCGGAGGTCGCCGTTGACGCGGATCGGGACGGACACCACCGTCATGTTCTTCTGGCCGGCCTGAATGATCGTTTCCAGGGTGTATGTGTAACCGTTGAAGACATTCAGCATCAGCGCCACGTCGCGTGAAATGGCGCGAAAGCCGCTGGGCGCGTCGGCCACGTCCGTGCCGCTGACCCGCCGCACGATGCTGCTGCCCAAGCGCTGGAGCAGCTTCTTCACCGGCGAGAAATGCTCGATATTCTCGATCGGACGCGCGCCAATGACGAAGTCTGCATCGCCCGCAATGATGGGAGCGACGAGCTTTTCGATATCCGCTCCACAGTACTGATTGTCGGCGTCGGTGTTGACGATGATGTCGGCGCCGCGCTCCAAGCACGACTCGAGCCCCAGCATGAACGCGCGCGCCAACCCTTGGTTCTGGCGAAAACCGACCACGTGCTGAACGCCGTGTTGGCGCGCGACCTCGATCGTCTTGTCGCGGCTGCCGTCGTCGATCACCAAGACCTCGATCACGTCGATGCCGGGGATGCTCTTCGGCAGATCGTTGAGCGCGATCGAAAGCGTTTCCGCTTCGTTGAGACAAGGGATCTGAATGATGAGCTTCATGGCGTTTGACGGAGCGCGCCCCGAATGCGGCGCAGACTGGCCCGGTCGGAGGCCGAGCGCCTTTTAGCGCGCCGTCTCAACCGTCGCAAACGCGGCCGGCGCACGGTTGACGGTGCCCCTCGCCCATGACAGCCTCGATCTTGGCTTTGGAGGCTTCAGCGCTCGACGGTGACGTGTCTCGTGCGGTCAGTGCACGGCAGGCTCGTCGAGCTGCGCTGGCGAGGGTGCTCCGCCCGTGGCGTGCGCCCAAGGCCGTCTTTTGGCTGATTGCTGGCCTGTGGTTTACCGCGGTCTTCGCTGGCTTGCTCTGGATTTGGGGCCTCAATCCAGTGGTGTTTCCCTCGCCCGATGAAGCAGTCGTGAGGCTCAGCGCATCGCTCGTCGGCCGCCACGGCCACCCGTTCATCGAACTGCCGTTTGCCGATCCAGAAGACCTGGCTCATCCGCGGAGCTGGGTCACGTTGGGCCGCGTCGCGGTCCCAACTTACGCGCCCGTGATGTTGTACGCATACGCGCCGCTCTTGCGACTCGGTATTGCCGGTTCGTTGTGCCTCATGGCACTGCCCGCCGCCGCAGCGGCGGCCTTCGCGGTGGCCTGTGCCGAGCTCTTACCTGCGCGCCGCCGCTGGCTGGCTTTGTTTGCGCCGCTGCTGGCGTTTCCGGCGTTGTATTGGCTGATGCGGCCGTGGGCAAACCTATCGGCCGTGCTGATCTGCCTGTGCTGGTCCGTGTTGTACTGGGCTCTCTGGCGCAATTCGGCGGCAACACGTTGGCTCGTCGCAGCCGCGCTGTCGGTGGCCGCCGCTGCGGCGGTGCGGCCCGACTGCGCGGCCTTCCTATTGGCCGATGGTCTACTGCTCACACTGGCGGCGAGGCTCACGGATTGGCGGAAGATCACCCTCGTCTTCGTGGCCGTGGGCGCCGGCGCGCTGAGCCTGAATCTGCTCTTGAATCACGTGCTCACCGGGCATGCGTTTCGGGCCGCCTACCAGATCGCGCTCGAGCGCGACGAAGGACCGAGTAGCGCGGGGTCCGGCCTACCGGGGCTCGGGTTGCTGCGCGTGCTGGTCATGCCCATGGGCTGGCCCGATCCTTCGATCGCGTGGACGGCATTCATAAAATATTGGTTCAAGATGGGGCCGATCGGCGTGCTGTCGGTCGCGCAGCTCGCGATCGTTGCACTGCTACTCCCGGCCTCGCGCCTGTCACGCGTGTTGGTGCTGGGCGCGCTGCTGTTCGCCGCCTTCTTCGTGTACACCCACCTGCACAACGACGTCTTCGGCGGGCAGACCCCAGATGCTCTCGCTGAGCACAGCGTGCCGCGTTATCTGAGTCCCATCTATCTGTTCGTAGCGCTGCCGCCCTTGCTCCTTCTGGGCCGTTCGCGCCAATGGTTCGTGCTCTGGCCCGGGGTCATCCTCTGCTGCCTCGTCTCCGCCGATGCTGCTTACGAGATAGGTGTACGCGAGCCCACTTCGTTCGCCGCCGTGGCCGATTCGGTGCGTACGGGGAGGGCCACATTGGCCGTGTTGACGGAAAAGATCCCCGGCCAGGCGATGGTCTATAGCGCGCGCTTCGATAAGCTTTTGTGGTCGCGTTGGCGCTTGGGCACCATCACCGCCAATGCCGAGGCGAGCGCTCAGTCGGTGAGCCGCGCCCTCCGCTCGGGGCTGACCGTGTACGTGTTCGAGCAGCATTGGCGCGCGTCGTCGCGTCAGCAATTTTCCCTGGCATTGGCGCGGCGTCGGCTCGCGCTACAGACGGTCGATCGTCGACGCGGCTTGTTTCGCGTAGAGCGAGAGCCCTAGCGAACGCACTTGTATTTGGCGACTAGCGCTCGAGGCAGCTCGCGTTGCAGTCTGGCGCGGTACCCGCCGTCGCCGCGCATTCGGGTCGGCACTTCCAGTTGGGCGCCAAGACCAAAAACCGGTCCACCCAGGCCAGCAAATCCGCTTCCTTTACGCTGCGGCGGGCGGCTGCCTCATATCGACGGTCCACGATGTACAGTACGCCGGGAGTGTACTGACCTTCGTCTACGGCCAGCAGTGCTTGCTGCCGCGCTTCCTGAAGCCGGTTGCCGTCCACTCGACCAAGGTAGACGGCGTCGCTCGTCATGCCGTGCGTGGCGGCGAAGTACATGAAGACGGGGAAGTTTTTGGGCTGATTCTTGGTCGGCACTAGGCGAACTTCGCGATAGTTGTTGGGCACCCGCGCCCAGAAGGGCGACGTCAGCGGCGAGCTCCAAGCCGAACCCTTCACCATTAGATCAGCGCGGATGGGGCGCCAGCCGGCGCTCGTGTCGAGCACCTGAAGGAGCGCCGCCGCAACCAAGATGGCTTGAGCGGAGCGCGGCGGATAGTGCTTGATCAGCGCTCGAACCGCCAACCAGAACAGCACGTAAAATACCGGCCAAAACATCCGCCCACAACTACGCAGCACGGCCGCGCGATCCAGCACGCGTCGCGGCAGGGCGATCAAGAAGCTGTGGTCGGCAAGGCCGACATTGTTAGAGATCGCAAAGAGCGTGAACGCCACCAGCAGCGCGGCCAGCGGCCAGTACGGGCGCTTCTGGCGCAGAGCTGGCCACGCGCCCTTCAACCGGGGCAGCGCGGCGACCAAGAGCAACATCCCACCGAGCCCGAGGTAATTGAACCCCTCGTAGTCGCCTTTCGCCTCTTTCAAATCGGGGAGCAGGTAGGACCAGCCACTCGGATCTACGAGTGAGATCAAGTTCATGCGGTGGTAGCCGAAGGGATAGTCACCGACGGTGGCTTTCAAGACACCCTTGCCCACCATGAACATGCCGGCTTGCCAGAACGACGACAGCGCCAGAGCCGGGACCGCCACGAGCTGCAAGAAGTCCGCCCGCGTGCGCTCTTCGAAGACCACCCGCCGCAACCAATCAGCGGCCCACAGCCCGAGCACCATCGCCGAAAGGTAAGAGTGAACCAGGCAAACCGTGCCCACCAAGACCGGCCAGGCGGCGCCGCGCGCCAACTTTCGTGGCCCGAAGCTCAGATAGAGCGCAGCGAGAACCAGCCACTGGCCCTCCAGTTGATAGTGACCTTGCAAACGCCACAAAAACGGCGGCGCGAACACGAACAACGAAGCCCCCGCAGCTCGCACGATCGAGGCGCGCGTGACGAGCCCGACCAATAACCACGCAAACCAGGCTTGTAGTACGAAACAACACAAGAGCCAGAGCCCAAAATACTGAAACGTGGCCGGCAACCAGTGGTTCAATGTTTTGAATGGCAGGGCAAACAGCGGCAGGTTGTCGGCATAGGCGATCGAGCTCGCGAGCTCTGCGCCGTAGCGGGGGTTTGTCCCGATCGGCCAGCCCCAGGCCGTGCTCCTGAAGTAGTGCCAGCTGAGGAAGTAACTCGCTGGATCACGCTCCGCCAACCAGGCGATGTTACGCGGCGAAAGGATGCGCCCGCCGGTGACCCCCAGAAATGCCAACACTCCGAGCGCGAATGGCAAGGCTCGTTCCGCGATTCCCCGGAGCAACCGGATTCCGCTTACCTGCACGCGGTCTTTCATAAACATGGCGCTCGCGGCAGAGCAAGCGCAAAAATGGCCCTAATTCGTCAGGATTTGAAAGCCTTGACGCTGAAGATCGCGCACGATCTCGTGCGCCTGGTGGCGCGACGAATGAGCGAAAATCGTGACTTGGCCGCCGTCGTGTAGCTCCCAGCTCCCGACCATCACCGGATCTTTCGCCGCCGCGAAGACCTCGAAGTCTAAATAGGGCGACAAGATATCACTGCCCACGACCGCGCGCTTGGGCGCGGGCGAAGACGCCACGCGGCGGCTGCTCCGGTGATAACCGGCGGTGGCTTCTTCGAGCCGAGCCGTGCTCGCGATCAAGTTCGACGCAGGCGCTACTGCGCCGCGCCCCTTCGTGTCGGAGAAGTAAGAGATCCCGACTAGGCACAGGGCGAACACCAGAGCGCGCCACGTGCGCTCGTTCACGACCCGAAATGCAAAATGGCTCACCACCAAGAACAACGGCGCAACTCCGAAGACGCTGTGGCGCACGTGATTGCCGCGTAGCAAGCCCCAAAATAGGATCGGCGGCAGGCCCCAAGTGAGCGCGGCCAGTGCCAGGCGGGCTTCCCGGCCCCCGGCGAACAAGGCGGCCAAAAGAGCGACGATCAGCACGACGAACAAAAAACCGCCCACACAATGGACGATGGTCTGACTGTTGTTGGAATCCAAGAGCGCGCTCAGCTTGAAGGGAAATTGTTTGTTCCACTCCTTCAAGAACCCTCGTGTGCTCGGCTCGACTTCGGGCGCGCTCAACAAAACCTTGCCCACGTAGCGAAGCGACGTGAACAGAGCGCCCAATACGACGCCGGACGCCAGGAGCAGCATCTGCCAACGCCGGCCCGTGGCGCTGAGTGCGGCCGCGAGGAAGGCGCCGGTACACAGCACCAAATCAGCCTTCAACGACAACGAGCAGAACAAGCACAGGAACGAGCTCGCGCTCAAAATTGGCATCCAAGCGCTGTGCAGGTTTTGGAGCCGGCTGGCGCGAACGAAGAGGATCACCGACAGGGCGAACGAGCACAGGGCGGGGATGGTGGGCATGCCGTACACGTTGCCCATCCAAAAACCAGGTGAGACGGCGTACAGGAAAATCGCCAGGGCAGAGTGGCGCGCCGAGCTGAACTGGCGGAAGAGCGCGTACAGCGCCACCGAGCAGCCCGTGCCCGCGATGACGCTCAGCCAATTCACGAACTTGGGCAGACGTTTGATCGGCAGTCCGGAGTCGAGTGCAGCCTTGAGCACCTGAATGTAGCCTGGGCTCGTGTGCATCCGGTAAGACGTTTCGTTCGACCAGATTTGGCCTTTGAGGTGCCAGCTGATGGCGTCGCGCGCGAGCCGCGCGGCGTCCTGCTCACCAAAGCCGCTCAGGCGATATCTCGCGTGCACCGCGATGGACAGCGCAGAAAAGACGATGACCCAAAGCCACTCACGGTGAAGGACGCGAATGGCGGGCGCCAGGCGCGCGCCGAGCCGGCCCAGCCGGATCACGCTGGCTTCCGCTTTCGGAGCAGATTTCCCAAGCGCAGCTTCCAGACGCGGGTCACCGCTTCCAGCACGATTTTGCGGTCCATTTTCGAGGCACCCACTTGCCGGTCCACGAACACGATCGGCACCTCAGTGACGTTTAAACCCAAGCGGAGGGCTCGGTACGTCATCTCGATCTGAAAGGAGTAGCCGTTCGATTCGACGCGCTCGGCGAAGATGCTTTGCAGTGCAGCCCGCGTGAACGCCTTGTAACCGCTGGTCAGATCGCGGATGGCGATGCCCAATATCAAGCGCGAATAGAGCGAGCCACCCTTGGACAACAGGTGCCGCCCCGCTCCCCAGCCCACGATGTCGCCACCCGGGACGTTGCGCGACCCAATCACCAGGTCCGCGCCCGCTGCGAGCTCACGATAAAAGTCGCCCAGGTAGGTTGGGTCGTGTGAGAGGTCCGCGTCCATCTCGAAAAAGAAACGATAGTGGCCGCGCAGGCCCTGCTGAAAGCCCGCGTTGTACGCCGTGCCCAGGCCCATTTTGCTGGGGCGGTGCAAAACGCGCACGCGAGGGTCTCGCGCCGCCAGCTCATCGGCGAGCGCACCGGTGCCATCGGGCGAGTTGTCGTCGACGATCAAGATATGAGCGCGCGGCGCGTTGCCGAGCGTGGCCTCCACGAAGGCCTCCAGATTGGAGCGCTCATTGTACGTGGGTGTGATGATCAAGGAGTCTGCGCCGAGCTCGACCTCGGGGGCCTGTGCCATCTCTCCGTCACGCGCCACGGCTGCCGTGTACCATCGATCCGAGCTGCCGCTGCCGCCACAATCTTCGGAAATCGTGGGCGGCGCGCCTCGGTAGGCCCGGGCGCGACCCGAAAGGGACGCTTTGGGGCCGTGTCTTGCGGTGCTAGGAGCAATCTGTAAAGGACAGCGATGACCCAGCACAGCCTGAAAGTTGGTCTGATTCAAACCCGCGTTGCTCTCGATAAAAGCGCGAATGTCGAGAAGACGGCGCTCGCCATTCGCGACGCCGCCGCTCGCGGCGCCAGCCTGATTTGCCTTCAGGAGCTGTTCGCCTCGCAGTACTTTTGCCAGACGGAGGACGCGGCGTTTTTCGACCTTGCCGAGCCACTGGACGGACCGACCGTCACCGCGATTTCACGTGTCGCGAAGGAGTGCAAGGTCAGCGTCGTCACGCCGATTTTCGAAAGGCGCGCGCCCGGCGTGTACCACAACAGCGTGGTGGTGCTCGGGCCGGCCGGCGAGCGTATCGGCCTGTATCGCAAGATGCACATCCCAGACGACCCGCTGTTCATGGAAAAATACTACTTTACGCCGGGTGACTTGGGCTTCACCACCTTTCAAACGCCCACCGCCAATGTCGGCACGTTGATCTGCTGGGATCAGTGGTACCCAGAAGCGGCTCGTTTGACTGCCATGCGCGGAGCGGATGTGCTCACGTACCCCACGGCCATCGGCTGGCACCCGGCAGAAAAAGATCAATATGGGGCGGCGCAGGTCTCGGCCTGGCAGACCATGCAGCGCAGCCATGCCATCGCCAACGGCGTGTTCGTGATCGCGGTCAACCGCGTGGGCCACGAGGGGCCGGCCGAGGGTGGCATTGAATTTTGGGGGCATTCCTTCGTGGCAGATCCCTTCGGCGTGGTGCTGGCGCAAGCTGGGCAGGAAGAAGAGACGCTGGTCGTCGAGTGTGATTTGTCGCGCCAAGAATGGGTGCGCCGCAATTGGCCGTTCTTCCGTGATCGGCGAATCGACGCCTACGGGGATCTGACGCAGCGCTTCTTGGATCCGAGCAGCCAGCGATGACGGCACGCTCACGGCCGGCGCGCGCCGCACCGCGGGAGCGTGCACTCGCGGCGACACCCCAAGCGTCGGTCACGCCGCACACCTTGGCCACGCCGCACCGCCTCGGCTTTCGCATGCCGGCCGAGTGGGAGCCGCACGTGGCCACCTGGCTCGCCTGGCCGCACGAGCCCACGGATTGGCCCGGCAAATTCGACGCCATCCCGTGGGTGTTCGCGGAGGTGGTGAAGAACCTGCAGCAGGGCGAACGCATTCGCATCATCACTTCCGGCAAGGCGCAGGAGAAGAGTGCCAAGAGCGTGCTATCGCGCTCGGGCGTCGATCTGAAGCAAGTGGACTTCCTGCACCTGCTCACCGACCGCTCCTGGACGCGTGATTTCTTGCCGCTCGGCCTGGTCAAAGGGCGCGGCCGGAAACGCGAGCACGCGCTCGTGAAATGGAGGTTCAACGGCTGGGCGCGCTATCCGAATCATGCGCGCGACGAACAAGCGGGGCTCTCGGTGGCGTTGCACCTGGGCGCGCCCTTGGCGCTGCCCGAGGCGCAAATTGGCCGAAAGCGCGCGCGCGTGGTGCTGGAGGGCGGCGCCATCGATGTAGATGGTGAAGGGTCCTTGCTGTGCACCGAGGAGTGCTTGCTGAACGGGCGGCAAGCGCGAAACCGCGCCCTCGGCAAAGCCGGCACGGAAGAAGTCTTGCGCGACCACTTGGGGGCCGAGCGCGTGCTGTGGCTCAAGCGCGGCATTGCCGGCGACGACACCGCCGGCCACATCGACGACTTTGCGCGCTTCGTGGCGCCCGGCAAGGTGGTGCTCGCCGAAGAAAAGAACCGCGCGGATCCAAACTATGACGTACTGCGCTCCGCCGCCCAGCGGCTGCGCGGTGCGCGCGATGCGCGCGGCCGCAAGCTGGAGGTCATTCGCCTGCCCATGCCTGCTCCGCTCGTGTTCGACGGCCAGCGCTTGCCTGCCAGCTACGCCAATTTTTACGTGGGCAACGCCGCCGTGCTCGTGCCCACCTTCAACGACCCCATGGACCGCCAAGCCCTCGGTATTTTGAGCGAGCTCTTCCCGGGGCGGCGCGTGGTGGGCATTCATTCGACCGACTTCGTGCTCGGCCTCGGCACCCTCCACTGCAGCACCCAGCAGGAAGTGCGCTGACTCCATCGCGAGCGCGCGGCGGCGCGAAAAGCCGTCGTCTGTGTGCGTGACTCGGCCCGATCGCATTGCCGGTTAGCCCTCGCGGTCGCGCCGTCGAGAGACCGGCAGACGCAATCTTGCTAACGAATTCGCATTGATTCGACGTCACAGCTTGGGCTGCTGCGCTTCGGCCCGCGCGGCCGCCGCCGCCACTTCTGAGCGAACACCGGGAAGTTCGACCACTACGCGGCCGCCGCAGTATCCACCGACGTGCGGGTCGTAAAAGACCAGAAGCCCGGCTTTTGACCAAGACAGGGCGTTCCCGCTGACTGTCTGAGTTCCTGTCGGTACGCTCACCGTCGCGCCATTGGCGAAACCGGTCGCGTAAGTCGTATAAGTGCACGAGGCCTCTCGAGAGGTGTCGGGAGATCCATATTTGCGCTCTAGTAGTTCCGCAACCTTGTCGCTCGCAAAATCGTTATGGACCCCTATCGTAGCCCTCACCATCGCGCCGCCTAGAACGGTAGCGCCGATGTAGCAGAAGGCCCACGCGGGGCATTTGGCGCCAGCAATCACGACGTCCACGTCCTGAGCTCCGTCTAGCTCGGGTTCGCGGGGGGTGCCCCCTGCACCTATCATTGAGCTCAATCCAGCCATCCAGTGTGGCCCGTCGAGTAAACAGCTAGCGTCAGACCCTTTCGTGTCTTGGCATTTGGCCAATTCAAGCGACTGGCCGAGCTGTAATCCCAACAGCGACAAATCAGAATGAGCCGCGTCGGCCTTGAGCAGATCGGATTTGATCCACGCGATGCTCTTCTCAAAGACACGGACGGCGGGCGCGTGAGTTTCTTGACTGAGTTTCTGCTGGAGGCCCGGGCTTGCACGGTAGGCTTGGGCGGCTTCAGGCGACACCACGCGCGTCAGTGTTTCCAAGTCGAACGTGGACTCCGCTGCGTAGCGCGCTGCTTCAGGGCTGAGCCACGTTTGAGCGGTGTTGTACTCCGCCCAACGTTTCACGGCGAGGGGCGGCGCGTCAGCTGAGCCAAAAGAGCCCTCAAATTGGACCGATCGTCCGACTCTGGCGTCGATATAATTCTTCAGCACTTCGAACGCCGCCGCCTGACGGGCTACGTCCGAACCGATTTTCGATCGGACGTCGGCAACGGTCGGCAGCTCTCGAGTCCAGCTTGGATCCTGCGCCTCTCGGGTCGGAGCTGTCACTTGAGCTGGAGCTGTTGCCAGTGAATGGGGAGTTACGCCGGCCGCCGCTACCGGTGTGACGGCTGCGGGCGTGGCTCTCCGCGGGTTTTGCGCCGGAGTGCCGGAACCGCCGAACCCGAGCACGTAGTGGCCAGGGCTTGTTTCACGCATGCAACCACTACAGTGCAACGCGGTGGCGAATAATAAAGCCCCCGACCAGTGCTCAGCGCCGACTGCACGCGATATCGCGCCCCAATGAAATCTCATCGTCGTCCTTCCGGGCCGCCTCAGTAGCGCCTTGCTGCGCCCCTATCGGCGGCCCCAATCGGTCCGCAAAAGTTCGTCTTAGACGAACCTACGCAGTGCTGCAATAAAAACTCCCCGACCGGACCGGAGCAAAACCCGCTTTTCTGCTTTCCCGATCCCGGCGTGAGGGGCTGAACAGTTACCTTTCGAGCGGAGGGCGCTCGACCTTCGGTAGTCACCACTTGTGAACACTGCGCGCCGTCCCAACGTCGTGCGAGGGCGCGGGGCGCCGACGCCTCGCGGAGCAGATTGCTGATGCCGTACGCCGGTCTCGCTGACCGGTGCCTTCAGCGGTGCGCTTCGCATCTCCGAGCCTGCGCCACGACGCCGAAGGCTTTGACGGACCGCGACGTGCATCATGACCATCACCCCAAAATTCTCGATGCCGCTGAAGGCTTTGACGAGCCACGACGTGCCCCATGACCGCCACCCCAGAATCTCGACGCCGCTGAAGTGGTCTTTGGGCGTTCGCGAACGCTTTGCGACTCGAGTCTTCAGTTATGAATTGTTGATGGTCACGCGATGCGATGAAGAGCACGCAGCCTTCGGCGGCAAAACCGGACGAGAGGCACGCGCCCGGCCCGCTCCGCCCTTAGGTGGCGGGCGCCGTTCGGCGTGCCACGTCGCGTGTCGCGTCGCCGGCACGTCGTTTCTTCGCAGCCGCGACCGCGGCGCTCCGCCGTGTGCAATGCGCAGGCCGGGCTGCAGTCGGATTTGCTCAGAAACCACCCACCTTCAAAGAGCAACGCGCGAGAATGGGAGCGGCTTTCGGCCAGTTTCGCCGCGGAAATCACCGCTCCTGGCCGGCGCAGCGAGTGAGCGCGAAGGCTGCTGGGAACAGCGTCGCCGTAACGCGCGGCGAAGTTGAATTTTTTCGGCTTAGAGGGCAGGTTTGGGTCGCGTGATGCCCACGAACCCCACTCCGCCCCGTGTGAGCGCGCTGCTGCGTGGCCTCTCTGGTGCACTGATTGGACTCGCGGTGGCGACCTCCGCCGTGGCGGAGCCCGCCCCGCGAGCGCCTCAAACCCGGCAAGCACGCACCGCTTCGTACGTCGCGAAGCGGCCCGCCCCCGATACGCAGATCCAGAAGACCGCCGCCGCGCGCGGCGTGAACCCGTGTGACACGCCGGACCCAGGCTTCGGCGTGTACGATAAGTGGCAGGGCGGCATTGGGATGGGGCAGTTCATCATGCCCAAGCACGGCGGCCTCACTCCGAGGGGTGATTTCGACGTCATGTTCCACTTTCACGGGCACGAGGCCGTGCGCAAGGAATGGGTGCCGGTCATGGACGGCGCGGTGCTGGTTGGCATCGATCTGGGCATCGGATCCGGCGCCTACGAAGACGCCTTCAAGGCCCCGGATGTGTTCCCGCGTCTACTCGCGAACGTGGAGCGCGCGGTCGCCAAGAAGGCGGGCCGCAAGACGGCGCACGCACGGCACATTGGCTTGAGCGCCTGGAGCGCGGGCTACGGCGCGGTGCAATGGATTTTGGGACAGAACTTCGCGAAGGAGCGAGTGGACACCGTGATCCTGCTGGACGGCTTGCACTGCGGCTACGTGGGCCCGGCCATCAACGGCACGCAGATCTCCATGTTCACGGATTTCGCCAAGCGCGCGGCGGCGGGCGAGACGCTGATGTTCGTCAGTCATTCGTCGATCATCCCGCCCGGCTACGCGTCGACCACGGAGACGGCAGATTATTTGGTGCACGAGTGCGGCGGCGTGTCGCACGAGGCGCACGGCATGGGCCCGCTGGGGATGGCGATGATTTCGCGCTATTCCAAGGGTAATTTCTACGTGCGCGGCTTCTCCGGGAACGACAAGATGGATCACTGCGCGCAGATCGGCGAATACCGAGACGTTCTCAAGGTGCACGTGAGGCCGCGTTGGAACTCGCCACGCGGGCGCGCCGATTGACCGCGTCCGAGTCGCGCTTCATCTTCAAAAATTCATCGTTTGCTGCGGCGCCAGGCCGCGGCGCGCTGCCGCTCGATCGCTTGTTGCGCGAGCAACACGAAGGCGCCAGCTGGGCCGAGGTGCGGCGGCTGATCGAGACGGGCAAAGTGTCGGTGAACGGCAAGGTCACGCGCGAGACGGCGCTGCGCGTGCCAGCCGGCGCGCAGATCGAGCTGCGCATGGCGGCGGCGCGAGCGCGGGAAGGGCCGCGCTTGCCCGCGGGCGCCATCGTGCACGTGGACGCGCACGTCGTGGTCGTGCAAAAGCCCGCGGGCATCAGCACCGTGCCCTACGATGAGCACGAGACGGGCACGCTCGACGAGCTGGTGCGCGCAGAGCTCGGCCGGAAGGAGGCGCCGCTCGGCATCGTGCACCGCATTGACAAAGAGACGTCTGGCTTAGTGCTGTTTGCGCGCTCGCTTTCGGCCAAGCTCGATCTAAAGAACCAGTTCCGCGCGCACTCGGTGCGTCGACGCTACCGCGCTATCGTGCATGGCAGTGTGCGCGACCGCACGATGGTCTCGCGCTTGATTCAAGATCGCGGGGATGGGCGGCGCGGCTCGACCAGCAACCCGACGCTCGGCCGCGAATCGATCACGCACGTCTTTTTTCGCGAGGCGCTGAGCGGCGCGACGCTGATCGAGTGCCGGCTGGAAACGGGACGCACCCACCAGATCCGCATTCACTTATCGGAGGCGGGGCATCCGTTGGTCGGCGAGCGCGTGTACGCCAAGAACAACCCGTGGCCTACCATCGAAGCACCGCGCTTGATGCTACATGCCTGGCAGCTCGGCTTCCGCCACCCGACGACGAGTCAGGAGCTCGACTTCGAGCAACCGTTGCCGACCGACCTTTCGGAGGTGCTGGCGCGCCTTCGGGGCCGTTGAGCGCTAACGGTCACGGAGATCGTAAACGGCGAGACGTGCACGGCGAAGGGCAACGCGGGCCCGGCGCTGCTCAGCGCACGCACTCGATCCGGTGAATGGCAGTGGTGGCAGCGGATTGAGTCGCCCCGCCGCTCGCCGCGGCCCAAAAGGAGCCCGGCTTTGCAGGGATGGCCGAGGACGACCACCCGAATAAACTGTTCGGCCAGTCTGGAAACGCGCTCCCATCCAAGAGCGGCACGAAGAGAGTGAGCAGCTCATTGATGCTCGGCAGGCGTGCGCCGTCGCCCAGCGCCGCGCAACGACTGATCGCTTCGGCGTGCGTGCCCGTTTGAATCGCCGAGGGGAGGGTGATCCAATTCAGGCCGGTGAGTGTGTCGCTGACGCCGTCGATTCCGACGTTGAAGCGCTCGGTTGGCAGCGCGGCGCTGCTCCGGACGCAGAACGCGCCCGCGATGGCGTCGGCCTGCTTGCCCGACACGCCGATGCTGCACGCCTTCGTCCCGCAGGTGTCCGCCGTGAAGTCGAGCATGCGCCCGAGGCCGGCGCTGGCCGTCGTGGTCGGCGTGCTGCACCAGAAGCGATCGCGCGCCTCGAACACCGAAGCCAGATACAGGGGCGGGTCGGCGTCGTTCGGCACGGCGTCGAACAACGAGACCAGCTCGATGAACGTCGGCAAGCGCCAGTCCTTCTTCCCGGCTAAAGAGAGCGCAGCGCATTCGTCGGCGGCGTCAGCAAGCGAATACAGCGTGCTGCCGGGATTTTGACGCCAATCCAACCCGGTGACGAGATCGTGAACGACTCCCGGCGTTGAGCTCGCGTCATACTGTTCTGAATTGGGTAGGCCCTCGTGCGGCGCGTTGGGCATGGGCCAGTGCGCGACCTCTGCGAGGCTCACGCCGCGGCGGCCGCCATCAGCGCTCCCTGCCGCGCCCGCTTCCCCGGCGCCACCGCCGTCCTCTCCGGCGGCTCCCGTGGAGCTCGTTGCCGCATCGTCGCTCGAGCTGCTGCACGCGCTCAGCGATATGAGGCCAGCCAGCACGCAGCCCAGTCGACCAATCGTTCTCACGCTCAAAGCGTAGGTGCCCGCACGCAGCCGGTCAAATGCGGCGGCTCGACTGTCCCATAACGCCACGCGAGGCTGAACAACGCGGTGTCTACTCGGTCCTTGGCGACGGGACTGTGAGCGGTCGTGTGGCGACACAGGTAACTTTCGAGCTGCAGCGAAATGCGCTCTACTCGGAGCATGGCAATGACCACGACCTCGAGCGGGCTCGCGTACGAAGACACCAAACCCGGCACCGGCGCCTCTCCCGCCAAGGGGCAAACCTGCGTGATGCACTACACGGGGTGGCTGTGGGTGGACGGCAAAAAGGGCGAAAAATTCGACAGTTCGGTCGACCGAGGTCGTCCCTTCACCTTTCCGATCGGTGCGGGGCGCGTCATCAAGGGCTGGGATGAGGGCGTGGCCAGCATGAAAATCGGCGGCGCACGCACGCTGCTCATCCCGCCTGAGCTTGGCTACGGCGCGAGCGGCGCGGGCGGCGTGATCCCGCCCCACGCCACCCTGTTGTTCGAGGTCGAACTGCTCGAGGTGAAGTAAGGGCGAGGCGGCGGCCTGGCGCGGCAGTCCGCCTCGAGCTGGCATGGGTCGAAGCGCGGCTCGCGCAGCCTTGGGCGCGGGTCGGCAACGAGTTTTGGCACCGAACCTGCACCCGAGCCGAAGATGACGACCCTCACTCGGCTGACGGCGCCGCCGTTGCTTCCCGAGCCAGCCACGTCCGCGGCGCGCCATTCTCGCCGAACGCGTTGGTTCGAGCTCGCGACACTCCTCGCGCCGGTCGCGGGTGCCGGCCTCGGCGGGTGGTTGGCGATCACGGGCGATGCCGAGGGTCGCAGACTCGGGCGCGCGCTGTCCGTCGGTTCCGTGGGGCTTGGGCTCGTGCGTTGGCAATGGGGGCGGCTGTTCGCCGAGCAGGCGCGCTACTTGGTCGAATCGCGAACCGGCAATTTCGAAGTTCGGCACTACGCCTCGCGCGTGCACGCCGAGACAGTGATCGAGGCCGCGCCGTGGGCTCAGTCGCTCAACGACGGATTCGATCGCCTCGCCGCTTACATCTTCGGCAAAAACGACCGCCACTCCAAGATTGCGATGACCTCGCCCGTTACGGCCACCCTCGGGCCGCGCGACCGCGCCATCCGCTCGGTGGCATTCAAGATGCCCGATCGCTTCGCGTTGGAAGCGCTGCCAAAGCCCGACGACCGCCGCATCACACTCCGGCGCATCCCGGCGCACCGCGTGGCGGCTCTCAAGTATAGTGGGCGGTACGGCCGCGAGCTGCCCGCTCAAAAACGGCAGGAGCTGCTGGCTCACGTACGCGCTTGCGGCCTGATCCCAATCGGGGATGTGACCTTCGCGGGCTACGACGCGCCCAGCACGTTGCCCTTCATTCGGCGGAACGAGATCCTAGTAGAGGTCTCCTCAGTGCCGCATCATCTCGGCGCGGCTACTTGAGGGCCGAGCCCCTCGCGCGGCCACTCGAGGGCCGAGCCCCTCACGCGGCTACTTGAAATCACGGTCCATCACGGTCTTACGTCCGTCCGCCTGCGCGACCTCGATCGCGGCATCGCACAACTGGCGGACCTTTTCGGACAAGACGTCGGTCACCCCGTCGGAGGTGTTCATGCCCGAGCGCGCTTTGACATAAGCCTTCAACTTGGACACGACGACCAACACGTCCTGCGGTAAATCTTCGACCGAAGTGGGCGCGCCCACCACGCGACGCCGCTTCTCTGCTTCTTCGCTCATGCTACTTTTCCTCGCGCTGATTTGCGCTTCGCGCGCTTCTTCCGCCTGCTGTTCTCGTTGCACCGCCTCACGCGTCGGCGCCTTCACTGGCTCCGCCCACGCATCCCGATGCCGCGCCTCGGGTAAGTGGGCATCCCAACACGCTAGCGAACAAAAGAACTGCGCCAGCTTGGGACGGTTACACGTCGACACACTGCACTGCAGATAACTCGCGCCAAAAGCGATCGGCTTCTTACAAGTCGTACACAGCCGAAAAACCTCCACCTCATTCACGCCCGCCCAGTGTACACCCGCCGCGGCCCCCGAGCGGCGCGATTCCGGCAGAGCCGCGGACGCCAGCCCGAAGACGAACGCGCCCTTTCGCTAGACGTATCGGCACGCTCGCGCTATCCCTCCGCCACCTAAGCAGCTCGAGTGGCGGAATTGGCAGACGCACCGGATTTAGGTTCCGGCGGGGCAACCCGTGGGGGTTCAAGTCCCTCCTCGAGC
>CAXSGJ010000040.1:0-12088 GCA_964236865.1 uncultured Polyangiaceae bacterium
CGGCCTCGACCAACCGCGGCGTGACCGCGCGACCCGTACGCGGCTTCGCCGGCTTCTCGCCCTCGGCGGCTTTGGTGCCGGCCTTTTTGGCAGCGCGCTTTTGCAAGCGCAGCTTGCGATCCTCGGGCCGCAAACGCTCGAGCTCTGCGGAAGCGACGATGATGCGGCGCGGATCGATCTTGTTGTCTTGAAGGAACTGAGCAAACTTGGTGGCCATTGTGGGCGCGGAACCTAGCCCGAAGCGCGGCGACCGTCCAGCCGCCCGCCGCGTGCCCACGAACACCGAGAAGGCCGGAATTAGGCCGTACCCTGGGCGGGTGTGCAGGGCCATTCGCGCCGTCTTTTTTGCGTCGGCGGCTGCTCGGCCCGCCCGGTGGTAAGCTCCGACGGTGCGCGATGGCGAACATCAGCGTGTAGAGCGAGCGGCTGCCTCCGTTGCTCCCCGCTTACGCCACCGGCCCCGAGTGGGCTTGGTGCTCGGCTCGGGCCTCGGTGACTTCGCCGACGACCTGACGGACGTCCTGCGCATTCCTTATGCGGAGGTCCCGGATATGCCGCGCCCGTCGGTCGTCGGCCACGCGGGCAACTTGTGCTCGGGCACGGTGTCTGGCGTAGCGGTCGTGTGCCTGCAAGGTCGCTCTCATCTTTACGAGGGGCACAGCCAAGATCGCGCCGTCTTCGGCGCGCGCTTACTGGCGGAGCTCGGTTGCGCGGTGGTGCTGCTCACCAATGCAGCGGGCGGCATTCATGCAAGCTTCGAGGCCGGCGATCTGATGCTGATCACCGACCATCTGAACTTGATGGGCGACAATCCGCTGCGCGGACCAAACTATGGCAAAGGTCCTCGCTTTCCCGACCTGAGCCAGGCCTACGATCCGGGGCTGTTGGCTTCTGCGCGCGAAGCCGCGCGCGCTTCGAGTGTCACGCTGCGCGAGGGCGTGTATGCGGCGATGCTCGGGCCCAGTTACGAAACACCGGCAGAGATTCGCATGCTGCGCGCCCTGGGCGCGGACGCGGTGGGCATGAGCACGGTCCCCGAAGTGATCGCGCTCCGCCAGATGAACGTGCGCGTGGGAGCCATCAGCTGTATCACCAATCTGGCGGCGGGGATCTCGAGTCGACCGCTGGACCACGCGGAGGTGCAGGCAACGGCGCGCCGTAGCCGGAGCGCTTTCGGTCGAGTGCTGTCACGCTGGGTCGCGTTGGCTGATACGGTGATCGCGTGAGCGCGCTGTCGGCAGAACAGCAGGTACTGGTCGCGGCCGCGCGCGCGGTTCGCGAGCACGCCTACGCCCCTTATTCGTCCTTTCGCGTCGGCTCCGCCCTGCGGGCTGGCAACGGCGCGCTGTTCGTCGGCTGCAACGTGGAAAATGCCAGTTACGGTGCTACCATTTGCGCCGAGCGAGGCGCGATTTTGGCTATGGTCGCCGCGGGCCAAGGGTCGGTAGCATCGCTTGCGGTGTTCACGGATGCAGAAACTTTGGCTATGCCTTGCGGCGTCTGTCGCCAAGTGATCTCCGAGTTCCAGCGTGACGCGCTGTTGATCGTGGCCAATCCGCGCGAGCATCGCGTGTTGCAGTTCGCCGAGCTTTTCCCAGAACCGTTCCTGCTCGCCCGATGACGAAGCCGCGCCCATTGCCACACGACCGCGTGGTTCCGGGCGATCCGCCGGAGCTCATCGTGTACGACCGGCTGCAGCCCTGTCCGTATTTGCCCGACCGTGTCGCGCGCATGCCGCTGCGCATTCCTGCGCGCCTCCTACATCGCGGCGAGCTCGAGCAACGCCTGGAGACCGGCGATCGCCGACAGGGCATATTCTTGTACCGAACATCCTGTCCGGGCTGTCGCGCCTGCGAGCCAATTCGCATCGATGTCTCGAGCTTTGTTGCCAATCGCTCGCAGCGTCGCGCCTTCGAGCGTGGCAACGCACGCATCACGGTGGAGGTCGCCGATCCGATCGCCGACGCCCGGCGCGTCGAGCTGTACAACCGGCACAAGGAGCTCCGCGGCTTGTCGAGTGATCGAGACGGGATCGATCTGGAGGGCTACCGAGAGTTTTTGGTGGTCAGCTGCTGCGAGAGCTTCGAGCTGCGCTACATGCTGGGCGGCAAATTGATCGGCGTCGCGTTGGTCGACCGCAGCGAGGATGCGCTCTCCGCAGTCTATTGCTACTACGACCCCACGTTCGAGAAACTGAGTGTGGGGACGTTCTCGGTCCTGAAGCAGATCGAGCTCTGTAAAACCTGGGGCCTCCGTTACCTGTACCTGGGCTTGTACATCTCCGATTCCGAGCGCATGCGCTACAAAGCCCACTTCTTGCCACACCAGCGCCGAATCGACGGACAATGGCAAACGTTCGAGCGCGGTTCCTAAGACGCGCGCGCGTCCGCCCGGCGCGCCACCGGGACCAGGGCCAGCGCGCCACACAGCGCGAGCCCGGCTAGCAATGGGAACAACACGTGCCAGCCATAGTGCGCGCTGATCGCCGGCAAAGTGACGCCCTCCAACATTCCGCCGACCGAGCCGACACCGTTGACCAAGCCCGTTGCGGTTGCCGCCGCTGCGCCGCCCACGTCTTGAGCTGCGGCGCCCGACAGGAGCGCGTCCGGCCCGAACAACGCTGCGCCGACGACGGCCAAGGCCACGATGGTGAACAGCGGCCCATGCTCCTGGAGGGTCGCGCAGGCGAGCAGCGCCAGCGCCAAGACCAGTAAGCTGATGATGGACAGCGAAGCGCGCGACAGGCGGCGGACACGGTCCGAGAAGACCCCCAGTAGAATCACGCCCGCGATACCGCCGGCCTCGAACGAGTTCGACACGTACGCCGCGCGATCCACCGCATACCCGAGCGAGCCGGACAAGTAGTAGGGCAGCCAGAAGAGCAGCGCGTAACGCACATACTTGATGAAAAAGTAACTGGCCCCGAACGCCCATAACACCGGACTTCGGAGCGCGGCTCGTTGTGCCGCGCGGGCCTCTGTTTCGGCGGTGTCGAGCAAGCGTGGGCCGGGCGTTGACTCGCCGCGCGCATCCAAGCGGCTCTTCAGAAAAAGCAAGACCAGCGCCGCTACGCCGAGCATCCACAGCGCAGGCCCGAAGAAGGCCCAGCGCCACCCAGAGTGGCGCAAGAGGTAGCCTGCGAAGTCACTGGCGACGATGCTGCCCACTTGGTAGCAGGTGCACCAGAACGCCATCACCGTGCCGCGGTTACGCGGCGTGGTCCACTCGGCCATGGCGCGGGTCGTGCCTGGCCAGCCCGTCGATTGGGCGAGCCCGTTCAGGAAGAAGAGCGCGCCGAATGCCACGGCCCAGCGAGCGCTACCAAACGCGGCGCAGCAAGCGGCCGACGCGCACAACCCGTAGCCGATCAGGCGCCGGGCGCCGATGCGATCACCTATATAACCGCTGAAAAACAAGCCCAGCGCGTAGGCGGCCAAGTACAGCGTGTCGATCACGCCGAGCGCTCGCTCACTCACCCCGAGCGTCTGGCGGAGCGTCGACTTCACGACGCTGAAGCCCTTCCGCCCGAAGTAGTAGCTCGCGTACGCGAGCCACGTCAGCCCCCATGCGGCATGACGGTCCGCTCGGCGCTCGTTCATCGCGCTCTCACTTGAGCATGAAAGCGCCGAGCTATGCGAGGCGTTCAGTCGAGCGAGCGGTTTTCGGCTTCCTCGATCTGCGCCAGCGCTGCCGCGAGCGCGTCTTTGGCGCGCTCGAGCGAGCTGCGATCCTCGGACCACTTGGCCTGTGCGCGGCCGACTCGGGCCAGTTCCGCATCGAGCGAGGTTTGCGTCGCTCGCAAGTCGTCGTGGGCTGCGGCGAGCGCGGCCTCGTTCTGCGCGAGCTTCGCTTCGTCGTCACTGATGGTGCTTTTGGCCGCGACGAGCTCGGCGTTCGCGCTGTGTAGCTGGCTCTCCAGGCTCTGAATACGCGAGGCGTGAGCGGCCAGCTCGGCCCGTACGGTGCCGAGCTCTTCGCCGGTCGTCAGCAAGTTGGCTTCCAGGTTCTCGAGCTCTCGGTCCTTGGCCGTGATTGAATCGTGCGCCGCCGCGAGCTCTTCCGTGCGGGCGTTCAGCTCGGCCTCGGTTGCGGCCTGCTTGTCGGTAAAATCCGCGCGTGCCGCTTCGTGCGTCGCGATCAAGTCTCCGATCACCGCGGCGTGCCTGGCGTCGCGTGCGGCTTCGCTCTGCTCCCTCTCGGAGTGCAGCTGGGCGAGCTCCGCTTCGTGGGCCAAGCGGAGCTCCTCTTCGCGGTCCGCGAGGAAGCGGCGAGCCGCGACTTCCGCGTCGGTCATGTCCTGCGTGTGCTCGGCACGCAGGCGATTCATGGCATCTTCGTTGGCGCGGTGCAGTGAGGCGAGCTTGCTGTCGTGCTCGCGTTTGAGCTCGGACTCGCGCGACTGAACCGCAGCCTGCTGAGCGAAGACCGCGGCTTCCTGGTGCGCCAATAGAGCTTCGCTGTGCCGGGCTTCCGCATCGGCTCGGGCGTTGTTCGCGAGCTGCTCGGCGATGGCGCGGCCCGCCTCTTCTGCCGCCCGAACCGCCGTGTCTCGCGCTTCGGCGGCTTCTGCAAGCTCCGCTTGTCGATCGCCGAGCAGCGCGGCGTGATGCGCTTCGTGCGCGGCGAGGTCGGCCTCGTGTTGAGCGCGCGCTTCGGCCAGCTCCGCGACTTTGGCGTCCAGATCAGCCTTGGTTTTCTCGGCTTTACGCTTGAAATCGTCGCCGCGCTTGCTGGCCTGGTCCTTGTCGTTTTTGGCCGCGTCTGCCGCGCGCTGAAGGTCGCTCGACTGCTTTTCGAGCTCGGCGATGCGGTCGTGCAGGTCGGCCTTCTCACGCTCGAGAGCGATCGCGCTGTCCCTCAGCCCGATCAGATCCTTGTCCTTGTGCGACAGCTGGTCGCGCGTCTCGAGGATCTCCTTGTCCTTCTTGTTCAGTTGCTCGCGCAGATCGAGAAATTCGCGTGCCGTACCGGCGCCCCGCGCGGGTCCGGCGGCTTTGGCCTTCACCTCGTCCAGCTCGCGCTGCAGGCGCTGGACTTCACTGTCCTTGGCTCCGCCCCTTTTTAAGGCGTCCTCCAGCTCGGCGTTCTCGGCGTGCGCGGCGCGCGCCTCGTCCTCGAGCTCCTTGATCCGCCCGCGCAGCCGTTCGGCCTCTTCGCGATAACGGCTGGTGTCGCCCAAATCGACGGCACGCGGCAGACTGGAAGGGCGCGGGGAGGGGATGCGCGCCGAAGGGAGCGAGGGCCGTGTGACGACCGGTACCCGCGCTGGAACCGAGACCGGCTCGATGTCGATGAGCGAAACCGGGCTCTCGGAGAGCTCCGCTTCGTCGACCTCCACCTCCGAGACGTCAGGCCCGCTCACCAGCGTGCCGCGCGGGGCGGGGCGCTCGGAGCCGGGCGGCGGAAGATCGCTGCGGTTCGCTGGCGCGCGCTCGTCTTCGGCGCTTTCACCGGCTGCCTCTGTTGCGCCAGCCTGGTCGACCTCCGACTCGGCGATCTCGGGCTCATCCACCGCGACATCACCATCCGGCGGCGTGCTCGTGCGCGCGGGAACCTCTAGCGCACCGAACGCTTGGTCGGCGAAATCATTCACGTCCTCGTCCACCATGCTATCGCGTAGCGAGGTTTCCGACTCGACCGCGTCGTCGACCAGCTCGTCGTCGTCGATCTCGATGTCATCGTCGAGCACGATCGCTTCGTCAAAGGCCTCCGACGAGGCTTCCGGCTCGGTGCCGCCGGGCAGGCTCAGCGCGGCGAACGGCTGGATGCGCGCCAGCAGATCATCGAAGCTAATCGGCTTATGGACGTAATCTTCAGCCCGCGTGCGCAGCCGGCGATGTTGTTCGAACGTCTCCTCCGTCGAATCGGAGCTCATGATGATCAACGGCACGTCTTTGAGCGCTGCGTCGCGCTTCAATTTGTTGCACACCGAGAACCCGTTCATGCGCGGCAGCTCGATCGAAAGCAGAATCAAATCGGGCTTTTCCCGAGATGCCGCTTGCAGCCCGATGTTGGCGTCGTCGACCAGAGTGGTCGTGCAGCCGAGCTCGGCAAAGCCGCTTCTCAGCTGTTCGGCAAACCCAGCGTCACTCTCGAAAACCAGGATCTTGGTGGGCATCAGCGGTCGCTCGTTGGGAGGGCGCTCAGGCGGGTTGCACGTGCGCGGGAACGAGAATGCCCACGATATCGAGCGCTTCGCGGAGGGTCAAACCGCATTCGCGGCCGGCTCCCGAGCCCCGAAGTGAAGCCCGCGCCCTCACGACGTTCTACGACTGGCCCTTGGTCTTGCGGCTGGATTTTTCTGCGTGGCCGCTCTGCTGTGTCCGGGCCGCCAAGGTCCGGACCACTGCACCGAGATCCAGGCCGCGCGCACGCAGGCCCACCAGCACGTGGAACAGCAGATCGCCCGCTTCGCTAAGTACGCGCTGGTCGCTTTCGTGAGCTAAAGCCTCCGTCAACTCGCCCGCCTCTTCGGTTATTTTAGCGTTGATCTTGGCCGCTCCGCCGTCTAGCAAGCTGCGCGTGTAGCTCTTCTCGGCCGTGCTCGCCTGGCGCTCCTTGATCGTGCGCTCGAGCTCACCTAGGAAAGGTGTGACCTCGTAGGGCTCTTCGTTCAGGGTCCCATCCGGTGCCACGCGCTGAAAGAAACAGCTCGGCCGACCCGTGTGGCAAGAGGGTCCGGCCGGTTCGACCAAAAGCAGCAGGGTGTCGGCGTCGCAATCGGCGGTGACCGAGTGCACGCGCAGCACATTTCCGCTGCTTTCGCCCTTCAGCCACAGCTTGCCCCGGGAGCGGCTGAAGAACGTGGCGAGCCCCGTGGCGAGGGTCTTTGCCAACGATTCCTCATTCATCCAAGCCACCATGCGGATCTGTCCGTCGAAGCGGTCTTGGGCGACCGCCACGATCAATCCTTGTTCGTTGAGCTGAAGTTTCATGAGCGCCGAGCGCAGCTGTACCCGACGCGGGCGCCCGCTTCCACGCGGGGCCGGACATTTGCGGAGCTCCGGAGGCGATTGCGTCGGCCGCGGTGAAGGAGTTTGGGGGCTGCGGGCCGCGCGCCGCGTCGCGGATCGGGGGTGCGGGCCTACGAGATATCGGCTTAAAACTACGTAACACTTGAGATTTATGGGTGGCCCGGTTCCTGCTCTAATACCGGTCGGGCGAGCGGACCGCGTTTTTCGCGTCCGCCGCCAGAAAGCGCCCCTGCATGATTCGACCGTTTTTAACCCTTCGTCGCGCGGGCTCCGGGTTGCCTTTGCTGGCGGTTGGGCTGCTGCCCGGCTGCTCGGGCACCGCCCCAGACACGGAAAACGGGACCGTATCGCGGATTGTGTACGCAGTCCGGCAACACACCGCGGTCGCCGCAGATGGCGTGGTCAGCATCGACGTAGCCGGCGGCATGGGCCAGGTCATGGACTACGGGCGCTATGAACCCGGCGGGCGGCTGGAAATTTACGATCTGAAGTCGCGGCAGGTTGAGGCCAATATCATCGAGGACTATCCGACCGCGGATGTGTCGAGCGTTGACACGAGCTTTGATGGCACGAAGGTCGTCTTCACGATGAAGGCAGACCCGCACGACACTTATCACGTCTACTGGGCGGGGGTGGACCGCGGAGCCGACGGCAAATTCGCCGTCACGAAGCTTACCTTTGGGCCGTATGACGACCAGAACGCGATCTTCTCGCCCGGCGGTCGCATCGTCTTTACCACCAACCAGGCCTACACGGCCATGGGCACGCGCGCCGACGAGTACAATCACGCGCGAGCCGTCACCCAGCTGGCGACCATCACGCTCACGGGCGGTGACGCGGACCGCAGGCTGTGCTCGCAAAACCTGTCCCACATCGTCACGCTGTTCCCGATGCATGACGGGCGCGTCGGGTTTTCCCGCTGGGAACACCTGGAGAACGTGAACGACGTCAAGCTGTTCGCGATGAACCCGGACTGCACGCAAATCGTCGCGCTCAGCGGGCAGCACGGTAAACCTGGCAACTCCATGGTGCAGGTCAGCGAGAGCCCGACGAACAACGTGTTTTACGGCATCGTCACGAACCGTGAAAATACGATTCAGGCCGGGGCACTCGTGCAGCTCGACGCGCGCGCGTCAGAGCCGCAATTTGCCGAGCAGTTCGATGAGGAGAAGAGTGAAGACGAAGCGTATACGGTGCTCACTCCGTCAGTGCCGCGCGGCGATGAGCCGTCGCCGGTCGGCCGTTATCGTTCGCCGACCAGTTTACCGGATGGGCGCGTGCTCGTGTCGTGGGCGGACGGCGCGGTGAACGAGTCGAATGAGCTCAGTCTCACCCCGCCAGATTACGGGCTGTACCTGTACGACGCGGCAGAGCGCGTGAATAATCTCGTGATCAATCACGAGGGTAGCTGGGAGCTTTACGCCCACGCCATCAGCTCGCGTCCCGAGCCCGCGATCATCCCGTCGAGGCAAAATTCGTCCGACGCATCTCTACCCACCCGCTTTGGGTCGGAGAACATCCACGAAACCTCGCTCGCGCTGCGGCATGGGGATGCCGTTTCTGGTGCTCAGTTCACCACCAGCACGCCGACGGATCAGGCGCTGCTGAAGGCCCAGCGGGTGCGTATCATCGAGGGCTTTTCCACCGAGGGCTCGCCGAACCACACCATGTTTGGTTTGACCATGGCCGAAGGAGCCGCGATCCTGGGTGAAGCCAAGATCGAGGCGGACGGGTCTTGGCTGGCCGATCTGCCCCCGTATGTGCCGATTCATCTTCAGCCGATCGACGAGGTCGATCTGTCGATCCGCAGTCAAACGACCGGGATTCAGGGCATGCCGGGTGAGAGCCGCATTTGCGGCGGAAGCCACGAAGACCGCAATAAGGCTAACTTGCCGAACGCCGGCACGGGTCAAGGAACCATCGCGGCCGGTCGACACGCGGAGAACTTCATGCTGCCCATCGACCGGCGCACGGAGTACCCCTGGGCGAACGCAACGGACGCCGGCAACCCGAACGAGATCCAGGCGCTGCTGACCGCTAAGTGCGTGTCCTGCCACAACGGGGCCACGAATGGCGACAAGCCGCAGGAGTTTTACACCGTTTCGATGACCAACACGGTCGCCGACACGACCACCGACTACAAGATCGCGCGCATGGATCTGAGCGATACGCCGGTTACGGTGTATTACGACAAACGCATCGCGACCTGGCCTGCCTCCTACGTGTCGCTGTTCTATCCGGCGGCCATGGACATGAACACGGCCAAAGGCTCCAAGGTCACCGCCGGTACCGTCCCGCCCAAGTGGGCGATCCCCAGCGATGCGCGCAACAGCTTGCTGATCGAGAAGCTGAACGTGACGTCGTCATTGGATGCCAAGACTTATGCTTGGCCGCTCGGTAAAGCCTTCAGCAACGCCGAGGTGGCGGGCGCCACGCGCACCGATCACGCGAAGCTGGCCGGGCTAACGCGGGACGAGCTGGTCAAGCTGATCCGCAGCATCGACATGGGCGGCCAGTACTACGCTCGCCAAAACTCGGACTTCAAGGCGTTCGTCGATGCCGACCCGGTCGCGGGCAGCGGCACCAAGTATTGAGATCAGGAACATGACGATGACCTTCATCCCTGCCCGTTTTCTGAGTGTCTCGCTCTTCTTATCCGCGGCGCTCGCCTCGGGGTCGAGCGCCGCCGACACGCCGGACCTCACCCACCCCGGTCGCTCGAGCGTGTATCGAAACCTGAGCACGAACTCCCTCGAAGCCGTGAGCACACCGGACTCGATTTTGGCCCTGGTAAAAGCTCCAAACAGCGCGGCGCCCACGGCGATCTGGTCGATGCTCGAGCACGGGGAGCGCGTGGAGTGCCTGAGCTGCATCCCATACGTTTCGAAGCTGCTCTATGCCGCGAGCCCGAAGACCCGCGAGATCAGCGCCTGGTGGCTGCGCCGACGCATCTTTGGCGTTTTCGGCAAGGGCGAGGCGTACGAGCAGACAATCAACGCGGTCAGCGACCAGTCGAAGTCAGAGCTGACGCGGGCTTATGCGGCCAGCGCTCTCGGCGAGTTCTTGGAGGGCGCGGGTATCGCGCCGGTGGCCACGGCGCTCGTGAAAGACCGCGCGCCGGCGGTGCGTCTGGCCGCAGCCAACGCGCTCATTCGCTTGAACAACCAAGGGCCGAATGCCGAGCTCGCCAGAGCGCTCACGGACGAGGACGAGGAAGTGCGTTTGGCGGCGTTGAACGGCGTCACGCACATCAACGTATTCAGCGACGTGGCGGCCGTGGTCGGCTTGATCAGTGACACGTCACCCTTGGTGCGGCGGCGTGCCGCGCAGACCTTGGGCGCGCTCCGCAGCGCGGATTCCGTTATGGGGCTGATTGCTCTCACTTCAGCCGACACTGAGCCGGATGCCGGGGTGCGTGCGGCAGCGGTCTGGGCGCTCGGGCAAGTCGGCGACCCGGCGGCGCGCGCGGCCGCTCTCGCCGCTCAAAGCGACATCGATTCGGGCGTGCGTGACGCAGCGGCCGTTGCTTTGATCCGGCTCTGAGATTCGCTCGACGGCTCTCGCGGATGCGCGCCGCGGAGCAGACTTGCCCGCGCTAGCGAGCCGATAAATTTTTGCGCGAGGCCTGTTGTGGCTTAAAGTTGTGACGTGACCCACGCGCGCAACATCTTTTGCCAAGTCGACCGAGCAGGTCTGCTCGCCGCGTTGGTTCTGCTGTCGGCGTCCGCCAGCAGCGCATGCAGTCGCGAGGAAGCATCCCTCCGGAGCAACTACTACGACCGCAAAATCGGCGTCGTGCTGCAGCAGTCTTGTGCGCAGAGCCCCACGAAGTCCGGCTGCCACGTGGCGGCTGACGACCACGGCAATGCGCTCGGCAACTTGAACGTGAACAACTATGAGGCACTGACCAAGCGCAAGGATCTGTTCTTGCGCTACGGGCCGTACGGGCTACCCGCGCTGCTCCTCAAAGTCGCCAAACCGTATCCGATCGCGATCACCACCTGGCAAAGCGCCAAACCCGTGCTCGTCACGACCGATATCCCGCATGTCGGGGGTCAGCTGCTGGATCTCACGAGTCCCTCCTTCACCCTGCTAGACACCTGGATTTCCAACGGCTTCGCCGTCAACAATGCGCCTTCCGCCGAGCCAGTGCTCGAGCAAACCGCGTGCTCGAACACGGTCGGCGTAGAGCCGGACTTCGACCCAAGCGCCGACCCGCCGCCCGCGGATTTCAAGACCTTTGCTGCCACTGTCAACCCCGTCATCGGCAAGCGCTGCGCGGCGGGCAATTGCCACGGCTCCGCCGCCAACTCGCTTTATCTCACTTGCGGCGGCACGCCCGAGGCCAAACGCTGGAACTACTTTGCGGTCGGGGATTACGTGTCGGTCGACACGGGCGCGAGTGAAATGTTGCGCCGAGCACTTTCTCCGTCGGCGGGCGGCGTCTATCACGAAGGCGGCACCATCTTCGGTTCCACGAACGACCCCGACTATCAATCGCTCGTCGCCTGGGCGACCGAGAAGGGCGGTCCTACGGATCAAGTGCAGCCGGGGAAGGACGACGGCTTGTTGTTCTTTGCCAACCGGGTGCAACCGTTGCTCGTGAAGCGCGGTTGTATGATGGTCAATTGCCACTCAGGCTCGATGTTTCACGACTATCGCTTGCGTGGCGGCAGCGGCGGTCATTTTGGGCTACCGGCGACCCGCAAGAACTACGCTTTCACGCTCGAGCAATTGGCGCTCGAGTCAGACGACTTGAACGCGAGCCGCTTGGTTCGGAAAAACTTGCCACCCGTCGCTGAGTACGGCGGCTTGCTACATCGCGGCGGCCCGCTGTTCACGGGGCAGCATGAGTGCACGGAAAAAGAGCTGGCGGCGGCCGCCGACGAGAGCGCAGATATCAACGAGCAGGCCCCTTATTGCGTGATCAAGGCCTGGTTCGAGAAGGAGCGAGCCGCGCGCTTTTCCACGCCACCGACCTTGAGCGGAATCGTCTTCGTGCGCCGCCCGCCTGCGCCGTTGCCCGATACGCCGCAAAACTTCGAGGCCTACGCGCCGGGTGCGGAGGTGGTGCGGGTAGCGGCGTCGCTCGATGCCGCGAACCACGTGACGGT
>CAXSGJ010000040.1:12098-63138 GCA_964236865.1 uncultured Polyangiaceae bacterium
GGTTGGAGACGAGACGAGCTTGTCTGCGTTGTGCAAGCTACCCGTAGCGAGCACGGATGCTCGTCGCCCCGCGGTCTCCTTCGACGCCGAGAGAGTGGCGTTCGCGGCGCGCGTTTCCGCCAAGGAGCCATTCCGCGTGTACGTGGTGGAGAGCGGCAAATGCGCGGTCGAGCCAACCATCGACGCGCGGCCGAGCACGGACGACGGCACGTTCACCGACAACGGTGAGCTCGTGCACAACTTCGATCCCGCCTTTGCTCCGGACGGCAGCCTCGTGTTTGCTTCGACCCGAGGTAACACGAAGAATGCCGCCGCCTTCTCTTACCGTGGGCCGCAGCGCACGCCGGCTGATCCGTCGCGTCTCAACGCGAACTTGTACGTGCTCCAGGGCGGCGCCGTGCGCCAGCTCACGTTCCTGCTCAACCAGGAGTTGTCCCCCGCGTTCATGCGTGACGGACGCCTTATCTTCATCACGGAGAAACGCGCCCCCGGTTTTTATCAGCTCGCCGGTCGGCGCTTGAATTTAGACGGCGGGGACTACCATCCCTTGTTCGGCCAGCGCGACACCATCGGCTTCGATCAATTGACGGACGTGGTCGAGCTGGCCGACAAAAATTTCGCGGCCATCCTGAGCGACAACGGCGCGGCCCACGGAGCCGGCACTCTGGCGCTGATCAACCGCAGTGTCGGCGTCGACCAGCTGAGCACGACGCCATCGGACTACGTGCAAAGCCCCAGCGCCATCAGCTGGCCGAACCCGAATTTTTTTCAACACTCCTTGCGCTTGCTCGACCCAGCGGCCACGGGCAAGCTAGCGGCGACGCAAGGCGCCTATCGCAGCCCTTCGCCGTTGCCGACCCAGAATTTACTCGCCAGCTACGCCGCCAATGTGGTCTCGCTGGCGGACTTCCAGGGCAACTTCGACATCGTGGAGGTCGACACCACTACCGGCGCCCGTACCCCGCTGGTCAATGGCGCACAGGACGAACTGTGGCCGGTTGCGGTCGCGCCGCGCTACAACTTGCGCCAATTCACTTCGCGCCTGGACGAGCCCAATGGCGCTACCCAGGTGTTCGAGGACGCCGCACACGAGCAGCAAGCTCAAATCACGATCTTGGACGCGCCGCTTCTGTCGAGCCTGATCTTCCAAAACACGCGCACTGGCCGCACCGTTCCGTCCAACGCTGACTTCGCGTTGTCCTTTTGGGAAGACTTACCGCCCGAGACCGGTGTCACCGGCTTCGACGCGGCAAGCCCCAAATCCGTTTTCAGCGACGACTACGGCAAGGTGTACGTGCGCCGCGCCTTGCTCGGCTCGCCCACTCTGTTCGACGACGGCTCGGTCAGCGTCATCATCCGTGGCGGCATGCCGCTCGTGCTTCAGACCCGCGCCCAGCTTGCGACGGACACCGGTATCACCGACCACTTCCAACGCGAAGAAATGCAATTTTATCCCGGTGAGGTCGTGCGCCAAGGTTTTCGCCGACCACTCTTCAACGGCCTGTGCGCCGGCTGCCACGGTTCGCTCAGCGGTTACGAAACGGACATTTCGCTCAATCCCGATATCCTCACGCAAGCCTCACGTGTCGCCGCGCGCGACGCCCCCGCCACCGATCTGACCGGAAAGCCGAGCGACTCGGTAGGCCCCGTTGCGCCTTGAATCCTTGGGCGCCGAGCGAGCGAACGGTCTCTAAAGTTCTGGCCGTGGCCCCGAGCTCACGAGCGTGAGTTGATCGACTTCGGACGGGCGTGTCGAATTCCGCATCGATTAGGCCGCGGGCCGTCACTCATTCGATCACGACCAGCTTGGTGACTGTCACGCGGTCGCCATCAAAGGCTGGGATTTGTACGTGGCGCATCGTGCTCGCGATGCAGCCGCCGGTCGCCGTACCGGCAAAGGGCGGGCCTTGAATAGTGGCGGTCGTCACCCGGCCGGATTCGGCGAAGGTGATGGTGAGCGTTGCCGTGCCGGAGGGGTCGCCGTCTTTGCGGCAGGAGGAGGCCTGCGCGGCCGCTGATTTGAGTGCGCTGACGGCGGCACTGCGATCGAAATCCGTGCCTGGCGTGGCCGGCTCGACGGCTTGCTTGACGGCCCCAGTGGGCGTGCTGACCGTCGCGGGCGTCGTTGCTTCTTCGGAATTCGACGCGGTCTCGCTGGGCTCGCTGGGCTCGCTGCTTGGCGCTTGAACGGCTTTGCCTTTGTGGGTGGGGATGATCGTCGCGGCGCTCGCCGGCGCAGCATTCACCGCGAGCGCGGAGCGCTGAGTCGCGGGAAGGGCGGTGGGGATAGGCTCGGCCGTGGGTGCGTCCGCGATCGGCTCGGCATCGGTGGGCGCGGGTGAATGCGGCTCGCTCGCAGCCGTCGATACGGTTGCCACGACGCGCGGTGTGCCGGAATCACCCAAGCTCACCACCGCCAACACGCCCGCGGCCACGGCTGCGGCAGCGAGCCAGACGAAGACCCCGCCACGGTTGGCTCTCCGCGCGGCGGGCGGCGCGTTCCCTTCCACGTCTTCGGGCGCGACCACGTACTTGCGCTCTCGAGCCTTGCTGCTTTGCGGAACCGGCGCTGTTCCAGGACCGAAATCGATCTTCAGCAGCTCCGCGCTGGGGGTGCCAAGGGCGGCCATGGTACTTGCCGCTGGCAGCACTGCGCTCATGTCGAACAGCGGGATCGTGCCCATGCTGGCGCGTGGCGCGGCTAACTGCGGCACCTGCGGCACGATCTCGAAGTCTTCCACGTCCGGCTGTGACGGCGGCGAGCCGAGCCCGCTCACGTCGATGGTCGGCGCGCCCAGGATCCCCCCGGTACCTGCGCTCAGGTTGACCAAGAATTCGTCGGGCTGGTGCTTGCGCCGAGGCGGGTGCACGAGCCCTGGCTCATGCATCAACGTATCGAGCGGCGGCGCGTCCGACGAGCGGCTCGGTTCGATCTCCTGAAAGTCGATCGACTCCGGCTCGTTATCGGCCTTCAACGTGATGGAAGCGGGGTGTTCTGCGTCCCAAATCGAGCCGCCGTCGCTTGCGAGAGGCGTGCTCGTCGCTCCCCGCGGCGGAGGGACGAGGCCCATTTTTTCCTTGGGGCGAGGGGGTGCGGGGGCACGCCGGGGCGACTGATGGCTGGGCATGGTATCGACGTCACGCGCGTCGACCGATATTTCAGCCTCACAGTGACGGCATTTGACGGTCACGATGTTGCCCGACACCTTGCGCCGAAACAGATCATCCCCCAGCAAGAAACGCGAGTCACAGGCGGGGCACGAGACGGTGAAGGGCATTTCGAATGAGTCAGGCCGCATCGCTGCCGGCTTGCCTCTGTCGCAGGATCGATCGGATCTAGCCCCTTCGCAAGCCAGGCCGCTGTTACAGCCGGGGCACAATCGCGGACAGATGACGGCCGCTCGCCCTGCCGTCACGCCGAAAGGAGAAGAATCGCTCTGGCTCCGAGACCGTGCAGCCCCACACATCGTCGATCGCGGTCGCGCTCAAGCCATTGCCGGCGAGTTCCGCCCGAATCATGCGCCGCAGATCGACGTGCGGCTTCTTGCGCGAACGATCCACGATCTCGGGGTCCAGAGAGGCCCGCAAAATCGTCTCAGCAACGTCCTCCGATACTTCGAACGCCGCCAGCGAGATGTGCGGCCCGATCGCAGCGATCAGATCGGGCTCTGGGACCAGCGCACGCAAGCTGGCGATCGCCGCGCTGACGACGCCGTGCACGGCGCCGCGCCAACCGGCATGCGCCGCAGCGACCGCGCCGCTGCGGCGATCGGCGAGCAAAACTGGGACGCAGTCCGCGCTGCGCACCGCGCACGCGAGCCCCGGCGCGCGGCTCAACAATGCATCGCCCTCGACCTGAATCAGCTGCGCTTGATCGTCGTCACCGTTCAGGACGTGCACGACGCGGCCGTGCACCTGCGACAAGAAGTGAACGCGGTCGGAAGGGACACCGAGCTCCGTGGCGGCGCGCTCCAAATTGGATCGAACATTGCGCGCCGTGTCGCCGGCTGCGATCGAAAAGCTCAGGCTTCGGTACGCGCCTTCCGATACTCCGCCACGCCTGGTGAAGAAAGCGTGGCGAAAGCCGGCATCACGGAGCAGAGTGCTTTCCAAAAGCTCAGCGCGAAGCGTCATGGTCGGCAGTCATGCGGCCCATGGGCCCTGCATTGCAAGTTTCCGTCGCGGAAAGCCGCGCTGGCGGCAAACTACCGAGGACAATCCGGAGGTACGTTCGCCGCGCTCGTAGCCGGGAGTAACTTTTGGTATCTCTGACACGGAATGCGCCCCAAGGACCAGTTCGTAGGCCGCGACATCCTAGGAGGCGAATATCAGATCCTGGAAAAGATCGGCACGGGTGGCATGGGGTCGGTCTACAAAGCCTCTCAGCCGGCCATGAATCGGATGGTCGCGATCAAGATCCTCCACCCCAAACTCGCGAACCGCAAAGATCTCACCTCCCGCTTTCGGCGTGAAGCGCGCGCCATGAGCCAACTCTCCCATCCGAACACGGTCAAGGTGTTCAACTTCGGAGAGCTCGAGGAAGACGGCTCATTGTACATCGTCATGGAAATGCTGGAAGGCAAGAACCTCAATCAAACCGTGCGGAAAGATGGCCCGATTCCCCGCGAGCGCGCGATTCCGATCCTGATCCAAGTGTGCGGGGCCCTGCAGGAGGCGCACGACCTCGGTATCGTGCACCGCGACCTCAAGCCTGAGAATATTTTCTTGGCGCGCCAGGGCGGCATCACCGATTATCCCAAGGTGCTGGATTTCGGCTTGGCCAAGGTCACCGAACGGCAGATGAACCCCGGCTCGATCATCCTCACTCAAGAGGGCATGGTGTTCGGCACGCCGGAGTTCATGTCGCCAGAGCAGGCGCAGGGCAAGACTCTGGATGCGCGCAGCGACATCTACTCGCTGGCCGTGATCTTGTATGAAGTGTTGACGGGCAAGCTCCCGTTCAGCGCCAAGTCGCCGATGGAATACATACAGAAGCACGTCACTGAGCCGATCATTCCGCTCAGCGAGCGCGTGCCCGAGCGCAGCTTTCCGAGGGAGCTTGACGAAGTCTTGGCGCGCGCGCTGTCGAAGAAGCCGGAGCAGCGGTTCCAGTCCGCCGGTGAGTTTGCCGAAGCCTTGCGGCCGTACGGCGGGGCCGCCGCCCAGGCCTTGCCCAGTCTGCTCCCGGCGAGCGTCGCCCCGTCCTCGGGAGGCACATCCGAGCGCAGGCCCCAGCTGCAAAGCAGCGCAGGCGGCTTAGGCAAAAGCAGCGCGAGCCTTTTGCTGAGCGTAGCGGCGTTGTGTTTGATCGTTGGAGTCTTGTTGGCGGTCGTGGTGATGCGCTTCTTGGGCCACTGATGCACTTTCCGCCTCGGGAAGCGGTGCTGCGCTACGCGAGGCTGGCCGCTTACGGCATTTTCGGCCTGGCGGCGTGCTGCACGGTCGCGGTTTTGCTGGTCGTGCGTCACTACGAGGGCGGGCTGCCCGACGTGCACGATCTGCGCACGCACTATCAGCCCGCACAAGTAACGCGCGTGCTAGCGCGGGACGGCACGGTGCTAGCGAGCCTGTTCGTGGAGCGGCGCACCGTGATTCCGTTCGTCGACGTGCCGAGCCACGCCAAGCTTGCGTTCCTGGCGGCGGAAGACGCGCAATTCTACGAGCACCAGGGCCTCAACTACTTCGGCATGCTGCGCGCTCTGTCGGCCAATTTGCGAGCCGGGCACACCCGGCAGGGCGCCAGCACGATCAAAGAAACGATCTTGGCGCGGCGTTTGGAAAAGGAGCTGAGCAAGGACGAAATCTTCGCCCTCTATCTCAACACCATTTACCTCGGCCACGGCCGCTTCGGGATCGAAGAGGCCGCGCGGTATTACTTCGGTAAGAAAGCCAAGGACTTGGACGTGCCCGAGGCCGCATTGTTGGCGGGCTTGGTGGCCTCCCCTGAACGCTACTCACCTCGCCGGGACGAAGCGCGGGCACTCATCCGCCGCCGCTACGTGCTCGACCAAATGCTTCAAAAGAGCTTCATTACGCAGGATTTGCACGATCTGGCGCAGGCCTCCAAGGTGCGCCTGGCGCCGGCCTCCGACGGCGAATCGGAGTTGGCGCCGGAGGTCGTGTCGTACGTTAAAAAGGTGCTCGACGATGTCGCCGGCGAAAGGGCTGCCCACGGCGGCTTCACGATTGAGACGACCATCGACCCCGCGCTGCAAGCGGCGGCACGCCGCGCGGTGCGCGAAAATCTCGACAGCTACGCCATACGCCAAAAGCTCTTGCCACCGTTCACGCAATCGACGCGTCGCTTGTGGGGGCCGCTTGCCACCGGCGTGCCGCGTCAAAACAAGATCTACGTCGGTCAGGTCGTGGCCGTCAACGACGCGCAAGGCACGCTCGACGTGCAGGTCGGCGACGTGCTCGGTCGGGTCGCGCTCAATACCGAAGAACGGTACAACGCCAAGCACCTCCCGCCGAGCGAGTTCGCCAAACCCGGGGCCGCCCTGCGCGTCGGCCTCCTTGGCTCACCGGACGGCGCGCCGCCGGTGGCACTCCGCTTGGAGCTCGGACCCGAATCGGCACTGGTTGCCCTCGACGTGCGCAGCCATGAAGTGCGCGCGCTCATCGGCAGCTACGAAGCGGTCAGCGGCGGGCTGGACCGGGCTACGCGCGCACGCCGACAGCCCGGCTCTGCCTTCAAACCAATCTTGTATAGCTACGCGCTTCACTCGCGCCGCTTCACTCCGGCTAGCGTTCTGGATCTGAGCCGAAAAACCGGCAAGGAATGGCAGAATTACCGAGAGAGTGTGCGCACCGCGATCGCCGAAAGCGATAACTCAGCGGCCAACAAGCTGCTCGATGACGTCGGCGCGGCGAACGTCGTGGAGTGGGCGCACGCGCTCGGCATCATGACCGACCTGAAGCCGACCCCGTCGCTCGCGCTCGGCGCGTACGAGGTAATCCCGATCGAGCTGTGTAGCGTGTTCGCGACCTTCGCTGACGGGGGCGAGCTCGAGCTGCCAAAGCTCGTATCGCGCATCGTGGCACCAGGCGGGAAGGTGCTCGCATTGCCCACTCCGCCGCCCGCGCGGCGTGTCTTGAGCCCGGAGGAGGCTTATTTGATCACGAGCTTGCTACGCGGCGTCGTCGAGCGCGGCACCGCTCAGCGCGCCAAGGCGCTCGGGCGGCCGCTCGCGGGCAAGACGGGCACGACCAATCTGGCGAAGGACACCTGGTTCGTCGGTTACTCGACGGACATCGCGGCGGCAGTGTGGGTCGGCTACGACGACGCCTTGCCGCTCGGCTGGGGCGAAGCGGGGGCGGCCACGGCGCTGCCGGCCTGGATGAACTTCATGAGGGTCGCCGGCGCTGGGAAACCTGCGACTGAATTTCCAAAGCCGGGCACCATCGTCACCGCTAACGTCGACCCGGTGACGGGCCTTTTGCCCTATCCTGGCCAGACCGACGCGGTCGAAGAAGAGTTCTTGGACGGCACCGTGCCGACCGAAGTCTCCAAGCCAGACGCCGGCGCGGGCCTCGTCGACGCCGGACCGGATGACGAGATTCGGGCTACAAAAACGCCCCCAGATGCGGGGTTATCGGACGCCGGCGGGATCTCTGGGAACGAAACGCGCCCTTCGGCGGTTTCGCCCCCACCGTTCTGACGGTCGAGCGAGTCCGCTTCCAAGCCCGCCCAAGGCGAAGTAAATCCGGGTCCCCTATCATGAACAGCCCCACCATCAGCCACGCCTTGGTTCTGTCTGCCGCGACCCTGCTGTGCGCGTTACCCAGCGCTTGCGACAAGCACGAAGCGCAACGCGACACCGAGACGGACGCGGCGCCCAAAGCCAAAGTCGCGACCGATGACGAGCCAGACTTGGCGCAGGCGGTTGCCTCGGTGGCTTCAGCTCGGCCGGGCAGCGGGACACAGGCGGGCGGCCCGCCGCCAAGTGGCATCTTCAGCGTCGGTGAAGCGGACAAGGCGCTCGCCAAAGGCGCGCCTTCTACGATGACATTGGGCAGCGAAGGCGCCGAGCCTCGCGTGCAGCTCGGGCCTGCGCTCAAGCCCGGCAGTAAGCGCTCGGGAACAATCTCGGTCGCCTCGCAGAGTGATCCTCAACAGGGCGCGATTCCCATCTCGTTTGCCGTCAGCATCGAGGGTCAAAAGAGCAAGCTCGAAGCGGACGCCGGGATTGCCGCGCCGACACAGGTCGCGGTCAAGATACTCGGTGCCACGATCAATGCTCCTGGCGTTCCGCCCGATCTCCAAGGGGCGGTCGCTAAGCTCAAGGGCTCGCGTATCGATTATCAAATCGGACCCGACGGCGCCGGCGCGAACTTTCGTATCGACGCGTCAAAGACCGTCGACCCTGCATTCAGAGACGCCTTGCAGGGCCTGAGCGACACGCTTTCCGTGCTCGCATTGCCCTACCCCAGTAAGCCTGTCGGTCTGGGCGCCTATTGGATGGTCACCAGCCGCGACACCGTCATCGGTCTCGATGTCGTGACCTACCGCCTGGTCAAGGTCGAGAAAGTGGAGGGCACTAACGTCGAGGTCAGCCTCAATACCAAGCGTTATGCGGCTTCGTCCGCCTTCAACGTGGAGGGCTTACCGCCGGAGGCGCCGCACGTGATGGGGGAATTTCGCGCGGGCGCCGAAGGTAAGCTCACGATCGCCGCGGGAGAGGCATTTCCGAAGAGCGGCGATCTGCAGTCATTAGTCGGAGCGGCGCTCGGCGACGAACCGCCCGCAGGACCTCCCGGTCAACCCAAGGCGCAGCGGCCGATGGTGCAGGTGCAAAGTCGAGCCACCATCACCTTCGGCGCGCCCTAAAATGGCAGGCTTCCGCTCGGGTAACGGGATTGATCTAGCCCAAGCCTAAGGCTATCTAACCGGCATGACTTTCGTCGTCACGGACAACTGCAAGGACTGCCGGTTCACGGACTGTGTCGCCGTCTGCCCCGTCGACTGCTTCCACGGCGATGGCGAGATGCTCTACATCGACCCCGCCGAGTGCATCGATTGCGGAGCCTGCGTTCCCGAATGCCCCGTAGAGGCTATTTTCGACGAGACGCAGGTGCCGGACAATCAAAAGCATTGGACCGCGATCAATGCAGAGCGCAGCCTGGCTTTGCCCGTAATCAACGTACAGGGTGATCCGCTACCCGGCGCGCAAGAGCGGAAAGAGAAGTTGGGTTTTTAGCCGGCAACTTCCACTTGCGCCTCAGCGTTTCTTCGCGACCAGAAGCTCGGTGGCGCAGGCCGCGGATCAGCGTTCGAAGGGGCTCGCGTCGCCAGCGCCGCGCCGGACGATTACCGGAGGATTCACCGTCAAATCGACGACGGTCGTCGGGTCCGTGCCACCGGGCCCGGCGTCCAGCACCAAGGCCAGGCCCGGAAAGATGTCGTCGATCTCGCTTGGGTCCGGATTGCCCGGTTCGCCATGGCGTGAAGCGGTGCTGGAGATGATCGGGCGCCCGAGCTCTTTGCAGATGGCGAGGGCGACGGGGTGCTTCGGGATGCGCACGCCCACCGTCTTACGATTTGATTGCACGACCCGAGGTACCTCTCGCGTTGCCTCCAAGATGAAGCAATAGGGGCCGGGCAGGTACTTCTTCAGCACCCGATACACGTCATTGTGCATCACGGCGTATTTGGACACATCCGCCAGATCTTGACACACGAACGCCAACATCTGTGAACGCTCGAGACCTTTGATCTGGTACAGGCGATCGACCGCCTTCTTGTTGAACAGGTCGCAGCCGAGCCCGTACACGGTGTCGGTCGGGTAAGCAATGACATCACCGGCCTCGAGCGCATCGACCGCGCGGCGGATCTTTCGGGGCTCCGGATGATCCGGATTGATCTCGATCAACATGCGAGGAAAGGGCGAGGCGGCTATGGCTAGGCGAAGAGTTCCAGCATACGCACGGTCAGCGCAGGTACCGGCACTTCGAGCACGGTGAACTTAGCACGAAACTCGCTCCCGTCGAGCGCGTCGACCGCGCGCTCGACGCCAGGCAAGGTCAGCTCAGCGCGCCAGGCGCGGGGCGAGGAGTTGATCAAGAAAGCGATGCGGGCGTTGCCCGCGCTGTCTCGGTGGATGGTGACGAACACGCCAGATGGCGTGCATTGCAAGCTGTGCAAGCCGAGCGCTTGCTGGGCCGCCTGCACCGCCCCTTCGAGCGACGCCGCGTCGAGGCCGAGCTGCGCAGGCACGCCGAGCCGTTCCGGGACTCGGAACGGCGCCGCGAGCGGCTCGAAGATAGCGTTGCGCTCGGCTTGGTGTGGCCCGATGCTGATCGGGTGGTGAGCTAGCACGCCGCGTTCTAGCGCAGCGCGCAGCTCGCCGCCGAGCGCGCCCGCGCAGGCGACGACCGTCCACTTGCCGAGCTTCACGGCTTGCTCGGTGAGATCGCCCGCAACTACGGCGAAGGGGATACGCGCTGCCGCCAAGGCAGCCTCCATGCGGCGCACGAATTGGGCCGTATCGATCACGACTGGGCTCCCCAGCCCGAACTCGTCCTCGAAGCAGGCCTGCTCGGCATCGCCACCGGAGACATGAAATGCGGCTAGGCTTACTGGCCCAAATGCATGCGTGACCCGCGCCAAACGCCGCACGTTGCGAGGCACCACGACATGCACCTCTACGGGCAGGTGCAACGAAAAAAAATCGTTTCGCACGAGCGCGGTCACGAGGCTCTCCCAGAAATCCGCAAACGGTCGACGCTTGCCGTGCCGGTCGATCGGCGCTCCTATCCAGCGGTCCCGCTCCACGGCCATATACACGTTGAATCCGCGCAAGCCATAGGCGAGCGCACACAGCGCGGTGAACGCGCTGTCTGCCTCGGTGATCGGGGGAAAGAAGGGCGGAAAACCGGCCCCGAGCTCGCACGCGAAGGGGACGTAACCGCGCGCGTGCGCGCGCACGGCCAGCTCGCTCGTGCGCCGCGCGATCTCGGCGCGCGTGACTTCCGAGGCGAGGTGATAGTAGTCGAGACCGAGTAGATCAACGACCTGATTGACGCGTTTGGGATCAAGCGGCGTTGAGCCTTCGCCGAACGGCAGGTTGTGCATGGTGGGGATGCCCGCAAAGCCCGAGCGCTGCAGCGTTTGTTTCATGCGCAGGAACGCTCGCGCGATGATCTCTTCCTGGGCCTCGGCCGCGTCCAGGTGACGCGCCAGATCCAACGCCGAGTTGGCAGAAAAGCGCGCGGGCGGCAGTAGCCGGTCGAAGTCCGCGGCAGGATCATGCAGCACTTTCCTCAGCCGCTCCAGGGAGCCATATTTCTCGCGCAGAACGGCGCGATAGGTCGCCACCGCGTCCGGGTGATGGTCTTGATCGTACACCCCGTCACGAAAGTAGAGCGCGCCTTCATTGTCGATTTGGCACAGCACAATTGGGCCGGCTGGAAACAGCAAATGCGAGAGCCGCTCGCCCACCGCCTCCAGCCAGCGGTCGGCTTCGTCCAGGAATGCGGTGCTGGCGTAGCTCGGCACGGGGAAGGCCAGCGGAGGCACCGGTAGCACGACGGGTTTGCCGCGTGGCGAGCGCGCCTGACAGTCCGCCTTCCAGATCACGCGCTCGGGGATGCCAAAGTAAGTCAGCTCGGCATTGATGTGCGGCCCCGGTCGCACGATGGCCAAGAGCCCTAGGTCTCGTGCCAACTCCAGGAAGCGCGCCACGTCCAAGCGTGGGTCTTTCGCGCCGAAGTCGAAGCTGCCATCGACCTGCTCGTGCACACCCCAGGGCACGTACACGTCCACGATCTCGATGCCCAAGCTCTGCAGGCCGGTCAGCGCCGCCAACCACTCGCGCGGGTCGAGCCGGAAATAGTGCACGCTGCCCGAGATCAGCGGGACCTCGCGCGACCCCAGCCGAAGACCGCGCTCCGAGAGGCTGACGCTCGCGGGCTTCGCTTCTGCAGTCTCGGTCATGGCGCGCGGAAGCTACATCACTTGCCGGGCTTTGGCAGCCGCGCCCCCGACCTATCGCGCAAGATTCAGCGTTTGCCGCGTTCGTGGGATCGATTTTCGTGCTCGTGCGTAAGCAGCAGAAGGGCGCGCGCGTTGTGCTCTTCGAAGCAAGCCGGCACCCGTCGGCCCAGCCGCAAAGGTGTGGAAGATGTCACTGGTCGTAAAGGCACAAATCTTGGCGCTGTGCGCCGGACCGCTCTTATTTGGCTGCGCGGCGGCCATGCCGCGTCCCATTCAGACCGACGCGGCGCTCGGTCGCGTCGTCGTCTACCGCAACGGCGTCGCCTATTTCGAGCGCCGGGCCATTGTGCACGGGGACCGCTTTGCGCTGGAGGTGCCGGCAGAGCGGCTGGACGATTTCCTGAAGTCGCTGAGCGTAATCGACGCACGTTCGGGCAGTGCGGTGCCCGTCTCATTTCCGACCCTCGACCACGCCGACGGCATCACCACCGTGATGGTCAATTTACCGAAGCCCGGTGACTACGATCTCCGTATCTCCTACGTCACGGAAAGCCCGGCCTGGAAACCGACGTACCGCCTGAAGCTACAGCCCACCGGCCCCGCTGAGCTACAGAGCTGGGCGGTGGTCGACAACGTCTCGGGCGAAGACTGGAAGCAGGTCGCGGTGGGCGTGGGCTCCACTTCTGCTCTCTCGTTCAAGTACGACTTGCAGAGCGTGCGCTACGTCGAGCGCGAGACATTGAGCGACAGCACCGAGCTTGGCCTGGCACCGCCGTCTGGCGGTTCGTCGTACGCCGTCGCCAGCAAGGAAATGCGAGTGATCGGAAACTTCGGCATCGACGCGGTCGATGATTTGAAGCGTCGCGAGGAGCCGCAGCCGAGCGCTACGAGCACGAGGAGCGCGGCCCACGGAACCGTCGCCGCGGCCTCACCGGTGCCGGACCAAGCCAATCAACCCGAAAAATTGCCAATGGCTCCTGGCATCGCGCGCTTGGCGGCGCAGCTTCGGGGTGACGGGCAGCGGGTCAGGGTGCTCGGCTACGCGCGGCCGAGCGACAAGGATCAGGCAGGTCGATCCTTGGAGCGGGCCAAGGCCATTCGCGATCAATTGGTGAACCACGGCGTCTCGCCCGAACAGGTCGAGGTAGTGGCCACCGGTCAGCTGGCAAACGGAGATGGCGTGCGGATCGTGACCGCGGACAATGAAGCGCCGAAGCCCGTTCAAAGCAAGACCGCCGAGCAAGGCGCTCCAGATGCGCCGTTGGGCAGCGCGTACTTCTTGGCCCCCTCGCCGCTGACGATCGAAAAGGGCCACTCGGCGATGGTCAGCATGCTCACCGCACAGGCACAGGCCAAGGAGGTCTATTTTTACGATCCGATCTCGAGCCGCGGCTCGAAGAAGTACGCCTTCCGATCGGTGCTCGTTCGAAATCCTACCCATCACACGCTCGATGCCGGCCCCGTCACGGTCTTCGAGGGCGGGCAGTTCCTGGGTGAAGGCCTCGCGGACGCCATCTTGCCGGACAGCCAAGCCTTCGTGCCCTTTGCGCTCGACCGAAAGGTTTCCGTCGACTGCGAGCTGGGCGCTCGCGAGGAAGTGGATCGCTTAGTCACGATTGAGCGTGGGATCGTCCACAGCGAAGCAAGAACGATTCGCAGCACCAAATTGTCCTTGATCAACCGGGACGGCAAGGCCGCGACCGTGTACGTGCGTCACCCGATCACGGACGGATTCAAGCTCGAAGCGCCGAGCACGGGCGTCGAGCGGTTGGGCGGCGCTTACTTGTTCGCGGTCACGGTGCCTGCCAACGACAGTGTCCAGCTCGCCATCGAAGAGTCGACCCCGATCGCGAAAGCGATCGACATTCGGACCGACGAGGGCGCCGCCGAGCTCGGGCTATTTTTGCGCTCCGCCAACCAGCTCGACCCGGAGCTCGGGAGCAAGCTTCTGCACATCGTCGAGCGGCACCGGGCCATGGTCGCGCTCGCGGAACGCATCGAGACGATACAAACGCAAAGCAACGTCTATCGGGAGCGCATCGAGGAGATCAACGCGCAGCTCGTGTCGCTCCGGCGCGTGACGCAGGCCAGCGAGCTCAGCCGACACTTGGCCAAGAAAATGGAAGAAATCAGCCAACGCCTGCAAAAGGCAACCATCGACGTCGCTGACCTGGAGGCGAAACGCCTGACGGAGCGCGTGGCGATGGAAGACCAGCTCGCCGAATTGACCTTGGAAAAGCGCAAAGAACTGGCGCTGCAACATTGAAACGTCGCGGGTCCTCCAATGGGGGCTAGCGCGCCGAGCCCTGGCCGCCTCGCCCTCCGCTGAGGACGCCCCGGCTCGACCCTGATAAGCTTGCCCGAGTGCGATGCCTGGCTGCGACTTTCCTCGTGCTCTCGGCGTCTGCGTGCGCGCACCAGCCGGGGCGACCAGTGTCCGTCTCAACTTCGCGGCAGAGCTCGCAAACCACGCTAGAACGCACGACACTCGCACCAGACGAGATCGCGCTCGCCAGCCACTTTCAGTCGCAGCCTGCGCTCGCGACGCTCGAGGGCGAAGCCAGCTACTATGGGGACGGCCTGGCCGGGCATTCGACGGCCAGCGGAGAGCCCTATCGGCCGCGCGAGTTCACGGCCGCGCATCGCCGGCTACCGCTCGGCACCATTTTACGTGTCACCCGCCACGACGGCGTGCGCTCGGTGTACGTGAGGGTCAACGACCGCGGTCCGTACGGCAAGAAGCGCCGAATCTTGGATCTATCGCGGGCGGCCGCCGAACAGCTCGGCATGCTGCGCGCTGGCGTCTTGGAGGTGAAGGCCGAGGTGGTGGCCTACGGAAGGAACAGGCGGCACTGAAGATGCGACAGGCGTTCGACTTGCTCCTGAATGCTCGATTCGTTCCGCCGCTGCCTTGGGCGGCGGCGGTCGCCCGCGTGCGCGCTGAAACGGGCCTGGATATCAGCATGGCGCACGCTCGCGCCGGGTTCGGGCGCGGCCATTTATTGGATATCGTGTTGTACGTCTCCGGATGCAAGCAGGCTGGAGAGCGGGATGCCGAGGCGGAAGACTTCATCGCGCTCTTATTGGGCGAGGAAATGTTCAACCATTGGCTGGGTGAGGTGTCCACGGTTCCGGCGACGCGCCGCGGACCGCTCACCGTGATCAACAGCAACTCGGAAGAACAAAACGCCCTGCCGGTTCAGCTGCTACCAGAGACTGTTCGGGCCGCGATCGTAGGCTTGCGTGCCGGCTTGCCGCCTTTGCCGTGTGCCAACGCCGTGGTCGACGATTGGGTTGCCTTCGAGCTCGAGCCATCGCCGGCCGCAGACTTTCCCGCGCAGCATGACTTGGTCTTTTGCTCGACGCGTGTGCCGGAGCTAAAAAAGAGCTTTCTCCGCGGGCTTTCCTTCTATTCGGGTCGTTTTACGACCTCGGGCGCGCTCTTCGTTTATCTAAAATACGACTCCAGCCAGGTATCGGCCGAAGCTCGCTTGGCTGAACGAGCGCGTTTCGAAGCCGCGGTCGTCGCAGCGCTGCGGCCTGAGCAGGGCGTGCTGGTGGGCGTCGGCTTGGGCGTTCGATACGGGTACCTGGACCTAGCCATTATTGACCCGGATTGCGTGAGCTCGCAGCTCATTCCCGCTTTGCGCGCGGAGCACATCTCGCGCCGCGCTTGGTTCCTGTTTTGTGATTCCTACCTCGAGCTCGAGTCGATCGGCGTTTACCCGGACTCGCCTCGACCGCTATCCGTGTGGGAAGACGTCACATTGGCGGACACACCTGGTCTAGCAATTTTGTGAACGCGGCAAGTTGGCGGTCGTCGCTCAGCCGCGCCAGCGAGGCCCGCGCTTTCTCGATCGTGGGGCCGACGAATTTCAGGAAGCTCGGGTTGCCGTTCTTGTGCTCGATGAACACGAAGCGCCCTGCGTCTTTCAACTTTCGTTGCACCGTCACCATGTCGAACTGACGTTCGAACTCTTGCTCTTCTTTTTCATCGAGCCCAAGCTCAGTACAGAACTCGACCAGCCGGGAGTCGACGAAGCGGCGGTCGAAGCTTTGGTAGCTGTCGCCGAGCAAGGCGACCAGGTCATACACGCGCGGGCCGAGCATCGCGTCTTGAAAGTCGATCCAAGCTAGGTTGTGCGCGCCGGTGTGGCTGGGGAGCACCATCAAGTTGCGGCTTTGGTAGTCGCGGTGCACGAAGCCGCGCGGCCACGACGCGATCGTAGTAGCCAAGTACTCAGCGGCGGCCGAAAACACCGCCTGTTGCTCGGGGTTCATCACTATACCGCGCGCCTCGAGGGCCCACTGCTTGAAATGGTCAATCTCCCAGCGCAGCAGATCGTGGTCGAAGGCGCGCTCGAGCACGATCGACTGCTCGGGCAAGCCTTTCAGCGCGCGCTGCGCATGCGCTAAATCACGCACGGCGCGCTGATACAGCGCCGGCTTGTCTTGGGGTGAGTGATCGAGGTGCTGAGCCAAGGTGTCGCCCAGATCTTCGACTAAGAGCCAGCCCGCGTCGCAAGCCTCGGCCAAGAGCTCCGGCACCCGGATTGCGCGCTCGGCCAACAGATCACGCACTTCTAGAAAAGGCCAACGCCGGCCGCTCTCCTTGGCCTTGCTCAATTCTTGGCTCGGCAGGGGGACGTACATCGCCACCGCGGTTCGACCCGAAGCGGCGCGCGCCCGAAAAAATCTGCGCGTCGAGGCGCCGCCGGCCATCTCCTCGATGACCGGCCGTGCGTCACCGAGCGCGCTCTCGAGCAGCGGTGTCAAACTTTCGAAGGGCGGCGGAGGTATCGTCATGAGGCGGTGCTCGTGATCGGCAGCGCGCGTGGCGACCGCGGCGCGGCGATGCGCGCAATAGGCGGTGCAAACGCCGCTACTAGAGGTTGGTCTTCAGACACTGACGGATCCCGCACAATACCACGTCGACCACGTTTTCAATGAACGCCGCATCTACGGGTTCGCCTTCGGTAAACAGGCGCGAAAAAATCGGCGCGGTCATCATGTCGTGCACGAAGCGGGCGTCCGCGGTCGGCGGCAGCTCGTGCCGGTCGATGCCGCGTTGCACGAGCACCTCACGCAGCGAGCGATAGTCGGCGCGGAGGGAACGCGCGATGGGCTCGAGCTCCGGGTGAGCGCGCTCCACCTGGATTACTCGCGTCAAACCGCGGCCAATCGGCGTCATGGCGAAGGCGGCGGTTCTTGACAAGGACGCGACGAAATCTGTCCGGAGCGAGCCGGTATCCGGCACGTCCGGCGGCTCCCACACCGCGCGCAGCGCTGCACCCACGAGCTCGGGCTTCGTCGGCCAACGGCGGTAGATGGTGGTCTTGTTCACGCCGGAGCGCGCCGCCACGTCTTCGACCCGAAGTGCGGCGTAGCCAACCCGGCTGAGCTCTTCAGCGGTGGCCGTCAATACGTCCGACACCACGCGCGCCGCGCGGCCTTTGACGCGCACACCCTCCGTACGGCGCGTGCTGGGCTTCGATTCGGCGGGCAGGGCTGTCATCGTGGACCAACTAGGAGGGCAGCTTTCGGGTTGTTTCCGCCCGTGTCAACCCTGTAACCGCCCACGCTCGTACGTCCGATGTGTTTGACTGGGTCGCTCGGACCCGGTTCGGAAGGTGAACCGTGGTCCCCGAGCCCCGCTTCGGGTCGGCTGATCGCCAGGGCGTCTACAGCCGACGAGATTCACTGCTTCGGCGGCGACCTGTTCGGGAACACGATGCGCGCCCGGCGGGTAACCTCGATCACGGACGGAGCGAGTGCAGTCGCGCCCGGGGCGAGACGGGCGATTCACGCGACCGGGCGCGGTTTGGCTTTTCGATCAACGGTGTCTGCGAGTCGCGGACGTGACCGATGGACCAAGCAGGCTCATGCCAATGATGGTTGGATATTGGGCCCTGCCTCACGGCGCCGGGAACCAACTGTGAACGTCAACGGCTGTAAAATGTGTTTCATTCATAACTCGGCCTTCCGCGTCGCTCGCCGAAAGCGACGGGCTACAACCAAGCCGAGCGCGAGCAGCGCCGCCTCCAAGAGCCCTATGCCATCATGAGCGGGGGGCGCGGCCGCGATTCGCCCGCCAGCGCAGCCATATTTGATATCCGGGCAGAATTGGCTTTGCCCGCGCGGCAGACTCACTGACGGGGAATCCCCAGCTAAGAGCTCCGCTCTGTCGCTCACGCCATCTCCGTCGCTATCGAACTCATGAGTATCAGCGGTTTGAGGAGCATCGGCCGGCACTGTCAGAGTGAAATAGATCGGTATCGCCTTCGTCACCGAGATACCGTCCACCGGCACAAGCGACGCGTATTTTTCCAAGTTTTGCCCAAATACGTTCATCATCCCGGGACCACCCTGCGTGGTGAGATGACAGGCTGTGCACTGCGGGACACAGAACGACGTGCCTGGGAACTGAGCCTCAAGAGCGGCCTTCAATACCGGAGGAAACTTGGACGACGCTTGTACGGATGGCGCCACCCCTAACGCGGCCAGGCCGACGCACAAGCCCAACGCGAATGTAGAAGCGCGAGCATTGATCGAGTGCCTCATCTAGACCTCACAGGAACACGTGAACTTGGCCGAGAACGGTAGTGTCGTCAGATTGGCGACTGAAGATATCCGCTCGAAGCTCGACGTGCGGCAAACAAAACCAGTCCACGGTACCCCACAGCCCGAGCTGCGGCTGTCCGTTGCCGAAAACGCGAGGTCCTCGAGCAAGCTCATCGAACCCTTGGTCGAGGATTTCGCCGGTGGCCATCAGATGCAAACCTTGCGTGATCTCGTAGTCTCCCTGTGCAAAGCCGACATAGCCAGCCTCACGGTTGCTGGTGATCAAGGCATCTGCTTCGGCGAGCAGCGTGATGCTATCCGTGAATGCGGTTCGAAGCATGATGCCATGAGCCTGGCGAATCACGTTTGCGTTCAATGAGATGCGGTCCTCCTTGGCGGACGTGACGAGCGAGCTTATGCCGACCGCCGTCCGCGGGCTCGTGAGATATTCGGCGTACAAGCTATAACCGCGCTCGCGATATTTGTCCGGTCGGACCTGATAATTTCCGGCGATGGCCATGGCTTCACCACGTATCTTTTCACCATTGAACGCGACGGCCACGCCGTCTTGCTGAGCGGATTCGCGATCAGTGCGGGTCATCTGGCGAACCCACATGGTGTGTTCCGGAATACGGATGCCGAACGGCAGGTTCATGTGCCCCGCGCGTATCGTAACTTGTCCGTCGAGCAGGTCGTACCCGAGCCAATGGGAGTGCGAGATTAGGTTCCACTGGTCGCCCTGATTTCCGGTCAGCTGAACGGCTCGGCCATAGGGGGAGCCCACGCCGACGCGGATCACTCCAATGCTGCCTTCCACGCGAAAGTGACCAAGCTGTACCTGACCGTATAGGTCCGCCATCATCGGGAAGGTAGCGAACGTACCCGGCGATTTTTTCCACACCGCCAAGTGCCGGTAGCTACCGCCGAGCAACAGCCAATCCGGCGGAGTCACGAGACCCCATAGAAAGCCGGAAGTATCGAGTGAGCCGCTGTCGTCGAGCTTCATTTCTTGCGGCGCGGCGGCGGCTGGGGCGGCCTCGGGGGCAGCAGCCGGTGCGGCGGAGTCTGCCGCTGCGGTGCCACTGGCGGGGGCTGCAGCGTCTGCCGTGCCGGTAGCCTTGGCCGCGTCATCGTCGTCGTCGTCAGGGCCAGAGTTGGCGTCCGTTTTTGGCGCCGTTGGGGTCGCCGGCTTCGCACCCTCATCGTCGTCGAACGAGTCGAAGGAGTCGAATGAGGACGAAGTGGACTCGGAAGAAGACGACGAGCTACCGCCCGGTTTGCCGTAGCGCATGCGGAGCAGTAGATCGCTCTGGGCGCGACCGTAAGCGGTTAGCAGCTCACCGCCGGAGGGGTCCGCATGACAGACCGCGCAACCGGCATAGCTGTGCTTGATCATCCAGGCATACGCGTGCGCGCGACTCGGAAAAAACGAGACGAACAGCCCCACAATTGACCATGAAACTACGCGTTGAAACGCTCGCAACGAGTCGCGGCCGCCGAGCTTGCGTGTGCCGCTGCCTTTCAGCATGGCGGAAGCTTGCTTCGCGCTAGCAGCTTAGTCAACACGGAGTTTGATTCCCAACACCGGAAATTCCCCGGCTTTTGCCGCCCGAAATGACGTCCGCCGAACGCGGCCCGCAAGGGGCCCGCGTTCGGCGGCGTATCACTCGAAGCGTGAGTGTTCAGTGACCACTCACACCATCAAAGATCATTGGGACGGCATGCTCCCGCGGCGAGAACTCAATCGCGCAGCTTGAACTTGATCTTCACGTCCGCGACCATGCCCGTGTGGACACCGGCGAAGGACGGCTGGTCGATCTTGAAATCAGCGAGGTTGATCGAGGTGGAGCCGTGCACGTGATAATCGCTACCCGTGCGCTTGGCGCCGTACTTGATCTTCACGGTCTTCTTTACGCCATGGAAGCTGAGCTCCCCCGACACTTCACCTTCGCTCGTGGCGTTGTCCGCCGGCATGGTCAGCTTGCTCTTATCGACGGTGAAGGTCGCGTTCGGGAATTTGCCGGAATCCAGGTATTTCCAGAGATGCTCGTCGCGCTTGTCGATGCCGGTCTTTAGACAGCTGGTCTGGCCGCAGTCGAGCTTGGCGACGACGACGATTTTGCCGCCGGTTTCGGAGGCGGTGACCTCGGTCGACTTGCCTTCGATGGTCAGACCTGCGGTGCCGCCTGGCAACTTGAACTCCAGCCCGCCTCCGCCGGCATTTTTCATATCGGCAGAAGCGATCGCTGAGAGCGAGAGCGCGGCGAGGGTGGTGGTGATGATTGCGAAGCGGCTACGGGCTTTCATGTGCGGTTCCTCGAGTGGGGTGGGTTACTTTACCGTCCTACGTGGGACGCCGACCCAACCTTCCTTATTCATACGTCGAATGAGGTAAACGGATGGCAGCGAAGGGCACGAACCTGAACGCCTTCAGGTGTTTACTGGCGCCAAAAAGGTTCAAGAATTTCGCTGGTCGTTAGAGTTGGGTCGGGCCGGAGGGGGCTTCCCGACAACGGCTGAAGTACGAGCCTCATCCGTGTCCGGGCTAGTTCGGTTCTGTCGCGGTTCCGGCCGAAGCGCAATTCGTTAGCGCAGGCGGGGCATGGATTGGCGCTTTTTTCTCAGCGCCCACCGTCACCTGCGCCGGCCGACAGGCAGACCGCCCGGCGCTCAGTGCCCGTGAGCGGCCACTGGTATCGAATATCTGCCAGCACACGGTGCGCGGCGTGCTCGGGCGGCTCGGCCTTGGCGAGCAGCAGCCAGACGCTGCCCGTTGCCAACCGCGCACCTTCTGTCACCCATTCTTGTGGAGGTAGGGTGGCGCGCGACACTGCGACCTCACAGCTTGCGGCCGCCAGCCGATCGGAGCGCATGCGGCGGACGGTGATGTCCGGACGAGATAACGTGCCGAGCGCCGTGCGCAAGAAGGCGACGCGCTTTTCACGTGGTTCGACCAGCGTCATTTTCACCGGAGACAGGAGAGCGATGGGGATGCCCGGCGCGCCGACTCCGCTGCCCACGTCCAACCAACGCTCGTCCACCGCAGCCGCGCGCGCGCAGGTGATGGCGAGCGCGTCCGCAAGCAGCAGATCCACGAGCTCATCGGCGGTGCGCGCCGCGGTCAAATCTAGACGCTGTCCCCACGTCACGGCCAAGTCGCAGTACGCGGTCAGTTGGCGGGTGACGCTCTGGCCCATTTCGCGGATCGCGAAATGGGCCAGGCAGCGCTCGACGCGTGCCGCAAAGCCTCCGGGCGGCGCGGAAAGGGGCACCGCGACCGTAAATTCAGGGCGCCGCGCCAGCGTGGCCGGCCTCACCCGCGTCCGCGCCGCCGAAGTCGATCATGCCGCCCATGCCGCCGTCGTCCTCGCCCGGCGCGCCGCCCACCTCCTGACCGACACCGCCGGCCCCGGCGGCCTCGGAGTTACCGCTGCCCGCTGCGCTCATGTCGCCGCTTCCGCCAGAGGGGTTGCTAGAGCCATCCGTGGGGATCTTGCTTCTGTCCACGTCTGTAATGAGTGTACAGCTCGACAGGCCAACGAACGCGCTCAAGGAAGCAAGCGCCAAAGAGATGGTGACTGAACGCATTGGGATACCTTGGCGCGAGGAAACCGCGCGGGCCGCCATTTTTCTCAAGTTAAGGACACGAACGCAAGGGGGCCAGGTTATTCTGGACTCGTTTTTCGGCGGGCGCCGGGAATTGCCGCATGAACCTCCACTTGATAGACGGCACCTACGAGCTTTTTCGCGCATTTTACGCGGTACCGTCGGCTAAAAATGCCGCTGGCGTCGAAGTGGGCGCGGTTCGGGGGCTAGCGCGCAGCCTCCTCGCGCTGCTGCGCGAGCCCGGCGTCAGCCACGTGGCAATCGCGTTCGATCATGTCATCGAGTCGTTTCGCAACCAGTTGTTCGACGGCTACAAGACCGGAGACGGCATCGACCCGGACCTTTGGGCACAGTTCGAGTTGGCCGAGCGGGCCTGCGCGGCCCTCGGCATCGTGGTCTGGCCCATGGTCGAGTTCGAGGCCGACGACGCGCTCGCGACGGCGGCCGCGCGTTTCGCTCTGGAACCGGACGTTGAGAAAATCTTCATCGCATCCCCCGACAAGGATCTGGCGCAGTGCGTGGTCGGCGAGCGCGTGGTCTGTCTAGATCGCATGCGTAAAAAATTGCTCGACGAGCCCGGCGTGAGCCTGAAATTCGGCGTGACCCCCGCGCAGATCCCCGACTACTTGGCGCTCGTCGGGGACAGCGCAGACGGCATTCCCGGCGTTCCGCGCTGGGGCGCAAAGTCCGCCGCCGCCGTGCTCACCGCGTGCGGTCGCTTGGAGAACATTCCAGACTCGGCGAGCGCGTGGCCAGTCACCGTTCGCGGCGCAGGCGCCCTGGCCGAGAGCCTCGCCGGCCGCCGTTTGGACGCGCTGCTGTACAAGCGCCTAGCCACGCTCCGCACCGACGTGCCACTGAGCGAGACCCTGGTTGATTTGGCCTACCGCGGCGCGCCGCGAGCGCCGCTCGAAGCCCTCGCCCAAGAGCTCTCGGACGCAACGCTGCTCGAGCGTGTTTCCGAGCTTGGTCGTGCTTGACGCACAGCCCGGGCCGTCCGGCACGGCGCCAAGTCGCTATGCTAGCATCGTGCGGAAAATCATGAAGTGGTGCGCGGTTTTTTCGTGTGGGGCGGTCACGCTGTTCGGTGGGCTGGCGCCAGCGTTGGCGGCCGATGCGCAAGGCAGCTCATCGTTACAAGCCGGTGGTTTGCGGCCGCCCGAGGCAGTGCCGAGCGACGCGAGCGGTGCGCCCGCTCCCCAGACGGAGGCACGCCTAGACCGCGCAGACCGAGAAGACAGCGGGCGCGGTCTAGAGTTCGTATGGCTGAACGCGGAGGTCGGGCCAGAGTATCTGGGCCTCCAAACGCTGCGTGACAAGCATTTGGTGGACGCGAGCTCGCTGGACAGCAAAGGCGCCGGCATGTCGTATGGCGCGGGGGTTGGCGTTCGCTTACTGGTGTTCACGTTTGGCGCGCGGTTCCGGCTCGGCAATTTCTCGGACTATCAGCTGTGGACGCTCAACGCTGAGGCTGGCATGCACTTTCCGCTCGGGCGCGTGGAGCCGTATCTCACGCTCGGCGGCGGCTACGCCTCGCTCGGTGATTACGACACGTCGAAGCTCGCGGTGCGTCCAAACAATGCGCATGGCTTCGATGCGCGGGCGGGCTTCGGAGTCGACGTCTACTTGAGCAATACCTTTTCGGTCGGTGGCAACCTGACCGGAGACGTCTTGTTCTTGAGCCGCTCGGCCAGCGCGCCTTCGGCCACGGCCGATCCCTCCCTTGCGGTGTATGACCAAGATGGTTCGGGCATCGGCGTTGGCGGAGCCGTCACGGCAGTTCTCGGTTTACACTTTTAATGCGCGGGGCGCAGGCTCCGGTGACCCGATGATCGCGCTCGCTGCAGCGCTGCTCGTGATCTCACCGCTCGGGCTCGCCTTTCTAGTCTGGCGCCGGGTGAGCCGGCTCGGTCAGGTGTCACGCCGTCTGACCGTCGCCATGGTCTTGGGCGGCGCCGCGAGCGCCCTGTTCGCCGTGTACTTCGAACGTGTCGTGTTGGCGTTCGCCGGGCTCTCGTTCGAGGTCGCGATCAGCGGCGAAAGCGGCGCTTTGCTGGCTACATTTTTACTCGCCGCGCCGCTCGAAGAAGGGCTGAAGGTGGCCATAGTTTGGCCGCTTTATCGCACGCGCCGTATCGACGGCCCGCGCCTGGGCGTGTGCTACGCAAGCGCGGCGGGCGCGGGGTTCGCGGCCGTCAAGGGCGCGCTGGCGGTGAGCCTGGGCGGCGCCACGGGCGTGTGCGTCCTGCGCGCATTGGTCAGCGCGCCCGCGCAGCTGTTCTTTGCCGGCCTGTGGGGCTATGCGCTGGGCGCGCGCCGCCCACGCCGCGCTCGCGGGGGTCACTGGTTCTCGTGGGTCTGGCTGATCGCGACCGCGCTTCACGGCTTGTACGAGCACATCGTGTGGGGGCGTGGTCCAGGCTTCCTGGTTTCGGTGATTCCGCTCTTCGTTTTCATGGGGGTGGGCGCATGGGTCGCACTTCGCGACGTGGCGCCCGACTCCATCCCGCACCCGCGTTCGTTACTGCCTGACCCTCCCACGCTTCACAGCATGCGCGAAGCGTTGCGCCCGGCGGATCACAAGCTGATGCTGCGCTGGATCGTGATCGGCGCCTTCGTCACGCTCGGTTTGGTGATCGCGCTGCTAGCGATGGCCGTCCTGCTCGGTCACCGACTGGGCGTCGACTTCTCGCTCGCCGACGAATCCGACGTGCGCTCCTCCGGCCCGCTGATCCTGCTCGGGGCCGCGGTGCTCTTGGCCTTTCCGCTGGCGGGTTACCTGGTGGCCAAAGCAAGCTCCGCGCACAGCGTTCTGGAGCCGGCGCTGGCCGCCGGGCTGACCTTGGCCGCGCTCGTCGCCCTATTGTTCATGACCGCGCCCATCGGCGTGCTATTCGCGCTCGCCGTCGCGCCGCTCGCGTTCGGGCTCGCCTGCGGAGGGGCTTGGATCGGCCTCGAGCGCTGAGCGGCGGAGGCCCTTCCTCATTCCACGTGGGTCGTCACTTCTTTGCCGCGCGGTAACGGTCGTACTCACCGCTCGTCAGGAGCGGGTCCTCGGGGATGCTGGCGAGCGACGGCGCATGCTCCGGATCGTAGCTGGGGTCGAAAGCACGGCTCAGGTCGAAGCCCACGAAGCGCCCGAGCAGGTGCGGGCTCTCGCTGACCCAGAGCATCCGCCGCGCGGTGTCCATGACCACGCCGTGGGTGGCGATCAACGCGTTGATCGCGGAGCGATCTCCGAGCGCCAAGTCTTTCTCGCCGGTCCCTCTGCGATCGCGCAGCAGCGCTACGGCGTCCGTCACCGCCTCCGGCGCGGGTAGCTGGTCGGGCAAGCGCGACAAGAGCTCGTCGCCGCGGGTGCGTCGGGGCAAGGTCGAGGTTTGAGCTCGCACGCGCAGGTTTTTTGGGTCGCCCGCATTCGGCCCTTCGAAGTGATTCGTGGTCGCGGCTTTCGAGGCCAAAAAGCGCACAAAATCCGCCTTTCCGGGCACCCGCTCGACGGCGGCGGCGCGGCCACTTCGATCCGTCAGAATAACGATGTGGCTGACCAACGCGGGCTGTGCCGCGAGCGCGTTCAGCGCTTGCTCCGTCGTGTGCGTCGTGGACAGCACGCGTCGCAGCGCATGCACCACGGGCTCCCCCTGTGCCTGTGGTTGGCCGCCGCGCGCGCCGTGCACCACCACCGCCACCCCTTCGGCGTTCATTCCGCTGACCACCCCCACGAGACCGGGCCAGGCCACGGACGCAAAGGGGATTTGACCCGCCTCTTGGACGAAGAACACCGCCTTGTGGTCGTCGAATACCTCATCCACCTCGAAGTCGAAGGCGCGCGCCAAGATACCGCCGCCACCGCTCAACGCATCGCCACCGAGCGTGAACGTGGTGCAGCCGATCAACGGTGAGTGTTCGAAGGAGAGCGCGATATCGTACAACGCATTCAGATACACGAAGCGCTGGAAAGTTGGAAACACGCCGCGGTAGGGGTCCGGCTCGAAGCCGCGCGCGCCGGCGGCGATCTCTCGCAGCCGCGCCGAGCTCATGCCCGCGTCCACGTGCGCATAGCGGAGCTCCGCTAGGTCCAGGAGCACGTTGCGAAGCACCCGGTTCGACACCTGTTCTTGAAAGCGAGCCAAGAGGATCCCCTCGTTTTCCACCATCTCTGGGTAGAGCAAGCGCGCGTGCGCAAATCCGATCTGCTCCGGTGTCCCGCGCAGCCCGACCTCCAGCAGCTTTCCGCGCATCAAGGCGTACGATTTTTCGAAGCGCCGAAGGGTGGGCGTCGGATGGGTGGTCACGCCGCCGGGCAGCTGCACCCGAGGCGGCGTCAGCCGAGCCCGCGCGCCGACACCCACGTGTAGCGCGCCTATCCCCAAGATCAGCGAGGCGAGGCTCAGCTTACCCCAGTGTCTTCGCCACCCGCTCATCCGGGCCGCCGGGGCGCGGTCGCGAGCGTGTGCAGCACGCGATACACGATGCGCGCCGGATCCTTCACGCTGTGAAAATGCGTCACGCGCTCGTGCTCCGGCGGGTAAATGACGCGCACCGGTACTTCGACCAGCTGCCAGCCCTGAAGCACCGCGCGCAAGATCAGCTCCGCTTCATAACCGTAGCCGCTCGCCCGACCGTGCAATGCCAGCGTTTCCGGCAACGGGTAACGCCGCAGACCGCACTGCGTATCGCTCAGCGTGCGCCCGAGCGCGAACGACAAAAAGCGATTCGAAAAATTGTTCGAGAAAATATTTTTGGGGGGAGCCCCCGCGGCCGGCAGATCGCGCGTTCCGAGCACCAAGGCGGCCCGGGGCGCAGGATGGCGAGCCAAGCGCACGGCCTCTGCCGGGGGATGCTGTCCGTCCGCGTCCACACACACCGCCGCATCTGCGCCTGTCTCCTCCAGTGCCGCGAATCCCGTACGCAGGGCGTGGCCCTTGCCGCGGTTGCGCGCGTGCCGCAGCACGCGCGCGCCCGCGGTGCGTGCCGCCTCGCCCGTGTCATCGGTCGAGCCGTCATCCACGACGAGCACGGGCGCATCCGAGCCCGCGCCGAGCTCGAAGAATAATTCTCGCACCACATTCGCGACGCTTTTTCCCGCCTGATACGCAGGGATCACGAAACCAACCTTCACGACCGCCGAGCGTATCGCAATTCGGCCGCCCCGCACTGCTCGCGACGACGGCGCGGGGGGCGCGCTTCTGCTACAGCTCGGCGAGTGCAGCCCTTCGACGCGGAGACCCTGGCCGACCTGAAATTTCGCGCGAAAAAGCAACTCCGCACGCGGCTCCGCGGGCTGCGCAGCGCCTATCCGGAGGCGGTGCTCGCGCAAGCCTCTGCCCGCATCGTCACCAGCGTGCTGAGCCTGCCGCTTTTTCAGCGCGCGGACAGCGTGGGCCTGTTCTGGCCGATGAGCGAGCGCCGTGAGGTGGACGTCCGGCCCGTCGCCGAGGCCGTGCTCATGGCGCACAAGCGCCTCTACTTTCCGTACCTGACGCCGACGGACACTGGCTTCAGCACCGGTTACCGTCGCGTGGCGAGCGTGACCGAGCTAGCCGAGCGCGGGCAGCGCTTTTTCGAGCCGCCCCCGGAGGCAGCGAGCGCCACGCGCGGGGAGATCGAGCTGCTCATCGTACCGGCGCTGGCGGCGTCCTCAGACGGGCACCGCCTCGGCTACGGCAGTGGCTTCTACGACGCGACATTGCCCGATTTTTGTCCGCCCGCGCGGGCGGTCGTCGTGGTCTACGACTTTCAACTGCTTGGCGAGCTGCCCGTCACGGAGCACGATGTGGCGAGCCACGTGGTGGTCACCGACAAGCGCGTGATCGAAATCTGAGCTCGCGAATCGCCGGGCGGCGCGCGACCGCTCAGCGCCGGGCGCGCGCTTTTGAGTGACAGTCGGCGCATACCCCGTACATCTCGTGCTTGTGCGCGCGCACTTGAAAGCCGTGACGCTTGGCAATGCGATGCTGGAGGTCCTCGATCGCCGGTTCCTCGAACTCGGTGATCTTGCCGCACTCCAAGCAAATCAAGTGATCGTGGTGTGCGTCGTCGTCCGACAGCTCATAGCGCGTGAAGCCGTCCCCGAATTTGTGCTCTTGGACGACGCCGCTCTCGGTCAAGAGCTTCATTGTCCGGTACACGGTCGCGTACCCCACCCGGGCGTCCACCGCGCGCACCTCACGCAGCAGCGTGTCGATCGTGATGTGCTCGGTAGAGCCGAAGAAGGTGTCGATGATCACCCGGCGTTGCTCGGTGGAGCGAAGCCCGCGCCGCGTCATGTACGCTTCTAGATCGGCGCGGAGCCGCTCCGCGTCGGGCGCCTTGAGCTTTTTTCCGCTGTGCGGGCTGTGGGCTTCCCCGCTTTTCACGGCCTCACTTTCCCCCCCGCGGGCCAGTGGGTCAAGGGCTGAGCGTCGCTGGCGGGGCCGGCGCGGGCTCCCGCTCGTCCGGGCACGCCGTAAGCCGAGACACGCCCGAAACGTTCGCACCTCACGGCATGAACCGACGGCCTAGAGCCGGGCGCGGATCAGTGCGGCCAGCGTGCCCGCGATGGCGAACAGGGGCGCTGCGGCCACCGGCACCAGGTTCAGCGTCGCCAGCACGGTTCCCAGCAACGCTGGCGCGAGCGTGAGCGCCAAGCCGACGCGCGCCTCGCGTCGCGCCTCGTGAGCCAGGCGCACGGCATAGGCCGCGTCGCGCACGTCGTCGGAGGCAAGCTGCACGGTCCACTCGGCCGTGCTCGAACCGGCCGCAGACAGCGCGATGGATACGTCTGCGGCCGCCAGCGCGCTGTCGTCGACGGGGCTCCGTCCGATAACGGCCACCGACGCGCCACCGTCGGCCAAGCGCCGAATTTCTTCGCCGCGCTCAGTAGGCGGAATCTCGGGCCGCAGGTGATCGATGTCGAGAGCGCGGCCGATGGCTTCGCAGGTATCTCGCGCATCGCCCGAGAGGAGCACTGGCTCCACGCTCACGTCGAGCAAATGCTGGACCGCCGCACGCGCGCCGGCGCGCAGGCCATCTTGCAAGCCCACGAGTCCCACCAAACGTCCGCCCAGGGCGACCAACAGCACGCTGCGACCCATGGTCTCCAGGTCCGTGATTCGACCTTCTGCCGATGCCACGCTGATGCGCTCGCGCAGCATCAGCCCGCGTGTTCCGACGACCAAGGCCTGACCGCTTGCGGCCACCGCCGTCACGCCCAAGCCGGGTTGCACGTTGGGGCTTCGGACGCCGTCCGGGCGCACGCCGCGCGCGCGCGCCGCGCGCAGCACGGCCGTGGCGACCGGGTGACTCTCTGCGCTTTCGGCACCGGACACCAACGCCAAGACCTGCGCCGGTTGTAGCGCGCCGAAGGCCTCGATATTGGCGACCTCCGGCTCGCCCAAGAGCAGCGTGCCGCGCGCCGAAAACACCGTGGCGGTTACCGAGCCCGCGCGCTCGAAGCCTGCGGCAGAGCGATACACGATGCCGCGCCGAAGTGCTTCGAGCACTCGGCGCGCGGTGTGCAGACCGGCGATCTCGGCCACCCCCGGCTGGGCAAATGAGCCGAGCACCGCCACCGACAGCAGCAAAATTTGCATTCCGTCGGCATTGCCGGCGTACGCCGCGAGCGCGGCGCAGCCGGCGATCATGGGCGCCGCGCGCTCGGCAGTCAGGCGCCCGAAGCGGGAGAGTGGTGAAAACACATCCGCGCGCCGCCGAGGATCGTTGGTCAGCCGCATGAAAGCGCGGTCGAAGCCAGCCCAGCCCACCACGGCGCGCAGCCGCCCGTTTTCGATCCGGGCGCCGGCCACGATCGCGTCGCCCTCGCGGCGCGTAGCCGGCGAGGTGGCGCCCAACCAAGGCAAGACCTCCGCCATGCCGGCCGTGATCGTGGCATCCACCGGGACGAGCTCGCCGTTCTCGACTACGATTTCTTCGCCTGGACGCAAGTCGGCGGCGCGTGCGCTCACCAGCTCGTCGCCCACTACACGGTGCACGGCCTTGTCCAGCTCGCCGGCAATGTGCGCCCGCTCAGCGTCGAGCGGCTGACGAGCGCGGCGCATGCCCGCCGCGCCTGCGGCAGTGCCCGCGATGATCACCGCGGCCAACGTGGCGGCGCTGCTCGTGTGCGGCTCGGAGAGAAGCCGAAATCCGACGGCGATGCCGCTCGCGCCGAGCGGCGCGGCCAAGAGGGCGGCCGGGTGCAGTTCGGTCGGTCCGCGCGCACCCATGAGTGACTCAGCCGCCAAGGACAGCGCCGCAACGCTCGTGACTACGAGCCGCGCGGCCTCCGCCAGCGGCGAATCACCCGCCAGAATCAGGGCAATCGACAGCACCGAGCCGAGCACCGCCAAGAGCAGGAGAACACCGCCCACATCCACCGAAGGTGGCAGCGCGCCGCTACGCGCGAGCGACAGCGCGTGCACCGTCCCGTCCTGTTCGTCGTCGAAAGCCGGGCGCTCGGAGCGGACTTCGCGCTTGTCGACCGGCCCGGGTGGGGCGAGCGGCGGCGCTAGCGGCGCTTGGGCCCTGGGCAGCTCGCGCTCGGGCGGAACGTCTGTCAGACCGGCGGCTCGTAGCCTCGCGCGTAGCTCGGCATTGTCGCCGGGTAACGGCAGCGGCGTGCCGCTCGCGTTCATGTCGTAGCGCTCGCGACAGCCGACACTGCAAAAATAACGGAAGCGTTCGCGATGAAAAGCCACGCGCGAGGCGCGCAGCGGGTCGACCGGTGAGCCACAACCGGCGCACGGCAGCGTGGCTTCACGCGCTGGCGGCAGCGGCACTAGGGCAGGCGAAAGGAGATCGACCAGCGGAAGCTCCGAAGCTAGACGTAGGTCGAAAGTGCGCGCTCCAAGATCGTGGAGGCTTCTTCGAGCTCGAGCTTGCTCACGACCAGGGGCGGGGAAAAGCGCAGCGCCTGGCCACCAGCTACCGTCACCAGCACGCCCCCCTCCTGCAGGGAGCTCAGTATTCTGCGCGCGTCTACGCCTTCGCGCAGCACCAGGGCTTGAAGTAGGCCGCGGCCGCGCGCGCACTCGACGAGCTTCGGAAACTTCGCGCACAGCGCGCCGAGCAACGCGCTCAGCTCTTCACCGCGCTGCTTCACCTGCACCATGAGCCCTTCGTTCTCCAGCACCTCCAACACGGCGAGTGCCGCCGCAGAGGCCAGTGGGTTCCCGCCGAACGTCGAGCCATGGCTGCCGGGCGGCAACGCCTCTTCCAGGAATTTTTGACACAGCATCGCGCCGATCGGCACGCCGCCCCCGAGCGCCTTGGCGAGCGCCACGACGTCCGGCTGCACGCCCTCGCCCTGGAACGCCAAGAAGGTTCCCGTCCGCCCAATCCCGGTCTGCACTTCGTCCGCCAGCAGCAACGCGCCGCTCGCGTCTGCCAGCGCGCGGAGCTCACGCAAGAAACCGGAAGGCGCCGGCAGCACGCCGCCCTCGCCCTGGATCGGTTCAACCAAAATCCCGGCCACGTCCGCGCCCATGGCTCGGCGCACCGCTTCGATATCGCCGAAGCCGACATGAGTGACCCCTGGCAAAGGGCCAAAACCGTCCTTGTATTTGTCCTGGCCGGTCGCGGCCAGCGCGCCGAGCGTACGGCCGTGAAATGAGTTCCGGAAAGCGATCACACGCTGCCGCTCGGTCTGCCCCTTGGCGTAAAAATGGCGACGCGCGAGCTTGAGCGTCGCCTCGATGGCCTCGGTCCCCGAGTTGCAGAAGAACACGCGATCCATGCCGGCCAGGCGGCACAGCTTTTCGGCCAAGCGCACGTTCGGCTCGTTGTAAAAATAGTTCGAGACGTGGAGCAGCTTGCCGGCCTGTTCGGCGATCGCTTGCGCGAGCTTGGGGTGCGCGTGGCCCAAGGTGCTCACCGCGATACCCGCGTACATGTCGAGGTACCGCTTTCCGGAGACATCGAACAGCAGCGAGCCCTGCCCGCGGACGAACACGAACGCAGGTTGACGGTAGTTCGGATAGAGGTACGTCTGCCCGGCTCGCACGAGCTCGCTCTCGGTGGTCATCGCTGCGGGCTTTGTAGCATTTCTCGGGCGCGGTCGACCCCGCGCCGTCACAGGGCGTCGCGTGTTCAGGCCGACGTCGGCGCAACGCCTGCATTTATGAGCGCTTGCGCTGCTTCCACGAAGCCAGCTCCGCGCTCGCGGGTGGTGATGTAGCGCGGCGCGAGCGTCGGGCGTCCGCTCAGGTTACGCACGCCGATGCTATGCCGGAACGCGGCAAAACAGCTGCCGTCATTCTCGCTGTCGCCGATGAAGGCGTAGCGGCTCAGGATGGCGCTCGAATCCACGTCGTATAAGGATCGGATCAAGCGCAGCGCGCCGGTCGCTTTGTCGGTGCGGTCGAAGCTCACATGGAGATGCACACTCGAGCCCAGAGTGCTTGCACCGCGGGCCTCGGCGAAGCGGCGCACCAGCGCAACGCGATCGGCGGGCACGCGCTGGTGCTCGCCGATGTCGAACGTGTAATCCGTGCGCCGCAACGGCGTGTCATCGGCAGGCACCAGATCCGGGAACTCGCTACGAATCTCCGCGCACAGGGTCGAGAGCGCCAGTGCGCGCCGCTCGCGTTCACCTGGGTTAACATTGTCCATCGTGTGCAGGCCAGCGTGGTTGGTGTAGAAGGCCAACCCGCCGTTCTCGGAGACGGCCCCGGTGATGGGCCATTGATTGACGATCACGGCGGCCCAGCCCGCTGGGCGCCCGGTGACCGCGTACAGCTCGAAGCCCGCCTCTCGCAATCGAAAGAGTGAGGAGTAGGCGGCTTCGCTCAGCCGGCTGTGATCCAACAACGTGTCATCCAAGTCGAAAAGAAACCCACGCAGGAGGCGGGGCGCCAGCCGTGACAATTGGGCAATTGGGATCATGCTCAGCCGGCCACCACTTCTACGAGCAAAGAGCACAAATACAGGCCTTCTGGGAAGGCCGCGGGCACCGGGTGGTCCGCGCCCTGAAAGAAGCGTTCCAGCACCAAGGCGTGAGCGCCTACGTCCCGCGCTCCGAGCGCGACGGCGCGTGTGAGCTCGTGGAGCCCGATTGCGGCGGAGCACGAGCAGACGACGAGTAGACCGCCGGGCTTCGTGGCTCGGCAACCACTGGCGGCGAGCTTGCGCATGTTCTCGAGCGCGCGGGCCTTGACGGCGCGCGAAGGTGCAAGCTTGGGCGGGTCGCAAATCACGAGGTCGTAGCCCCCTTGGCGGCCGGCTTGGTTCAATGCCTCGACGGCGTCGCCGCGCTCGAAGCTGACGCGCGCGGAAAGGCCGTTTAGCGCGGCACATTCGGCCGCCACTTCCAGCGCGGGCGCGCTGGCGTCGACCGCGTGCACTTCTTGCGCGCCGCCGCGCGCGGCGGACAACGCGACAGCGCCCACGAAGCTGTAGGTGTCGAGCACGCGCCGCCCGCGCGCGAGCTCCTCGATGCGCGCGCGCAGCGGGCGCTGGTCGACGTAAAAGCCGGTCTTGTGCCCGAGTGAGAACGGGATGTGAAACTTCAATCCGCGTTCGCTGAAATCGAACGCGTCGATCGAGTCGTCACCACGCACCACGCCGTGAGCCGGTGTGAAGCCCTCGGTCTTGGCGTGCGTGAGGGGAGTGCGATCGATGATCGCGCGCGGCCTCAAAAACCGCGCAATCAGGTCCAAGATCACGCCCTCGCGCAGCTTAAGGCCGATCGTGCCCATTTGCACCGCGATCACCTCTCCCAATTGGTCGATCACGAGTCCCGGCAGGTCGTCGCCCTCGGCGTGCACGAGGCGCACGGCGCTGGTCGCCGCAGATGGCAAGCCGAGGGCGGCACGCCGCGCCAAGGCGCGCTCGATCCGTGAAGCGAACAGTGCACCGTCGATCGGCGTCGTCGCGTCCCGCGTGAAGAGCCGCACCGGGATGGCCGAGCTCGGAGAGTACAGGCCACGCCCGAGCGTGTTGCCTCGTGCATCGCGCACCGAGATTTCATCGCCTGGCGCGACGCCGCCCTCGATCCGCTCGATGGCCTGCGCGAACACCCACGGGTGACCTGCCCAAACCGGCTGCACATGACCTGCTTTGATGACGACCGCGCCCATGGGGACAGGCGCTATCTACACCGAGAGCCGCCCGTGCCACAGCGGTGTGGGCGGATCTTTGCGGGCGCGCCTCGATCGAAGCATTTTCTGGGCGAAGGTTCGCGGCTGGCAACTAGCAACGGCGTTGCTACCCTGCGCTGTGCGCCTTCTTTTCGAAGCGCTCAAGGAGCCATGCTCGATGTCGCGCCCCGTCCTTGCCTTGCTGTCCGCGCTCATTGCGCTTGCCCCGGCCAGTGCCCTGGCCGCCGGAGCAGGGGACTGCCCAGATGGCTGGTTCTGTGACGAAGGAGGCGCCTCACCGGGCGCGCCGCCCAGCGCCGCGCCGTCCGGCGCCCGGCCGCCCGAGTCACCCTCGCCCTCGGCGCGTCCGAGCGGGTCGCCCGCGTACACCCCGCCCTCGTACCCGCCGCCCGGCTACGCAGGCCCGGGTGAGGACCACGAGGCCATCGAGCTCGAGGCGCAGGAGCCGCCCGCCCCACGCCGGCACCGGCGGCGCGATAAGCATGAGTGGGGCTTCAACTTGCATCTCGAAGACGCGCTGCTCGGCAACAAGCGCGAACGCGCGTCGAACGCAGAAATGGCGGGCCTCGGCGTCGGACTGCGCTACCGCCCGCTGCCGCCGCTGGCCTTCGAGGCCGGCTTGGATTTGCTCACCGGCACGGACTTCAACGGCTACGACCGAACCGAGGTCGCGTTGCTCGTGAACGCGCTGGTGTTCTTCAACCCGCACGACGTCGTGCAGGTTTACGTGCTTGGCGGCCTGGGCTTGAGCGGAGCCAACGTGAACATCGTTCCACGCTCCAGTGAAGCGTTCGAGCGCCACCACGAGCACTACACTTACTTTGGTGGTCAAGTGGGCTTCGGAGCAGAGGTGCGTGTCTCGCGCCGGGTCGGTATCTCGGGGGACATCGTTGGTTTCATCCGCGGACGTACCGACGATGACGCGGACACCAACCCCGAGTTCACCGATCCAGAGACAAACCGTGCCACGAACACCTCCGGCGGCGGCCTACTGAGGCTCGGCGCCACGTTCTACTGGTGATCGGCGAGGCCGGCGGAAGCCGGCAAGCGCGGTCGGTCGTCTCCGCGCCGAGCGCGCGCGGAAACGATGCGCCCACAAAACGACTCGTCCCCGGACTCCTTGCGAAGCCGGGGACGAAGTCGTTTACCGCGCACAGCGCGGAGAGCTCACTGAACCAGGTCTTTGAGGTTCTTGAGCGCGGTCGCGCGGACTTTTTTGCTCGCGGGCTTTGCCGGAATCGTGATCGGCTCCTTGGTGAAGGGGTTGATGCCTTGGCGCTCTTTCGTCGCCGGCTTCTTCACCACCCGTAGCTTCACGAGCCCCGGGACGACGAACTCGCCCGGTCCGCGCGCGGAAAGTTGTTTGCGAATGAGCTCTTGAAGCCCTTCGAAAACGCGCCCCACGCTCTTTTTGTCTAAGTCCGATGCATTTGCGAGCTCGGCGATAACCTGAGCCTTCGTCAACCTTTTGCCAGCCATGTGCTTCCTCCAGTTCGAAAAAAATCAATATTCGGCCGCTGAACGGCCCTCCCGACTTCACCGGCAGGCTTTTACGCTGCCGTTTGAGTCGTCCAAGGCACGGGCGAAGCGATAACAGGGTTATGAACGCCCTTTCAAGGGGAAAAATTCCGAGCGGGGCTCGATCTAGCTTTTTTTCCGCTAGCCAGGCGAGGGGTAGCGCTAAGATGGCGTCCAGTAGGCCGGATCGGTGACGCCATTCCGATCGGTCCCTTGTTCCATGCTGGACCGTGAAGCATGCCCAGAACTAGGCGGGTTTTTTCTTACAAAGCGCGGAGTTAGCAATCATTTCGCATGCCTTGCCCGAGGCGCCGGCGCGCGCTTGGCGTGTTCCGGGCGTTGGGCCGAAACGCGGCTCCGGGACTTCTTCGCCGAAACTGCCGGCCTTTGCCGAGGTTTTACTGAAATGGTCGCCACGGCGCGTACCAAACGCTGCGTCATCGCGTCCATGGCTCGTTTTTCCGTGGGATTGCCGTGGTCGTACCCGATGAGGTGCAGGATCCCGTGTGCCAGCAGGAACCGCACTTCCGGCAACAGTTCGCGCCTCCTGCTGTGCGCTTGGCGAGCTGCAGTATCGAGCGAGATGACGACATCGCCCAGGATGCGCGTCCCGCTCACTCGGCCATCCGCTCCGCCGCCCTCGTCGAGGGGGAAAGAGAGCACGTCGGTCGGCTTGTTCTTGGCGCGGTGTTGCAGGTTTAGCGCATGGATCTCCGCATCGTTCGTGAGCAAAACACTGAGCTCCGCATTTTGCAGCTCGAGCTCAACGAGCATGGCATCGGCGATGCGCCGAACTGCCGCTGGCGGTAGCGCAGGAGAGCCGGGCGCGCGGCGCAAGACCGAGGTGGGCATCGAGCAATACTAGCCCGGCTTTCCAAGGATATCGGGCGGCGTTACGTTTCAGTCACATGGCTCGTCTGTCACGTCCGCCGGGGTTCGACATGACGTACCGCCCGACCGAGAGCACGTTCGGTCCGCCGTTCGCCGTCCGCATCCCGTCGCTCATCTATTTGCTGCTCGCGCTAGGCTCCGTGGCGGCCGTGGTGGCGGCCGAACACAGCTCCTCCAATAGCTGGCTGTACGTGAACATCGTCGAGCGAGGGCTACGTGGTGTCCTCAGCGCGCGCGTGTGCACCGGCTTGTTTTTGGCGGGCGCCGTCTCCTCGCTCTTGCGGACGAACATGCGTGGCGTGCGCGTGCGCGCGGACGGCGTGGATTTTCGCGACGCGACGCTCGGCTGGCCGCGCGCTCGGCGCTTCAAATGGGCGCAAATCGATCGCATCGTGTTGGATCTACCGTTCATTGCCTTTGACTTATGGGACGGCACGCGCAGTTTCTTGCCCGCGGTCGAGGATCGGGCGGCGCTGGCCATGGTCTTGGAAAAAGTGGGTCATGCGCGCGCCATCCCGGTGCGCGGTGGGCTCGGCCTAGACGAGATTCCAGAAGAAGGCGATTTCGACGAAGCGGGCACGTGACCGCGGGCCCCTCGTCGCCGAAGACCTGCTTTACAAGACGGACGCCCCGCCTCACGCTTGGGCGATGCGTCTTGTGCCGTGGTCGGTGGCGAGCCTAGGAGTGTGCGTGTGGCTCACCGGCTGCGGCTCTAGTGCGCTCAGCGCAACGGATGAGGTAGCAGGCAATGCCGGCGCGCCCCCAACGACGACACCGGCGCCCGCGCTACCCAGCTCCGTCGCGCTCGTCTCCTTGTATGATCCGCCCGCCAAGTGGAGCGCGACCGCGCTCGCCTTCGATCCGCTGCGCGAAGGCGAGCTGTGGGTGACGTTGCGCCAGTTCCCGAGCAACAAGCCCTGCTTGATGAACGCTCAAAGCGGCTGCGCCGCGCTCGAGGGCAAAGTAGCGTTGGTCAAGCAAGCGACGTCCGCCGCGCCCCAGTTGACCTTGAAAGAAGACGGCAACGCCTGGCACTTCATGCGCCGGCCAACGGCCATCGCCTTCGGCGAGAACGGCAACTTAGCGACGTGCGGCGAGGCGCGCACCGACAATTACGAGGATGAAGCGGTGGACTACTCGGGGCCCACCTTGTGGTCATCGGACCCTGCAATCTTCGGAGTCAGGCCGAAAGCCGACCAAAACGGCACGCACATCGACATGCTGCACGAGAGCCCGTTTTGCATGGGCATCGCCTACGAGCGGGACAACGTGTACTGGGTCTTCAACGGTGCCCTTGGCGCCATCGACCACTACGACTTTCACGCGCCCCACGTGGTGGGCGGGGAGGATCACTCGGACGGCGAGCTGCATCGCTTCGTAGAAGGGCAGCTCCAGCGCGTCCCCGAGACCCCGAGCCACCTTGCGCTCGACTCCACGCGCGGCGAACTGTACGTGGCCGACACCGGCCACGGGCGCGTCGTTCGTTTACTCACGAACAGCGGCACGCCAGGCGCTGACGTGAACGCGCTCGACCCGATCCGAGTGCATCTGGCGATGGACGACGCACAGCTCGATGAAGTGGTAGCGCCCGGTACGCTGTCCTTGCCGAGCGGCGTCGCATTCGACGCAGACCAGCTGATCGTGACCGACAACGACACGAGCCGGATCTGGTACTTCGAGCGCGACGGCACGCCAATCGGCTCGATAGACACGGGCCTGCCCGCGGGCTCGCTCGCGGGCGTCGCCGTTGGCCCGGACGGCGTCCTCTACGTGTCCGATCAGCGGCTCGGTGCCGCGTATCGCGTTGAGGCGCGCTGAAGCGTCAGCAACCCGGGGCCATGTTCCGCTCGCCCGCCGGGGTCTTACTTCGCTTCGCCGATAGCTTCGAACTCGGCGTCGCTCAGCGATAGCTCTGCGGCAGCCATGTTGTCATTCAAGTGTTCGACGGTGGAGGTCCCGGGAATGGGCAACATGCTGGGTGAGCGCTTCAAGAGCCACGCTAGAGCCAGCTGCGACGGGCTGGCTCGGTGCTTTTCGGCGAGCTTTGCCAAGGGGCCGCCCGCGCGCGCGAGGGCGCCGGTGGCCAGCGGGTACCACGGGATGAACGCCACGCCGAGCTTCGTCACGTGGTCGAGCAATTTCTCCGCGCTGCGGTTGGTGAGGTTGAAGAGGTTCTGGACGGACACGATGTCCGCGAGCTTTCGCCCTGCCTCGAACTCGGCCACGCTCACCTCACTGAGGCCGATGTGATGGATCTTGCCTTCCTTTTGGAGCCGCATTAGCTCACCCAGGGACTCGGCCACCGGCGTCTTTGGATCGATACGGTGAAGCTGCAGGAGATCGATGCGCTCGACCGCCAGGTGGCGGAGGCTCAGCTCGACCTGCTGCCGCAGGTACTCGGCGCGGCCTACCGGGGTCCAGCGGTTTGGCCCTTGCCGCGTTAGGCCCGCCTTGGTGGCAATCACAAGGCCCTTCGGATACGGATGCAACGCCTTACGGATCAGCTGCTCGCTCACGAAGGGCCCGTAGGCATCCGCGGTGTCGATGAAATTCACCCCCAGCTCGACCGCGCGCTTTAATACGCGCACAGCTTCTTCTGGATCTTTTGGGTCCCCCCAGACACCGGAGCCGGTGAGCTGCATCGCGCCGTACCCGAGCCGGTTGACGGTGAGGTCGGCTCCAAGCGTCAAGTTCCCCGCGGCATTCGTGGGGCGATTAGGTTGCGTCATGGCGGTGTGTTTAAAGCGCCCGGGTCGAGCGTCAAGCAGCACGCGCGATCCTTCGGCTTGCGTAATTATCGGAACCCGCCGGAACTCCGCCGCGTGGGCTGAACTGCAGCCCTCACCGCCGCAGGGCGACCCTTTGCTGAACCGCTTTCCGATCCGCCTAGCGTGGGAAACTGCAAAAAGTACGTGCCAGACTCATGCGCTGAGGCCACCGAGAGGGCGGCGTCCTTTACCGCGCTCATAAGCAGCGCGCGCGATGTGGGCTTGCTCAGCAAGGCGGGCGACTGCGCAGCGCCCATCTCAGCCGCCGCGTCATCAATGAGCCGGCGAGCCACGGCCGGTTCGGCGCTCGCAAAAACGAAGCGCTGCGCCAGCTCAGGGGATTGTTGAAAGCAACGTTTGTACAGCTCGGGGCCACTCATGCCTGGCATCATGACGTCCGAGACGATGGCGTCGAAGTGGCCGCCTGTCTGCAAGACAGCCAGCGCCTGCGCGGGGCTGGTGGTGACAACCGTGTCGCACCCAGCCAGCATTCGCACCAAGCTGCGGAGCATCAGCTCGTGGTCGTCCACGATGAGCACCCGAAGAGCTTGACGCTTTTTGCCGCGTTCATTGGCGACTGGAGTGGCGAGCCGCTCCAGGCCCCGTGCCAAGATGGCCGCTCGGTTTTCGCACCCTCCGCAGAGCCACGCGCGCTCGGCGGCGCCGGGTGGGTTGGTGGCGGAAGCCAAACCCCAGCCGTCCCGGACCAGCAACGCAAAGCCCCAGACCAGGCCCGGCGCTGAAACACCGCACTGCGAGCACTCACAGGTCTTCATCGTACGGGCAGCACTGCAACATCGGTGCCGAACGCCTAGCCGACCGGCGCATCGGCCCCCGGGCGCCCTAAAGCTCTTCGCGGGCGCGCCACCAGGTTGCCGTTTCGGCAATGCCCTCCCGCCAGCCGTAGCGCGGTTTCCAGGCACGCAGGCCGGCTTCCGAAGCCTGGTAGGGCGCCGCCGCTTGCAGGCTCGCTTCGCCAGGCCGCCGCGGCAAAGCCCCCAACTGGAACTGTGCCCCTGGAAACTCCTCCGCGATCGCTTCCAGGACGGCGCGCACGGAAACCGCCTGACCCGTACCCAGGTGATGCACCTGCAGCCCGAGCGGCGCCTGCTGAAGCGGAATACGCAGCGCTCGTAGCAGCCAAGCGGCGACATCGTCGACGTGGATGAAGTCCCGCTTTTGGTGGCCGTCCGAAAATTGCGCGGCGCGTCCGCTCTTGGCGGCGCGAAAAGCGATCGGAAGCAACATGTTGCCCGCCGCTTGGCCCGGACCATAAACCGTGAAGGGCCGAAACCAGTCCACGCGCATGCTACCGCGCCGCGCGAAGAACGCTGCGTACTCTCGCAGCAGCGCTTTACATAGGCCATACGTGTTCGCTGGCTCCGCGCTGTCGATTGGACTGAGCTCACCGTCGCGGCTGCCGAACTCGTCGATCGTTCCCGCGATCAGGAGCTGCTGAACGCCGGCTTCTTGGGCCGCGCCGAGCAGCACGGTGCCCGCGCGAAAGGTGTGCTCCATCTGCTCCCGGAGCACCTCGGGTCCATCCCCCTTGATGAGCTTCCCTGCCAAATGAACCACGCGCGCCGGTTTCACCTTTGCCAATAAGCGCCGCGTTGCTTCGTGGTCGCGCAGATCCGCATCCTCGTAATCTACGCCCACGAACAGCAGGTCATCCGCTTCGTCTCGCTGCGCCAAGCCTAGCATCGCGGATCCGATGAAGCCCCGCGCGCCGGTCACGAGGACTGTCGTGCTCGTCATGCACCCGGCCCGCCGAGCGCCGCGATCACTCGATCAGCCGCCCTCCAGCCTGACTTCACCGAGTCGTCGGTCCAGTGGTAAGCCCAGTCACCGTAACGGCCCGCGCGTAACACGCCATGCTCGGTCAGGAACGGTTCGACCACAGCCAATGCGGCGGTGCGCTGATGGTCGAACACCACGTTCGCGTACTGCACCTCGCGGCTCCGTGCCCAGAGCACCTCTTGTCTGTCGCGCAAGATGCCGGTTTTTACGAGCTCGCCCACCACGCGCTCGGGAAGCATCTCAGCCGAGGTTTCCAGTGGCTTGTGCTTCGAATGATAGACCTCCAGCTGCACGCTGCCGCGCCCGCGCGGCGCGTTGTAGTCCGAGAGCATGTGGGGGAAGTGGCCGCGCGCGAAGGAGACGTCCTCGTCGTACACGTAAAACCAATGATGCTTGGAGAGGTCGTCGCGAGCCACGGCCACGTCTACCAGCACCAACGACGAGCACAGCAGGGCCTCGGCGGCCTCGCGCACGGCGCTCGGTACTTCCGCCGGGTCGATGGCGCGGATCAGCTCCGGTAGGGGCATGGTGCAGATCAGATGTTCGTAGTGGGACGAGCTACCGTCCGCGAACGTGAGCTTTTTTTGCGCGAGCCCCAGACGGACCAGCTTCTTACCCAAGCGCAGCAGCTCGGGCCGGAGCATGGCGCGCATGAACGATTGAAAACCGCCCTTTTCTGGGTAACGGAACTTCGAGAGGTAGTGAAATTCACCGCCTTGATCGGCGACGAGCGCGCCGCGTATGACCTCTTCTAGCTTGGGCGGGTACATGCGGTTGCCGACCCAATCCGTACTCATCTGAGCGGCCTCGATCGTCCAATACTTGCGCGTGTAGGCCTGCGGGAAATTTTCGGCGAAGGTCTTGCCGAACATCGCCACGCACCAATCTTGATAAGTCGCGACCGTGGGCGGCGCGGCCTGGGCGCGCACGAAGTCCGCTATGCAAGCCGTGACCAAATCTGGATCGAGGCCGTGCAGGTGGCATTGCGCGGGGTGCGTGACCCAATGCGAGCGAAAATAATTGGTGATATTGGCCGGAAATTCAACGACTTGCTCCGCGCCCCGCGTGAAGAGCTCCCGCACCGCTTCGTCCTTGGTGAAGGAGACGTGCGGGCCGTCATCGAAGACGAAGCCGTCGCGTTCAAAGGAGCGCGTGTGCCCGCCCCATTCCTCCAGGGCTTCGAAAATCTCACAGCCCACGCCTGCGCCCGCCAGGCGGTCCGCTGCTGCCATGCCGGCCATGCCGGAGCCGATTACCGCTACGCTTGCACTGCTCATGATCTCACTCCGGCTCGATCGCTTCGAAGGCGGCGATTTGCGAAAGGCAAAGCTCGGCCGCGTTGCTTCCGCTCGAAAATCCGCGATACCAATCTGTCACCCAGCGCAAGCTCTGTTCGAGGCTCAAGCGCGGCCGCCACGACAGCAGGTTTCGAGCTTTGGAGCAGTCGAGCTTCAGGAAATTGGCTTCGTGCGGGTGCGGGCCCGGGTCGGCTTGCCAGGTCACTCCGCCGCCCCAATTGCGCGCGAAGCGATCCACGATCCAGGAAACGGGCCGTGCGTCCGTATCGACTGGACCGAAATTCCAGCCTTCGGCAAACCGCGTCGGCTCTTGCCACAGGCGCTCGGCCAAGAGCAGGTAGCCAGCGAGCGGTTCGAGTACGTGCTGCCAGGGGCGCACCGCGCCGGGGTTACGAACGCGCAGCGGTTGGCCGCGCTCGAGCGCGCGTACGAAGTCGGGGATGATGCGGTCCTTCGCCCAGTCTCCGCCGCCGATCACGTTGCCGGCGCGGGCGCTCGCGATGCCGACGCCGCTGCGGGCAAACGAGCTGCGGTATGCAGCCGTGACGAGCTCCGCGCAGCCTTTGCTACTGCTGTAAGGGTCGTGCCCGCCCATGGCCTCGCTCTCGCGGTAGCCCCAGGCCCACTCGCGATTCTCGTAACACTTGTCACTCGTGACCACGACCACCGAGCGGGTCTCCGCTTGGGAGCGCGCGGCCTCGAGCACGTTGACCGTGCCCATCACGTTCGTGCCGAAGGTGCCCACCGGGTCGTCATAGGACGGCCGGACCAACGATTGCGCCGCTAGGTGAAACACGACCTCCGGCCGAGCATCGCTGAAGGTATCCTTCAGCGATGACAGCTCGCGAATATCCGCCTCCACGGAGCTCACGGCATGACTTAGCCCGGCCGCTTCGAACAGGCTGGGTTGGCTGGGCGGCTTCAGCGCGTAGCCGGTCACTTCGGCACCCAGCTTTGACAGCCAAAGCGCTAACCAGGCGCCTTTGAAGCCGGTGTGGCCCGTGACCAAAACCCGTTTGGAACGCCAGAAATCAGAGCCCGCTACCAAATCTTCCACGGTGGCTTTCCGCTTTTCCACAGATCTTCGAAGTGATTCTTGTCGCGTAGCGTGTCCATCGCCATCCAGAAGCCCGAGTGCTTGAAGGCGACGAGCTCGCCCGTCTCGGCGAGGGTCTCCAGAGGCTCACGCTCCCAGACCGTGTCGTCCCCGGCGACGAGATCGAGCACGGAAGCTTCGGCCACGAAGAAGCCGCCGTTGATCCAGCCGCCGTCGCCCTCCGGCTTTTCATTGAACGACCGCACGTGGTCGGCGTCGAAGGTGATGGCCCCAAAGCGTCCGGGCGGCTGCACGGTGGTCACGGTGGCCTTTTTGCCGGACCGCTTGTGAAAGGCCACGACCTCGCCGATGTTCACGTCGGCCAAGCCGTCGCCGTACGTGAAGCAAAAGGTTTCTTCGTCCAGGTACGGCCGAATGCGCTTCAGCCGCCCGCCCGTCATCGTCAGCTCGCCGGTGTCCACGACGGTCACGTTCCAGGGCTCGGCGAAGTTCTGGTGCACCTTCATCGAGTTGTTTTTCATGTCGAACGTGACGTCCGACATGTGCAGGAAGTAATTGGCGAAGTACTCCTTGATGACGTAGCCCTTGTAGCCGCAGCAAATGACGAAGTCGTGGATCCCATACGCCGAGTACATCTTCATGATGTGCCAAAGCATGGGTTTGCCCCCGATCTCGATCATGGGTTTGGGCCGCGTAGCGGACTCCTCGGTGATCCGAGTGCCCATTCCTCCCGCCAAAATCACCGCTCGCACGAATTAATCCTCCTCTGCATTCGGGTCCGGGTGTAGCACGTCAGCGTGCCCGATCGTCGATTAGCCGAGGCCCGTTTCGTCGCAAAAAAGTCTACACCGTAGCCGTACCCTTGCGTTGCCGCGAAAACCTGTCACAGTTCGCTCGCCGCGGGCAGTCGCCCCGGTTTTCGCCCTAGCGCCGGGCTTGCTCGGCGCGGCTTTCGAGTCCGAATTTCATTACGACGAAGGGCGGTCGTGCGCAGCGGCGCTGTAACAGCAGCCCAACGCGCTCCCCTCGTAACGAGCGTGGCTTCCGCCGCGTCCACGTGGGCGTCCCAATCTCGATTGGTATCGCCGGCTGGGCGCGGGGCCCCGCAACCCGGCGTGCCCATCGGCACGTGCGGTTCTCTCCCTACAAAGGTCACTTTGCAAACAACGAATTCCGTCGCGGGCCAAGGCTCGCTCGATGTGTCTGCCTCGGCCGGCACGTCCCCCTCCTCGGCCCCAATGGGCATCACCTTCGCAGATCTGGGCCTGAGCCCCGCCACGCTCGCGGCGCTCACGGCTGAGGGTTACGTCGACCCGACACCGATTCAACAAAAGGCCATTCCTCACGTGCTCGCGGGGCGCGACCTGCTCGGTTGCGCGCAAACCGGCACGGGCAAAACCGCCGCCTTCGCCGTGCCCATGATCGAGCGGCTGCTCGCTTCCGGCAAAGGGCGCGACGCGAAGCGTCCGCGCTCGCTCGTGCTTTCGCCCACGCGCGAGCTTTCGGCGCAAATCGCCGAAAGCTTCCAGAGCTACGGTCGCGGCTCCAACTTGAAGGGCGCGGTGATCTTCGGCGGCGTCGGCCAAGGCCCGCAAATCTCGGCGCTCAGCCGTGGCCTGGACGTGCTGGTTGCCACTCCCGGCCGCTTGATCGATCTCATGAATCAGGGCGCGGTCTTCTTGGACAAGGTCGAGATTTTGGTCTTGGACGAGGCTGATCGCATGCTCGACATGGGGTTTTTGCCTGACGTGAAGCGCGTTTTGCAAAAGCTGCCGAAGGAACGTCAGACGCTGTTCTTTTCGGCCACCATGCCCAGCGACATCGAGCGCCTGTCGCGCGAAATCTTGGTCAACCCGGTGCGCGTTGACGTCGCGCCGGTGTCTTCCACGGCTGAGCGTATCGAACAATCGGTGTACATGGTCGAGGCCTCGGAGAAGCGCCGAATTCTCGAGCGAGTGCTACGGGACCCCGCGGTGGAGCGCGCGATCGTGTTCACCCGAACGAAGCACGGCGCCAACCGGCTCGTAAAAGAGTTGGAGCGCGGGGAAATCATGGCCGAGGCCATCCACGGCAACAAATCGCAGGGCGCGCGTCAACGCGCGCTGGACAACTTCAAGTCCGGTCGCTTGCGCGTGTTGGTCGCTACGGACATTGCAGCGCGCGGCATCGACGTGGACGGCATCAGCCATGTCGTCAACTACGACCTGCCCAACGTGCCCGAGAGCTACGTTCACCGCATCGGTCGCACCGCGCGCGCGGGCGCGGCCGGGATCGCCATCTCGCTGTGCAGCCGTGAAGAGCGAGGCTACCTGCGCGACATCGAACGGCTCACGCGCACGCCGATCCTAAAGCTAGAGACGCCCGAGGCCACCGCGGAGGAAAACCGCGCCCGTGCCGCGCGTCCGCCCGAGGCGGAGGCCCGCCCGCCGCAACGTCAGCAAGGGGGCGGCCGCGGCTTTCAAGGGCATCAGCGCGGCTCATCAGGTCCGTCCCGGGGCCCCGCACCGCGTCGTTTCGACGACCGAGCTGGGGCGCCACGCCCGCCGCAAAACAACGGCCTCGCTCCCCGCCCACCCGCGGCGGCCCCGTCGCGCTTCGACGGCGACCGCGGTCCCTCGCAGGAACGTCGCTTCGACGACCGCGCGCCGCGCCAGTTCGACGACCGCGGTCCGCGCCCACCCTCCGCACACGTCCAGCAAGCGCCGCGTGAAAATCGTGGTGGCCCCGCGCGTGTCCCGGTTCAGCCGGAAGTGTTCGTCCGCCGCTCGCGCTGACGGAACGACGCGGCTTCAGTCAGCCAAGGTGGCGCGCGGGCGACGGGTCAACGGTGCCGCGAGCCACCAAATCTGGGTCCGCGCGAGAGCATGCCGTACGACACGTTTTAGGGGGTACGCCCAGTCGCGCTGCTGGCCGCGGGTCAGTTGCGCGATCGGACGGGTCTAAATACCGTCAGTCGGGGCGCGCGTGATATGGACTTTGCCCTCGAGCCTGGGACTGACCCAGACCTTGTTGTTCTTGTCCACGATCACGACCCCGGCGCCCGGGGTCGCTTCTACGAGCTTCAGGCCTTGCGCCGGACCGAGAATGAACACCGCATCGTCGATGGCGTCGGCCGTGGTGGCATCCTCGGCCCACACCGTTACGCTGCGGCTCGCGGTGGCTGGGTAGCCGGTGTGCGGGTCGATGATGTGATGGTAGCGGCGCTTGCCGAGCACATAGGAGCGCGCGTAGTCGCCCGCGGTGGAAAATGCGTGGTCGGTGAGTTCAAGGGCGGCGAAGAATACGCCTTGCGCCTCACGCGGATCTTGAATGCCGCTGACCCAAGCCGAGCCGTCGGGCTTGCGCCCTGCGCCAAATAGGTCTCCGCCGGCTTGAACCAAGAACGAATCGACACCCGCGCGTTTCAAAACGTCTGCGGCTCGGTCGACGATGTAACCTTTTGCAATGCCGCCCAAGCCGATGGCGTGGCCCACGGGGATCCGCACCGCGCGAGCTTTTGCATCCAGCTCGACCGTTCGGTAGTCGACGAACTGACGGCGTGCCGCAACGTCGGCGGGGCTCGGCAGTGTCGGCTTCTCATCGGCGGCGCCTCCAAACTTCCAGAGTGAGCTCATGGCTTGAAAGGTGATGTCGAACGCGCCGTGCGAGGTCCTGCCCTCGTCGAGCCCCCGCGTAATCACGGCGAACGTGTCCGAGCTCACGTCGTGCCACTTGCCCGGCTGCCGATTGATTCGACCGACCTCACTGTCCTCCCGCCACTCGCTCATCAAACCTTCGAGCCGCCGCATCTCCCCGAACGCAGCTTCGATCGCCACCTTCATCCGCGCCGAATCCACGTGCGCGTTGGTATAGGCAATGAAGTGGACGTGGGTGCCCATCGCCACGTCTTGAAAATCCACCTTTTCCGGTTCGCTCGTCGTGCTCGAAACAACGGGCGTGAGTTGATCGCTGGGGCGAGGCGGTGGGGGCGGAGCAGTCGGCGAGCCACTCGGACGTGCCGCCACCGATCGGTCGAGTGCCCCGGCATAGGCTCTTTCTCGGCACGCCGCGAGCGCTGAGAAGCCCAGCCCGAGCCCGATGATCACGCAGCTTTCCACCCGTTTGCGTGTAGGTTGCCCAGGGCCGCGCATCTCTGGGCTATGATCGTATCATGGCACTCGATCGTAAGGCACTGGACGTGTGCGTGGACGAGCTCAGCCAGGATCTGTCGGCGCTGTCGCGACGCATTCACGCAAACCCCGAGCTCTGTTGGCAGGAGCACAACGCCAGCACTTGGCTCGGTGACTGCTTGGAGCATGAGCTCGGTGGCGCCGTAGAACGAGGCGTGGGCGGCCTCGCGACGGCGTTCCGCGCGCGCGTGGGCAGCGGCAGCCCGAAGATCGCGATCTTGGCGGAGTACGACGCTTTGCCGGACATCGGTCACGCCTGCGGGCACAACCTGATCGCGGGCAGCGCCGTGGGCGCGTTCTTGGCGCTCGCGCGGCAAGCTTCAGAGCTACGAGGTTCGGTCGAGATCATCGGCACTCCGGCCGAGGAAGGTGGCGGCGGAAAAATCAAGCTGCTGGCGGCCGGTGTGTTCGAGGGCGTGGACGCGGCCATGATGTTTCACCCCTTCGACCGCGATATTTTGGCTCACAGCGCGCTCTGCAGCATGCGCATCGCGATGACCTACCAGGGCGTGCCCGCGCATGCGGCGGCCGCGCCGTTCGCCGGCAAGAGTGCGTTGACGGCGTGCCTCGAGACCTTTCGGTTGATCGATTCGCAACGCGTCGCGTTCCGCGACGGCGTCCGAGTGCACGGAATCGTCACCAACGGCGGGCAAGCGGTGAACGTGATCGTGGAACATGCGGCCTCGGAGTTCACGCTGCGCGCGCACACGTCGGGGGAACTCGAGCGCGTGAAGGAGATCGTGCTGCGCTGCGCGCGCGGTGCGGCCATGGCCTGCGACGTGAGCGTCTCGTTCGATGAAAAGCTCGGCTATCGAGAGATGCGCAATAATCTGACCATGGCTCGGCGCTTTGGCGCCGCCTTGGAGGCTCTCGGCCGGAACGCGCGCGAGACCGACACACGCGTCGGCGCGGGCTCGACCGACATGGGTGACCTCAGCCTGCACATTCCATCCATTCATCCCTATCTTGCTATCTGCGACGAGGGTGAGACCCTCTGTCACGAGCACCGCTTCGCCGCCTGTGCCGCCAGCGACCGCGGCATGTCCACCATGTTGATTGCCGCCAAAGCCTTGGCCCGCACCGCCCTGGATTTGCTGGAAGACCCCAAGCTGCTGAGTGAAGCCAAGCGCGAGTTCGACGCGGCAAGCTGAACGCAGCGCGCTTCCACATGTCGTAGGCTACACGGTGTAAGATCGCCTACATGCGCAGTTTAGTCTCTATTGGCTATCGGCATTTAGGTTTGGGGTTCTCCTGTGCGGCGCTCCTTGGCTGCGCTGGCGGGGCCACTGAGGCTCCGGCGGAGGCTCCGGTCGCGGAGCGAGCGGAGGGCCACGCCGCGCCCAGCGGCGAGCCCAGGGGCGCGGCGCCTCGCGACACCAACCCGATTACCGACGATGACGCGGGCGACGCAGTCAGCCCCTCCTCCGCCCAACCGAAGCAAGCGAAAACCGACGACCCCAACGCCACGCGCGAGGTCACTTACGTCGTCACGCCAGAGGGTTTGAAGATCAGTGTCGCCGGCGTCAAATTCTCGGTGAGCGCGTCGGCCGCGCGAGCGGGCGCCGGCTGGGGAGTGAAGCTCAGCGTCGTGTCCATCGCCGACGACGGCAAGCCACATTCGCTGGCGAGCCCCAAGACGGGGCCACTTGCGTTTGCCGGTACGGTGACCCGCAACGGAAAGTCAGAGCCGGAGAAATTTGGTGACGAACGGAGCGGCGATGGCGAGCAGAGCATCTTTGGTGACGACGCCAGCAAATTCAGCCGCACTTGGCCAAGTAAGAGCATGCGCCCGCTCGCCGTGGGTGACGCGCTGGATCTGCAGGTGGCGTTGTGGGGCCTAGGTGCGAACACTGAATCGCGCCGCCCGCTGAAGAAGTTCTGCCACGTGCAGCTGATCGTAGGCAAAGGCAGGCCGCGCGCGGTCGTCGAGCCGCCAAAGGATGCGTCCGAGTAGTGGGCTTACTTGCCCTGAAATTGCGGCTTTCGCCGTTCTGCGAGGGCCCGCAACGCTTCGCCGCGGTCCTCGCTTTCCAGGCAAACGTCATACAGCTCGCGCTCGCGATCGAGCCCGCTCGCGATCGGCGCGGAAGCTGCGCGCACCGCCAAGAGCGCCGCCCGTTGCGCGACGGGCGCGCCCTCCGCGACGGGCAGGAGCCAGCTCAGCGCGGCGTCCAGCGCGGTTTCGCCGCCGCTCACCACGCGATTCACCAAACCCCAGGCGAGCGCTTCCGCCGCCCCCAGGCGCCGTTGGGTGAGCACCATTTCGAGCGCACGCGCTTGGCCAACCAAGCGCGCGAGGCGCTGCGTGCCCCCGGCACCGGGAATGATGCCGAGCCCCGTCTCCGGCAAACCGAGCGTGGCTTGCTCGGTCATCAGCCGCAGGTCACAGGTTAGAGCCAACTCCAGCCCACCGCCCAACGCGGCACCGTTGATCGCCGCCACGGACACGAAGTCACTGTCCGATAGCCAGCGCAGCTCGGTGTGGTAAGCGCTCAGCATTTGCCGCACCTGAGCCCGACTCATCCCTTGCCGCTCCTTTAGATCAGCCCCTGCGCAGAACGCCTGATCCCCCGCCCCCGTGAGTACGCACACGCGCACGGTCCGGTCAGCCGAGAGCTCGCGGCCAATCTCGCCGATGCGCTCGACCGTGGCCCACGATAGCGCGTTCCTCCGCTCAGGCCGGTCTAGCGTTACGATGGCGAACGCCGCGCGTCGCTCGAGCCGAACCAGCTCCGTCACGCGCGGCCCTTGCGCTTGGGCGCGCGTGGGGCTTTCTTGGTTTCCTTGGGCGGTCTGGCGGCGCTCGTCGCCTTGCCTTTGCCCACCTCAATTTTAGATAACCGCGCCTTTAGCTCGGACAGCTCTCCGCGCACGCTGTCGAGCTCGTCCGACATGCGCTTACGCTCGGCGACGCCCTTGTGCTCGCCCATGTCGCGCAGCGCTTCGCGCAGCCGCCGCACGACGCGGCCGTCCAGCTCGTGCTCTTTCGCGCGGTTCAGTGCACCTCGACTCTTGGCGTCGCCGAGCGCTTGGAGCGCCGCGACCACATCGATCTTCAAGTGCGGATCCTTGTCGTCCAGTAAGTCTTCCAAGTGTTCACGAACTTTGCGACCTTCAGAAATTTGCGCCAATGCGCCGATCGCGGCCCGCCGCGCCCGTGTCGGATAGCCGTACTGCGTGCGCTTCAGCACTTCCGGTAGGGCGCGTTCGTCTCGAAGCGCGCCGAGCGCGTCGAGCGCCCCCGCGCGCGATACTTCCGCCCAGGACGACCGATCGAGCAACGGTAGGATCAACTCCAACACCTCCGGCTGGCGGGTTCGGCCGAGCGCGCGCGTCGACTCCGCCTCCACCAAGTAGCTT
>CAXSGJ010000041.1:0-45814 GCA_964236865.1 uncultured Polyangiaceae bacterium
GGAGCTCGGCAATCCGAGCTTGAGCCCCCACTCGAATGCCCTTGATCTGAAGACCGCCGGTGCCGATGATGATTTTCCGCTGACCGACCTTCTCTACGTGAACCGTGGCTTTAATCGTCGAAGCGGTGGCGCCCTCCGAGAACTCGTCGATGGACACGGCGACCGCATGGGGGATCTCCCCACGCATGGCCAAGAGCACCTGCTCGCGCACGTACTCGCGCACGAAGAAGCTCGTGGGCCGATCGGTGAGTGTATCGTCGTCGTAGCCGAGCCCGCCCTCCGGCAGGGCTTCGGCGAGCGCGTCGAGCACGCGCTCGATGCCATCGTCGGACTTCACGCTGATCGGGATCAACGCGGCGAATTTTCTGAGCTCCTGATACCGGACGAGCACGGGCAAGAGCTGGCTCTTGTCACGCAAGGCGTCGACCTTGTTGATGGCGAGTACGGTGACGGCGTCCGCCGGCACGCTTTCGATCAGCTCCTGATCCAGCTCCTGCACGCTCTTGTCTTTGGCGTGCTTTCTGGGTGGCGTCAGGGCGGAGATGTCCGTCATGAACAGCACCACGTCCGACGTACGCGCGGCGTCGAGCGCGGACGCATTCATCCGACGGCCGAGCTCGGAGCGCGGTTGGTGCACGCCGGGTGTGTCTAGAAACGCGAGTTGCGCGCCCGGGCGATGCACGACTCCGAGCACGTTGTCGCGGGTGGTTTGAGGCAGGGGCGAGACGATGGCGAGCGGTTCGCCGAGGACGCGATTCAAGAACGTCGACTTGCCGACGTTCGAACGCCCCACGATGGCGATGGTTCCAAAACGCATAGAGGAAGATCCAAATCCGATCGTCGGGCGCGGGCAGGGGACAGCCCCCCGAGGTCAATGGACAGCGCGCGACGCGCAGACCTTCCACCATTTCTGTCGGGTTGCAACGATAACGAACACCAGCTAGGACGCCCGCTCCGGCGATGAGCGAGGAAAATGCGGACGATTTGGGAGCGGATCCGCGCCGCGCCCAGGAAACTCCGCATGATTCGGCAGCGCGCGCCGAGCCGAGCCACAAACGCCCGCCCTTCTTGGCATGGATCGCGGTCTTGGTCGCCGCACTCAGCCTGTTCGCCCCGCTTTCGTCGAGTGGTATTTGGGATCCGCCGGAGCGGGAAGTCGCAGAGCTCTCCCGGCGGCTTGCGCTCAACCTGCTGGGTGCTCACGAGCTTGCGGTAGCAGATGGCAACAACCTCGTGCCCACGCGCAGCGAGCTCGGGCGAGGCGAGCTGCCGATCACCTCCATCGCGCTCGGCTTTCGCGCGTTCGGCTTGCATGAGTGGGCTGGCCGCCTGCCACTCGCGCTTTGGGGCGCGCTCGGGCTCCTCGCTACGTACGCCCTCGTACGCCGTCTGTCCGATCGTCGAAGCGCGTGGTTCGCGGTGCTCGCGCTATCGACCATGCCGCTCTATTTTTTGCATGCGCGCACCATGCTCGGCGACATCGTGACCATGGCGTCATTGGCGCTGGCGGTTGCCGGGCTCGGCGTCGCGGTGTTCGAGCGCGGCGTGGCGGAGGGAGTCGCCGCTCGGCTGTTATTTTTGGGGGTTGGTCTGCTCGGCATGGCATGCGCGTTGCTCTCGAGAGGTGCCCTGGTCGGCGTCGCCGTGCCCGCGCTCAGCGTCGGCCTGAGCTGGTTCGTGCTGCGTGCCGCCCGCGTCACTTCCGCAGAGCGGTTCGGCGATACCGTGGGAGCGGCCTGCTTGGCGCTGGCGGCGGCCGCCGCCGTGGTCGCCGGTCGGGCGCTTTACATGGCGCCACAAGCAGCCGGTCAGTTTACGTTGTTGCTGGGCACCGCGGTGAACCGCCCGCGCGTCCTGCCAACATTCGACAGTGTGATCTTGCAGCTCGGTCATGCGCTCTTTCCCTGGAGCGCAGTTGTGCCCGTGGCGCTCGGTTCGTTGCTGCGTCAGCCGCCAGTTCCAGCCGGGCCAGCGCGCGAGCGGGAAGCGGCGCTGCGCCTGATTGCGCTCGCGCTGCCGGTGGCGGCTTGGCTAGCATACGCCCTCGCCGAGCCCGTGGTCGGGCCGCTCCCCTTCGGCGGCGTGGCCGCGTTCGCGGTCGCGGTGGCGCTCTTATTCCGAGACTACGAGCGCGGCGTGAGCCCGACCCGCGCGGTGCCCATGGTCGCGTGTGCGTTCGCGATTTTGTTGCTCGTCGACTTCAAAAATTTCCCGGACAAAGCCTTGAGTGCCTTCTGCATCGCCGACGTGCATGTCCCAGATAGCTTCAAGCCCACTGCGGAGCGGCTGCTGGAGGCCGGCACCTCATTGTTCTGTGCTTCATTCTTCTTCTTGTTGCAGGAGCGTTCTACGCACGCGGACGCGCGCTTCGAGGGCGCCGAGTACGGGGTCTGGCCACGCTCCTTTCGGCGCTTGTGGGCGGGGAACCTGCAATTTGCGGTGATTGTCCTGGAAGCGGCGCTGGTCGGCTTGTGCGTACTCGGGCTCCTGAGCGATCACTTGATCGGTTTCGCGAAGGTCGATGCGCTCGGCGCGCAGCCGCGCGCTGCCGCCCTGTTCGGCGCGCTCGCGCTCCCGGCGCTGCTGGCCTCGCCGTTGCTGCTGCTGGCGATTCGCGACGCATTCCGCACCTTGTTCGATCCCGAGCTGGGCACGCTGTTTGGTCCGCGTGCAGGGCACTGGCTGTCTGAGGGTCTGTCTCGTGCCCAAGCAGCCCTGTTCTGCGGAGCGGCCTTCGGTCTGGGCTTGAGCCTCGTTTATTACCCACGACTGTTCCTCCAGATTTCGCCGAAACAAGTGTTCGAGGCTTATCGTCGTGACGCTAAAGCGGGCGAAGCGTTGGGCATGTTGGGGGCGGGCTCTGCCAGCGCGGGCTACTATGCAGGCCGCGCGGTGCCCTCGTTCGATACCGGCGCGCGCGCGTTCGAGTGGCTCACCGCCGCACCCGAGCGCCGCTGGCTGGTGATCCGCCAGGGCGACTTGCCACTTTTGAACAGCTTGTACCGTGGGCGTCAGACCTCGCACAACCTACCTGTCCTCGACGCCCGCTCGAGCGAGGTCCTGTTGGTCTCGAATCAGCTCGGCGATGCCCGTAATGACAACCCGCTGTCCACGTTTGTTCTGGAACAGGCGCCGCAGCCGACACATCTCCTCGACGCCAACCTAGACGACAAGCTCGACGTGCTCGGCTGGGATACGCTCGCCGCCGATGGCCGCGCCGTCACGAGCGTCGAAGCCGGGCACCACTACACCTTCGTGATCTATTACCGGGTCGTGCAACCGATCACGGGCGCGTGGGACACGTTCATTCACATCGATGGGTTCCAACGCCGCTACAACGGAGATCACCCGACCGTGAATGGCAAGTATCCCTTCGCGCTCTGGCAACCGGGTGATTGGATCGCCGACCGCCACGAGCTTTCTCTCGAGCCGAACTTCGGTGCGGGTGAATACCGGGTATACTTTGGTCTCTACAGCGGCAACCGGCGCCTGGAAGTGCGCCGGGGACGCGCCGAGGAAAATCGACTCGATGCGGGCCTATTGCAGGTGCGCTGAGTGCGGGCGTGACGCCAGCGCCCAATGGGGCTAAGCGAAGGTGTGAGCGACGAGCAGTCCAAGCCGTCTTATCCGCCGCCGGCCTCGGAGCGTCGCAGCTTCGAGCGCATCGACGTCGAATGGTCCGTGGACTGTGAAACGGAACAGACCTTCCTGTACGCCAGCATCACCAATATATCCGAGATGGGGATCTTCGTGGCCACGCACGAGCCGCTCGAGGTGGGGACGCGGCTGACCTTGCGCTTCGCCATGCCCGGCGAAGAGGCGCCCTATATTTTGCTCGGTGAGGTGGCGTGGGTGAACCCGATCCGCATGCTGTCCGACAATCCAAACCCGGGTATGGGCATTCGTTTCGTCGACTTGTCCCCCGAAAGCCGCGAGCGAATCATCAGCTCGGTGCGAACCATCGCCTACGTTCGGGACAACACGAACTGAGCAAAAGACGGCCCGGGCGGCTCAGCGGAAGGAGCCGCGAACCGCGGTACGCGGCCGGAACGCTCGTTTCTTGTAAAGCGGGGCCGATGACGAAACCGTGACCCCCGGGGTCGTCTCGGCTGCTACGCTTCCGCGACGATGCGCCCTCGTTTTGCCGCCGACTACCGCACGCTGCTCTGGGTGATGATTGCTCCGGCGCTGGTCGCGCTGCAGTTCGCGCGCCCCGCGCTGGTCCCCTACCTATGGTGGGTGAGCGCCTACTTTGCGCTCGCCTGCGGCGTCATCGCGCACAATCACAACCACTGCCCGACCTTCAAGGGCAAGCGGCAGAATCAGATCTTCGGCAACTGGATCTCCATCTTTTACGGCTATCCGACGTTCGCCTGGATCCCGACGCACAACTTGAATCATCACAAGTACGTGAACCGCGCCGGGGATGCCACGATCACTTGGCGCTACACCAATCGTCACAACCTGCTGGTGGCGCTGACGTATTTTTTCGTCTCGAGCTACTGGCAGAGCGATCCGATCAAAGACTTCATCCGCAAGGCTAGGCAGCAAAACCGCTCGCTCTATCGTCGAATCCTGGTCCAGTACGCGGTTTGGGGCGGCGCTCACTTAGCGCTGTTGGCGTTATCCATCGCGCTGCACGGTCTAAAAACGGGGCTGTACGTGTATGTGATGACGCTCCTCGTCCCGGCGTTCTTCGCGCTCTGGACCATCATGCTGTTTAATTATGATCAGCACGTGCACACCGACCCCTGGTCCAAGCACAATCATTCGCGCAGCTGGGACGGCAAGCTCCTGAATTTCTTGCTCTTCAATAACGGCTTGCATTGCGCCCATCACGAAAACCCGGCTTCGCACTGGAGCAAGCTGCCCGCCGACCACGCGGCGATCGCGTCACTGATCGATCCGGCTTTAATCGAGCACAGCCTGTTTTGGTACTGGTTTCGTGAGTACTTCGTTGCGCCGTTCGTACCGAGCCTCGGCTCCAAACAGATTGGGCGGGCCCCGTTCGAGGCGCCCGATGGCGGCCCCGTCAACGTCACCTCGGCCGAGGTCGAGGTCGGCGAGGCGGGCACCAACGCGCAAATGGTTGGATCGTGAGCGGCTCGACCTCGCCCGCGTCACACTGAGCGCCCGGCCCAGCCGGCTGAGCGTGCTCGGAGGGGCTTAGGGCGTGGGCGCGGCGGGCTTCGCGGGCGCAGGAACGCCGGCGGCGGCCTTGCCCTTTGCGGGCGCGCTCGCGGCGGGCGTCTTTCCGGTTGCTACCTGAGTGTTCGCGCGCTGGTCCAGCTCGGCAAGGGCTTCGCGCGCGCGGGCTTTGTAGCTCCCGTCAGCCGCCAGCTCTTCGTAGTTTTGGCGAGCGCGGGCCAGCTCGCCCAAGGAACGGTAGCAGTCTGCAGCTTGCCAAGCGGCGCTGTTACCGACTGCGCCCGGGTACCTCGTGTGAACGTCCTCGAAGCGGGGGGCCGCTGCCGGACAGCCCGACACCATGCGCAGCGACTGGACTTCATACAAAGCCGCGTTGGGCGCGTGCGGGCCGCCCTGGTTGGCGGCCTCGGCGAAGCGCCGCTGAGCCTCCGAGTAGCGCCCGTCGCGATAAGCGGCCAGGGCGGCGTCATAGCGAGCGTCACTCTCGCTCGGCCCAGCGCTGGCCTCGGCGAGCTTGTCATCGGCAGCCGTGCCCGGCACGCCAAAGCCGCGCGCGTCCGCCATCGGCGCGGGCGCCGGCAGCACGGGTGCGGCACGCTCCAGTTTGGCCTCCGGCGCTCGGTCGCGTCGCATCGTTGGCTCGTCCGCACGTGGGCCGGGGCGTGTCGCTGCTCGTTGCGCTTCCGGTTCGGCTTCGAGCGGGCTCGCCTGTTCGGGTAAGACGGCGCCGCTCGGCTCGTTGTCACTCTCCGGAACGCCGCGCTCGGTCACGAGCACGTGCTCGCGATCGCCGGGTTGAGCGCGCAAGAAAAACAGGCTCGACCCGATCATCAACATCAAGAGCGCGGCCATGGACAGCTGAGGGCGCATGGCATAACCCGCGAGCAAGGACACGCCGCGGCCCAGGCGCTTACCCAAGGGCAACAGCCGAGTCGCGCGTTGCTCGGCTGACAAGATACGCAACTCCAAACCTTCGGGCGTTTCGAGCAAAGGCAGGATACCGACCTCGCGCGTGGCGCGCAGTCCGGCCCCAATGGCGCGACAGCGAGTGCAATGCTCCATGTGCCGGCGCGCGGCGGCGTGCGTCAGCTCATCCAGCTCGTCGTACAAGAGGTCGAGCACGATGCGGTCGAATTTCTCGCAATCCAAAGGGGTTTCCTCTCGAACGCCTCAGCGCAGGGCGCGAGCGTACTCCTCGAAATCGCACAGCGCTTCCTTTAGCCGGTCGAGCGCGTAACGCATGCGGCTCTTGACCGTGTTCTCACCGACGCCGGTGATCTCGGCGATGTCTCGGAATGGCAGGTTCGCGACTTCGCGCAGCAAAAAAACTTCCCGCTGGTCGTCCGGCAACGAGTCGACTGCTTTGACGATCGACGAGCGCACCTGCGCAGACAGCGCGCTGCGTTCCGCGCTGACCTGCGGGTTGGGATCGGAGATCGACTCCATGAGGGGCTGGCCGCCCGGGTCGTTGGATGCGGGCTGATCGAGCGACGCGTGCCGGCGGTGTGAGATCTTGCGCAGCTGGTCGATGCACAAGTTCCGCGCGATGGTGTAGAGCCAGGTCAGAAAACGCGCCTCGTGCTTGAACTCCGCAGCGTTCTGAACGAGGCGCATAAACACGTCCTGAGTCACGTCCTCGGCCAACGCGGGGCTGCGGAGTTGACGAAGCACGAAGTTATAGATGGGTCGGCTGTGTCGACGCACAAGCTCCACGAACGCTGCACGCTCGCCTCGCTGGTAGCGCACCATGAGCATTTCGTCCGTTGCATCGCCCTGCACGGCCGCCATCGGGGATTTCACTCTCGCCGGCGGACGGCAGTGCGCTCGTGGCTTGGGATGAGGCCTCTTCGAGAGGCAAGGGCGGTCGCCCAAGTAGTACGTCCCATGGCGGCGATCGATCTGCGGTCTGACCCGGTCTCGGAACCGTAGCGCCCTGCGCGCGTTTCCCGCAAGACGCAGCATTTTCCTCGCCTTCTCGCTGAACTGCCGGCGTTACAGGAGCGAGCGACGACCGGCTGGCGGATGCGGCATCCTGAAACTGTGTCGCTAGGCTGGACGGGGGCGCCGAACCCCAGCGCGCCTGCCTCTCGCGCAACTACGCGGAGCGATGCGAAAAATCCGACTTGGCTGGGAGGCCCCATCAGTGGAAGATGCCGGGCTGGAGCTTGGGGCTCCATGTCGTCGCTCGAGTCTTCGTGTCAGGGAAGGACCGACTTCCCTGCTGATCCTCAATCTGGAGAGGGTATTGATGCGCCTTAGCAAAGCCTTGTGGTTCACCGTTTTCGCGGGATTTATTTCGATCGCGGCCGTCGCCGAGGCGCAGACGCCAGCGAGCAGCGCGGCCAAGACCAACACCATGCCCGGGTCAGCCGGGACGGCCGCCGCGAGCGCCGCCGCAACCCCGCCGAGCACCGCGCCGGCGGCGACCACCAGCGCGACGGCGGCCAAGCCGGCGTCCTCGTCGACCACGGTGGCCGCGCCTCCGCCCGCCGCCACGACCACGGCGCCTGAACCCGCCGCGAACCCGGCTCCCCCCGCCAGCGCTGCCGCGTCGGCGTCCGGCGGGACCACCGTTGACGGCTCGACGTACGTCGTGCGGTTGCGCGATCTCGAGCAGCACATCGATGAGCTCAAGGAACAAATCCGACGTAGTCACACTCGCCTGAGCCTGCTGAGCGACACGATCTTGTCCGGTGGGGCGGGCGGCGCACGCGCGGAGGTCAATTTCGTCAACGACCTGAGCAGCGCCTTTCGCCTGACCGGCGCGCTGTTCGTGCTGGACGGCGCGGTTCAGTACAACAAGCAGGATGAGTCCGACGACAGTCCGCTCGCTAGTCAAAAGGAGATCCCGATCTTCATTGGCTCGATACCGCCCGGCGACCACACCGTTCAAATCGTCCTGCAGCTTCGCGGCAACGGCTACGGCGTGTTCTCATACCTGAAGGGTTACAAGTTCAAGGTCCCCTCCAGTCACTCGTTCACGATCAGTGAGGGCAAGACGCTCAAGCTCGACGTGATCGCGTGGGAGAAGGGTGACGTGACGACTGACCTGACCGACCGTCCCGCGATCCGCTTCACCGAGAACATCCGCTCGGGCGTGGCGACCGACGCGCCTGCCGCCTCGCCCGCCGCCGGTGCTGCGGCGCCCGCTTCCGCAAGTGTCGGCGTCTCGGTGGGCACGGGAGCCAAGTGATGTTCAAGCGACCGCTCCGAAGCGGTGGGCTCGCCGCGGTCGGCTTGGCGTTGCTGGTCACGCGGCCAGGCTTTGCGCTCAGCACCTCTGAGGCGCAGGGCCGCGCGACAACCGCGCTCCAAGGGGTGGAGGCGCAGATCGGTAAACCCGCGCCCAAGCCCAAATTCAGTGAAGCGCCCGTGACTCCAGCGGTGCGCCTGGCAAACGCAGATTTGCTCATCCACGCGAAAAACTATGACGCGGCGATCGCCGCGTTGAGCAAGGTCCTCGAGCTCAATCGGCAGGGCAAGGCGTCCGACACGGACTACGCGGACGCCTCATTCCTGATCGGTGACTGCTACTTTCAAGTACATCAGTACCTATCGGCTCGGCGGCATTACCGGGAGATCCTCGATCGCGCCGCCCGCCCCGCGTACGGCGAGTATGTGGGTCCGGCGCTCAGCCGGCTAGTCGACGTAGCGCTCCGCACCGACGACCTGGAGAGCCTCGACTACGTCTTCGCTCGGCTGGACGCGCTCCCGCAGACCGACAAGTCCGGCTCGCTCCCCTATGCGCGGGCCAAGGCCTTGTACGCTCGGAAAGACTACGCGGCCGCGAAGGCCGCCGTGAACACCGTTCCGGTGGGCTCACCCTACACGCTACAGGCGCAATATTTGCTCGGCGTCGTGCTCATGAAGGAGACGCTGGTGGCGGCGCCTCCGCCTGCGGGCGCGGCCCCGCTGGCGACGCCAGCGCCGGACACGCGCTTCACTCAGCCCATCGAGCAATTCCGCAAGGTGACCCGGATGCCAGCCGCGACGGCCGCCGCGCGTCACGTGGTCGATCTGGCGTGGATGGCGATCGGCCGATTGTTCCACGAGATCGACGACTACGTCGAAGCCGCAGAGGCCTACAGCCACGTGGATCGCGGTTCGCCCGAATTCTCGACCATGCTCTACGAGTTGGCCTGGGTGTACGTGCGGCTAGGGGACTTCGAGCGCGCGCAGCGGGCCCTGGAGGTGCTGACCATCACCGATCCGAACAACTTGGAGCTCGCGGACGGCTCGCTGTTGCGCGCGGACTTGATGCTGCGTGCCGGTGAATTTCAAAACGCGCTCGGCTTGTACAAGGACGTTTCGGGCCACTTCGACCCCATCCGCCAACAGCTGGATGACTTCTTGAAATCGACCACCGATCCCGCGGTCTATTACGACAAGCTGACCGCCGACGATTTCGGCGCCAACGACGACAAGCTGCCCCAAGTGGTGCTCGATTGGGCCCGCGATCAAAGCGACGACCAACACGTGTTCGGCGTGATCGACGATGTCTCACGATCCCGCGCGTTGATCAAAGATGCGCGAAAGCTCGCCACCAAGTTGAGCGCGGTGATGTCGGGCTCGTCGCGGGTCAAGGCGTTTCCCGAGATCGAGAACCAGTTGCAGCAGGTGCTTAGCCTTTCGAACAAGCTGACCCGCGCGCGCGGGACGTTGGCCGAAGGCATGGATGACGTCGCAGAGAGCAGCGTCGGTGCCGAGCTCGCAAAAGTACGCAGCGAGCGCCGGGCCCTGATGAAACGTCTGGCCTGGATCCCGGTGACCGAAGGCGATTTCATGCGCCGCGACGAGGCCGGCGACAGTCAATGGTCCAGGGCATCTCAGGCTTTGCAGGGGCTGACGATCGAGGCTGACAAGTTGAATGCGATCGTCAACGGGCTCCACCGCGTCATGAACGAGGCCGACAAGAACGGCGTGACCCCCGATCCGACGAGCCGCGCGCGGTTTCAGCTCGAGATTGAAGCCAACGAACGCGATCTGACCACTTACCATCGGAAGATCGAAGAATTCCGCGGCGCCATTGACGTGGGTAAGGCCCAGATCGGCTTTGGCGACCAGCGCTACGTGGATGACCAAGACCTGCGCAGCCAATTTCGCGCGCTGTTTGCGCGCGAGGTGGCGCTGACGGCGGCCGGTCAAGACTCGTCGAACGCCGCCTCGTATGCTCGGTCGATTCAACCCATATTGAACCGCGCCGACACAGACGAGAACGCGCTCGACGCGGAACGCGGCAAGTACGAAGCCGCAGCCCTGGAGCAAGCCAACCACTTGCGGGACAAGATCACCGAAGAAGTCGTGTTGATCGAAACGTACGCGCAGAATCTCGACGGGCTCGACCAACAAGCGCGGCTCTTGGTCGGCGAAATTGCCATGAAAAATTTCAGCTTGGTTCGAGACCGTCTGAAGAGCATCGTGCTGCGCGCGGACGTCGGCATCGTGCAGGAAGCGTGGGAGGTCCGCGAAGAACAAGCGCTACGCGTGCGCAACCTGCAGCGCGAGCGGGCCCGTGAGGAACAGACTTTGAACGACGAGCTCCGCGAAGTGCTCGATGACGCGGAGGAACAGCAATGAATCGCAGTCTAAGCTCTGGGCTCCTCACCGCTGTTGCGCTGGTCGCGGCGGCCCTGTCCTCGTCCGAGGTGGCCCGCGGTGCGCCGGCCGCCGCCCCTGCGGGCGGCGTCGCCCCTGCCGCGAGCTCTGCATCCGCGCCGTCGGCTAGCGCTTCGGCGCCGAGCATGATTGGCACGACCACGACCTCCACTTCGTCCACGACGGCCGGGCCGTCGACCGTCGTTTCGAACGTGATTCCGAAGGCCAAAAAAGGTGCGCCCGCGCCGCCGCCGCCCACGGCGGCCCAGCTGAAAGCCCTCGGGATCCTCCAAAAAGAGGCCAAAGACTACGAAGCGGGGTCCAAAGACTTTCGTCAAAACATGACCATGATCGTGCGTCACCACTACGAGCAGCGCCGGCAGCGGGTGTTGACGGCGCTGGACGCGGAGATCACCGAAGAAAAGCACGGTCTCGATGACGCCCGCCAAGAAGCGATCGCGCGGCTCGAGCGCTTCGTGGAGCGTTACAGCGGCGCGAATGCCGATCCCCGGTCCACCCCCGATGCCATGTTTCGCCTCGGTGCGCTGTATGAAGAGCGAGCGCGTTCGAACGCTGACGCCGATCTGACGACGGGTCTGGAGCCCGCGATAGGCATGTATCGGCGGTTGATCAAAGAGTTCCCGCGCTACGAAGAAATAGCAGCGGTCCACTATTACCTCGGCCACGCGTACACCGACGCGGCGCGCATCGAAGAGGGTCAGCAGGCTTGGCGCGCGTTGGTTTGTAATAACCGCTACACCGTCAAAGACGATCCCAAGGACGCCGGCAAAATAGCGTTGGACCCGCTGCCCCAGGACCACGACGATAAATTCTGGCAGGATTGGTACAACAAAAACCCCGTCCCCATCGATCAGATCGGAAAGGGCAAGGGCGGAGCGCGCGCGGTCGCCAAGCCAGCAGCCAAGCCGGGCAAAGCCGGCGCCGACGCGGAGGAGCGTTCGTTCGTGGACCCGTACGACGGCTGCAAGCCCTTGGCGCAAAAGGTCGAAGGCGCGGACGACCCGCGGTACCTCGCGGAAATTTGGTGGCAAGTGGGCAACTTCCACTTCGATCAAATCGACCCGCACGGCGGCCCGTACAACCTGAACCGCGCGGTCAGCGCCTTCGATCACTCGATGGAGTTCAAGAAGCCGCCGATCTTCGGCGTCGCGATGTACAAGCAGGCCTGGACTTATTACAAGCAGCAGCGTTATCGCACCGCAGTCGATTGGTTCGTGCGACTGCTTCACTACGCGGACGAGCAAGAGGCCAAGACGGGTGATCCGGGCGCCGACTTCCGTTCCGAAGCCTACACGTACATCGCCGGCTCGCTCACCTACGTGGACTTCGACGGCCCGCCGCCGGAGGTGCCGTATATCCCCCGTAACGACGTGCTCGATACGGAGACCGACCCGGTGTTGGCCGAGCAGAAGATGGCGATCGCCATCACGCGGGTGCAAGACCCGACGCTCGTGCCGCAGGACCAAAAGTGGACGGTCGAGATCTACAAAGCGCTCGCGCAGGAGTTCATCGAGATCACTCAAAACCGCAACGCGGTGGCGATGCTGGAGCTGACGCTCCAGAAGTTCCCGATGAACCGCGACGCGCCGGTGATGCAGAACAAGGTCGCGGAGCTCTACGATCAGCTCTCGCGCTTGGCGCCGGACGGCTCGGCCGCGCGCGCCGAGTACGGCTCCAAAGCCCTGGAAGCCCGCACCAAGCTCGCCGCCTACGTCGGAACGACTCCCTGGGTGGACGCGAACAAGGACGACCCCGAAGCCCTTCAAACCGCCGAGCAGTTGGTCAAGGGTGGGCTCAAGCGAGCCGCCGCCGACCACACGAACTTCGCGCGCGGCTATTACGAAAAGGCGCTCGAGCTCAACGACGCGGGGGAGCAGCACAACCTGATCGAGAAGGCGATCGCAGAGTACCGCTTGGCCGAGACCGGCTGGAGCGCGTACCTCGAGCAAGATCCGACGGCGATGGACGCGTACGAAAGCCGTTACTGGCTGTCGGACGCGCGCTACTGGGTCGTGGTTTTGCAAATCGCCATCGAGCGCTCACCCACCCCGGAGGAGGTGAAGTTGGCACACGACAGCTCGGTCGCCGTGCGCGATTCGAACGAGGACGACAAGTACTTGCAGCCGTCTGCGTACGACGTGGTCACGCTCGCTGAAAAGGTTCTGGAGGACGAGTATCGCAAATTCGACGCCAGCAAGGGCGCTCAGGGCATCGAGAAGCGTACTGAAGTCCGTTTCAGCGGCGACGGCGATGCGCGAAAAGTCGTCAAAGACCCGGTGCCGGCCCAAGTGCTCGACGCCATCCGCGCGCGCGACGAATACAATGAGCGCATCGCGCTCGACCGCGATCCGCAGAAGAACGGACTCCTCTACGCGTTCCAGTCCGCTGATCTGTACTTCGTGTACGGCCAGTTCGACGACGCGCGGAAGCGCTTTCGGCCGCTCTACGATCAGTACTGCGGCGTGAACGAATGGGGCTATCGCTCTTGGGAGAAGCTCATCAGCATGAGCAACTTCGAGGGCAACGCGGACGAAAGCCGCAAGCTCGCCGAGGGCAAGAGCTGCGCTTTCAACGCAGAAACGCAAAAGGCCGAAGAGCAGATTCGAAAGCCCGTCAAGCAAGGCGTGGCCTACCTAGACGCGCGCAAGCTGTACGAAGAAGCCCAGAAGATGCCGGACGGCCCCGCGCGAGCGGCCAAGTGGCGCGAAGCCGCCGCCGCTTACAAGGTGGCGCTCGACGCCGCCCCCGATCGCGACGAAGCGCCCGAGGCGGCGATGAACGGCGCTTATGCTTACAAGCAGGTGGGCGAGTACGACAAAGCGATCAGCATGTACGAGCTGTTCATCGCCAAGTACGGCAACGAGCAAACCTTGCAGAAGCTGCAGAGTGGCGATGCGAAAGCCAAGCCCCCGGTCCCGGCGGATCCGAAGAAGTACGAAGAGCGCGTGAAGTACCTGCAGGGCGCTCACGACGCGCTGGCCGGCGCCTACGTGCTGTTCTTCAACTATCCGCGTGCCGCGGAGACCTACGACAAAATCAGCAATAACACCCACTTTTCACAGACGGATCGCCGAGCGGCGGCGCAACAGGCGCTCAGCTTGTACGCAAGCCTCGGTGACAAGGGCGGCATGACGCGCGCCCGCGAGCGCTTTCAGCAGCTCGGCGCTTCGCCAAAGGAGATCGCCGAGGCAGACTTCGTGGTCGCCAGCGCCGAGCTCAAGCGCTGGGATCAATACAGCGCCGACGAGGGGGCCAATGCGGCCGCGCGCCGAGCAGCTGAGACGGCGATGGAAAACTACTACACCGTGAACAAGGCCAAGGATCCGGCGGCACAGTTCGTCGTTCAGGCGGCTTATTGGAGCGCCAAGACGCGCAAGGCCGTGGCCTCGGGTGAGACGAACAAGTGGTGGGACAATACGATCGCGGCCTTCAACAAGTGGAAAACCCTCGCGCCTGTCACCGGCGGCAAGAACAGCGCGCTCGGTTCTCGCGAAGCGGGCATGGCCGCCGAGGCCGAGTTCACCGAGCTCGACCAGGAGAACCAACGTAGCTTCGATTACGAGTCCGGTTTCCATCACTACAAGGGGACCTCGGTGGAGGTCGTGGCGGAATATCAAAAGGACGCGGGCGAAGCCAAGAAGCGTTACGACAAGCTGCAGCACGTGGTCGATGCCTACGTCTCGCCGGAGTGGACCACGGCCGCCATCGCCCGTCAGGGCTCGCTCTACGATTCGCTCCGCACCGGCCTTTACAACACGCGCGAGCCGCAGCTCAAAATCTTCGACGCCAAGACGGAAGCCATCCTGAAAAAGGCCGAAAATAGCGACAACCCTGACCTTCAAGAAAAGGCCGACGCGCTCCGGGTCAAGGTGCAAGGAGCCTGGCGTGATCGCCGCGACCAAGAGCTAAATAGCGCGGATCAAATCATGGTCGATCGCTACGGCAACTCGGTGGTCTTGGCCAAGCGCTATAGCGTGTCCAACCCCGAGGTCACGCGAGCCATTCGCCGGCTCGCCTTTTTCACCGACGTGGTCGGCGAAGCGAAGATGCAGCAGTACACGGGCTCGATCAAAGATCTGAACTACACGGCCGGGATGTTTCCGCGCATGCGTCCAGGTCAGAACGCGGCTCCCACATCGCAGGGTTTGCCGACGGCGCTCCCGGCGGCTATCCAATGAGCAAGGCGAAGAGCATGAAGGCCATGACGTCGGCTCGCGATTGTCTGTATGTGTTCGCGCTGACCTCGAGCCTAGCTGGCTGCGGCGGCTCCGCGGGCGCGGCCAAGAGCCCCGAGTCGCCTAGCCAGGCGGATACGCCGGCGAGTGCGAGCGGTACCGGCCCGAGCCCGGCGGGTCAGCAATTCGCCGTGCCCGACGTGCCCAGCGGTGGGGAGTCGGGCGCGAACCGTCCGAAGATGAACGCCGCGGCCGCGTCTGCTTACAACGCCGGATTGGAGGCGTTCAAGCGGGGCGATCTGGGCGCGGCCAAGACCCAATTCATCCAGGCCTCGCAGGCAGACCCCAAAGCGTATCAAGCGTTTTATTCGCTTGGCGTCGTGCGCGAGCGCATGAACGAGACGTCCGGCGCACTGACGTCTTATCGCCAAGCCACCAGCGTCGTCGCCGACTATGAGCCAGCGATCGTGGCGTACGCAGTACTCTTGGCGCGCACCGGCAAACCGGACGACGCGACCGATTTCCTGAATCAGCGGCAAGCGCAGATTAGCAAGAGCGCGGCCGTGACGGCCGCTCTGGCCGAGGTGAAGTCGATTCAGGGCAACTCCGGCGAGGCGCAGCGCCTGGCGCAAGAGGCGCTCAAACTCAATCCCGATTACCGCCCAGCGATGGTCACCCTCGCCCGCGATCACTATCGCTCGCGTCGGCTCGATCTCGCGCTGTACGCGCTGAAGGGCATCCTCGACGGATACGGCGAAGAAAATCCGCCGCGCGACAAGAACAACGCCGAAGCGCACCTGATCCGCGGCCTGATTTACAAGGAGCAAGGCTTGCGCGGTCCGGCGATCACCGAGCTGCAAGCGGCGCTGGCGCTGCGACCCGACCTGGTCGAGGCGCGCGTCCAGTTGTCTTCGTATTTCCTCGAGTCGGGCAACGCCGCGGACGCTCAAGCCCTGCTGGAGCCCGCCCTCAAGTACGACGCCGATAACGTAGTCGCGCACTTGAACTTGGGAGACGCATACCGTTTGCTGGGCCGCCCTGCAGACGCCAAGCGTGAGCTGGAGTGGGTCAAGGCGCGCGATTCGAGCATCGCGCAGGTGCACTATAACCTCGGCCTACTCTATTTATTCACTGACAACTTTCCCGGCGTTACGCCCACGCAGGCGGCGGACGCGGCGATCGACGAGCTCAGTCAGTACAAGAAGATGAAGCCACGCGTCGCCGGCGGCACCCCCGACGACACCGACGAACTCATCACTCGCGCCAAGACCAAGAAGGCGTTGATCGACGCCAAGGCGAACGAGAGCGCGTCCCCGGACGCGCCCGCCGCGGCGATCCCCGCCGCGGCGACGCCCGCCGCGGCGACGCCCGCCGCGGCGACCCCCGCCCGCGCATCGGCCACCCCCTCCGCGCAATTCGCGCCCACAACTGGAGCTGCTAAATGAATCAGTCACGTTCGTTGGTTCGGTCTGGGCTCTTGGCGCTCGTCGTTCTCTGCTGCTCGGCGCTTGCTTCCGCTCAGAAGAAGGGCCGCGTCGTGACGATCAGTGAGGTCACGATCGTCGGCCGCGTTCAAAAGCCGATCGCCGCCGTCGATGTAAGTCGGATTCAGCCCAAGCTCACGCTCGCGGAGCTCCGCCAGCCGTTTTTGGATCGCATCGAAAAGGCGATCTACAACGACCCGTTCTGAGCCGAAGTGGGCTCCGGTGATAGCCTCACGGGTTGGCCCGTGCTGGTCGAGTGGGCGCTGGTGCTCACTTGCACGATGCTGGCCTGGCGCCGCCTCGCGGGGCTCCGGCAGCTCAACCCGCCCGACCCACGACGCTTGCTTCGAGAGCTGACTCGAGAGCTCGATTCGCCGGGATCTGCCGCGCCCTTCGACGCGTCCACACGCCGCGCCGCGCTTGCGGAGTTGAATCAGCGCCTGTCCGATGTGGCCTTCGCGCTCGGGGTGCTACCCGCTACGTTCACCGCGCTCACCCGGATTTGTATTGCGAGTGGAACTGCTCTGGCACTGGCTGGATTTTTACAAGTTGCCGATCGAACAGCGGTGGCTCGAAGCGCTCAGGCGGCGGTGTGTGCGCTGTCTGGTTTTGTAGGTGCCGGTATTAGCGCGGCCATCGGCCGTGCGGCCCAGCGGCGGGCAGCCAATCTTCGCGAAACCTGGGACCGGGCGTCGCGTGAATTGGGAAAGGCGCTGCGCACTTCGCTAATGTGAGTGCAACGTGCCGGGTCCCCAATCGCAGATTTCGTGAACGGGCTTTCCCGAATAGACCGCTCCGGGCTACTCTCACGTAGATCTAGGGAACTACTCGCTGGCCCTGCTGTCTCTCTCACGGAGGCGCGGTCCGCCATCTCCCTGCCGTGAACGGCGACGAAAGAGGAAGCTTCAATGACCCAAGGGTTTCAGCAGCCAGGCACTTCGCAACGTCCCGGACAGATGACGGCGGTCATGCGCGCTGTCGCCGCGACCGGTCCGAAGGTCCTGCGCATCGGCGTCGTGCAGAGCGGGCGCGTCTCGGAAGAGCGCATCATCAAACAGCGCACGCACGTGACGGTGGGCCCGAGCGAGAAGAACATGTTCGTGATCACGACATCGAGCGTGCCCGCGACGTTCCGCGTGTTCGAACTGGTCGGCAATGACTACCACCTCAATTTTCTGGATGGCATGACCGGCCGCATCGCGCTGCCGACTGGCATCTCCGACCTGTCGGTTCTGAAGGGCCAGGCTAGGCGCACATCACAGGGGGCCTATCAGATTCGGCTGACCGAAGACTCGCGCGGCAAGGTCGTGATCGGCGACACGACGTTCCTCTTTCAATTCGTGGCGCCCCCCCCGATTCAACCGAGACCGCAGCTGCCAGTGGCCGTGCTGCGCGGCGCGAGCGCGATCGATTGGAACACGACGATCATCGCGGCGCTCTCGTTCTTGTTCCACTTCTTGCTCCTTGGCTCGATCTACTCCGATTGGCTCGACCCGGTGGTCGATGATGAGGTGAGCGTTGCTGGCGTGATTGATTCGCTGAAGAGCTTGCCGCCCCCGCCGCCCGTCGAAGACAAGCCGGAGGACAAGGCCGACGACAGTGCGAAGCCGGAGAAGGCCGCCGAAAAGACGCCCGCCGCCGCCGCCGCTGCCGCCCCCGCCGGGCCCAAGGCTCCCGCGGGGCAGATGAACGAGAAGGCAGCGGCGGCGTTGCACAACGAGCTCGACCAACTGGAGATGCAGACGCTCGGCGCCCTGTCGAGCAGCGGGCCCGCCACGGCGGGGGTGCTGAAAGGGAGCGAGGTCGCCACCAGCGCGCTCGATCAAGCGGCGGCCAGCAGCGCAGGCGTGGGAGCCGGCACCGGTGACCTGCGACTCGGCTCCGGCGGCGGCGCGATTCGGCCCGGAATGGGTGGTACGTTGGCAGGGATCGGCTCAACCGGTCAATCGGCCGGCACAGAGGGCACGGGCGCTGCGGTCAAGGTCGCGGGGCCAAAGGGTAACGCGACGGTCGGCGGGCCGTCGGTCAGCGGCGGCACGGTTGGTAACGCGTCGCGCGTCGTGGCCGGCATGCGAGCGGGGTTTCGTGCCTGCTATCAGCGCGGCTTGGCGGATAACCCCGACGCGTCCGGAAGTGTGTCGCTCACCATTCGGGTCGGCCCGGGCGGAGAAGTACAAAGTGTCGGGGCATCGTCAGGCTCGCTGCCCGCTTCCGTGGTCTCGTGCGTGAAGGCGCGCGCGCAGGCCGCGCAATTCGATGCACCGGAGGGCGGAAGCGCGGTTATCCAAGTGCCCGTTACGTTCGTTAAGCAATAGGTGCAGCGCCTTCAAGGCACGCAGCTCAATGAACATTGGCTATTGGCGGCGCACCTGAATATTACGAGAGTGGCGTTTTTGCATCGGCCGCAAGGCTGAACCTCTGGAAATCGAAGTGAAATTTGGATGGTGCACTGCGTTGACAGGAAATTTGTAGGTTTATATACTCGCGACACTCTTTCCTGAGTGGACGAGGGAGGCTCGGTTACACATGCGATTCACAACAAATGCTTGGGCGATGATGGCAGCTGGCGCGGTGCTGGGCTGCTTCGGAGTTGCCATGGCGCAAGAGGCCGCCGGCAGGGCGCCCGCAACCGCCGTGGGTGTTGAATCGCAGCAGGACGTGAACCTGTCGCCGACGCAAATGCTCGAACGCGCTCACGCGTTCAAGCCGATGATGGACAACGACGCTGCCGCCGTGCAGCGCCAAGCCAGCGACGCCAAGCAAAAGCACGACGTCGTGAAGTCGCTGTGTTTGAGCGACAAGCTCAGCCAGATCCATGTGGCCGTCACCACCGCCGCCGGACGGATCGAGACGCTGGAAACCGCTGTCGGGAAAAACGATTCCGACCGAGCCAAGCACGAGTTCACGATCGTGCAGGTGTTGAAAGACCGCTCGGCGGCGCTGGTCTCCGAGGCCAACCAATGCATTGGTGAAGAAACCGGGTTCATCGGGGAGTCCACGGTCACCGTGACCATCGACCCGAATATTCCCGGCAACGACGACTCGTCCGCGCTCCCGACTGATCCACTGGTGAGCGAACCGCCGACTCTCAATAGCTCGACGTCGTAAACGACCGGCTCTGCTTCTTACTCCTCGCTCCTCGCTCTCATCGTCCCCCCCCGAAGAACCCGATCGGTCCCATGAAGTTCTGTCTTACGCTTGTAGCGACCGTGCTCCTGGGAGCCATCTCGCTCGAAGCCCACGCTCAACAACCTTGGCTCACCGACCGCAAGTACGGTGAGGGCGCGGGCATTCGGGTCGGTAACCTGGAAGTTCATCCAGGCCTCTCCGGTGAATTTGGGTACGATTCGAATTACTTCCTGCGTGCTCCGTCCGAAGACCCGTTTGGTGTGTATCGAATCCGCGTGACGCCGTCGGTGAGCATCGCGACGCTCGGCCCGCAGCGTCGTGAGGGCACGAGTGCGACGCCCACGGCGGTCACGTTCAGGGCCGGCACCTACGTCGCGTTCAATCAATTGATCGCGGCAGACTCGAAGCATTCGGACGACATCCAAGACAAAACGAATGTGGACTTGGGCGCGGACCTTGCGCTCACGCTGTTCCCGACCGGCCGCGTCGGCGTGGACGCTTACTCAAACTTCGTGCGTACGGTGCAGCCGTCGAATGCGACCGAGGTCGAGAACGCGTTCAATCGCGACAGCTTTCGGGCGGGCGCTGGCGCGACCTGGAGGCCCGGTGGCGGGCTCTTCGACTGGCGCCTCGGCTACGAGTTCGTCTACAACTACTTCGAGAAGGACAACTTCTCGGAGCTGAACAACTATCAGAATACCGTCAACATGCGCGGGCGCTGGCGCTTCCTGCCGCGTACGGCCCTCTTGTACGACGGAAGTTACACCTGGATCAGCTATCCGAACTCTGGCTCGAACACGCCCGTGGGCGTGGAAAACGACGGTCAGATCCTGCGCTCGCGCGTTGGCATCAATGGTCTGATCACGACGCGTCTGTCAGCGTTGTTGATGGTCGGCTGGGCGGGCACATTCTATGACACCAACCGCGCCGGGGCGGGAGGGACGCCAGCACCGCAACAGTTCGACTCCGTCACTGGCCAGGCGGAGCTGAAGTACTACGTCAGCGGCGGGCAAGAGACCCTGAACCCCTCTTCGGTGCCGGTGGGGCTCTCTTACGTGTCCCTGGGCGTAACCCGCGACGTCGCCAACAGCTACCTCGGTAATTTTTATCAGCGCGATCGCGTGTACGCCGGCGTCTCGTATCTTTTGGGCGGCCGGTTCATTGCCACGTTGAATGGCGGTTTTTCGAATATCGAATTTCCCACCTCGTTCTTCGAGAACGGCCAGACGCAGCAGCCCGAATTCTCCGAGCAGCGAGTCGACGCGAGCTTGTTCACCGAGTATCGCCTGAACAATGTCTTCGCCCTGAACGCGACCGTGAATTACGACCAGAACATCACGGACGTCGCCGTGCCCACGGACTCGGCCGATCCGACCAACCCGAATAGTCAGGATCCTCTGAAATTCCGTCGCTGGCAGCTGTTCGCTGGCGCGCGCCTGTTCTGGTAAACCGCACATGCCGTCGCCACGCGCCAATCGATGGTTGCGGATGTCCATTCGCAACCATCGTTGGGTCCCGCTTTTCGTCGCCATCGCACTCGCGGCGTGCGCGTCGGGCGGTTCGCTCAAGAAGAGCAATTTGGCGGCCCCGATCGAGCGCAACGTGCTTGGCCCCGGCGACACGTTTACCCTGGAAATCGTGGGTGAGAAGGACTTGCCCCACGAGTACCAGGTGGCATCCGACGGCACCGTTGACCTGCCCTACGTGCACACGCTGAAGGTGGCCGACCTCGAAGCGCAGGAGGTGGCTCGCTTGGTGCGCGACCGCCTGATCTCGGAAAAGGTGCTGAACGATCCGAGTGTGGTCGTACAGGTCAAAGAGTATGCGAGCCGGCACGTGACCCTGCTTGGCCAAGTTGCCAAGCCCGGCAGCTTTCCGTTGCTGCCCAACATGTCGCTCATCCAAGCCATCTCCCAAGCCGGTGGGCTCACCTCGGTCGCCAGTAGCTCGCACGTCAATTTGACGCGCAAGACGGCCAAAGGTCAGCAGACGGTGGAGATCGATGTCGAGGCCATCACCGAGGGCAAGTCACCGGATATCCCCCTGCAGGCTGGCGACCAAATTTACGTGCACGAACGTTTGTTCTGACTGGTCGCCAAGCTCACGGCGCGTCTGGCGGCGCGAAGCGCAGCACGAGCAACGAGCGCAGGCTAGGTGTCGTGACGCCCACAAAGTGAGACGTGCTGCTCCGGGTCGCGTTCGCACGCGTCTCGCTGGAAAGCGGAATGCCGGATCCGGCAGCGACCCCTAGAGTCCAGCTTCCTCGCCGACGAAAAGAGGTATGCACGGAAGCTTGCCACTCGGCGGGAAACAGCGTTTCTGCGCCGAGCGCGTCGCTGTGCTGGCGGGCCTGGCTGTTGGCCAAAGGCGGCAGCCCAAATGCTTCGATGCCGATAAAGAGCAGGCCCGGGTAAAGCAGCTCTAGCCCCGCACCGATTGCCAGAAAAGCTTGATTGCCCAGCCGGACTTCGCCGAAATCGAGACCGCGTCGAAGGCGTGCTCCGCCGCTCAAGCCCAGGCGGAAACGGCCGGGTTGGGCGCCGAGCGTGACGCTCGGCATGAGCACCACGGACGTCTCGCCAGCGAGCTCGCTGGCCTGCCCCAACGGCAATGCCGCATCGACGCCGAGCCGCAGGCCGAGCGCGCGCGTGCCGAAGGCGTCGTTGGGGGAGTAGCCGATGCCCAGGCGGGGATTGCGAAGTGCGCTGTGCGAGATACCCGGCGCGTTCTGACTGCTCACGCCGCCCGCACCGGTGCCCGTTTGGTAAAGCCTTGCCGGCGCGGCCAGCGTGAGCTCGATATTTTTCCACACGCCTGCGCTGATCAGAAGCGATGCGTCGAACGCGTCGTCGAGCGCGTTTACTTCACGCCCATCGCGATCGGGAGACGCCAGGTGCAGCACCACGGGCCGATGCAGCCACTCTGTCGCCACGCCAAACGTGATCGTATCGATGGCATCGACGCGTGCGTCGGGCAGGCTAACGAACGTGGCGTGGCTTGCCGGTAGCCACAATGAATTGGCATCGAAGCAGGTGCCGAGCGCAGGGTCCGCGCCGCAATCGGCGGCGCGCGCCTGCGTGCTGAAGACCACGCTCGCGAAAGCGTAGCCCAGTGCCGTGACGCTGCCGATTTTGGAGGCCAGGCAGCGTCTCAAGTGCGGCACGGCGGGCACTCTACACGCGGGCGCGGCGCCCGCACACACGGCGGCCGCTGCCGACGACGGATCTCGGTTGGCGGTCGGTCGCGCACTGAGCTCGCCGAGCGCGCGCCGGTCCCCTTCGAGTCCCGTTCCCAGAAACGAGCTCTGTGGTCGCAGTATCAACGGTGCTAAGACCGCGGCCGCGATGATCAGCATCGGCTTGCCCTTGGTCTTGGGCTCGGCGTCGCCGCGGCGACGGGAAATCCTGAGCGGGCTCGGCCTGCCGCTTCGCGTCGAACCGGCGGACATTCCCGAGCACGTCGCGATCGGCGAAGGGCCGCTCGACTACGTGGCGCGTATCGTCGGCGAAAAGCTGAACGCGGTCGCGGCTCGCTTGTCTGGTCCGAGTGCCGGCGTGCTGGTCGCGGACACGGTGGTTGTCATCGACGGAGATGTGCTGAACAAGCCTGAAGGCGTCGCGGGCGCCGTGCGTTTGCTCGAACGCATCGTCGGCCGCACGCACACCGTGTACACGCGTTATGCGATCAGCGTCGCAGGGGCGCCCGCGGTCGCCGCGGTCTCGCGTACCGTGGCCACGGAGGTGACGCTGCGGCCGGCTTCCAGCGACGAACTTGCGCGCTACGCGGCGAGCGGTGAGGGGCTGGACAAGGCCGGCGCCTATGCCGCGCAGGGCCTGGGAGCTTTCTTGATCGAGCGCATTGCCGGGTCCTTCAGCAACGTGGTCGGGCTGCCGGCGTGTGAGGTGGTGTTGGATTTGCGAGCGCTCGGCCTGCTCGGCCCCTTTCCGTGAGCCGATGCCGCGCTCCGCAGCCGTGATCGAGCGGGCTTTGGCGGTGCGCGCTTCCGGCCGCCCTGCGAGCGACGCGTGGTGGCTCGCCGCGCTAGCGTTGGTGGCGCGCGCCCCAATCCTGCTCTGGGCAAAAGACCGTTTTCCGCCGACCGACGACGGCGCATTTTATCACTTGTTCGCGCAGCGGCTGGCACAGGGCGCGGGCTACACGTGGCGTTGGCCCGATGGTGCCGTGACCTACGCGGCGCACTACCCGGTCGGGTATCCGGCACTGATCGCTGGACTGTACGCGGTCTTCGGCGCCCAGCCCGGAGTGGCCATGGCGTTCAATGCGCTCTTGGGCGCACTCTCGGTGTTTGCCGCACAGCGTGCCGTGCTGGCACATGGCACGCGTGCTCAGGCAGGCTTCGCGGCGCTCTTAATCGCGCTCCATCCGGGCTTCGTATTTTATACCCCCGCGCTGATGACTGAAGGGGTCAGCGCCGAGTTGCTGGTGGTCGCGGTGTGGTTGACCGTTCGTGCTGGCTCGGGCGCAGGCGTCGGTCTTCGCTTGGCCGCGCTCGGATTGTGCGCCGGGGTGCTCACGCTGGTGCGGCCTCAGCTGCTGATCATGGCCCCAATTTTCGGCTTCTTCTCATTGGATTCCGGGGAGCCCCATTACGCCAGACGGGCGTTGCGCGCGCTTTGGGTCGCGCTGGTGGCGCTCGCTCTGTGCCTGCCGTGGACCGTTCGCAATTGCGCGCGCATGGATCGTTGCGTGTTCGTCAGCGCCAACGGGGGCTGGAACCTGTTGATCGGCGCGGCCCCCGGAGCCGACGGTGCCTGGATCCCGATCGAAGGTTCGCGCGTGCCGCCGGAGTGCCGCAACTTGTTTGGTGAGGCGGAAAAGGATCGTTGTTTCGGGCGTGCTGGGCTGCGTCAGATCCTCGCGCATCCGGGCCGATTTTTGGCGCTCGTGCCGCGCAAGCTGTCGGTCACCTTCGATTACTTTGGCGCGCCCGGTCACTACCTGCACAGCTCGAACGCGGGCGCCTTCGGCGACCCGCGGAAACTCGAGCTTGGGGCGATCGAAACCGTTTGGGAACGGCTGGTTCTGCTGCTGGCGATCATCCAGGCCGCCCGCCGCGGTTCGGCGCGTCGTTCGCTTCGACTGGGATCGGGCCTGGCTGCAGTGCTGTGCGCCCTCACTCGGGCGGGTTGGCTTGCGCATCTGGGCTATGTGCTGACGGTCGCGCTCTCCGGTAAGGAGTTATGCAAGCGCCCTCTGCCTGCGCTGGCGGCTTGCCTGGTACTCGCCACCGCCGCCACGCATGCCTTGTTCTTCGGAGCAGGCCGCTATGGCTTCGTGTGCGCTGGCTTGATCTGCCTTGCCGCAGCCGGCCCGAACCCGGGCCGCTGGCCATGGCCGCGACCGCCGCCGCGCGAACGAGGCGGCCCATCCGGCGCTCCGGGCCCGGCGAGCTCCGCCGAGCCCGGCTGAGCTCATGACTGTCGAGTCTTTGACAGCCTAGCCCATAAACGGTGATACTCGCTTGGAAGGAGCTCCCGCCGAATGCCGCTGATCGAGACCGAGGAAGCCGCGCGCCGCCTGGCGCGTGCCATCGCGAGTGATTTGTCTCTCTATAACGAAGAGAAGATCATCCGTGGCATTGAAGGGGACTCCCTGTTCGAACAGCTGGGAGAAGAGATCGAAGAAGGGCGCGCCTTGTTCAAGAGCCGCGTCTCGCCCGATCTGTACCATCGTAATTTTTACGATCGCGCGCTGGTGGACATTTTGGTCAAGTCCAAGGGCCACATCAAGAGCAAGATCTGGTAAGGACGCCGCGCGTGTTGCGCGGCGCGAGCTAGGCTTCGCTGGGTGGTTACGCGATCCTTCGTCTTGGGCGATGAGCAGCGTCGCGAGCGACTGGATAAGGTCCTGGCGCGGCTCACCCCGGACGTATCGCGCGCTACGGTCCAGCGCTGGATAGAAGAGGGCCGAGTCCTCGTGGACGGTAAGCCATGCCGCGCGCGGGACAACGTCAGCGCCGGGGCCCGCATTGAGCTCGAGCCGGGGCCGCCGCCGCGCACGAGCGCCGACCCGGATCCGAGCGTGGTGTTGGATGTGCGTTACGAGGATGCGCACCTGCTCGTGGTGAACAAGCCGGCTGGCCTTGTGGTGCATCCAGCGCGCGGTCACCAAAACGGGACACTAGTGAACGGGCTCTTGGCGCGCCCCGGCTTCGAGCGGGTGAGCGCGGACCCGCGCGATCAGCAAGGCTCGGTCAGGCCCGGCATCGTGCATCGGATCGATAAGGACACGAGCGGCCTCTTGATGGTCGCCAAAGATGACCTCACGCGTGAGGGTCTCAAAGCGCAGCTCGCAGCGCATAGCGTGGAGCGCGTGTACTTGGCGTTGACGGTTGGCGTGCCGACTCAGAAGACGATTGCTTCTTTGCACGCGCGAGACCCGAAGTCTCGGCTACGCTTCACCTCGCGCGCCGCCACGGGGCGAACGGCCGTCACCCACCTGCAGGTCCGGGAGAGCCTGGCGCAGGGGCGCGCCGCGTTCATCGAATGCCGACTCGAGACGGGGCGCACCCACCAGATCCGCGTCCACCTGAGCGAACAAACCAGGACGCCGCTCTTGGCGGACGCGCTGTACGGCAAAGCCCCGGCCGCAGCGGACCTGGCAGAGGTTGCCGCGCGGCTCGGTCGGCAGGCGCTACACGCCGCGGTGCTCGGCTTCGTTCATCCGGTGAGCGGTCAGACGATGCGCTTCGAGGTTCCACCGCCGGAAGACTTCGCCAATGCGCTGACCGAGCTGCGCGCCCTCGGCTGAAGCGAGTCAGAGGTGGGGAGCGCGCGCCGCAGCGGTTGTTCAGCGCACTGACCCACTTCGCCTCATGAACGCAGCTTGCGCGCTCGCATGTAAAAATAGCCCACCGTGATCAGGAGCAGTGCCGCGCCCAAGAAGCCGATCGCCCACGGCGACGCCGGATAACGACCGCGTGCCAAACCCGGCGGTGGCCGCTCCACCACCACGCCATTCTGACCGCCTGGCGGTGAGCCCGAGCGACCGCCTGCCGAGCTCAGGGCTGCGTCCCCAAGACCCTGTTCGGGGCGAAAACGCATGCCGAGCGTGGCTTACACGTGTGTTCTCGAGTCAGCAACCGTCCCGCGGGGCGGGCCTCAATCCACGCTAGAGCGTGCTAGAAGCCGGGTCTTCCCCTGGCATTCGAAAGCTCAGAAAGCTGACGTGACCCCGACCGACGCCACTCCCGCCCCCAACGACACCGAGCTACTTCTGGCCTGCGAGCGGGGCTTTGCCAAGCTCAAGACGGAGGTCGCACAGGCCGTCGTCGGTCAAGACGCCGTCGTGGAAGCGCTGCTCATCACGCTGCTTGCTCGCGGACACGCTCTGCTGGTGGGGGTTCCGGGCCTCGCCAAGACGCTGCTCGTCAGCAGCCTGGCTCGCGCGCTGGGGCTGAGCTTCGGTCGCGTGCAGTTCACCCCCGATCTGTTGCCAGCCGACATCACCGGCACAGATATTCTGAACGAAGTCGAGAAAAACGGCTTGGTGCGGCGCGAGACCAGCTTCATGGCCGGCCCGATCTTCAAGAATTTGGTGCTCGCCGACGAGATCAATCGAACACCCCCGAAGACTCAGGCGGCGCTGCTGCAGGCGATGCAAGAGCGCCGCGTGACCGTGGGCATCGTGACGCACGCCCTACCCGACCCCTTCCAGGTGTTCGCGACGCGCAACCCGATTGAGCAGGAGGGAACTTATCCGTTGCCCGAAGCGCAGCTGGACCGCTTTTTGCTCGAGGTGCACGTGGAGTACCCGTCCGAGAGCGAAGAGCTGGAGATCGCCCGGCGAACGACTTCGGGCCGAGAGCCCGAGCTCCGCTCGGTCGTGGACCTGGAACAAGTGCGTGCTTTCGGCGCGCTCGTGCCTCGCATTCCGATCACCGATGAAGCCGTGCGTTTCGCCGTCGCGTGCGCCCGCGCCTCGCGCCCGGGTGCGCCCTCCGCGTCCTCTGAAGTGAACCAATACGTGCGCTTCGGGGCTGGGCCGCGCGGCAGCCAAGCCTTGGTCATAGCGGCCAAGGCGCGCGCCGCGCTGCGCGGTGAGGCGGCCGCCGATCTGGATGACGTACGTGAGCTCGCGCTGCCAGCGCTCCGGCATCGCTTGGTCCTCGGCTACCGCGCAGACGTGGACGGCGTGCGGGATCGCGATGTAGTGGCGGCGATCGTCAAGAGCGCCAAGAGTTGATTGTTACGGAGCCATGGATCAGTCCGAGCTGAAATCTAAAATCAAGCGCGCGCTGCTCGAAGAGCTTGACCTGCGCGGGCGCACCGAAGCGGACATCGACGATGCGGCTCCGCTGTTCGGCGCCGGACTCGGGCTCGACTCGCTAGACGCGCTTCAATTAGCGATGGCGATTGAAGAGCGCTTCGGTGTCAGCGTGCCCGAGGGCGAGGCTAGTCGAGCCATCTTCGCATCCGTCAACGCAATCGCCGCCCACATCACGCGCGAGAAAGCGGAGTAACAGTGGCCGGGCGTGAGCGCATTGCGATCACGGGGCTCGGCCTGGTTTCTTCACTCGGCCTCGGTCGAGAGCAGTCGTTCGCTCGGCTGTGCGCCGGTGAGCGCGGCATCGGCCCCCTGAGCTTGTTCGAGTCGCGCGGGCTCAAATCGCAAATCGCCGCGGAGGTGTCGGGGTTGAACGTGGCTGAGATCGGGCCGCGTGGTGAGGACTGGTCGCGCAGTGACGCGATGGCCTTCCTCGCCGCGCGCGAAGCGCTGAGCCACGCCGGCCACGTCCAGGGTACGGAGCTGAGCTTCGCGCTCGGTGGCACGACCGGCGGAATGTATGAAACCGAGCGCGCGCTCGAACGGCAGGTGGCGAGCGGCATCACTCCCCATGACGCGCGGCGCTTATTGGATTTTCCACTGGCCGTGAGCATGGAGCGGGTGTCGCGTGCGCTCGGCTCGGTCACTCACTCGGCGACCGTGTGCAGTGCTTGCTCGAGCGGTGCAGTCGCGATTGCGCTCGGTGCCTCCTGGTTGCTTGCAGGCCGAGCAACGCGTGTCGTCGCCGGCGGAGTGGATGGCTTGTGCCAGCTGACCTTCACCGGCTTCAACGCGCTCGGCGCGGTCGATCCGGACCCCTGCCGCCCGTTCGATGCCGGACGCGCCGGACTCACCCTGGGCGAGGGCGCGGCTTGCTTGGTCCTAGAGCTAGAATCGAGCGCGCGCGGGCGCGGCGCGCCGATCGTCGCTTTCCTCAGCGGCTGGGCGGTGGCTTCGGAGGCCCACCACGTCACGCACCCCGAGCCGAGCGGTGAGCGCGCTGCCGCCGTGCTGCAGGCGGCGCTGGGCGTGGCGGGCCTGGAGCCGCGCGACATCGGCTACGTGAACGCGCACGGCACCGGTACCATTCAAAACGATGCCATGGAGGCACGCGCGCTCAAGCGCGTCTTCGGCGCCGACGCCGGAACCCCATGGGTGTCCTCGGCCAAGGCGCAGCTCGGCCACACGCTGGGCGCGGCCGGGGCAATCGAGGCCGCCATCACCGCCCTCAGCGTCAGCCGCGGGCTCGTTCCACCGATGGTCGGTCTGGTGCAACCGGAAGTCCCCGAGCTTCGTTTCGTCCGATCACCGCAGCAGCGCGCCGATCTGGGGGCGGCCTTGTCGAGCTCGTTCGGTTTCGGCGGGGCGTGTGCCGTACTGGCGTTCGAAGCACCGAACGCGGAAGCTCGAACCCTGAGCAGAACCGTGTGCTCTCAGATCGTGGTCTCGGGCGCAGCAAGCTTCGGGCGCCACGGCCTCCGGGGGGGCCGTGACAGCTCGGTCTATCTGACGGACAACGCGCCGAGCGCGCCGCCGCCCGAGCCACTCGACTTGCTCGAGCCGGAGCGCTCACGCCGCTTCGGCCGAGCGTCGGCCTTGGTCGTGGCCAGCGCCGAGCGCGCGTTGCAGGATGCAGCGCTCGAACCTGCGGGCACCGGCTTCGTCGTGGGCAGTGCCTTCGGCGACGTCGAGCGCTCGGTGCGTTTCCTGCAAAAGTTGCTCGGGCAGGGGCCTAAATTCGCGAGCCCGGCCGAGTTTCCCCAGCTCGTCGCCTCCACGGGCTCCGGCAACGCGTCCATTTATCTCGGCCTCACTGGACCCTGCTTGTCGGTGAGCGAGTTCGGAACCAGTGGAGAATCGGCGGTGGCGGTCGCCATCTCGCTGATCGAGCTCGGCCTCGCCTCAGCCGTAGTGGCGGGCTCCGGTGAAGCGCGGGATGCGATCGTAGACGTTGTGCTGGGCGGCGTCGTTAGCGCGCCGCGGAGCGAGGGCGCGGGCTTCGTCGTGCTCGAAACGCTGAGCGCCGCTCGGTCACGCGGGCGAGCGCCGCTCGCCCGCGTGACCGAGCGGCGCACCCTGCGCGGCGATCCGGGGCCCGCCCTGTCGGCCCTGGGCGCCCCGCCCGCCAGCGCATGTCTGATCACGGGCTTTCTGCCGGCGGCCGTCGCCGGCGCGCTCGCGCGCTCGGCCTGGGCCGATGTTCGAACTCACGTCATCCCCGCGTTGCTCGGGTTCCATGAGGCCATCGGCGCGGTCGCGCTCTCAATTGCCGTCTCCGAGGTGGCGTCGGGTCGCGCCCAGCAAGCGTTGGTCGTAACGGCCGAAGTCGACACCTTGTACCTCACTCGCCTCGAAGCCTACGAGGAGGGCCCGTGAAGCCGATCGCGATCGTGGCCTGCGGCGCGATCTCGCCTCTGGGCGAGGGCGCCGCCGCCTTCGCGGTGGGCGAGCTCGGAGCGCGCGCCGAAAGTCGCGTGCGGCGCGATCCTGAGCTGTTGGCCGCGGGCCTGCGGCGCCCCAACGCAGCCCGCGCATCGCTCGCGGCATCGGGTGACCGCGGCTTCGCTTTGCTCGATCGCGCGCTGACGCTCTTGATCGGCGATTTGGAGCGAGCGCTGCCCAGGTTTCGCGAGCTGCGCGTGGGCGTCGCCTTGGGCACCTCGTCGGGTGGCCTGGCCTCGCTCAGTGAGCTGCTCGCGGCGCGCGCCGCGTGCGAGCCGCTGAGCCCAGCCCAGGCCCGGGCCTCCAGTTACTTTGGCCCGCTCTCAGCGCTGGACCGGCTAGAGATGGAGTTTACGTGCGTCACCCAGGTGCTCGCCGCCTGCGCCTCGTCCACGGTCGCCATGGGCATCGCTTGCCGCTGGCTCGAGGCCGACCGCTGTGATCTGGTGATAGCAGGGGGTTACGACGCGCTGACGCTGTTCGCTGCCGCCGGTTTCGAAGCCTTGGGCGCGACTACGGCCTCCGTACCGCGCCCGTTCCGCAAGGACCGTGATGGCTTGGCGCTCGGGGAAGGGGCGGCTTTGGTTGCGCTGACGCGCTGGCACGAAGGCCCAGTGTTGGGTCACGTGCTCGGCTTCGGCGTCGGCTGCGACGCGGTCCACGTGACCGCGCCCGACCGCAGCGGTGCAGGCTTGGCGCGCGTCGCGCGGGCCGCGCTCAGCGACGCGGCGCTCGAGCCAGCGGAGGTCGACTTGATCAGCGCCCACGCGACGGCCACGGCTTTCAATGACAGCGCCGAGGCGCAAGCTATCGCCGCCGTCATCGGTCGGACCGCCGAGCGCGTCGTCGTGCACCCGTTCAAAGCCATCGCGGGCCACACGCTGGGCGCCGCGGGTACGCTCGAGACGCTGGCCGCGCTCGCCGCCGCCGAGCGCGGCGTGCTGCCCGCGGCGCAGGGAGAGGGAGACCTCGCTAGCGAATTTTCAGCACATTTATGCGCCACCAACACCGCCGGTCCTGTCGCGCATATCCTCAAATTATCGACCGCATTTGGCGGCGCAAACGCAGCCCTGATTGTCGCCCCGCGAGCGCCCCAGCGGCCCGCGCCCGCGCGCGCCCGGCGGCGAGCCCGCTTGCGGGCGCTGGGCGAACCTCAGCTCGTGCCGAACCTGCCTTTGATCGCACACCACACGAAGCTCGCCGAGCTCGACCTAGAACGTTTCGATCGGCCTTCATTGCTGTGTCTGTCCGCCCTCGCTCAGGTGTTTGGGATCGAAACGCTGCCGGCCGAGGCACGCCAAGCATGCGGGGTGATCGTCGGCACGATGAGCGCTAGCCTAGAGGTCAACGAGCTCTTCGCGGCTCGGCTGCGCGAGCGTGGCGCGCGCGGCGCCGAACCACGTCGTTTCCCTGCGACCTCCCCAAACCTGCCCGCGGGTCGCGCCGCGATCGCCTTTGGGCTCCAGGGCCCCGTGTTCGGGGTAGGAGCGGGGCCACTTGCCGCGCTCGAGGCCTTGCTGGTCGCCATCGATTTATTGGAGGCTGGGGACGCCGATTCCCTGTTCGTGGTGGCATTGGAGGACGTCGGACCGGTCGTGCGAGACGTGTTCGCGGCCGCGGGGCTTCCCGAGCCGCAGCGGGGCGCCATGGCCGCATGGTTAGACACGGGGCAGGCGGGGCTGCCTCTCGAGTCCAACGGGCTTGCCGGACGGCTCCGCGAAGGCTGGGGCCAGGCGCCGGGCGTTGCGCCGGGTTGGCCGCTTTTGAAGCAAGCGCTGCGCTCGGCGCGGGCTTAGGGCCCCGAACGGCTAAGTCGGTTTATGACCGCGGTCGAGGCGCCCCGCTGGCAGCCCGTGACGACGGGGCACGGGCCCTTGGCCGCGCGACTTTCGCAAGCGCTTGCGGAAGTGCACGCCGTTTGGCAGTGTCCGGCGGAATACGGCCTCATCGGTCGGCGTTCTGAGTAGAGAACAGTTCAGTGCCTTTCCCCCGCTCGATCATTGCCTTCACTTTGGCCGCCTCCGTCAGCGCGCTTGCCGGCTGTACGCATCAGTACATCTCCAATACGGATGTCGAGGACAACGACCTGAACCGTCGAGTGATCGAGTACTGCGAACTCTACCGCCACGCCGTTGAGCTTCGAAGCACGGCGCGTCTGTTGCAGATGGCCCACCCGAGTTATTACGAGGACGGCGGCAACGTGGATGCCAGCGACGATCTCGACTACGCCGGCTTGGAGGCCTACCTAAATAACGAGTTCAAGCAAACGCGCGCGATCCGCTACGAGATTCACTACCGCCAAGTCTCCGAGGGCCGCAAAGACACCCTGCTGGTCGATTACACCTACAGCGCGAGTTACAAGATACCAACCGCGCACGGGGACGTCTGGCGTCGGCGCGTTGCCGATAACCGCCTATCGTTGGCCAAAGAAGGAGAAAGCTTCCGCATCCTGTCCGGAATGTGACGAACCCATAGGCCCGCCGCCGGAAGCCGGCTGCGCCAGTCAGGGCAACCGAAAGTCTTCCGAGATCTCGGCGATCTCGAAGCGCGTGCCCGTGAGTTGTAAGCGGAACAGCAATTCATCGCCGAACAAGCGCGGCTTGCCGGCCCACGACACGCGGATCGGCACGCGCACCGCGACCTCATCCGGCGCTAGCTCGAGCGATATGCGCCGGCCCGCGGGAATTCGCAGCAGATCCTCGGCGCAGAACGTCTGCACGTCCGTGTCGCGGAATAGAACCTGACCTTTGAGCTCCGTATAATCGAGCTGTGCCATTCGGGTCTGCCAAAAAGCGCGCGCCGGCTGCCGCCCGGCGCCCGTATCGACGAACGCGTCCGGCGAAAGCAGGAGCTCCAAGCGCTCCGGGGTCTCATCGACGGCAGCGCGCAAAAAGGCCCGCACCGTGTCGCGCGCGCGAGCGGTAACGGCGGGCGCGCGGAGCAGGAGCAGCTGCGTCCGGCTGTCGCCCCGGCGCACCGGATCCGGAAGCTCGACTCTTTGGACCTCGAGCACGCCGGGCGCGCGGCGTTCGCTCCGAACGGGCCCGGCGCTGCTCGCAAGCTCCGTAGGGCGTGCCGCGCAGCTCAGGCACGCGACGCACAGCGCCCAGCTAAAGCGACTCGACCTGGGGCGCATCCGAACGCGACAACGTGACGATGGACTGTGGCGACACCGCGCTCCAACCGACGGGCGTGCTGTCGAGCTCGGAAGCGATCAACGAAAAATGCGTGCTATCGATGCTCGGAATGCGCGCTTTGCGCATGCCGTCCTCGCCCAGGAGCTCTTCGATGTCGCGCCGCCCACTCCAGACGCGGAAGGCCAAGGTGCCCTCACGGTGCACCGCGAGCAGTTGCTCGCCGTTGGTCACCAGGATGTCGCCACTATTGGCCGGATGCCCTTCCTCGGCGGACAAGCGATCCACGAGCGCGATGGACGCCCGCAGGGCGCCCGCCACATGCTCGGCGGCGACGTGAGCGTCACGCAAGTGACCGGCGTCATGCAAGAACGACAAGAACAAATAAAAGAACAGCTCACTGTCCGTCTCGCCGCGCACGTTCTTGCGCAAAAATTCGGGTTGCGACGCAAGTAGGCGTTCGCGGAGCCGGTCGAATCCGAAGATCGTGCCCGTCTGCGCAAACAACCACATCCTGTAACGAAACGGGTGCGTGTTCTCGGTGCGCAAACCGCCCACGGAGGCGCGTCGCACGTGGCCGATGAGAACATCGGTACGGATGTCGCCGGCGGCTTCCACCAGATCGATCTCGTCCCGGTCGTCGATCGGGCGACGGCGCAGCAGCACCTCTCCCACCTGGTAGAAGCCGAGGCCCCAGCCCAGTGGATCGCCGGCGGTGCGCCGTGCGCGAAGCAAGCTGGCGTTTGCCTCGAGCACGCGTGCTCCCAGATCGGGGCGGTTACCGATAAAACCGAACATGCGTGCCATGCGGGACTCCGTGCACTGCGGGCGCGCGCTATGCGCGAGAATGGAGCATACCGCTCGGCGACGGACTTGGCACGCTCTCGCTCGAGATACGCGCGTCATTTCAGTTTTGCCGTGCGCCTGGCCGCGCCGGCCCGTACCAGACCCGCCCTGCCGCGTGTGCGGTTGCTTCGCCTCGTTCTACCCGGTTAGCTGCTAGCGTACGCGAGTCATGGAGCGAGAGGACTTTCAAGAAGCGCTGCTCGGCATCATGGAGCGGAAGACACATTGGGCCTGGCCTTCATTTACGAATGGCCTGGTCGCCGCGGAGCGCCTGCACATACACTTGGAACAGGAATACGCGACGTACGTGCGCGACTTTCCGGTTCTGGTCGCGCGCGCCTACGTGGCATGCCCAATTCCGCTCGTGCGCCGTGAGTTGATCGAGAACGTGTACGAAGAAGAGACCGGAGGCATTCAAGCCGGCCGCCCGCATCCGGAGCTGTTTTTGGAGTATCCCCGCGGCCTGAGTATGGACTTGGCGCGTTTCGAGCACGTTACTTTGCTGCCGGCGGCTCAGCACTACCGGGCGTTTCTGGACGAAACCACCCTGTACGGGGGATGGGAGGCGGGCGCCGCCGTCACCACGCTGTTCGTGGAAGGCACGGCGCAGGAGCGGACTGAGCTCGAGCCAGGGGCGGCGCGCCGTCCGAGCCCGCCTCTCGAAGATCATCCATTGGTCAAGCACTACGGGCTTCCGCTGAGCCATCTGCAACTGACCAAGGCCCATCGCGCGGTGGAAGGCGACCACCGCAAGACCGCATGGCGCGTGATGCGCGAGCACGTTCGACCGGAAGCGCGGCCCGCGGTGGTCGAAGCCATGGACCGCGCGCTCGCCTTGTGGCTTGCGTATCGTGACGGGGTAGCTGAGGCCTGCGGGCTAAAGCGTTCCTAAACGCTCTTTTTCACGGCAAAGCGGGCGCATTCGCCAGTGGAGCGCTGTGCTAGCCTGGCCGCGATGCGTTCAGTCAGGGAATTTGGGCTTGGGCAGGCGGTGCGGCTGGGTTTAATCGGGCTGCTTGCGGCGTGTGCGAGCGCTTGCGGCGCCGTCTATCCCGAAATTGGCACGCCGGTCCGAGCCCCCGGTACGCGCCAGCTGGATCCGCGGCCGCCCGAAAACCTGTTGTTCTTGAAGTTCGCCAAAGCGGTGATCCCGCCGCGGACGCGAGACGGGCGACAGTGGGACTCCGTCGGCGGCTCGGCGCCGGACCCGTTCGCCAAGCTGATCATCGACGACAAGGAAATCTTGGTCACCCCGGTGCAGTCGAACACGCTGAACCCGACTTGGCCAGACCAGCGCATCGGCAACTATCGAGTGCCGAAGCGCTCACCGGTGCGGGTCGAGCTCTGGGACTCCAACGCGATCAACAATCACCCAATCTGCGTCGAGTCGGTCAACAATATCTTGGCTGAGGTGAGTGAAGATCAGCCCCTCGAGCTCCGCTGTGACAGCGGCGCAACGATCGAGCTCGTGGTGCAGCCGGCGCACGCCAAGTTCGGGATTGGTCTGTACTACGAGCTCGGCACCTACGACATTCGGGTGACGCGGGTGATCAGCGAATCACCGGCCGCGCGCGCCAAGCTGAGGCGCGACGACCAGCTGCTTAGGATTCAAGGTCGCGACGTAAAGAGCCTGGATCAAGAGACCGCGCGCAGCCTGATCAACGCCAACGTCTCGACCGGTGTCACGTTCACCGTCAAGCACCCGGACGGCGCGGTCGAGGATGTGACGCTCAAGGATGGGCCGATCTATCCGGCGGTCGATGAAGAGATAAAAGTGGAATGAGCGCGAGCGGTGGCGAGCGGCTTGCTTAGTCGAGCGCCCGGACTAAAGCTTGCGGCATGACGTCCGAAGGTCCGCCCGAGCCGGTGCTGGTCGTGCTGGAGCCCGCGCGGGGCACGCTGTCCGTGACTGGCCGCGAAGCCCAGAGCTGGTTGAACGGGCTCGTCACTTGCGACGTACTGAAGCTCGCGCCGGGCCAGGGTGCGTTCGGGTTATCCTTGAACAAGCAGGGAAAGATTCAGAGTGAGGTCGAGGTCGTCGCGACGCCGGATGGGCTCTTGGTCGGTGTCTCGCCGGGCGTGAGCGAAAAGCTGAGCGCGGCGCTCGATAAGTTCCTGGTCATGGAAGATGCGGAGCTGGTGGACGAAAGCCGCGCCTACACCTGGGCGGATTTCCACGGGCTCGGAGCGGCTGCGTTGGCCGAAGCGGCGGCCAAGGCCTGCGGCGGAAGCGCCGCCGTCATGAGCTTCACCGCGCAAAGCGGCGCGAGCTTGGTGCTGGAGCGCGACCGCCTGCTCGAGCTTTTGCGCTTCATCGAGCGGACGCCCGCGCTTCACTTGGGCACGGACGCAGACTTTCAAGCCTTTCGCATCAGCCAGGGGCTGGGCCGTTTCGGCGTGGATTTCGGCGAGTCCGATAACCCGCACGAGGCGGCGCTCGATCGCCGTGCGGTCTCTTGGAGCAAGGGGTGTTACCTCGGCCAGGAGGTCGTGTGCATGCAAGACATGCGCGGCAAGTTGAAGCGCCGGCTGGTCGCGCTGGCGCTGGACGGGCGCGCCGATGCACCGCCGGTGGGCAGCGCCGTGACCGCCAATCTCGGCGCAGAAGCCGCCGGTGAGCTGACGAGCGTCGCGCGGAGCCCGGCGACAGGAAAGTTGTTCGCGCTGGCGCGCCTCAAAAGCCCCTATTTCGAGGGGGTGGCCCCGCTCGGCGTAGCCGGGGCCCCCGCGGCGTTTGTCGCGCAAGGTGAGCCCGAATAGGCTAGTTTAAAGGGCCGATGAGCTCTGATTCACACCAAGGTCCGGTTCACGCGAGTCGCTTCACCGAAAACGGCCTACGGGTTGCCGACGACGTGCTCGGCCTGATCGAAAAAACTCCGCTCGTGCGCCTGGCTCGGGTCTCCCCGCCGGGTGGCGCGATCGTTTGGGGCAAGGCGGAGTTCGTCAATCCTGCTGGTAGCGTGAAGGATCGCCCAGCGCTGGCCATGATCCTGGCCGCGGAAAAATCGGGAGAGCTCAAGCCCGGCGCCACGTTGGTAGAGGCGACCAGTGGCAACACGGGGATCAGCTTGGCGATGATCGCCGCCGTTCGCGGCTATCGCTGCATGCTGGTCATGCCGGAGGACATGAGCTTGGAGCGCCGCTACATCTTGCGCGCGTACGGCGCTGAAATCATGCTGACCCCGGCCGGCGACGGCATGTCCGGCGCGGTCAGCAAAGCGCTCCGTGTGCTCGAAGACACCCCGGGTGCGTTCATGCCCAGTCAGTTCGACAACCCCGCCAATCCAGCCAGCCACGAGGCGGGCACCGCGCTCGAGATCTTGGAACAGACAGGTCATTCCTTGGCGGCGTTCGTGGCAGGCGTGGGCACCGGCGGCACCATCACCGGCGTTGGCCGCGCCCTCAAGAATCGCTTGGGGTCGGCGGTAAAAGTGTTCGCGGTCGAGCCGGCGAATAGCGCGGTGCTGTCCGGAAAGCCGGCGGGCATGCACGGCATTCAAGGTCTCGGCGCCGGCTTCGTGCCCCAGATTGTGGAGCGGGGCATGATCGACGACATTTTGGAGGTGACTGATGTCGCGGCCGAGCGCATGGCACGCCGGCTAGCCCGTGAAGAGGGCCTGCTCGTGGGCCCTTCGTCGGGCGCGAACGTTCACGCCGCGTGTGAGGTTGCCGCCCAGCTCAGGGGCGGCAACGTGGTCACCATTCTGTGCGACTCGGGAGAGCGCTACCTGTTCTAGCGCCCGGCTCAAGTGCCCTGAAATTTGGGCGCGCGTTTCGCGCTCCAAGCCGCGACCCCTTCGCGAAAGTCCTTTGAGGCAAGCAGCGCCGTCTGACCGCGTTTCTCGCGTTCCAACGCGGCGTCGATGCCGCCGTCCGCGGCGGCGCGCACCGCGGCCTTGATCGCCGCGAGCGCGAGCGGCGGACCCTCGGCGAGCTGGGCCGCGAGCGCCCGGGCTTCGCCCAACTCGTCGAGCGCGACGCGGTTGGCGAGCCCGTAGCTCAAGGCCTGCGCCGCGTCGACGCGGCTGCCTAGCAACAGCAACTCGAGCGCACGTCCGACACCTACCAGGCGCGGCAGCCAGAAGCTGCCGCCGCCGTCCGGCATCAGGCCGATGGCCACGAACTTTTCTTGCAAGTACGCATCCTCGGACAGCACACGCAGATCACAGGCCAACGCCAGATCCGCACCAAAGCCTACCGCCGGCCCGCGCACCGCCGCGATGAACGGCTTCGGAGCTTGCACGATGGCCCGAATCAAAGCGTGAAAGGCGCCGATGCGCGGCCCCAAATCGGCACCCGCGGCAAGGTCTGCCAGCGCGCCCTTCAGGTCCGCGCCCGAGCAGAACGCGTCGCCCGCGCCGGCCAGCACGACCGCGCGCACGTTCGAGTCGGCGGCCACTTCGTGGAGCCCGGCGGCGAGCGCCGCCAAGAGCTCCGGATCGAGCGCGTTCCGCGTCTCGGGGCGATTCATGGTCAAGGTCGCGACGGACCCTTCACGCTCGATGAGCAGCACCGATTGCATCGCCTCGAAGCTTAGCAGGCTACGCTCGGTGGGCGCAGTTTCAGCTGAGCTGCGCCGCCGCTCGCGTGCTAAGGCTTGCCCGGAGACCATGAGTGAATCGTTCCCGATCCCCGCTCCTTTGCCGCTCTCCGAGCAGCGGGGTCAGACCTACCCGAGCCTCGTCGCGCTCATGCAGCGCTTGCTCGGGGAGGGCGGTTGCCCTTGGGATCGCGAACAAGACATGAAATCCCTCCGCCGCTACGTGCTGGAGGAAGCGTGTGAGGTGATCGACGCCATCGATGAGGGTGATCCGCAGCACCTTCAGGAAGAGCTCGGGGATCTGGCGCTGCAGGTGGTGTTCTTGGGCGAGCTCGGCCGGCGTGCAGCGAGCTTCGGGCCGGACGACATCGTGCGCGGCATCATAGAGAAGTTGGTGCGCCGGCACCCGCATGTGTTCGGTGACACCAGGGTGAGCGGCAGCGAAGAAGTGCTGCAAAACTGGGAAGCGATCAAGGCTGACGAACACAAGGACCGCGGCCTGCTCGACGGCGTGCCACATTCTTTGCCCGCCCTGTACCGTGCGCAGCGCATGAGTGAGAAAGTCAGCCGTGTGGGCTTCGACTGGCCCGACGGTCGCGGCTCGCGCGACAAGGTCACGGAGGAGCTCGCCGAGCTAGACGAAGCCATCGCCGGCGGTAACCGTGAGCGCGTCGAGGACGAGCTCGGGGATGTGCTCTTTTCGTTGGTGAACTTCGCGCGTCATCACGGTATCGATGCAGAGCTCGCGTTGCGCAAGACCGCGGATCGTTTCGCTGGTCGCTTCTCGCACGTGGAGCGGCGTGTGAAAGAGCAACACGGGGGCTGGCCGCGGAACGCCGAGGGTAAGCCTGCCGTGGGCCTGCCGCTCGCCTTGCTGGACGGCTACTGGGCTGAAGCGAAAGTCCGAGAAAATGAGCGCTGAAGACGCGCTCGCGCGCTTTCCGGAGGAGTGGCAAAGCGCCCTCAGTGCGCTCGGCGAGCCGCGCTTTCGCGCTCAGCAGTTGTTCCGTTGGCTGCATTTCCGCGGTGAATCCGATCCGGACAAGATGAGCGATCTCAGCCTGGCGTTTCGCGCGCGCCTGCGCGAGGCGGGGCTCGCCGCGCCGCTTCGCGTGCAGGCCGTGCACGAGTCGCGGGACGGCACACGCAAGCTCGTGCTGGAGGCGCAAGACGGCGCGCGCGTCGAGAGCGTCATCATCCCGATGACGGACGCAAGCGACGCCGACGCCAGCGCGGCCGCTTCAGACGACGACGAGGAAGCAAGCTCGCACGGCGAGCGCTCCAAGATCACGCTGTGCATCTCCACTCAGTTCGGCTGCGCCATGGGCTGCGTGTTTTGCGCCAGTGGCCAGGCCGGCTTGATTCGCGGCCTGCGCGCGTCCGAAATCGTCAGTCAGGTCTATCTCGCCAAAAAATACCTGCGCGCTGGCGAACACCTCAGCAACCTCGTGTTCATGGGCATGGGCGAGCCGCTGCACCACTACGACGAGACGCTTCGCGCCCTTCGCCTATTGACGCATCCGGATGGGCTGAATATGAGCCCGCGACGGATCACGGTCAGCACCGTCGGCTTGGTGCCGGGGATCGAGCGCCTGGGTCAAGATTTTGCTGGAAAAGTCGGTCTTGCCGTCTCCGTGCATGCGCCGAACGACGAGACGCGGGATCGCATCATCCCGATGAACAAGAAGTACCCGCTCCCCGCTCTGATGCAGGCGCTGCGCCGTTATCCACTGCCCAAGCGGCGCCGCATCACCATCGAATACACATTGATCGACCGCCTGAACGACGCCGAGGCGCACGCGCACGAGCTCGCTCAGTTGCTCCGCGGCATCCCGTGCAAGGTGAACCTCATCCCCATGAATCCGATCACGGCCTCGGAGCTGAGGGCGCCGAAAGCAGAGCGCGTCAGACGCTTTCAAGAAGTGCTCGCGGCGGCGGGCTACAGCTGTTTCGTGCGCACCCGCCGTGGCGATGAAGTGTCCGCGGCCTGCGGACAGCTGGCAATGGCCGACGATTTGGTGCGGAAAAAGCGCGCGCGTGAGGAGCTGCGTTCGGCCCTGAAGAGCTCCTGAATGTTTCAGAAGCTGCTCGTCGCCAACCGCGGGGAAGTCGCTTGCCGCATTTTCCGCACCTGCGAGCGCCTCGGCATCGCAACCGTCGCCGTGTTCTCGGACGCAGACGTGCTGTCGCCGCACGTCGCGCAGGCCGACGAGGCCGTCCGCATCGGGCCAGCCAAGCTGAGCGAGAGCTACCTGAATATTCCGGCGATCTTGGCGGCCATCGCCGACGCAGGAGCGGACGCCGTGCACCCGGGTTACGGCCTCCTGAGCGAGCGGCGGGCCTTCGCCGACGCCGTCACCGCGTCCGGCGCCGTTTTCGTCGGGCCGCCGAGCGGCGCGCTCGAAGTGTTCGGGGACAAGATCCAGGCGCGTCAAGTCGCGCGCAGCGTGGGCGTCTTGCCGCCCCCGGGTAGTGAACACCCCGTCGACCCGGGTGACGGCGCGCGCTTGCTCGCCGAAGCCGAGCGCATTGGTCTGCCGCTCTTGATCAAGGCCGCGGCCGGAGGCGGCGGCATCGGCATGCAAATTGTTCGTCAAACGCCGGAACTCGAGCGCGCCGCCCGGAGTTGCGCCGATCGAGGGCTGCAGGCTTTTGGGGACGGGCGTATTTATCTCGAGCGTTATTTAGCCCAGCCGCGGCACATCGAGGTGCAGGTGTTTTGCGATGCGCACGGCAACGCCGTCGCGCTCGGCGAGCGAGAATGCAGCGTGCAACGCCGGCACCAAAAGATCATCGAGGAGTCGCCGTCGCCGGCTGGTTTTTTTAACGGGCAGGGGGGCGCCGAGCGCCGCAGGCAGCTGTTTTCCGCCGCGCTCGCCGTGGTGCGGGCAGCCGGCTATCGTGGCGCAGGCACGGTCGAGTTCGTGGCCGACGGCACGGGGAAGCTGTTCTTTCTGGAGGTCAATGCTCGCCTGCAGGTCGAGCACCCCGTCACCGAGCTCATCACTGGTTTGGACTTAGTAGAGCTTCAGCTGAGGGTTGCGGCCGGTGAAGCATTGCCCAATGCGGCACTCGCCCCCACCTTCGAAGGTCACGCCATCGAAGCCCGTTTGTACGCCGAGGACCCGGAAAAAAACTTTTTGCCGCAGCCTGGCCGCCTGCAGCGATTCGAGCTAGCGGCGGACCTGCCGGGGGTGCGTATCGACTCCGGAGTGGCGGCGGGTCTCGAGGTCAGCCCCCATTACGACCCCATGCTGGCCAAGATCGCGGCGCACGGTAGAGACCGCGCGCAGGCGTTGGACCGACTGTTGGCGGCGCTCGCCGCATCTCGCGTGGAGCTCGTCGGGCCCAAAGGGCCGCGTTCGACGAACCTCGCATTTTTGCAGAAGCTGCTGTCGTCGGCCGATTTTCGAAGCGGCCAGTACGACACGAGTTTAGCCGAAACGGCCGTCCGGGTTTAGTGCGCTGCGGGTCGCCGTTGACAGCGTATGTCGACAGCGAAAGGATGGCGGGCGATGATGAGGAGAGCTTCGCTGTTTGCGCTCACGGCGCTGTTCGGGTTGGTCGTGTTTGGTGCTCCGCGTTCAGGTCGAGCGGGCTTACCGGGGGCCTTCAACAAGGCCTCGAAGCAAGCTCAGAACGCCGCCAAGGGCGCGGACAAGCAAGCCAAAAAGGCCGTAGCGCGGGTGTCGAAGAGCCTGGCCGAGCTCGAGCGCGTGGGGCTCGAAGCACCACCTCCGTTTTTGACATCGGCTGTTCGCAAGTCGCCCGGTAAGCTGCTCGCGCCGCTCAAACGGAAGCTCAACGTCAAGCTGAGCCCTGACGATCTGAACGCGGCGGCTGCGCGTGCCAAGCGCTTTGCCGATCGCGAGGCGAACGCGTCGCCGGCGCTGAAAGACAAGCTCGCCAAGCTGCGCGCATCGATTGAAAAGGCCAAGCATTCGTTCGAAGTGGGCGTGACGCCGGTATCGGACAAGCCGGTGCAGGACATCACGGGCCTCGAGCCAAAGGCCGATCCGGCGGCCGCCAAGAAACAAAACGCCAAGCGCGAGCAGCTGGGCAACAAGCCGAACCTGTACAAAGAAACGCTGGTCGAGCGCTCGGCCCTGCCACCGGACGCGCCCGCTCGCGATGCATCGCGCCGTGAGCCGGGCGACACGGGGCCGAACGTCGGGGCGAGCGGGTTAATCGTGACGCCCGAGAAGGTTGCCGGCAAAGAAGGCGCTTGGTTTCCGTCATCCGCCATCCCTTCGCTCACCAATCCTCAGTTTTCCTGGCGGGATAAGCTTGCGCCGGTACGCGACCAAAAATCCTGCGGCAGTTGTTGGGCGTTTGCGGCCACCGCCGCTTTAGAGGGCAGCGAGCGGCTACTGAATGGTCAGGCGCTCGATTTGTCCGAGCAACAATTGGTCAATTGCGTGCCCGTCGCGTCGAGCAGCGACAACTGTCACGGCAATACGATCAACCATGCGCTGGATTGGTTGAGCTCGAAGAGCCAGGCCAACGAACAGGGCCAACCGTATCGCGCTGCTCCGGCGACGTGCGCTGCACCTTCCGCGACGCCCGCGATCGGCGTCGCGTCTTGGGGCATGATCGACGCCCAGGGGAACGTGCCTGCCACCGAAGACATCAAGCGAGCCCTGGTCGCGCACGGCCCGGTCGCCGCAGCGGTCTACGTCACGGACGCCTTCCAAAGCTACGCCGGCGGCGTCTTCGACGAAGACGCCGGAGGCCGCGTCAATCACGCTCTGGCGATCGTCGGCTGGGACGACGCGCGCAAGGCCTGGCATGTGCGCAACTCCTGGGGTCCCGAATGGGGGGAGGACGGCTACATTTGGATCAAGTACGGCAGCAACGGCATCGGGGCGTACGGCGCTTGGGCGGACGCCAAGAAAGTTGCGAAAGCATCGGACAAGCTCAGTAACTTTCAAGATCGCTATGTGAGCGTGCAAAACGAGACGGGTGAAGACTTGAGCGTGAACGTCCAGGCGTTGGCTCCGAACGGCGGTAAGTACTCTTGGTCGCCCGCTGACCCGGCAAAGTCCGCCAAAGCTTGGGTATATCGCCTGCCTGCGGGCAAGGCGCTGGACCTGAAGCGGCTCGACACGAAGCAGCTGCTGCGCGCTCAAAGCCTACGTATCTGGGCCACGTCCGTGGACGGCGCGCACAGCTTCGTCCAGTTCAAGACCAGCACACTAACGGTCGCCGAGCCCTACCGCGCCGCCGTGCGTGAGCGTTTCACGCAGGTGTTCAGCAAGCCCGACGCGCCGGTGCTGACCGCGGACGCCGTGCTCACCTCAGGGCACGATTTCAAAGATCACAAGCAGTATGAGCAGGCGCGCGCGCAATACACGTTATTCAGCGAGCTCTTCCCGGATGAGCCGCGCATCCACTCGGTCCGTTTTTGGAGCGGTTGGACGCTGTATCAACAGGCTGAGCATTGGCACGCGCTCCAGGCCTTCTCGGACATGATCTACGCGGCGCCGCCCAACGACAAGTACGTTGGTTATGCCTCGTTCTACTCGGGGAATGCGTACGCGGCGCTCGGCTATTGCGGTTACGCCGTGCGCATGTATGAAGTCGTCGCCTACGGCGAGCTGGACGTCGAAGCGTCCTGGGTCAAGGCCGCGAAGGACCACATCGGCGCGCTAAACGCCGACGACGGCGCCTTGTGCGCCAATTGGGATTGAAGCCATGAACCTCACGCGCCGGCCGTATTTCTTGCTCGCGTTCCTGCTCTGCACGGGGTTCGCCTGGGGCTGCGGCCGCCCTGGGGCGGACAGTGCCCCAGCGAGCTCCGCGCCTTCGGCCGCCTCAGCCGAGCCCGCGGCGAAGGTCGTGTCACCGTCTACGTCCGTGAGCGAGGAGCGAGCACCCGCCAGCCCCGGCAACGCCGTGTACGACGAGACCGCGCAGCAGATCACGAGCAAGCCGGGCAGCCACTTCTCGGTGCTCTTACCGGCCAGCATTGGTACGCCGATGAAATGGCGCATCGAGCCCGCGCCAGACCCCGCGATCTTGAGCGTGCTCGCGGAAAGCTATAGCGAAGCGCCGCCCAGTGATTGTCCGGGCTGCACGGGCTACGGGGGCACGCGCCGCTTCGACTTCGCCGCCAAGTCTGCCGGCAAGCTCACGCTCGATTTTGCCTATCGCTCGCTCACCGCGGCCAAGGGCCCCGCCGAAAAACAGGTCCACCTGGTCGTTACGGTCGTTCCCTGAGCCCGCCTCAGGCAACCGCTGAGGCGGAGCTCGTGCGCCGCGCGCGCGCTTGGGCGGCGGCCGATCCGGATCCCGCGACCCAAGCCGAGCTCGTCTCCCTGATCGAAGCTCGCGCGGACGCGGAGTTGTCCGAGCGCATGCTCGGCGATCTCGAATTTGGCACCGCGGGGCTGCGCGGCATCGTCGGCGCCGGCAGCGCGCGCATGAATTTGGCCGTCGTCATCCGCGTCACGCGGGCTCTGGCCGAGCACCTGCTGGCTCACGCCAACGAGCCCCGCGCCTTGCCGGTCGTCATTGGCTGCGACGCACGTTTGGACAGCGTGCGTTTCGCCGACGCGGCGGCCCGCGTCTTGATCGCGGCGGGGATCCCGGTCAAGCGCTTTCAAAGCCCTGTACCCACGCCGCTCGTCGCGTACGCGGTGCGCGCGCTCGGAGCGAACGCAGGCATCGTGATCACGGCCAGTCACAACCCGGCGGCGTACAACGGCTACAAGCTGTACGTTGCCAATGGCGTGCAGGTGATCCCTCCCGACGATCGAGAGGTCGCCGCGCTCATGCAAGCCCAGGGACCGGCCAAGGACATTCCGCTCGGCGACTTGGCGCGGCAAGAGCCGATCGAGGCAGCGCTCAGCGCCCGCTATCTCGCGGAAATTCGCGGTCAGCTGCCGCAGGTGGCCGGCGACCGCGACCTTTGCATCGTGTACACCCCGCTGCACGGCGTGGGGGCCGCCTTGCTCGAGCAGCTCTTCGCGGAGGCCGGCTACCGTCCTTTGCACAGTGTGCCCGAACAGCGCG
>CAXSGJ010000041.1:45824-47786 GCA_964236865.1 uncultured Polyangiaceae bacterium
GAACGGACACTTCCCCACGGTCCTGTTCCCGAATCCGGAGGAGCCGGGCGTGCTCGATCTCGCGCTCTCACTCGCGACCGCGAAGCACGCCGACCTGCTGCTCGCCAATGACCCCGACGCTGACCGTTTGGCGGTCGCCATCCCGACGCCGACGGGCCGCTGGTTGGCGCTCACGGGCAATCAGATCGGCCTGCTATTGGCCGACTTTGCCCTAGCCCACAGCGCGCCCGACGCACACCGGCTCGTGCTCTCATCGCTCGTGTCTTCACCGATGCTGGAGAGCATCGCGGCGGCGCACGGCGTGCGCTGCGAGCGCGTGCTCACCGGCTTCAAGTGGGTGTGGACGGCGGGGCTCGCCCTCGAAATGCAGGGCTACCGCTACACGTTCGGTTACGAGGAAGCACTCGGATATTCGTTTGGCCGGGCGGTGCGCGACAAAGACGGGCTCAGCGCGGCGCTTGCCTTTGCGGAGCTCGCGGCGGAGGCCCGCGCGACGCAACACAGCGTGCTGGATCGGCTTCACGCGCTGTACCGCGCGCATGGCCTGTGGGTCAGCGTTCAGCACAACGTGGTGCTCGAGGGCGGCCTGGGCGCCGCGCGCATCCTGCGCGCCATGCAGCAAATCCTCGACCTTCCGCCGAGCGAGCTCGCCGGGCGGGCAGTGACCGCGCTCCGCGACCTGCGCGTGCCCGAGGCGGACTCGCCGCCATGGCGCGGCCCGGCGCTGCTCGTGGAAATCAGCATCGACGGCGGCCGCGTCGTCGTCCGGCCCAGCGGGACCGAGCCCAAGTTGAAAATCTACGTCGACCTGCTCGGTGAGCTATCGGCGGGCGAATCGATCGACGAGGGCGAAGCGCGCGCGCTCGACAGCGCGCGCGCAGTCGCGCGCGCGCTCGTCCGAGCCCTTGGGCTCCACGCCGCCTAATCAACCCGATCGAACGGCACGACCTCGGTCGACGCCAGCCCGTCGACGGCGGCGCGCACGGCCTCACCGATCGCCGACTCGGTGCCTACGACGGTGATCAGCACGTCGTTCTCCGACAAGCGATTTTGGACGGAGCTGTTCGCTTCGTCCAACGTGACGGCCTGTACTCGCTCCAGATAGCGGGAGTAGTAGTCTTCCGGGAGCTCATAAAGAGCTTGATCCAACGCCAGCCCGACGCGTTTGGCGGCCGTGTCGACCGCAAAGCAATGGGAGCGGACCAGATAACGTTTGGCCCAAGACAGCTCTTGCTTGGTTACGCCTTTCTCGCGCAAATCGTGGAGCATGCCGAGCTCCAAGCGCAGGCACGGGCCGGCGTCGTCGGCTTTCGGAAAGGTCCACATACTGAAGCTTTGCCGTCGGCGATCGAAAGGCACGTTCGAGTACGCTCCGTAGGACCAACCGCGCTTCGAGCGCACCTCCTGGGTCATCCGGGCGGTGAACGTACCGCCGAAGATCGTGTTGGCTACGAGCAACGCGACGTGGTCCTCGTCCCGCGTGTGCGAACCCAAGCAGCCGATCAAAATTTGCGTCTGGGTGCGGTCTGGCTTGTCCACGATCACGAGCCGGCGCCCAGCGACGGGCGAGGGTTCCGGCGTATCATCCACGGGCGCGACGCCGCTCGGCAGCGCATCCGAGATGCGCTGCGCGATGCGCGAAGCCAGCGCCGCGTCCAGATCGCCGGAGAACGCAAACACCAGGTTGTCCCGCACGAACGAACGCTCGAACACGCCGCGGACATCGGCCGATGTAATCTCGGGCACGGTCTTCGGTGTGCCCGAAACCGAGCGACCATACGGGTGGGATCCGAAGAACCGCCGCCGAAAAAAGCGCCGCGCGAGCCCTCGGTCGTCGTCCAGCGAGTCGGTCAGTTCCGCCAGCGTCTCACGCTGCAGGCGCTCGAGCTCCGCCTCGAACAGGCCCGGCCGGGCCAGCACGTCGACCAGGATCGCGGGGGCGGGGGCCGCGTCCCCGAGGGC
>CAXSGJ010000041.1:47796-61562 GCA_964236865.1 uncultured Polyangiaceae bacterium
TCGGGCTGATCGCCAACGCCGTCGACCAGCAGATCGACAAACGCCGCCAGCGAACGCGAGATGACCGTCGCCTGAAAGACCATCGTGCTGTGGGCCACGTCGGCGCCGAGCGAGCCGCCCAGCGAGTCGATGCGAGTATCGATCACCTGTGCCTCCAGGCCTCCGGCGGTGCGCCGCATCAACCGAGACAGGAGCCGCGTCGTCCCTTCCTTGCCCAGCGGGTCGATCAGCGCGCCGGTCTTCAAGCCGACGCTGATCGAAATCAACGGCAGAGCCCGTGAGGTTTCGAGCAGGACCGCAGCCCCGCCCGCATCGGCCAAGCGCACGACGCTGGCTGCGGCGCTCACTGGGCGGCCTCCGCGTCGTCGCCGTCCGTCTCAGCGTCGGCCTCGACGCTCGCGTTAGGGTCGGGACGCACCAGGACGACGCTGCGGTAGCGGGGCAACAGGTAGCGCCGCGCCACGCGCAATAAATCGCTCGCCGTCACCCGCCGCGTCGTCTCCAAACGCTCGAAGGCGGCGCCCGGGCGGCCCAGCACCGTCTCATAAAAGCCGAGCGTCGAAGCTTTGCCGTCGACCGTCTCCAGGCCCGCCAAGAGCCCAAGCTCGAGCCGCGCCGCCGCCCGCGCGATTTCCTCTGCGGAAATAGGCTCGCTTTGCACCTTGGCGAACTCCGCGTCGATCACCGAGAGCAGTTGCTCCGCCGTCTGGCCTTCGCGCGCCGAGACGAATAGCTCGAACAAGCCCGGGTCTCGAAATGGGCCCACGAATGCCCGCACTTCGGTCGCTAGCTCGAGCTCACGCACCAGCTTCTGATGCAAGCGGCTGGCTCGCCCGCTGAACAACACCTCGGCCAATAGCGACAGCGCAGGATGGTCGAAATCTCCCATCGCGGGGCTGTGATAGCCAACGACGAGCTTCTCGGTCGCGGTCGGCTTTAGGACCTCGACGCGCCGCTCCTCGCTTTGCGGCGGCTCCGGGCGCACGTCCTCGAGCGGTAAGGTGCTGGCAGGCAACGCGCCGTAAGCCTGCGACAGACGCTTCAGGAGCGCGGCCTCGGCCACGTCCCCCACGATCACCAGGACGGCGTTGTTGGGCGCGTAATACGTCTTGTAAAACTCCAGGCAGTCCTCGGTGGTGAAGGCCTCGATGTCCTTCATCCAACCGATCGTCGGCCAGCGGTAGGCGTGACTCTGAAACGCGGTGGCCCACAGGAGCTCACTCACCGCGCCCTCTAGGTCGTCGTCTACGCGGTACCGTCGCTCGTTCGCCACGACCTCCTTCTCACTCTTTACTTGCGGATCACGCAGCACCAAGCGGCTCATACGCTCGGATTCGAGCTTCACGACCAGTGGCAATTGGTCTTTGGGAATCGACACGTTGTATTGCGTGAAGTCCAGCCACGTGGAGGCATTGCTCTCGGCGCCCGCTTCTTCCAACTTACGATCGAACTCGCCCGCCTTGCGGCCCTCCACCTCGTTGAACATCAAATGCTCGAACAGGTGCGCGAGGCCCGTCTTTCCCTCACGCTCATGGCGCGAGCCGACGCGGAACCAAGTGTGGTAGGCGATCACCGGCGCGCTATGATCCTCACAGAACAAGAGCTCTAAACCATTTCCGAAGCGGAAGCGCTCCACCGCCAGAGACGGGCCGAACGCGACCGTCTCCAAATGCACTACTTGCCCGTCGGGCGTCGCGGCTTGGTTCAGTTGCAGAAGGGTTTGCTCGCGGCGTACCCGCAGCTTCGAGGCAGAGCTACTCATCAGTGTCTTTCTTCTTAAACGACGGGACCAGGTTTCTATAATAGCGGATTCCGAGCCGCCGAGACTCAGCGCCACACTCGCGGCCACGAGTGATCAACTGTCGAGCTTCAGAATGGCCAAAAACGCTTCTTGCGGAACCTCCACACTACCCACCGCCTTCATGCGTTTCTTGCCCTCCTTTTGCTTCTCGAGCAGCTTCCGCTTACGGCTGATGTCGCCGCCGTAGCATTTGGCAGTTACGTCTTTTCGAATCGCGCGCACGGTTTCGCGGCTGATCACCTTAGCGCCGATGGCCGCTTGAATGGCCACTTCGTACTGCTGACGGGGCACGAGCTCCTTCAACTTCGCCGCCAAAGCTCGGCCGCGGCTAAAGGCGGTGTCCTTGTGCACGATGATGCTGAGCGCGTCGAGGGGCTCGCCGTTCAACATCATGTCGAGCTTCACCAAGTTGTCCGCGCGGTAGCCCGTGACCTCGTAATCCATGCTCGCGTAGCCGCGGGAGGCGCTCTTCAAGCGGTCGTGAAAGTCTAATATCACTTCTGCCAGTGGCAGCTCGTACGTCACGACCACGTGATCTTTGGTCGAGTAGTTGAGGCCGAGCTGGGTGCCCCGGCGCTCCTCGCACAGCGCCACCGTCGGGCCTACGTACTCGGCCGGCACGTGGACGGTAAGCTTCAGGATGGGCTCCTCGATCGTGTCGATATCGCCGACCGGCGGCATCTTCGACGGATTGTCGACCCGCACCGTCTCCCCATTTTTTGTGTGCGCGATGTACACGACGCTGGGCGCGGTCGTGATCAAGTCCAAGTTGTACTCACGCTCCAGACGCTCTTGGATGATCTCCATGTGCAGTAAGCCCAAAAAGCCGCAGCGAAAGCCAAAGCCGAGCGCATCGGAAGTGTCGGGCTCGAAGCTGAATGACGAGTCGTTCATGTGCAGCTTGGCCAGCGCGTCGCGCAAGTTCTCGTATTCGGCAGAGTCTGTGGGGAAGATGCCCGCGAACACCATCGGCTTTACCTCGCGAAAGCCGGGCAGTGGCTCGCTCGCGCCGTGATGGAAGCTGGTGATCGTGTCGCCGATCTTGGTATCTTCGGTCGACTTGATGTTCGCCGCGACGAAGCCGACCTCGCCGGGGCCGAGCTCTTCAATCGCGACCGCGTGCGGGTTGTAACAGCCCATCTCCGTCACATCGTAGTGCCGGCCCGTGGCCATGAATTTGATGCGGTCGCCCTTCTTGAGCGTGCCATCCATCACGCGCAGCATCACCACCGCGCCGCGATAGCTGTCGTACCAGCTGTCGAACAGAAGGGCGCGCAGCGGCGCGTTCGGATCGCCCTCTGGGGGCGGCACGCGATCGATCACCGCCTCGAGCACCTCCAAGACGCCCACGCCGGTTTTGCCGCTGGCGAACAGAGCGCCGCTGCAGTCGAGTCCGATCACTTTCTCGATCTGCTCGGCGGTGTGATCGACATTGGCTGACGGCAGATCGACCTTGTTCAAGACCGGGATGATTTCCAGGTTGTTCTCGATGGCCAGGTAGGCGTTGGCGACCGTCTGCGCCTGCACGCCTTGCGTAGCGTCCACCACCAAGAGCGCGCCCTCACAGGCGCGCAGGCTCGAGCTCACCTCGTAATTGAAATCCACATGCCCAGGGGTATCGATCAGCTGCAGCTGGTATTCTTGGCCGCGCGGCGAGAGGTACTTGAGTCGCACCGACTGCGCTTTGATGGTGATGCCGCGCTCCCGTTCCAGCGGCAGCTTGTCCAAAAATTGCTCGACCTTCTCGCGCGAGCTGATGGCCCCCGTCACGTCCAGAATACGGTCCGCGAGCGTGCTTTTGCCGTGGTCAACGTGGGCGATGATCGAGAAGTTACGAATCTTTTTGGGGTCTGTCGGCATATCTCGGCGTCGGGCGAGCGCGGGGCGGGCTCTTTAGCGCGGCCTCGCGATGACGACCAGCGACCCCGACCGGACCGGCGTTGCGCTACTTCTTCGCGACGGCTTTGGGGGCGGGGCTATCCGTCAAGCTCATCTGACCCGGCAGCGCATGCTCATAACGCTTCAACGCCAGATCGATCCCCTCCCGGATGTACACAGCGACCGGAACCTTCGTGCGGCTGTGCAGGAGATGCAGCCGCTCGTTCTGCTCCGGCGTGATGTAGACGGTGGTGGAAATCTTCTTACGAGACATGCGACGTGCCCAGTTGCCAGTCGTTACACTAGATTCCCATACGTGTGTTGTCAATCACGATACGCCAACGTGCGCACAAATAATTCATTCATTTCAAGCAATTATAAAAAGCCGTCCGGGTGTTCCCGGTTTGCACACGCGGGTCAGGGCCGGCGACCCGGAGCCCGTGCGAGCCAGGATCAGAGTGCCGGCCCGCCGCGGTGGCCCGTACTGCCGCCGGATGAACTGGGCCTTTTGCTCCTGCAGCGCGGGTCGGGCAGCGCGCTATGCAGCTGCCGCGTTCCAGGCTAAAACCGTGACCGGTCGAACTTTGCCGAGGGAGCGTGAACGCGCTCCCGCGCCGAGAGGATGCAATGACGAGGACGAGCGAGGACACCCTGAACCCGACGAGCGCTGGCTGCCCCACTGGGCGCGCTGGTCGCACCGCTCTACTCTGGCTGGGCGCGGTGTGGATGGCGGGGTTCCAGTTCAGTTGTAATGGTTCAGGCCCAGGCGCCAACTCTGCGGCAGGCGTCACCACGCGTGATACCCGGGTCACGCATGAGGCATGTGACACGGGCTCGTCCAGCGCCGAGAAGATCGACGCCAATGGAGACGGCAAGATCGACATCACCATCGTACGCGATGGCGGGCGGGAACAATGCCGCGCGGTCGACTTGAACTTTGACGGCGTGGTCGACGCGTACACCTACTTCGACGCGAGCGGTCAGATGGTCCGGCGTGAGAACGACTATGACAAGGACGGCTCGGTCGATGAGGTCAGCACCTTCAAGGCGGGTCAAATCGCCGAAAAGGATCAGTCGACGGCCCTCGCTAAACGCCTGGACACTTGGGACTTTTACCAGGCCGGCGCGCTCGTGCGCACCGAACGCGATTCGAACGGCGACGGCATCATCGATCAGTGGTGGGAGTATCCGAAGCCAGGGTGCCCGTTGATCCATGCCGACGTGAACAACGACGGCCGCCCCGATCCCGGAGCCACGATCGACTACTGCAAAGAGACGGGCTACGTGCCCCCGGACCGCTCTGACAGGTCGGCGCCAAGTCCAACGTTCGACAGCAAGACCACGCTGCCGACGGAGACCGAGAACAAGGTTCCGACGGAAACTAGCGCGCCTGCGTCACCCGCACCTGCGCCGGCCGCGCCCGCGACTAACCCGAAGGGATCGAGCAAGTGACGATAGCGCGTGATGGGAGTCATTCGAGGCGCTCGGCGGCACTCGTGCTCGGCTTGCTCGCCGGCGCTTGTGGTGGCTCGAGTCACGAGGCCAAAGGTCCAGCCATGGCCGGCGAGGTCGCGGGCGTCACCGCCGACGACCGCTCACGCTGCGACTACAAAGGTCGCGGCGATCGAGAAGTCGTCGAAAGCCTGGGCCCAAGCGCTAAAACGGCCAACATTCGGCGTGTTTTTGGGGTAGTGGGGGAGGGTGAGGACCGCCACCGCGTGCTCCTCTGCCGCGAGGTGGACACCAACCTGGACGGCGTGAAAGACGTCGTCCGCACGTACACGGACAAGGGGGAGGCCCTGAACGAAGTCGCCGACACTAACTTCGACGGCAAAATGGACACCTGGATCACGTTTGCCAAAGGCCGCGTCGCCAAACTGCGCCTCGATCACAACGACGACGGCGTGGACGACGAGACGCGTTTTTATGCAGCGGGCCAACTGAGCCGCGCGCAGATCGACACCAACTACGACCGCAAGCCGGACGTCTGGGAGATCTATGACGATGGCAAGCTGGAACGCCGGGGCGTGGACCTCGACTTCGACGGCCACGTCGACCGTTGGGATCGGGACGAGATCGCGCTGCGCGAGGTCGAGCAGAAAGACCAAGCCGCGGAAGCGGCCGCCGCTGCCGCCAGCGGCGGCGCGGGGGTGACCGGCGCAGTGTCCGGGCTCGGTTCGGGGTCCGGCGGGGCGCCGGCAACCGGCGCACGCGGCCGCTAGCCGTCCCAGGGCCGAGCGAACGCCGGACACTCGGCGTCTATGCTCGACTTACGACCGCCGTCGTCCATCGGCTGCGCTCGCTCGGGAGCACCGTCCGAAAGACCGCGCGCTTGTGCCCCGGGCAAAGCAAGCCGAACCCCGAGCCCGGCTCATGCTAAGGCATGCCCCATTCATGGCAGACGAACGGCTTCAGAAGGTCTTGGCGCGCGCGGGTATCGCCTCGCGGCGAGCCGCGGAGGAATTGATCACCAAAGGCCGCGTCAAAGTGGATGGCCGGGTCGTCGATCAGCTCGGCGTACGCGTCGATCCGCGCAGGGCCAAGGTGGAGGTCGACGGCAATCGGCTGATGGCCGAGCCACTCGTGTACTTGGTCTTACACAAGCCGCGCGGCGTGATGTGTACCCTGAACGACCCCGAGGGCCGCCCGACGGTCGCGGAGTTGTTGAAGCCAGTCGGTGTGCGCGTGGTCCCGGTTGGGCGGTTGGATTTTCACACGAGCGGCGCGCTCTTGTGCACCAACGATGGTGATTTTTCGAACGCTCTGGCGCACCCACGCAACAAGGCGAAGAAAGTGTACGTCGCCAAAGTCCAAGGCCTGGTCCAGGACGATCAACTCTTGGAGTGGCGCAAAAGCATCCAGATCGACGGGCGGGCGACGGCGCCGGCAGAAGTGCGTCGTCTTCGCTTCGAAGGCGACAAAACTTGGCTAGAACTCACGCTGCGCGAAGGTCGTAACCGCCAGGTGCGCCGCTTGGGTGAGGCCACGGGTGCGCTCGTGATGCGTCTGGCCCGCATCTCGCACGCCGGGATAAACGCCGAGGACTTGCGCCCCGGCCAATGGCGGCACTTGACCCTGGACGAGCTCGTCGCGTTGAAGAAGGAATTTGGCGTGCCTAGCCGCGTACGCGCCGCTGGTACCGAAGCTTGGGAAATTCAGGTCAAGTCCAACGCTCGGGTGCCACGCACGGCGGCGCCGAAGCGCACCGAGGATTCGCGCGCGCGCCGGGAGGCGCCCGCCGGCAAACCGCGCCCGAGCCCCGCACGCGGCGAACGCCGTGAATTCACGGGCAAGGATCGCTTCACGCGGGACCGCGTGGTGGTGCCCCGCGTCGAGCGCAGCAACCCGCGTCCCGAGCGCAGCAACATGAGCCCGCGTCCCGAGCGCTCGGAGCAACCGAAGGACCGCGCAGCTCGCCCGGGGCGCGCCACCCCAAGGGCCGTCAGCAACCGGCGCGATGCGCCCGAACAACGCCCGGCGCGGGATGCCGCCCCGACGGCGCGTGCGACTAGTTCGCGCGGTGCGCGAGTGTCCTCGCGCCGTCGCGGAACATGATGCTGATTTTCGCGCCTTCCAAGACCTTGTCTACGTAGCCCTCGCCGAATTTGGAGTGCAGCACGAGCTCGCCCTCGCGGAACGACTTGTCCATCGCGTAGCGCGTGAAGGCGTCCACGGCTTGGCCCAGTGTCTTCGAAGACCAGCTGTCTGCGCGCTCTTTTTCGGCGCGCGCCTTTTGGGTGACCCGGGCCGCAGCGGGAGACGGCTTGGGCCCCGTGTTGCGCGCGCGGACGTGCACGCCGCTGGCGGTCGTCTCCGTACGCGGGGCGCGGTAGTTGTGCTCCGAGTTACACGTCAGGCAAATCACGCGCTTGGGCGCGCTTTGCACCATCGCGACGATGCGGTGCATCAGATCCATTCGGCATTTGGTGCACCAGGCGTCGATTTCGGCGCCTGCGGTTAGCGACTTCAAGATGAGGACTCCTCTGTCGGCTTGCCATTTGCCAGATGATCCGGCGCGGGGGAAGCCTTGTCGTTTATATCTGACGGCGGTTCCGGCGGGTGGGACGTGCGGTCCCGCTTGACGCTGACCTTGGCTTTGACGTCCGGGATCGGGCGGCCGCCCTTCGCCGCGTCGTTCGGAATGAAACGGACCTCGGTTTTGACCTCGAAGGAAAGCTTCGTCAAAACGTTCGCCAGCTCGTCGGCGAAGCTCGTGTGGTCGAGGAAATCCCTGACCTCTTTGGCGACGGCGCGATACAGGCCATTTTTCGTCTCGTCCAATTGAGACAGGACATCCTTGGGCAGCCGAAGCTCGCTCATGAAGTGCCGGACGTTTTCGGGCCCTTCACTCAGCCGCTCGTAACCCGCCTCGAAGACGCGCTTCACTAACTCGGGCAAGATGCCTTCGAGGCGGCGCACGCGATCGCGTTCGTCGCGCTCCGAGCCGTCCGGGCGTTCACTGCTCACCATCAAGAGGTACCGTGGCACTCCCCGGCCGTCAAACCACCCACCCTGATCGCGGCTCGAGAGGCGTGCTGGAGTCGTCGAGAACGATGGCTTCCGCTGCCTTCGCCGCTATCGACACCATGGCGGCCGGCCGGGTGCGGCACGCGCCATGGCCCTCGCTCGCGGTCGGTGCGCGCAGGCCCGGGAGTGATAAAGTCGACCCCATGCACCAGGAGTTCAAGGAGCGGCGTGAACGCGTTCTGGCCGCGATCCGACCTGGTGTGCTGGTGATCAGCTCTGCGCCGCTCGCGATCCGCAATAACGACGTCGAGCACGAGTATCGCCAAGACTCGGATTTCTTTTATCTGACTGGGTTCGACGAGCCGGAGAGCGTGCTGGTATTAAACAGCAGCGGTGAGCAGCCCTTCACGCTGTTCGTGCGCGCTCGCGACCCCGAGCGTGAGGTGTGGGACGGCGCGCGCGCTGGCGTCGAAGGTGCGCTGGCCGACTTTGGTGCAGACGCCGCGTTCCCGATCGCCGATCTTTCGCTCAAACTTCCGGACGTGATTCAGAACACGGAGCGCGTTTTCTACCGGCTGGGTAAAAATCGCGCGTTCGACGACACGTTGCTCGCGGCTCTCGATCGCGTGCGAAGCCGCGCGCGCTTGGGCGTCACCTGTCCCACGTCGATCGTCGACTCCGCTACGGTCGTTCACGAGTCGCGCTTGAAGAAGTCGGAGCTCGAGCTCAGCGCCATGCAGCGCGCCATCGACATCACCCGCGACGCCCACGTGGCGGCCATGGCCGAGGCCAGCCCGGGGATGTTCGAGTATGAGGTGGAGGCCATTTTGCGCAGTACCTTCCGGCGCTTCGGCTCCGAGCGCGCCGCGTACTCACCGATCGTCGGGTCTGGGCCAAACGCCACTGTGCTCCACTACCATCGCAACGATCGCCGGATGGAAGCGGGGGATCTGCTGCTGATCGATGCAGGCGCCGAGTTCGATTATTATGCCGCCGACGTCACTCGCACGTTTCCGGTCAGCGGCACATTCACGCCCGAGCAACGCGCGATCTATCAGTTGGTGCTCGACGCGCAGCTGGCCAGCATCGAAGTCACTCGCGCCGGGCGCACCTTCGAAGAGGTGCACGCGGCGAGCGTGGACGTCATCACGCGTGGCTTGGTTACGCTCGGCATCATCGAGGGGCCGGTCGAGACCGCGATCGCGGAGCTTCGCTACAAACCGTACTTCATGCACAAGACCAGCCACTACTTGGGGATGGACGTGCATGACGTGGGCGCCTACTTCGTTTCCGGGAAGCCCCGGCCACTCGAAGCTGGCATGGTCATCACCGTCGAGCCCGGCATTTACATCGCGCACACCGCGCAGGTCGAAGACAAGTATCGAGGCATCGGCGTGCGCATCGAGGACGACGTGCTGGTGACGAGCGGTTCGGCCATCGTGCTCAGCGACGCGATTCCGAAGCGGGTCGACGAGATCGAGCGTGTCTGCTCGCGCGCTGCCTAGCCGCCGAGGCGCGACGTAAACGTGCGTTTTTCTCGGCAGTCCCAGGCGCGGCTCGCGGTTCTGCTTGCCACCGGCGCGTTTTTTGGCGCGCCCAGAATGGCGCGTTCCGAGCCTGCCCAAAAACCGCTCGGGCAGGAGCGCTACCGCACTCCCATCGCGGGTAGCTCGGCGTATTTTCACGCGTTCGGCTCGCTCTCATTGGGCGAGGGCATCCGCTTCAACAATCCGTATCGCTTGTCGACTCCGCTCGGCGACACGTCGGAGTCACTATCGCGCACTGCCGCGTACTATGACATCGGGCTCGGAGTGGTGCGGGGCCCACTCGATGGCTTAGCGCACGGCGCCGTGCTGCATCTGTCGATCGCGGCGCAGGGCATTCCGCAAGAGGTGTTGAGCCTGTCTTATATCGCGCTCGACCGGATCGGCAGCGGCCGCGCGCTGCTCTATGGCCGCGCCGGCATTCCTGTCGTTTTGCAACCCGATCTCGGGGGCGGCGTAGAAGCCGCTTTCGGCAGCGCCTTCATGCTGAGCGCCGGCCTAGGCGTGCAAGGTGAGCTCGTGGGTAGCTTATTTTACGGCGCCGGCACCCCGGATCGCTCGGTGACGACCATCCCGGTGCTTTCGGCGCAGCTCGGCCTATTCGTCGATTACGAGGTGTTGCCATGACCGCATCCCAGCCAGCTCGGGCCGTCGTCAGCCGGCAACGAGCGCCGCTCTTGCTCGCGCTCTTCACGCTCTTGTTTTGCACTGCGCCCACACCGGGTGACGTCGGAGGCTGCGGCCAAAAGGTGGCCCCGCTCGACCCAGTCGTGTTCTTCTCCAGTAAAGAAGCCATTGATTGTCGCCGCTGTGGGGAGTGCGGCACGAGCAGCAAGGCCTGCAGCAACGCCTGTCAAAACCCCGACAGTTACCCGACGGCTTTCCCCGATCGTTGTCTGCCGCTCGTGCACGACGGCGAGGTTTGCTTGCGGAAGCTTCAATACGCAAGCTGCGACGATTACGCGTCGTACATGAGCGATGCCTCGCCTGCCGTGCCGACGGAGTGCAATTTTTGTCCGGAGCCTGCGCCGTGAAGCGCGCGCGCTATTGCCTATTTGCCTTACTCCTGTCGGCGTGTGCCAGCACCGCGCGGATCACCGGGGACTTCGGCGACTATCGCAGTTACCGCGAGGCGCGGCTTGCCCCGACGCTCGAAGATCGTTTGGCCGCCAGCGAGCGCTACCTGCGGGAGTTTCCGCGCGGCGACTACCGTGACCAAGTTCGGGCTTGGTTTGCGCCTGCGGAAGCCCGCTACTACAAGCTCGCCTGGGACAACCTGCCGCGCCTCCGCGCGTACTTGGACGCGATGCCGCGCGGCCCGCACGCCGCGGCCGTCGCCGATCGCATCACTCAGCTCGAATCGCGGCGGGTGTTCGCCGAGCGCCGCGTCGAACGCATGCTCGCGGCCGCCCGCGCGCTAGAGGCGCGCTTCGCGCTGGCGGCCGATCAGCGGCGCGAGCTGCTCCGCGAATTTGGGCGGCTTGTCCGCCTACTCGCCAGTACGCGGAGCTTCGGCAAACGAGCGGGCGATCTGGACGCCGTCCTGCGGGCGAGCCTCCCCGAGTTGCAGCCGTCCGGAAGCTGCACGAGCGACCCATGCCATGCCGTGTTCTCCTTTCCGTACGCGGTCCCGGACGATAAAGTGCTGACCGAGCGTGTGGCCGAAGCTCGGCTGCAGGTTACCTTCAAGAACGCCCGCTTGCGCGAGGTGTCCTTATCTGGCCCCGAGCTGCTCACGCGCGTTGCGGAAGCCGTTGAAGTTCGCGCCGTCCCAGCGGGCAGCCCTCAAGCGCGCGCGGAAGCGTTGGGCCATGCGCTGGATGTGGTCGCCGATGCGCTCGACGCGTCCTTGCCCAAGTCACGCTGCGAGGCGGAGGCCGTGAGCCCGGTCGTGCTGTCCCGACGCTGCGGCCGCGTGCGCCTGAGCGTGGTGGCCGGCACAGAGCCCGGCGCGCTCGATAGCATCTCGGTCGTCGCCGACCCGCACTGAACTACCCCATTCGTTCGCGCGCGCAGCTTGTGTGGTAGAGCACGTGTCGTGCTCAGCACGCCCGCCATCCCGTACATTCAGATCCCCGAGCTCGTGATCTTGCCCAAGGGCTTCCTGGGCGGGTTTCCCCCGAGTCCTTTTTCGATCAAGCCCTTTGGGACCTTGGTGGCGCTGGGCGTTTATGTGGGGTCGGTGTTGGCAACGCGCCAGGCCAAGCGCCTCGGCCTGAACGAGCGGGTGTTGACGAGCCTGATCGCCTGGGTGGTCGGCATTGGCTTCCTCGGCGGCCACATGCTGGACGTGATTTTCTACTATCCAGGTCAGGTGCTGCGCGACCCTTTGTCGCTATTCCGAATCTGGGAGGGCCTCTCCAGTTTCGGCGGCTTCACGGGTGGGGTGCTCGGCGCTCTGCTGTGGAAGTGGCGCTACAAGGTCGCCATGTTGCCCTACGGAGACGTGGTCGGGAGCGCGTTTCCCGCGGCCTGGGTATTCGGCCGGAGCGGTTGCAGCGTCGCCCACGACCACCCCGGTATGGCGAGCAATGCGTGGTTCGCCGTGCAGTACCCGGGTGGAGGGCGATTCGATCTCGGGCTGTACGAGATGCTGCTGACCATCCCGCTCGCGGTCGCATTCCTGTACTTGCGCCGGCGGCCGCGACCGTGGGGCTTTTACCTCGGCGCGATGGCGATCGCTTACGCGCCCGTTCGCTTCGCGCTCGACTTTCTCCGTGTCGATCATCCGATCGCCGAAACCAACGGTCTGACGGCGGCCGTCGACCCGCGTTACGCCGGGCTCACGCCCGCGCAATGGGCGTGTTTCGGGCTCATGGGCGCGGGGCTGTACCTCTTCGTTCGCGCCTTACGCATGGCGGGTACGGCGGCCGGGTTTGCGCTGCCGACGCCGCCCGCGGTGTTGGCGGCGGGCCCGGCAACGCGAGCGGCTACGCCCGAATCCTGAGCGCGCCGCGCGCGACGCGCGCCACGAGTGGCAGACGCCCTGGCGTCTCGCCATCCATATCGATCAGGACCTCGGCTCGGGGAACCAGGCTCTCGGCCTCGATGACGGCGCCTCGAGCCACGCTCACGCCGGGTTGGCCGACGTGCGAGCCTAGATACACGCGCCGGGACAAGGTCGTCAGCTGCAGGCGCGTCAAGTCGTGCAGCATCACCAACTCGAAGGCTCCGTCGCTTGGATCCGCGCTGGGGGCGATCCACATTCCGCCGCCGAAGTATTGTCCGTTGGCGATGGCGACGTTGACGATCGGCGCTTCCAGGCAGACTCGGCCGTCGACTTTGATGCGCACGGGGGCATTCCTGTAGCTGACCATCGCGCGGGCCGTGCCTAGGAAAAATGCGGCGCGCCCGCCGATCCATTTCGGGCCGGAGTTGACTAGTCGATCGGTGAGACCACCGAGCCCAAAGCTCGTGATGTTCAAGAACGCACGCTTGATCGGCGCACCCGAGTGCGCTGTGAGCTCGAGCAAACCCAGATCGAGCGGGCGTGGCGTGGCCGTTGCCAAACGCTCTACGGCTTCTTCCAGCGTGGTGCCCAGGGCAAACGATTTTCGGAAATCGCCGCCCGTGCCCGCGGGGACGAGCGCGATGTCGGGCCCGGGGAGGGGCCGCCCGTCGTCGTCGATGTATCCCTGGCTCACTTCGTTCAGCGTGCCATCCCCGCCCATGACCAAGAGGCACTCGACCCCATCGAGGCGCGCCTCGCGGACCAAGCGAGTCGCATCGCCCGGCGCCCGGGTTTCGGCGATCTGGGCTTGGATTCCGCGCGCCTCGAGCAATCTCTTCAGCGTCGGCAGCCGGCGGAGGGCGGCGCCGCTGCCCGCGCTTGGGTTCAGGATCACGCGTACCTTCATGGGCCGCGTAGCTTACACGAGCGCCTCAACTCGACCGGTGGAGGTGGCCGATCGGCCAAGGGGCCGATCGGCCACTGAACTGCTGACTTGAACGGCGAATCACAGGCAGATATCGTGAAACCCGGCTCTGCGCCGCCCGGCCATCGCCGGGGTGCAGCGAACTATTTAGGAACGACGAGAAAATGGCGACCGAGGATGCACGAAAACTCTTCGTGGCGG
>CAXSGJ010000042.1:0-17796 GCA_964236865.1 uncultured Polyangiaceae bacterium
TCCCCCCGTGCTCGAGCAGGCCTTGAGCGCGCTCGACAGCGATGCGGCGCTGCACCCCGTGGCGCTTTTGCCCGATGACCCGAACGAGCTCAAGGCCGACGCGCTGGTGTTGCTGGACGATCCGGGCGGCCTCACCCCGGAGGCGCGCAGCGCGTTGGTCACCTTCGTCGAACACGGGGGAGTCGCCGTCGCGTTCCTCGGGCCACGCGCCGAGCAGACACCGCTCGGCGCTACGCTCGAGCCCTTCGTGCACGGCGCGGTGCATTGGGAAACGCAGACGCCCTCCGATGTCGATGAAGCCTCGCTGTCCTGGCTAGGGCCCGAAGCGTCGAGCTTGCACGATCTAGCGTTGCGTGGCCGCACCGCCCTTGGCACGAGCGATCTGCTGGGAGCCCGTGTTTTGGCCGTATTTTCCGACCACCAGCCATTTCTCACGGAGCGGGCGCTGGGCCGCGGGGCGCTCTTTACGGTGGCACTATCGACCTCCGTCGAGCACAGTAACTTTCCTTTGCGACCGGCGTTTCTCGCGCTGCTCGACCACTTTTTGGACGAGGCACGCAGCCGCCGCGGCGCGGCGCAAAGCGTTGCCGGCAGCGATTGGCAATTTCCCGTGACAGCCAACGTGGTCATCGAAGGCCCGGCCGGCCTGCTACCCGTGCGCGAGCGCGCCTCCGGCAACGCTCAGAAGATCGGCTCACCAGCGCTCGCGGGCCGCTACGCGCTGCGCATCGACGGGCAACCGGAGGAGCGCGTCGTCACGCTCGACCCGAGTGAAATCACGACGCTGCCGCAGAGGCCACCGAGTGGCGCCGCCAGAGCGCGCGACGCGGGCAACGCAGGCAATGTGGATGCTTCACCCGAGGTCGGGTTTGCGGCGCTCGCCCTCCTGGCGCTCGAGCTCGGGTTGCGAGCGTGGCGGCAACGAAAGATCACATCCGTTCCGGCGCTTCGATCCCGAGCAAGTTGAGCCCGGTGCGAAGCGTGCGCGCCGTGAGTTCACACAAGAGCAGCCGCGACGCGCGCTCCTCTGACGCGGCCTTGAGCACCGGGCAAGCCTCGAAAAAGCTCGAAAAGCTCGTGGCTAAACCATACAAATAGCCGCACAGCTTGTGCGGTTCGAGCGTGGCTTCGACCTCGCTCAGGGCGCGCCCAAAGGCGAGCAACTCGAGCGCCAACGCGCGCTCGGCTGGCGCGAGGACACGGATCGCCCCATTCACTTGCCGGTCACCCGCCTTGCGAAAGATGGAATGAATGCGCGCGTGCGCATACTGCAGGTAGGGGCCCGTGTTGCCTTCGAAGGCAACCATGCGGCGCCAGTCGAAGACATAGTCCTTGACGCGGTCACTGCTCAAGTCGGCATACTTCACCGCGCCGATACCGACTTGTCGCGCCACCCGTCGCCGCTCGTCTTCGGGCAGGTCCGGGTTCTTCTCCAAGACGGCTGCGTGGGCGCGTTCCACCGCTTCGTCGAGCAGCTCGATCAGCTTGATGTTCTCGCCGCTGCGCGATTTGAGCATCTTGCGGTCGTCGCCCAGCACGGACCCGAACGACACATGCTCGGCGCGCACCGGCGGCTCGAGCCAACCCGCCATTTTGGCGACGGCGAAGACCATGGCCAAGTGCTGCTGCTGCGGAGCACCGACGACATACAAGAGCCGCGTGCCTCCGAGCGACTCGTGACGGAAGCGGAGGGCCGCCAAATCCGTCGCTCCGTAGCCGAAGCCGCCGTCTTTTTTGCGCACGATGAGCGGCAGCGGCTCGCCCTCGCGGCTCGAAAAACCTGCGGGGAAAACGCACAACGCGCCGTCGTCGACGACCGCGAGGCCGCGCGCTTGCAGGTCCTCCGCAATCTCGCTGAGCTTAACATTGAAGAAGCTTTCGCCGCGTACGTCGGCCTCGACCAACCCGACGCCCAGCCGCTCGAACACGGCGGCCATGTAACGCTTGGAGCTATTCACGAATTGCTGCCACAGCGCCAGCGTCTCGGCATCGCCCGCTTGCAGCTTCACTACGCGCGCTCGGGCACGGTCGGCAAAGCCCGGATCGGTGTCGAATTTGACGCGCGCCGCGCGATAAAAATCTCCCAGCTCACTCGGATCGAGCTCGGCCGCGTTGCGCTCCTGGCGCACGTCGACCAAGTGCTCGATCAGCATGCCGAACGGCGTGCCCCAGTCGCCTACGTGATTTTGCGCAATTACGCGGTGGCCGCGGAATGCGAGCACGCGGCTCAGCGTGTCGCCGATGATCGACGAGCGCAGATGGCCGACATGCATTTCTTTGGCGATGTTCGGAGAACCGTAGTCGATGACGCACACGTCGCGGATTGCGGCGTTGGGCACGCCCAACGCCGCGTCTGCCAGGAGCTCACCCAGGGCTTCGGACAGCACCTCGTTGCGCAGCGTCAGGTTGATGAAGCCCGGGCCCGCGACTTCGATGCCGTTTGCTTCGCACAGATCCGAAAGCTGAAGCTCCGACAGCAGAGCCTGCGCCACCTCGCGCGGAGGCCGGCGAAGGGCTTTGCCCAGACTCATCGCGACATTGACCTGAAAATCGGCGCGGTCCGAGCGCCGGAGGAGCGGATCGGTGTGCTGATAATCGGCGCCAAAGGCCCGCGCCAGCGCCGACTCGAAGCGGGCGCGGAGCAGTAGCTCGGGATGAGGCATGCCGCTCTTTACTGCCGTTCCAGCGCCGGGCCAATACTCCGCCCACGCGGCGCGCAAGCGCGCGCAGGCCGCGGACAGGGGCGTGATTCTTGGAGCCCGGCATGTTAATCGACGGTCGGCATGGGCCGCTTTGGGTTTGTATTGGCTTTCGCGCTGTTCGGTTGTCGCTCCGCGGGGCCGTACGGTTACAGCCGCGCTTACCAACCGCTCAGCGCCGAAGCGTCGGCCGGCGAAGGCGCGCGCGCCTACGACCCGGTCATGGCCGAGCGTGACAAGGACGATTGGAAAAAGAGCGCGGTGAGCTTGTTCGGCGTCGTGAAGACGAGGGCCCCCGCCCAAGATGGCGGCGCTTACTTGACCCTCAGCATGCGCATCTTGAGCGAGCGCAACCTGTGCGATGATTTCGACGAAGACACGTGCCGCGTCACGGTCAGCGAGCACGAGCACGCCACGATTCACGCCACGCTCAAGCTGTCCAGCGAGGACGACATTGGCCAATACAGCGTAGGCCGAGGCTCGCTCGTGCGCGTGATCGGCACGCTGACCGACGAAGTCGACCCGGACGACGGCGGCGCCGTGCTACGCGTGAGTTACTACCGGCACTGGCCGCGGAACTTCTTCGTCACTACCGCCGACGCCGCGCACATGACGCGCTAGGCGTGCTAGGACCCCGTCGTGCTCCGTCGTTTGCATCGTTCTGCTCGCCCATGGCGACTGTGCGCGCTCGTCCTAGCCGGCGCGGGCGCGCTGTACGTAGCTCCCGCCCGTGCCACGGTGGTGGAACGGGTAGTCGCGGTGATCGGCGACCGGGCGATCCTCCTCAGTGATTTGAAGGCCCGCGCTCAGCCCTTCCTGGTCCAAGTCACCCAGACCGTGCAGCCCGGCGCCCAGCGCAGCGCAGCCATCTCGCAAGTCTACAAGGGCGTGCTCGACAAGATAGTGGATGAAGAGCTCGAGGAACGCGCGGCGGTCCAGGCCAAGATAACCGTCACCAGCAAAGAGATCGACGAAGCCATTACGCGCGTTGCCGCGCAAAATCAGCTCACGCAGCAAAAGCTGCTGGCGGAGGCCGCCCGCACTGGCGTCAATGAGGTGCAATACCGGGAGGAGCTCCGGCGCCAGCTGCTGCAGGCAAAGCTCGTCAACGTCCGCTTGCAGGGGCGTATCCGCGTAACGGACGACGACTTGAGGCTCGCGTATCACAAGCTAGTCCTGGAAGAGCGCCAACGGTTGAACCTGCGCGTGGCCTGGATCCGAATCCCGGCAGGCGGGGACAATTCCGGTCGCGCGCTGGCCGAGCGTGTCGCGGAAGCCGCGCGCATCCAAGATTTCGCGCGGCTCGCGCGGCAATTTTCGCAAGACTCCCCAACCCGCGAAAAAGGCGGGGTCTTGCCGGAGACCAAGCTGGCTGAGCTTCCGTCAAGCGTCGCGCGTGCTTCCATGGGGTTAGAGGTCGGGGAGTCTTCGCCGCCCGTGGCCATGGACGGCGACTACGTCATCGTGCGCGTGAACTCGCGCGATGCGTCGCAGTTGCCGCCCTTCGACGAAGCCCGCCGTGAGCTCGGCGACCGCGTGTACATGGACAAAATGGGCCAAGCCCGCCGCACCTGGCTGGACGGCCTACGCCGTCGCAACCACGTCGAAGTGCGGCTTTAGTCGCACGTCAGCGCGTACAAGTCCTTGCGCGCGACGCCGCTCGCGGCGACGCGTCGCGCGAGGCTCAGCTCGGTTCGGATCAAGGCCTCGAACTGATCCGGCGGCAGCGCACCTTGCACGCGCCGGCCGTTCACGAAGAAGGTCGGCGTGCCCTTCACGCTCACTCTCTGACCGAGGGCCATGTCGGCGTGAATGGCCGCCTCGTGCAGGCCGGCCCGCGCCGAAGTGAGTAACAGCGCGCCGTCCATACCCGCCTTCCCTGCGAGCTGGCCAAGGGCAGTGTCGTCCGGGGTTTCTGCCTGCGCGAACAGCGCGTCGTGCACAGCCCAAAAGGCCGCGCTCGACCCTCGTGCGCCGGCGTCGGCGGCGAAATTGGCTAGCAGGCGCGCGCTCTTGTGCTGCGGCAAAGGGAAATCCTTCCAAACCAAGCGCAGATCTTTCGGGTAGCGCTCGAGCAGCGTACGCAGCGCCGGCTCCGCACGCTTACAGAACGGGCACTCGAAATCCGAAAACTCCACCACGGTCACGAGCGCGTCGCTCGCTCCGCGGGTTGGCGACGCGCCGACGGGCACGCAGGCTCGGGTCTCCCCCTGTTCGCCCACGCCAATCAGGTTGGTGCTCGTGCGCGCGCTGTAGAGCGCGCGCGCCGCCATGCCCGAAGCCAAGCTCCAGCTCACCGAGCGGCGCTCTTCCTTGAGCAGGAGCTCGAGCTCCGCCGGAGAGCGCTCGCCCTCCACGGGCTGGCCGTTTAAAAACGAAAACGGCGTCGATTTTACGGCAAACTGCCCGGCAAGCTGCAAGTCGATGAGCACCGCGGGCTCGCCTTGGGTGGCAAGCTCGGACGGTTTATATTCAGCGTAGCCCGCAGCCACCAGCAGCGCGCGCAGATGCTCGGGGGTCAACGTCGCATCGTCTCGCGAGATACGGTGCAAGACATCGAAGAACGCGAGCGGGCCGCGGCGCCGCTCGAGCCCGGCCAGCACGCTGGCCGCATCGAACGCATTCGGGTGCTCGCGGAGCGGCCGATGCCGAAACACGATCCGAAGATCGTCGCCGAAGCTCAGCTTCACTGCCTCCAAAGCGCGCCAAGCGCGCCGCGTGTGCGGGCAATCCAAGTCACCGAACAGGACCCACGTGAGGGGCGCGCTCCGCAAGCCCCAAATCGGCTCGCTGCCCAGCACGGGCAGCACCGCGCGGGCCTCCTCCGGAAAGCTCGCGTCGCCGACGCCGGGCGGGATGAGCGGCGGGTGTGGGGGGCGCTTGGACGCCGGCTCCCTTTCTACCTTCGGGGCCGGCAGCGCCAGCGGCGGAGCGGTCTCGCTGGCGGCGGTGGGAGGCGCGGTGCCGCGCCTCGGGACCACCGGCATCGAACGAGGAAGCGCGGGGCTGGCAGCGCCCCTGACCAGGACGGCTGCACGCCGTGCGGCGTAAAAGGACGCGGCGAGCACCCCGCCCACCATCAAAGCGAGGCCCGCACCGACTAGCAGCCAGACGCCCAGCAGGCTCGAGCGGCTGGGCGGCGGCGCCACGACGAAGGGCGGGGAGACATAGACTGGACGCACGATCGTGGACGCTGGCTTTGCGGCGGCTTGGGCGGGTGCGAGCTCGGGCAGGACCTCGGGCTGCTCTCGCTCGGGTGCGTGCAGCGCGAGCCGAGCGAATTCAGCGGCAAACACCCGCACGTCTCGCGGACGCTCGCGCGCATCCGGCGCGAGCGCGCTCGCCAAATAGCCGGCAAGCTCAGCGCCCGCGGACACCATCAGATGGCGCAGCAGCACGCCCAGGGCGAAGACATCGCTCGCGGGGGTGGGCGGCAAGAGCGCGGCCCTGAGCTCGGGGGCGCGGTACTCGGGCAGCAGCAATTGACTGGCCTCGCCCGGCGCGCCGAAAGAGCTCGCCAGCGCCGCCACGCCAAACCCGAACAGCACTTCACCCGCCGCGCCTTCACCCACGAGCTCTGGCCTGAGACAGCCGTACGCGATGCCCTGATCGTGCAGCGGGCCGAGGGCCGCCGCGATGCGCGTGGCCAAAACCGCCGCGCGCGCCGCGGGCCAGGGTTCTGCTCGTGCCTCGGCCACACTGCCGCCCGGGGGAGCCGCAAATGCCACGAACGCTGCGCCGGCATCGACCCCGGACGCAATCGGCCGGGCCAGGCCCGGAACACCAACGGCAAAGCGCGCCTGTTGCTCGAGAGTGAGGCTGACCTGTGCCTCACTGGCCGTGACATTCACTTGAACCAGCCAGCGCTCCAGACCGCTGCCCAGCTCCAGCGCCTGCGCGACGGCACCGGCACCAGCGGCGCCAAAATTCCGAAGCACCCGAAAGCGAGCGCCGACGAGCGATCCGTTCGCGAACATATTTGTCAGTTTGACACGGCCCGGAGCGGCTCCGACAGCTTGGCGCGGCGCCGGAGTGCGCGCCAGCATTTAACCCGAGTTCTGCCCCACAATTGCAGCGTGGCACGCCATGTGCTCAAAGGACCCCGCGAGATGTTCACCCCGATTCGAGTGTTCGCCTTCCTTGCCATCGTCGGCTGCATGTCGGGCTTCACGAGACCAGCCCACGCGCAAACGCTGAGTGGAACAGCGGTCACGCTGCCCACCACGGGCGTCTCCGTCACGCGGCCAAACCGCGGTCGCAACCTGCGCAACGATCAGATCAACTACGACGACTGCCACCTGAACGGAGCCATCAACTTCTCGGTTGCGCTCGCCAACTTCACGGGGCTCACGCTGCAAGTGTGGGCCGGAAACGCCTGTGAAGTGCAGGACAACCGCATCAACCCCAACATCGCCAATTGCAATCAAATCGGCCAGGGGTTCTCGGCGACACAGATCAACCCGCCCGCGATCCGCGTCCCGATCAAAGAGATCCTCTACCTGAGGACGCTCTCCTCCGGCACGTCGTCCGGGAACACCAGCAGTGCTGGAACCGGGGGCACGAGCACCAACGCCGGCAATGGTGGTACCGCAGGCGAGGACGACAGCAGCGCCGACCGCGGCGGGACCACGAGCAGCAGCGCCGGCTCGAGCTCCGTCAGCACTTCGGCAGATGCCGCGTGCACCGACAAGACCTCGAGCACGGCCGCGCAGAACATCAACGTTTATTTCTTTTTGGTCGACGTCGGCAACAACATCGTGGGCACCTACGTCACCTGGAAAGCTACCTACAAGCTGTCCGCACCCGTGCCGCCGGACAAGGTCAGCATCGGCATCGGCGAGAACCAGCTGCCAGTGCGCTTCGACTACACGAACGCGACGGGTGACAACACCATCAATGGCTACAATCTCTATTGCGATCCGGCGCCGGGCGACGACGCGGCCAAAGATGCGGGAGTCTATCCCGACGACGGCGGCGTCATCATCCCCGCGTGTCACGGCTCCACGGCGCTGATCCCGGGCGCCCGCCCCGATCCAGACTCGCAGTGCGGAAGGTCGGGGCCCCAGTCGAAGACCGGCAACGCCACGGGCCTGGTCGACGGCGTCGCTTACAATGTGGCCCTTGCGACCACCGACTCTTACGAAAACATTGGGGTACTCTCCAAGATCGTGTGTGCGGTGCCGCAGCCCATCACTGGCTTCTTCGAAGCCTACACCGACGCGGGCGGGAAAGCGGGCGGCGGCTTCTGCAGCTTTTCCCCTCGCCGTGAGCCCCTGCCCCTGATCGCGGTCCTGGGCGCGGCCGCCTGCGTGCTGCTCCGTCGGAGGCGCGCGGCGTGAAACGATTCGCTCCGTGTGCACTCCCTCTCGCGGCGGCTCTGATCGGAGTCGCACCCGGCGCGGCCGCACAAGGCACCGACGAGTTCGGCGCGTACGGCGCGCGGAACCGGAACCGCGGCGAGTCTGCGCAGTACGGCGTGCTCGAAGCCCGCTTTGGCCCCTACACCCCGCGCGTCGACCACTCCGTGCCTGGTACGCCGTTCAAAGACACCTTCGGCGACGGTAAGCGCTTCATGGCCGGGCTCGAGGGGGACTGGCAAGTCCTGCGTATCCCGCACTTGGGCACGCTTGGGCCAGGTGTCGGCTGGGGCTACACGCGCGCGTCCGGCTACGCGCGCCTCACGGCCCAACCCGACGTGCTCTCCGACGAAAAGACCGCGCTCGCGGTCATGCCCTTTTACCTAGTTGCCGTGCTGCGCGCTGACGTGTTCATGCGTGATTTCGGTGTGCCCCTCGTGCCCTACGCCAAGCTTGGCGCAGGCTACGCGCTGTGGTGGGCAAGCGACGGTGGCAGCACCGCAAGTCAAAACGGCGTCTCCGGCAAAGGCGTCTCTTACGGCCCGCAATACGCCCTCGGCGGCATGTTCCTGCTCGACATCCTCGATCAGCAAACCGCGCGCGACGCCGACAACAGCTTGGGCATCAACAACAGCTACTTCTTCGCGGAGTGGTACGGTAGCGAACTCGACGCCTTTGGCTCCTCAAAACGCTTGAACGTAGGTGCCAACACCTGGGTCTTGGGGTTGGCGATCGAATTCTAAGCGTAGCCGCGGCGAACAGCGACAACGCAGCTCCAACGGGCCCTGGCAGGCACCGGCGCCGGCCGGGGGCCAGGTACCTCGCCGACCGGGCCGCGATCACCGCGGGCGGGAAGGCGGTTGAGAGGCGCCCGGGGGGCGCGGTCAGCGGGCGCGCAGCCGGCGGGCAGAGGCTTCGAGGCCAGCGCTCAGCGGGCGCGAAGCAGGCGGTCGATGTGCTTGTGCTCCCAGGCCAGCGCGCGGTCGTGGAAGCGGAACTCACGCTCGCGGCTAGCAAACTCCGGGGGATGGATCAGGGTGCGGCCACCCACACGCACCTCGGGCATCACGTGGTGCAGGAGCTCGTGGAACACGATGTAAGAGACGAAGTAGCGGGGCACCCACTCCGCATCGAGCACGGGGTGAACGCGGATCAGGCGCTCGCTCGCGCTGTAGCTACCGAGCTTGATGGTGCGACGCTGCTTGGCCGCAGGGGTCGTGCGCCGGCCCCACGTGATGAGCACGTCCCCGATGCTGCCCCCGAAGTAGAGATCGTTCAGTTGGGCGAAGATCTCCGCCAAGTCATGGATGTGGCCTTGGGCCTGCAGCTTGACGGTGGCGCGGCGTGAGGCACGGATACGATGGGTGTTGCCGGAGATGAATTCCCCGATGACCTGCGACGCATCCCGATCGCCATGCACCACGTAGGCGACCAGCGCGTCCAAAATGCGGGGCTCCGCCCCCAAAAACATCATGTTCACGCGGACTCGAAGACGCCCGCGCGCTCGCGTTTGCGTGACCATCCGGCGGCGGTTGTCAGTCACGCCGAGCTGCACCGGACCGCCGAACGCCGTTTCCAAACGACGCTCCAGACGCTGCCGCGCGCCCTCGTGAATGAAAATTTGCGGACCGGAAGGCAGGAAGTAGAGCGGGACCTGCGCCTGTGCATCCGGAATGCGCACCGCCGCAGTGGTCGCCATGCGCGGGACGGACACGCGCGCACCGCGCTGACGCGCGGCGCGACCAAGACGGCTGAGTGAGCCGCCGGTGCCCGCGGGGGCCGTGAACCAAGGAAAGCGCAGTTGAGGTGCCATGGGACGAGTCGAGCCAGACGCTACGAATACCTGAAATGGGGACTAAGGGACGAGATGGATAGCGTCAAGGAAACCAAAATAGCTGAGCAATATTAGTCACTTGACTAACAAGCGATGAGCGAACGCGAGTGCGCCCCTAACCCCGCGTTCCGCCAGGACTTCCGGGCATGACCGCTAAGTTTTACGCCCACAAATGGCCACACGAGGCCCCCCGGCCGGGTCGCACAAATACCCCAACAATCCAAACAAGTTATCCCCAGACCCACAGCCGCCTACCTACTCGCGGTGCTCGTTATCCCGTGATGAGCCGCTCGATGCCCACCGCGACGAACCCGACTCGCCGACCTTGTATGACGGCGAGAGGGGCCCGTGCCGCTCCGAGTCACGTAAAGCCAAATGCGACGACCTCAGCTAGGACGAACGTTGCCGCGTTTGGCGTTGGGCCCATTTGGGTCAGAGACGGCAACCCCGGCCGCTTCACCTTTTCCCGGTGGCTTGCCCGCAGGGCTGGCCGAGCCGACGGAGCCGACGGAGACCCCGGCAGAGCCAGGCGCGTTCACGTTCGGCGCGGCAGCCCCACCGCCCCCGATGATGCCGTGATGCAGGAGCAGTTTCTGCTCGATACGAGCCATGAGCTCCGGGTGCGTCTCTAGATAAGTGCGGGCGTTGTCACGACCCTGACCGATGCGTTCACCGTCGACGGAAAACCACGCGCCGCTCTTCTGAATGATGTTCAGATCGGAGGCGAGATCGATGATCTCCCCCGAACGGCTGATACCCTGGCCGTACAGGATGTCGAATTCAACCTCGCGAAATGGCGCGGCAAGTTTGTTCTTGACCACTTTCACGCGTGTGCGATTGCCGACCGCCACCGGATCTTTGCCCGGGCTGAGACTCTCTTTGATGGCTCCGATACGGCGGATGTCCAAGCGCTGAGAAGCGTAGAATTTCAGGGCATTTCCACCGGTAGTGGTCTCCGGGCTGCCGAACATGACGCCGATCTTCATGCGGATCTGATTGGTGAACATGATGATGCAATGTGAACGCGCCACGGAGCCCGTGACTTTGCGCAGCGCCTGGCTCATCAAGCGAGCCTGAAGGCCAACGTGCGAATCGCCCATGTCACCTTCGATTTCGGCCTTAGGCACGAGCGCGGCGACCGAGTCGATCACGATTAAGTCGACGGCCCCGGAGCGCACCAGCATGTCGGTAATTTCCAGCGCCTGTTCACCGAAATCCGGTTGACTGATCAGCAATTCGTCCGTCTTGACGCCGAGCTTCTTGGCGTAGGTGATGTCCAGGGCGTGTTCCGCATCGATGAACGCGGCAACCCCGCCTTGACGTTGCACATTGGCGATGGCGTGAAGCGTGAGGGTGGTCTTACCGCTCGACTCAGGGCCGTAGATCTCGACGATGCGGCCACGGGGATAGCCGCCGATGCCGAGCGCGATGTCGAGGCCCATGGAGCCCGTGGGCACGACCTGAACATCACCCCCGATCTTCTCGCCGTCTTTCAGACGCATGATGGCGCCGTCGCCGAACTCCTTTTGGACACTAGCGATGGCGAGTTCGAGGGCTTTGGTTTTCGGCTTTTCGTCCATTGGGCGTTCCTCAATACGGGGTTGGCGCGACCTGTGCTGAAGTTTCTACTGCTCGGCTGTTCAGATGTCAACGCTGGACCCACGCTCGGACATAGCCTGACAAAAGCGCGGTGTGGCGAGCCAAATTCCGCCGAATTGGCCCGCACCGTCAGTCATCGCGCGCCCATCGGCGCGGGGGTGCTCCAATCACACGCCTGGGGGCAATCCTGTCCGCCCTCATCGCGAGCGCCCTGGCCCAGCCACATCAGTAGCGTCGACTGCTGCGCGTCGGTGAGCGGCTCGACCGGCGGCTCCAAGATCGGCGGCCCCGTGAAGGGCATGTAGTGATTCGCCACCACGATCTGCATTTCCTGCCAGACGGTCTTCTGGACCGAGGAGCCTTGGTACGGCCCCTGCGTATCCGCGTACGTCACCAGCGGCAGCGGCGCATTGTGAATGGGCGGGTTTTGATGACACCGCTGACACGCGCAGTTGATGATCGCGTACGCGGCGCACCACTGCACGATTTGCTCGCCGCCCGCCGCGCCCCCTGCGCCCGCGTCCGAGCCGGCGCCCGATGCAGCGCCGGCGCCCGCGCTAAGGTCCGGGACCTCGCCACCCCCCACGCGCCGGCTCTCCTGATCACCGCAGCCCGAGTACAACCCGAGCACCACTGCCGCAGCGAGCGCGCTCAACAGTACACGAGTCGACATCACCGCCGCGGTCCGCATCAGCTGACGGGCGAGTGTAGTGCAAATCGAACGCTGAGTTGCGGCTTAATCCAGCGATAAAATGCGACGCTAGCCCGAGTTCGGGCTCGAATCAGTTACAGGGGCCGTCGGTCGCGGTCGCGGCAGAGCCCTTGTTGTGCGAGATCAACGCAGTGTGAGGGCAATGCACGTCCTTGGGCATCGTCTTTGCGTTGGTCACGTGATACTGGCGACAGGCGAGGGTGTTGCCCGTGTTGCTGGTGCCGGGCGTGAACGTCGCGCAGCCAGAGAAACAGGCGGATTTCGACGCGTAGGCGGCGTTCTCGCCGGTGAACGTGCAGACCGTCTCTTCGTCGTTGCAGAAGGTGGTGCACGCCGCGCTCGGCGTAACTCCCGCACCACCGGAACCCGCCGCCGCCCCGCCGGTGCCCGCCGTCGAGCCACCCGAGCCACCCGAGCCACCGGTTGAGCCACCGGTGCCCGCTGCCGAACCCCCCGCGCCTCCGGTCGCGCCGCCGCTGCCGGCCGCGGCGCCGCCGGCGCCGGACGTGACGTCCATGCCGCCTGCGCCAGCCGCTGTGCCGCCGGTGCCTGCGGTCGACGGCGTGCCGGCCGTACCCGCGTTTCCGACGCTGGCCCCGCCCGAGCCAGCCGTGGTCTCCATGCCCGCAACGCCCATGGCCGGGCCGCTGTCGCTGTCGCTGCTGCAGCCGTTGAGCGCGGAAATTCCGAACAGTGCGGCGGAGCCCGCCCCAATAAGCAGTTTCATATTGCTATTCATGTCTTGGTCCTTTGTACGAAGCAGGATCGAACCGGCCGCGACGAGTGTCAAGCATTCGACATTCGCCAACTCCAGTGGGTGTCCTGGCGCGGGCAACCTCGGTTGACCGGTCAGCTGCGCGCGCGCTCGGACTTCGCCGGCGTCGTGATGCGCCGGACCTCGATGCGCTCGGCGCGGCGGGCGCTCGCGCGCGCGACGGAAAATTGAAAGCCGTGGAATTCCACGACGTCCCCGGTGCGCGGCACTCGGCCGACCAGATCGGCAACGAAGCCGCCCACCGTGACGAGCTCCACGCTCTCGTCGATGCTCAGGATTTCGAATAATTTGCGCGTCTCCGCCGACGCGCGGCACACGAAAACGCCGTCTGCGCGCCGAAAAATGCGCTGGTCGACGCGATCGCTCTCGTCCTCGATCTCGCCCACGATTTCCTCGAGCACGTCCTCGAGCGTGATCAAGCCCTGGGTGCCGCCGTATTCATCGACCACGATCGCGATGTGGCGACGTGCCTCTTGAAACGTGCGCAAGACCTTCTCGAGCGGCGCGCTCGCCGGCACGACGAGCAGCGGCGTCTGCAAGGCGTCGAAGTCGATGTCGGCCCCGGTGGCCAGCGCGCCATCGCGAAACAACAGATCTTTCACGAGGATGACGCCCTTGGCGTGGTCGAGATCGGAATCCGGCGTATACGGGAAGCGGCTGTGTTGCGAGCGCCGAATCAGCTCCAAATTTTCTTGAACCGTGCGCTCGCCGGACAGAAACGTCACCTGCGAGCGCGGAACCATCACCTCATAAGCGGTCAGCTCGCGTAGCGCGGTCGCGCCTTCAATCATATCGGCGACCCGCCCCGCAAGCGCGCCTTCGGTCCTACCGAGCGCTACCAGGAGCCGGATCTCCTCCAAGGAAGTGACGGGGTTCTCGTGGTCGCCGCGTAAGACTTTGGCCACCACGCCCGTGACCCACAAGACTGGGCGGAGGGCGATCGCGAGCCCGGTCACGCCGTACGCGACGGGAGCTGCGAGTTGCGCCACGTACGTGACCCCGATGGTCTTGGGAATGATCTCCGAAAACAGCAACACGGCCAGGGTGAAGGTGAGCGAAAACACCCACAGGGTCGATTCACCCATGTTGTGCACGTACATGGCGCCGCAGACCGAGGCCCCGATGGTGTGTGCGACGGTATGAAACGAAACGATGGCGGCAATCGGTCGGTCGATTTCGCGTTTGAACTCACGCAAAATCTCGCCGGCGCGGGATTTTCCCAACGCCTCGATCTGTGCGTGGCCGACGCTCAGCACCACCGCTTCTGCGATCGAGCAAAAGAAAGAGATCGCGAGCGAACCAAGAACGGTGAGAACGAGAATCAGCATCGGCGCGGCGCGCGTTCACTCGCGCGCGGCGAGCGTAGCCGAGTGGCTCTCGGCGCGCGAGAGCGGCGGCCGCACTCGCCGGTAAACGCGCACTTTGAGCGATATTTTTCGCGTCAGGCCCGCGGCGCGCCGCTGCTCAATTGCTGCTGCTGCTGCTGAAGGAACTGAGCCACCGCCCGCGATCGCTCGATCGCGAACTGCTTGACCTCGCGATTGGCCGAGCCCGCCAGCGCGTTCAGGAGCTTGGTCACGCGGTTGACTTCCCGTTTCTGAAACAGCGCCTCGAAGTAGTTGTTCGCCAAGCGCACGTCGTTGGCCATCTTGCTCTCGTGCTTCTGCAGGACGGCGATCACCGAGTCGAGATCGCCATTTTGGCCGTATAGCGCCGATAAGCAAATCAATGCCAGCGGGTCGTTCTCGTTCCGCTCCACGGCTTTTTTGGCCCAGACCAACGCCTTGTCTCGTGTCGTTTCGTCCGCGGAGTACAGGCCCTGTAAGGCGATGAACGGCGCCGCCGTCTTTTTGTTGGCTTCCGTCCGGCCAGCGGGCGAGCGTGAGCGCGGTCGCCACCGCTGCGGTCGCCGCTTCGTCCGTTTCCAGGCCGCGCACCTGGGTGAACAGATAAGCCCAAGCATCCACCGAGTTCGGATCCGCCGCGATCGCCTTTTCGATCATGCTGCGCTCGTTGACGGCGTCCTTCTTGGCCTGAAAAACCTTCGCCAAGTGGAGCGCAGGAAAGGGGCTTTCCGGCAGCAAGTTCATGGCGCCCTTGAGTGTTCCCTCGGCCTTCTCCCACTTTTCCTGCTGCAACTGAGCGACGCCAAGCCCGAGCCAATCCTCACCGCCGCCGCCGAGGGCCACGATTTTGCTCATGACCTTTTCGGCGCGCTCGAAGCGCCCGTACTTCATCAGCTCTTGAACGAACAAGCGACCCCGGTTGAGGTCGTTCTGATCTTCACTCCAGTGCTTTTCGAGGCCCGACAACAAGTCGTCCAGGCCAATGGCGATCGGCCGGCCCTCGGCGTCTTGGACCTGCACCGCGGGGCCGTTGAAGCCGAGCAGCTCCCACATCTTATCGATCTCGAGGGCGATCGGCCCTTTGGTCAGCGCGGCCGACAGTTCCTCCGACGGCTGACTGAGCGGCAGAACAATCAGTGCATTACCCGGCACACCTCCCGGAAACGCGCTCACGGGCGCAACGATGGCCGCGCCGCCCTGCAGGTTGAGGTTGGCGGCGACGTTCGGGGCCCCAGGGGCGGTAGGCTGAGTCATCGGGGGGCATGGTCTAGCAGTGCGCCCCGAGCCCGGCAATACCGTGTCCGCGGCGCGGACCCGCGCTGGGGCGGCAGCGGGCGTCGCGGCAACCCGGCACGAATGCTCGCATGATTTGCCCACGCTTCAGGTCGATCGAGTCAGCGCTTCTGGCGGTGATCGTTGCGGCGCTGGGGCTTGCGCTCTCCGCTCACGCCAGCGCACGCGCCCTGGTCATCCAGCCCCCCGGCGATCACCCGCGTATCTGATCGAGCCGAGCCACACTGCTGGGCATGATCGACGCACGTCGGCTTGCGCAACGAGTCGATACCTGCCGACCACTCACTGGACCTAGAGCCGCAGTGTTGGCGCCGTTGGCACTTTTCGGGCCAGATGACGCGCTCGCCCCTGCGCCTTGTTCCCCTGCCTTTCGCTCGAGGTTTCGTTCCCGCAGTCAATATTCGGCAAACCACGACGGCCCGCGATGGCGGGAGCCCTAGAGTGACGCTATAACGAGGACAGGCTCATGAACGCAGTCGTGCTCGTCGCCATCTTAGGCCTCGCCGTTTTGATGATCGTACACGAGGCGGGGCACTTGCTCGCCGCACGCGCCTTTGGCATGCGCGTCGTGCGTTTCAGCATCGGTTTCGGGCCCGCACTCTGGCGCTATCAAGCCAAGGGCAGCGAGACCATTTATCAGATCGCCCTCATCCCGTTCCTCGCCTACGTGCAAATCGCCGGCATGAACCCGTTCGAGGACGTCGATCCGGACGACAAGTCGAGCTACGCCAACGCTTCGCTGATCGGCCGCATCTCGGCAATCTTTGCCGGCCCACTGTCCAACTATCTGTTCGCGTCCGTGTTGTTTTTTGCGGCGCTGATCATCGGTGGCAAGCCCGTGCCTACCACCTCCGTCGTGCCGATGGACGGTCCGGCCAAGTCCGCGCAGATGAAGAAGGGTGACACCATCCTCAACATCGACGGCGTGGCAGTGACGGATTGGGACCAGATGCGCGCGTTGATCTCCGCCCGCGCCAATAAGCCGCTCGACATCATCGTGCAGCGCGGCAAAGAGCACATCACCTTGAAGGTCACGCCCCAGCTCAAAGAGGGTGGCGGGAAAATTGGCGTGACACCGATAGACAGGCAAGTCCCTATCGGCCTGCGTGAGGCGCTGTCCGCGTCCGTCCAGCTGCCGTTCAAGGTGGTTCAGGATCTGGTGAGCGGCCTGTCACGCATCATCACGGGCAAAGAAAAGCCGGACTTCAAAGGCCCCGTGGGCATCGTTCGGGAGACGTCCAAGGCGGCAGAGCGCAGCACGCCCGAGTTCTTCTGGTTCTTGGCCGCGCTCAGCGCGTATTTGGGCGGTTTCAATCTACTCCCTTTCCCCGCCCTGGATGGCGGCCGCCTCGCCTTTCTCGCGTACGAAGCGGTCACGCGCCGGAAGCCCAACGCTCGCGTCGAGGCAAACATCCACGCCTTCGGCCTCATGCTGCTGATCGCGCTGATCACCGTCGTCACCTTCCGCGGCAACTGATCCGCGGCAACTGATCCACCCGAACACCCCCGCTACCCTGTCCGCGCACCCGCGCGGTCGGACACGTTGCCTCGGCCAGTGCGACAGACGGGCGGTCCGCGCTGGATGCCCGATTCACGCCCCGTCCACGACGCCGAAGGCAGCGCCGAGCCCCGCGCGAGGAGCGCGACCATCAAATCCAAACCCGCAGGATTGGTTGGGGTGATGATCACGTAGAGCCCGCGAAGAGCACCCAGCCTTCGGCGGCGCGGCCGACCCGTGCGAGACAGCGCGCCGCTGAGCGAGCCCGCGCCCGCCTCAAGGGCTGTTTGCTGGCGGTTCGCGTCGGCAGCCGGATCTCCGTGGCGAGCGAGGGGGCACTTCCGTCGGCGGGGGACTGAGTGCCGTGTGCCGGCGCCGTTCAGCCCTTCGCCGTCTTGGCGACGATCTGCCCGGCGTCCAATGTCCACACCTCGTCCGCGAGCTCGTGCGCCAATGCGTGTTCGTGCGTCACCAGCAAGATCGTCAGCGCATGATCGGTGTGGGCGCCTCGCGCGACGCCGCGCAGGACCTCCCGCACCTCTTCGCGGAGCTCGGGATCCAGTGCGCTGGTCGGCTCGTCCAAGAGCAGCACGCGGACCCCCTGGGCCAGCGCACGCGCGATGGCAACGCGCTGCTTTTGGCCGCCGCTTAATGTTACACCGCGTTCACCAACCATCGTTTCA
>CAXSGJ010000042.1:17806-23616 GCA_964236865.1 uncultured Polyangiaceae bacterium
GCCCCACGCGAGCCAGCAGCGCGCGACCTTGGGCTTCAGCCTCCGCGCGTCGCACCCCGCGCACGAGCCGCGGGGCCAGCGTCACGTTGTCGAGCACGCTCAAGTGCGCGAAGAGGTGAAATTCTTGGAACACCATGCCCACGCGGCCGCGCAGAGCTTGCAACTGGCGCGCGTCCTGCGCTCCGGGTCCAAGCTCGAAGCCGGCGATCTGGAGGCGGCCCGCGTCGAAGGTTTCGAGGCCGTTCAGACAACGAAGCAGCGTGCTTTTGCCGGAACCAGACGCTCCGAGCAGCGCCACGATTTGGCCGTCCTCCACCGAGGCCTCCACCCCGCGCAACACGGGCGTGCCCGCAAAGTGTTTGTGCAGCCCCGTGATGCGGATCACGAACTTCGATACCTTTGCTCGAGCCAGTGCGAGAGCCTCGACAGCGGGAAGCTTATCGCAAAGTAGAAACTAGCGCACAAGAGGCCGGGCATGACCCAATCGCGAGCCTCTACGGCCACGATGGTCATGCGTTTGGTCAGCTCGACCACCGTGATCACGCTCACCAGCGAAGAGTCTTTGAGTAGGGCGACGAAGTCGTTGGTCAACGCTGGCAACGCGATGCGTAGCGACTGCGGCAAGAGCACGTGCCTCAGCACCTGCAGGCGCGACAGACCGAGCGCGCCCGCGGCCTCGGCCTGTCCCCGCGGCAAGGCGGCGAGCGCGCCCCGATGCACCTCTGCCTCGTACGCGGCGTAGTTCATGCCCAAGCCCAAAATTGCCGCCACCACGGGACCGAGCTTCACCCAAGACGAGAGCCCGTAATACAGCACGTACAACTGCAGAAGCACCGGCGTGCCTCGAAAGACCTCGACGTAAGCGGTCGCAAAAAAGCGGGTGATCGGTCCGGCGTGCGAGCGCGCGACCGCCAGCGACATCCCGAGCGGCAACGCCAAGCCGAAGGCGCACACCGAAATCAAGATCGTGACCCAAGCGCCCCGTAAAAAGAGCGCGAGCTGCGCAGCACTGAACGGCCGCTTCGCAAGCTCCACCGGCGCCGCACGCCCCGGTGGCAGCGCGTTGGCCCGTTCGCTCAGCTCGACTTGCCGAGCATCCCACAGTTTCCAATGCTCGAGGATCGCCCGAAGCTCGCCGCTTTCTTGCAGGCGACCGAGTGCGCGATCGACGCGCTCCGACAGATCCCTGTCTCGCGCCCGCATGCCAATGACGTACGTACCACGCGCGAGGTCTTGGGTCAGACAGCGCAAGCCGGGCAGGGAGCAGCCGTAGCGATCGGCGATCAGGTGGTCGAGCAAGACACCCTCGACGCGTCCGCGGCTCAGGTCCAGATACGGCTCTTGCTGTCCTTCGTAGAGCACGACCTCGGCGTGCTGCGCGAGAAGCAGCTCTTGGGCCACGGTTTGATTGAGTGTTCCAATGCGCCGGCCGGCGAGTTCTCGGAGCGATCGCAACGTGGAGCTCGAGCGCACGGCAAGCGTTTCGCCGTACACGAAGTACGGACGGCTCAGCCGAAGCCGCTCGCGGCGCGCCGGCGTGTCCTCGAGGCCGTTCAAGATGATCTCGAAATCCCCGCGTTCCAGGGACGGGACCAGATTCGACCAATCATTCTGTGAAAATTTGGCGCGCACGCCCAGCTCGCGCGCGAGAGCACCGGCAATGTCGACCTCGAACCCGATGAGCACGCCGGGCGCGTCGGGGCTCTCGTAGACGTAAGGCTCGCCACCTTGCACGTCACCACCCCAGGTGAGCTCACCACGCGCGCGCACGGCCGCCCAATCTGCGTGCGCGACGCCCGGCCCCAGGCACAGCAATACGAAGCAAAAAAAGGCCCAAGGGCGCACGCGAAGCTCAGCGTACCATGCTAGCCTCGCGCCCGTGCGCGTCCGGAAATTCGCTTCAGCGTGGTTGGCGTTGGCGGTGATCGGCATCGGCTCGTCGTCCTTCACCGCCTGCCGCACACCGGAGGTTGGGTTGGATGAGGGACCGCGCGAGTACGTCGGCTCGGACTATGAGACCTTACTGAAGACGTGGACCCGCAGTGAGCAGCTCACCACCGTGAACGCGATGGACAACGTGCTCACCGTCACCGCGACGTACGAGTCCTGGGACTTCCGCTGGGCGTACACCGTGCGCTACGCGGAGGATTATCGGCTGACGGTGGACCAGCGTCACGCCTTGCTCGAGCGCTCGCTGGCGGAAACCCACGAAGCACACGAGTTTTACGTCGCCTTGTACGCGGAAAAGCACAAGTGGAACGACCTGAAAGCGGCCGAGCCAGCGTGGATCGTCCGGCTCACCGATGACGAAGGCACCGAGACGGCACCTTCGGACATTCAAACCATAAAAAAGCCGGGCGCCATCGAGCTTACGTACTTCCCGTACACGACGCCTTGGCGTAGCGCCTTTCGGATCACCTTCCCCAAGGTGCGCGCGGATGGTCGCCCGACGATCTCGCCCGCCGCGCGTTGGTTCGGGCTGCGCTTCGCTGGCGCGCAAGGCAACCAGGAGTTGATCTGGGCCGTCAGCAATAGCCCGCGTGAATTTTCGAACGCACGGCGCGTGCCGCGCGAAAACTAGCGTCAGCTAGCGAAAATCTCGAGTAACGGCGGCACGGTCATCAGCAAATCGTGGGCCACGCTGCGGCCGGCGAACAGCAACAAGGCCCCGCCTTTGCCGGCCCGTGCGGTGCGCGGCGCGGCCCCGTTGGACAGCACCTGCGGCCCGAACAAAAATTCGCCGGGGCCGAGCTCGCTCTCCACCTGCTCGCCATCGACCACTTCGATGCGACCGGCCGCGACGATGTACATACCGCCCACGGGCTTGCCGCGTGCCGCGAGCTCTTCGCTGGGCAAGAGGCGCTTCAGCTCGCAGCGGCCGGTGACCATGCTGCGCAAGGAGTCGTCCAGACGCTCGCCCATTGGGCCCATGGCCACGCCCGCGAGCGCCTGAAAGCGATCGGCGAGCACCTTCAGATCATCGATCACCCAGGGGCAATCGCGGACGGCGGCCTGGATGGTGCTCGCGTCCCAGACGGCCACCTCGGTCGCGTTCTCGGCTGCGACCAAGCGCAACGCGACGCCCTCGTCGAGGTGCCCTTGGGTCCAGACGATTTCGCCCTTGCCGGCTCGAGCGCAGCTCAAATCGGCGATCGCGGGCATGACGTTGACAGAGCCCTGTACCACCAAGGCGAGCGCGAACGAGCGCACCTCTTCGTCGATGTTCAGGGGCTCGATCAGCGCGCTGCGCATGAGTGCAGCCTGTGATTGCGGCGGGATGTCTTCGAGCCCACGCACTTCACCGAGCACCAGATCCCCCAAGCGTGGATCGCCTTCGGGCTCGGGCGTTGGAGCCGCTGACATGAACGAAGACCGGCGATTCAAAGCCGAATGTAGCAGCGGGTCTTCGAGCTGGGGCTGGGTGACCGGCTCGTCCGCCTCACCGTAACCTGGCAGATCACCGCTCGGGTCGAGAGGAAAGGCTGGCAGCGGTAATTCCGCAGCCTCCGCCGGTGCCTCGATGATCGCATGGTCCTCGATGACCTCGGGCTCGATCTCCTCGACGTCATCGTCGCTCAGCAAGTCGGCGCTGAGCAGCTCGGCGCGCGGCTCCGGATCCTCGAGGACGATCTCCTCGAACGATTCCGACACCTCGACCTCGACGTCATCGGCCCGCGCGTACGAGCGCGAAGACTGGGCGCTGACGCCGAGCAGCTCATCGATCTCCAGACCGCTCGACGGCGGTGGGTTGGAAGTAGGGCCAGCCAGGGTCGGCCTGCTCGACGCGAGCGCAGGCGGAGGTCGCGCAAACGGGGGTCGCGCGCTTTTCAACTGTTCGCTTAGCTCGTCGGCCGAGCGCCGCAGGTCGGCCGCGCGCCACACATTGCTCGTGGAGTCCGCCGAATCCGCGGCTCGTCGCAGCCAGACGATGGCGTCGGCCTTGGTCCCACGCTGCCATTGCACCTTGGCCGTCTGCAGGGCCCAAGCCACGTCGTCGTCGTCGTCCGCGAGGGGCTCGGGAAATAACGCGGGAAGCGGCTCGGTCATGGGGCGGTGGCTCGGATCACGGCGTGCTGGAAGGTGTTCCTCGACCGTCCTCGCAGCATACACGTCCGCTCAGGGCGGAAACAGGTCGCTCGCGGGCGACGGCGCGGAATCAGTGAGCGTGGACGAGGATCTCCCGATCCTTGGCCCCGTTCGGCGGTCCGACCATCCCCCGCTTTTCCATTAACTCCACAATCTTGGCGGCTCGATTGTAACCCACGGTCATCTTGCGCTGGAGCCAGGACGTCGAACAGCGCTGCGTCTCGGCGACGATGCGCACGGCTTCATCGAAGCGCGGGTCGATAACCTCATCCGCTTCTTCATCCGCGCCGTCCTCGTCCGGGCACAGCAGAATGGCATCGTTGTACTCGGGCGTGCCCTGGGTCCGCAGATGATCGGTGAGGAGACTCACCTCTTCCTCGCTTACGAAGGGGCACTGCACGCGCTGCGTGTCGTTCGCGCCGTTCAACTTGACCAACATGTCGCCCCGCCCGAGTAAGAGCTCCGCGCCCTGCTCGTCCAGGATGGTTCGGCTATCCACCTTCTGCGCCACTCGGAAGCCGATGCGCGAAGGAAAGTTCGCTTTGATCATGCCGGTGATGACGTCCACGCTCGGCCGCTGTGTGGCCAGCACCACGTGCATGCCCGCCGCGCGCGCCTTCTGTGCCAGGCGAGCGACCGATACTTCGACTTCTTTGCCTTGCTGCATCATCAAGTCCGCGAATTCGTCGACCACGATCACGATGTACGGCAATTTCTGCGGCAAATTGTGGCCGTCGAAGCCCTCTTTGGCCGCCGGCACCTGTACGGTTTGGCCGTTGGCGTCGATCGCGTCGACCAGCTTCACCTCGGGCGGTGGGATTTCGCCCGCCGCGATCTTGGCGACCCAGCCGTTGTAGGTCGTGATATTTTTGGTGCCCGCGTTGGCGAACAACTGATACCGGCGCTCCATCTCGTCTACCGCCCAGCGCAGAGCCGTCGCGGCCTGCTTCATGTCGGTCACGACCGGCAACAGCATGTGCGGAATGCCGTCGAAGGGCGCGAGCTCCACGACCTTGGGATCAATCATCAACAGCCGTAGCTCGTCCGGCGTGCGTTTGAACAACAGGCTCGAGAGCATCACGTTCAAGCCCACGCTCTTGCCAGCGCCGGTGGCGCCCGCGACAATCACATGCGGCATGGACGCCAGGTCCGCGTAGAACGGCGCGCCCACGATGTCGCGACCTAGCACGACGGGCAGCGGCGCCTTTTCCGCCAATTTTTCGAAGCGCTGGTCTTCGATCAGCTCGCGCAGGTTGACGGCGATTCGCTCGTCGTTCGGCAGCTCGAAGCCGATGCGATTTTTGCCGGGAATCGGCGCGATGATGCGCACCTTCCGCGACAGCCCGAGCGCCAAATCGTCAGCCAGGCTCGCCACCTTGCTGACCTTCGTGCCGGCTTCGCAGGAGACCTCGTACGTGGTCACGGTCGGACCGGGGTGGATCTCCTCGACTTTGCCGAGCACGCCATAGTCGGCGAGCGTCTTTTCGAGCCGGCTCGCGTGCTCCAAAATCTTGTCGCGGTCGAGCACGCTCAGATTGAGCGCGGCCGGCTGTAAGATCTCGTACGACGGCAGCTGAAACGTGCCCCTGCGCGGCGTTCTCTTGACCACGACCACCCGTTCGACCTCGAGCGCGGGTTGGGTGTCGATGATGCGGGGTTCACTCGGCACGAGCACCGCGCGCGCTGCGGCGGGAGGCGCATCGCCGATGCGGACGCTCGGCTTG
>CAXSGJ010000042.1:23626-42724 GCA_964236865.1 uncultured Polyangiaceae bacterium
GGGCGCGGCCGCCTCGGGTTCCGGTGCGCTCGCCGCTTCAAGCCCCTCCAGCGACACGGCGGGGGGCGGGGACGGCGACCCGGCGAGCGCGCGAGCGTCGCCCACCTCGCTGCTTGCGCTAGGCACGAACTCCTCAAGCGGTGCCGGCGCGGGGGCCAGCTCCGCTTCGTCGTCGCCCAAATCGATGCTGAATTTCGCCAGGGCCAGTCCTCGGCCGCCGTCAATCGGGACCGAACGCCCACGCCGCAGCGCATCCGAAATCGCAAGCGGAGGTGTGCCCGTTTGGTCCATCGGGATCCAGTCACAGTCGTCGTCGAGCGCGAGTAAAATCTGGGCCTCGTCGCCGCTCGTCTCGATGCGGGGGATGGCCGCAGTGTGCTCCGCGAGCCGCTGCGCGCCGCGCAACTTGCGCGCCTCGGCCCAAGCCTTGCTGACGCGCCCGAGCAGCTGCTCGAGCCTCACTGCGAGCAAGCGCACCAGCTCGATCGTTCGCTGGCAGCCCGCGATGAACGAGAAGCTACTGCGACCAATCAAGATCAGTCCGACAACCGTGCTCGCGACCAAGAAAGAGCCGAGCGTGGAGAAGCCGTCGCGCATCAGCTCGCCGAACAGCAGGCCTACATTGCCGCCGGCAGGCGCATTGCCGAACGCCACCGCTTCGGGGCTAGTCACCTGAACCAATGCCGCCAGCACGATGGCCATCACCAGGTCACCCGCCACCCGCAGGCCCAGGGCCTTGGGCCGCTGGCCGCGGAACAGCGGCGCGCCGCACAGTGCGACTTCGAGAGGAAGCAACCAGGCCACCAAGCCGAAGCCCTGGATTAAAATGCCCGCGACGCTGCTGCCCGCAGGGCCCACCCAATTGGCGCCGTGAACCCCGGCGTCCAGCGTATCGACCTTGGCAGTTGCCAAGGCTAGAAACAGGAATGCCGCGCCGGTGAACAGCAGCAAGGCAGCGGCTTCAAAAAGCCGGCCGAGGGATCGGGATGGAGGCCGCGCCTCGCTGGGGGCCGCCAGAGCCGCCCCCACCAGGCTCGCGCGCGACGTAAATAGCTTGGCGCCCATTTGGTTACGTTTACCTACATCAGACTACCTGGGGGCGCAAGTTGCGAGTGAAGGTGCTGATCCGTGGTGGCGAGGGCGTGGCCGGCGCAGAGAGCAACGCGCCGTAAGCACTGCGATCTCCGGCCCTGCCGGCCGCTTGAGTCGGGATGCACTCGGGCGGTACTATCGAGCGCTCCGGCATTGGGTGAATCGGACAAGAGCGCGCCAGCGCAGGCGTCGCTCGATCGTCGCCGCAGCGAACGAGCTCCCGCAACGTCGCAAAGCCCCCGAGTTTTCGCAAGTTTCTGGCAAGAGGACCAAAGGAAAACATGTCAGGCCACGACAGCACGCAGCGACTGAGCAGGGTAATCGGGGCAAGGGCGGGCCGTAGGGTCGCAGCGGTCACAGTGGTGGCGGTACTGATCCTTGCTTCGGGTTGTCGCACCAGTGAGGACGACGTTCATCGCTGGGCCAACACTGCGCAGGGGCCGCGCAAGCTGGTGGCCGTGGTCACCCACGACAAGTACCCGATTGATCTCCGGATCGAAGCAGCCGAAACACTCGTGAGCATGAAGCCGCGCGGCGGCCGCCGCATCGGCATCCAAGGTACCGACGATCAAGAGGGCCTAGTCGATGCCCTGGCGCAGATGGCGCCGGCGGCGCGCGCTTCGTTGATCGGCAAGCTGGTACCCAAGCTGCAAGCTGAGATGGCCAAACCCGCCCCCGTGCAGGTCGTCGGACAGCCGGCAGTGAGCGATACGTCGGTTCCTTACAAGGATGCGGCCTTTGCCATCCTCACCCACGACGACGGCGCGTTGATGCCGGACGAAAACCTGAAGAAAAGCGTGCGGAGCTCGCTCGCCGTTTGGTGCACTTCGGATTTCGCCGACCGCTTGGACGATTCCTCGCAGCTGTTCGGAGTCGAGCAGGTGCTGCGCGAGCTCAAAACCGAAGGCGTGCGCGGTCTCCCTGATCTGATGCTGCCCGGCGTAAACAAGCTCGACCGCATGTCCGATTTGACGGCGGAGCTCGGCGATCCAGAGACCAAGCTGCGCGCTAGTCAAAAGCTCGTGGACGTCGCCAAGAGCGTCAGCTCCGATGCTTGGGTGGCTTCGAAACGCCCCGGGGTCGAGGCCGCCAATAAGCAGTCGAAGTTGAACCCGAACCCGGAGCAGCTCAAGGCGCAGCTCGCGCAATATCAGGACGAGGAGCTCTTGCGGGTGTTTGGGTCGATGAGAAAAATCGGCGGCAAACCCGTGGTCGACTACCTGCTCGGCTTCGTGCAGGACAAAAATGCGATCGAGAAGCGCCGCACCGCCGCGATGGCCGCGCTGCAGGGCAACCTGGACCGCAACAACGCCGCTCAAGCGGCGGTCACCTTGAACATCGCGGGCGACCCGAACACGCCGGACAGCTTGCGCGACATTGCGCTGTCACGCGTCGGCGAGTTCCCGCGCAGCATGGTCGTGGACAAGCTCTACGAGCTGTTCAAGAACGACAACTGGAAGGTGCGCTGGGTCGCCGCCAGCTTGGTCATCAAGATGAGCGATGCCAGCCAGATCCCCGAGTTCATGACCAAGATCGGGCAAGCGGACGGCTTGGCCATCACCGAGCCGCTCAGCTACGGCGGCTTGTTCGCGGACCTGAAGGGACCGCCGAGCCCCGCAGAGTTGGCGGAAAAGTACGCCGGGCCCGGCAATTCGGTGCCGGCCCGTTTGACCGCGCTCAGCTATTACTATTCAGCCGGCACGCCGGCGGACTCGGCGAAGATCGCCGCGTTCGAAAAAGACAGTACCGCAACGCCGAAATGCAAAGCTGACGCCAAGGAATGCGAGTGGAAGTGCACGGTTCAAGCCGGCAGCGGCGAAGAGACCAAAGAGATCAAGACCGTCGGCGACTTCGTGAGCTATTGCGTGAAGCCCGCGATGGAAAAGCGTGCCAAAGGGGCAGCGAAGTAACGTGCTTGGTTACGCAGGAGTCGTGCTGGAACCGCAAGCGGTCGGCTGACGCAGGATTCATGGCATGACTTCGGATCCCAATAAGAAGACGACGCGAACTTTTCAGTGCCGAGAGGCGCTGTGGTCGAAGTTCGAGCAGATGGCGCGCGAGCTCGAATGCTCGGTGGATTATCTGATCAACGACTCGATGAAGCAGTACGCGCGGCAGCGTGGCTACGGCGCCAATGCCGGCGGAAATCAGTCGATCCCCCCGCCGCTGGTGGCGCCCGCTCCGGCCCCGACCTCGAATCCAATCTCGGAAACGCCGATGCCACTGATCGCTCCGCCCGTCGTGGCGGCGCCGCCTTTGCCGCCGCCGCCGGGCGCGTCGCGCGTGGCTCCCTTGCCGCCCGCGCCGCCGCCACCAGCGGCCCGCCCGGCAAAGCGAACACCAAGCGGTATCCTCGGGCCGCCACCGGCAGCACCGTTGCCGGCGGCCGCTCCGCGGAAACCGGGGGCGCCGCCGCCGCCGCTGGTTCCTTCGCGGAGCATCCCGCCGCCCCCGGGCGCCGTCGCCGCGAAACCCGCGCCTCCACCGCCGCCTCCCATGCCTGCTCTGGCGTCGGCGCCCAGCCAGCCTAGTGGCACGTTGAGCATCACCTATCAGGGTGAGGTCTTTCAGGTGACCAAGGACCGCTTCATCATCGGCCGCGGGAAGCAAAATAGTGATTTGACGATCAAAGATCCAAATGTGTCGCGTCAGCACGCGATGATCGAATTTTTGACCGGGCAGTACTACATCGTCGATATGGGCTCGACGAACGGCGTCGAGTACAACGGCCAGCGCGTGCAGCGAAAAGTGATCAGCGACGGCGACACCTTCAAGGTGTGCGACCACGAGCTGCGCTTCTCCTTTCAGTGACGGCCCGCGCGCGCGTCTCGGCCGCACCCCTCCGCGCGGTGACGGCGATCGTTTGCTGGGCGGCCGCGCCGCTGTACGCCGCGCCAGGCCCGTGGACCTCCCCAGGTGACATGCCAATCCCCACCTGGGTCCAGAGCGCCGAGGTCACGCGGCCCGATGAACCGCTCTTTCAGGACCCGAGTCGGTCGGCTAAGCGGCGCGGAGCCGTGGCGCGCGGAGCGCGCTTACCGGTGTTCGCCGCGCGCCGCGGCCCGGGCTGCGCCGGGCGATACTTGCTGGTCGGTCCGCTCGCCTGGCTGTGCGAGGAGGGCGTCGAGCTGTCAGCGGCGGCTCCGGACGCAGAGCGTGAGCCCGCGCTGGCGGGAGCTCACGAGGGGCTCCCCTACCGCTATCATTTCGTCGGCCCCGACGGTGCGTTCGGTTATCGCGATCTGCAAACGGCGGAAGACGGCGTTCCGGACGCGCAGCTCTTGAAGGGCTTCGGTGTAGCGGTGCTTCGCGTCGAAACCAATCGCGCCGGCACGGAGCTTGGGCTGACGAGCGAGGGCTTATGGGTGCCGATGCGCAGCTTGAGCCCGGTCGTGCCATTCACCTTTCACGGGCGTGAACTCGGGGGCGACCTGGATGTGGCTTGGGTACTCGGCGCGAAAGTGTTGGGCTCGCGAGCTCCGGGCCAGGCGCGAGACCGAGGGCTCCCGCTTGCGCCGTTTCAGGAGCTGCGGGTGCGAGAAGAGCGAAGCGTGCTGGGGCATCGCTGGTTTCGCTACGACGACCGCGCCTGGGTCAGCGATCGCGACGCGCGCGCGCCGACCCGCGCTGATCCGCCAAGCGGGCTACGGCCCGGCGAGCGCTGGTTGGACGTGGACCTCATCAATCAGGTGCTAACGGCCTATGTCGGCGAGCGCGCCGTCTTTGCGACGCTCGCTTCCACCGGTCGCGGAAAGGAAGGCAGCGTACTTGCCACGCCGCGCGGCGCGCGCAGGCTGTGGGTGAAGCTCAGGACGAGCGATATGGACAACCTCGACGACGAGTCTGCCGCCGAAAACTACGCCATCCAGGCGGTGCCGTGGGTCATGTACTTCGAACGGGGCTATGGGCTGCACGGCACATTTTGGCACCGCGCTTTCGGCAACAAGCACAGCCACGGCTGCGTGAACCTGACACCGCTCGACGCCCAGCGCCTGTTTGCATGGACGAGCCCCAAACTGCCGGCAGGATGGACCGCCGCCCTGCCGACTGACTACGAGCCGGGCACGTGGGTGCGCGTCCGCTGAGCTCACGCCCGCCGCGTCCCTTGGCTCGATGAAGAGAAGGGACGCGCGAAAGGGCGCGCTTCAGCCGACTTTGGACTGAAGCAAGAACGCGATCGCAAACGCGAACAGCACCAGCGACTCCATCAGTGCCAGGCCGAGAATCATCGGCGTTTGGATACGCGGCGCGGCTCCCGGATTGCGGCTGATGCCTTCCAGCGCAGCCGCCGCAGCGCGACCCTGACCGAGAGTGCCACCGAGCACGGCCAGGCCGATCGCGATACCGGCGCCGATGGCCGCCGCAGCTTGGGCACCACCGCCCGCGCCGCCAGCGGCATCCTGCGCGAACGCGCTGGACGAGAACAGAGTGGTCAGCGTAACCGTGGCGAGCGCCACATTCTTCTTGGACATGATCATCGACTCCTTAGTGGTCCCAGCGGCGAGGACGGGGCCCTCGCGGAAAGTTCTCGGCTCTTTAATGTGCTTCGTGCTCGGTCGCCAGCCCAATGTAGATGCAGGTGAGCAGGGTGAAAACGAGGGTCTGAATCAAGATGATCAGCACGCCGAGGAGCATGATCGGGATGGGCACCAGCACGGCGACTAGGCTCAGGAAAATGCCCAAAATCAAGTGGTCGACCGCCATGTTCAGCATCAAGCGCACGGCCAAGGTAATGGGCCGAACGATCAGCGAGATGACCTCGATCGGGAACACCAACCACGCCAGGTACCAGGCCGGGCCGGCCAGATGGGCGATGTACCCAAAGCCGTTGGCGGCGAGGCCGTAAGCATTGAAGCAGACGAAGACGACGATCGCGCAGCCGAGCGTCACGCTCAGGCTGCTAGTGGCCACCGGGAAGCCCGGGATCAGCGCCAAGATGTTGGAGAAGAACACGAACATGGCCGCCGCCCCGATCAACGGGAAGTACTTCTTGGCGCGCTCGGCATCCATCACGCTCTTGGCGAGATCGTAGAAGTAGCCGAGGAACGCTTCCATGAACGTTCGCAGCGTGAGCTGGTCTTCCGGAACCACGGCGTCGTCCGGGTTGGCCAGCTGCGCGCGGACCCGAGCTGCGACGCCGAGCACGAGCAGCGTCACGAACAACGAGACCGCGATCGGCTCGAAGCTGCGCCAGCTCGGTGCTTCATGCTTGACCACCGAGTGACCAAACGCGTGCGCGTTCTGCTCGAGGGTCTCGTGCATGTACGACAATAGGAGCGTGAACCAAGTCGTATGCTCGGGCATTTCTAACCTTTTTCAGAAGCCGGAGGCGCCGATTTCAGCTGTGAAATCGTGATCCCCACGGGCAGCGCGCCATAACCGATGACCAGCGGCAAGAGCTCGGCGTAGCCCTCGCGCACCAAAAATAAAACCCCTAAAAACATCGCCGCAAACTTCAACATGGCCAGCGGGATCCACGAGGCCCGCGTTCCCGCCGGGTACAGGAAGCCGCGCACCGTGCGCGAGATCGCCCACAGGTTGCCGACCGCAAGCAGCGCACCGATGCCCACGCTCAGGCGGCTGGACGAACCGAGCAACGCAGGGGCACCGGCGGTGAGCAACGCGCCGACGATTGCAACCGACCAGATCGCGGTCGCGATGCCGTGTTGCTCAGTGGTCTCCGTCGCCGTGCTCATTGAAGTTCCTGCGCTGCTCTCGTGATTTGAGTTCTTCGGCTTCCGCGTCGCGATTGGCGCTCTTGAGCGCCCTCCAGACGAAGCGCGCTCCCGCGGCAAAGCCGTATGCCAGCCCGACTAGCGTGAAGATTCCGTGCGTCCCGAGCTTCTTGTCTGCCCAGTGGCCAAACCACAGCCCGAATAAAACGCTGGCCGCCAGCTCCAAACCGACGGTTCCATAGCGGCCGACACCTTTCCAGTCTTGCTGCACGAATGCTTCCCATTTGAGGGAGCGGCGGTCGCTTAGCATGGCGGCTAGCTGGGGGTCAATGTGTGCGCCAAAGTGCGTGCTACCGTTGAGGAATGCGCCGCCAGAGCCTGACGCTCGCTCTGTTTATTTCGATCGCCCCGCACGCTCGCGCGGCCGGGCCCGCGGCGGGCCAAGCGCCGCCGGGCGAGTACTACGTGGAGCCGTCTGCGCCGCCGAGCGCCGCACCGCCGAACGCCGCACCGCCGAACGCCGCATCTCCAGCGCCGAGCGCCGCTCCGCCGAGCGCCGCTCCGCCGAGCGCCGCTCCGCCGAACGCCGCACCTCCAGCGCCGAGCGCAACGACACCCGGTCCGCAGAGCCCGCCCGGTGCGCCGCCCCGTAGCGCGGCTCCGCCGTCCGGCCCACCCGGGGAACCACCGCCGCCGCCCAGCGACCCCAACGCCGGGCCGATCTACGAGCCGCCGCCACCCGGCTTCGAACCGCCGGGCGACGGTGTCTTCGAGCCGCCACCGCCGCCCGAGCCCCATCACGTTGCGCCGCAGACCTCACTCTGGTTGGGAGCCCGCGTGGGCTACTTCATTCCTTTCGGCAATGCTTGGGCGCGCGGCACCCAAGACGGGGCCGGCAACCTGAACCTGCGCGGCGTGCCGTGGCGCGACTACGTCGGCTCTGGGCCAGTCTTCGAGCTCGACGCGGGCGTGCGCTTGGCTCGCAACTACAACGTGTTCGCGCTCTGGGAGCGCGCGCAGCTCGGCTCGGGCAACGGCGACAGCGACGCGTCAATCGGTAAGTCGAGCCGCGGCGATAGCGACTTTTGGGGGCTCGGCATTCGAGCGAGCTCGGATCCGGATCGCATCGGTCTCGTCACCGAGCTTGCCGTCGGTTACCGCCGTGCGCGCGCCAAGTTCGATGACGGCAGTGAGGTCCAGTTCACTGACGCGCCCTTCGAAGCCCGGCTGGGGCTCGGCGCGGAGGTTCGCCTGAACCGCTTCGTTTCGCTTTCACCGCTGTTCACCCTCGGCGTCGGTTCGTTCGGCAAAGTGGAGCGCACGAGCGCCGGCACGGTTTCGGACCAGATCCAAAGGTTCGACCAAGAGGACGGACACGCCTGGGCGACCCTGACTTTGGGCGGTAACTTCGACTTGCTCGGCAGCAACCGCTAGCGGGCGAGTTATGCTCGCGCCGCAGATGCATGAGCTCCTGACGGTCGTCCTCGCCACCTCTAATCGCGGTAAGCTCCGCACCGACTTGCCGATTCGGTTCTGCTCGGCCGCAGAGGTGCTCGGCGAGCAACCGAAGATCGTCGAGGACGGCGACACGTTCGAAGCCAACGCGCTGATCAAAGCCCGGGCTGTAGCGAGGGCCACCGGCACGCTGGCCCTCGCGGACGACAGCGGGCTGGAGGTCGACGCACTCGGCGGACGCCCGGGGGTCCGCTCGGCGCGCTTCGCGCACGAGCACGCGACGGACGCCGAGAACAACGCGGCACTCTTGCGCGAGCTCGAACAGGTCGACGCGCGGGCCGCGCGCTTTCGTTGCGCGCTGGCGCTAGTTAGCCCCTGGAAAACGGCAGACGAACACGTCGCGGAAGGCGCTTGCTCCGGCAGCATCGCTCGCGCCCCGCGTGGCAGCGGCGGCTTCGGCTATGACCCGCTGTTCCTGGTCGACGGGCACGAAGGCAGAGCGATGGCTGAGCTCTCCGAGCACGAAAAAAACCGCGTCAGTCACCGCGCGCGCGCAGTGCAGGCATTGCGCGGCATCTTGCTCGATGTGTTGAACCAACGCTTGGACGAGGCGGAGCGCATCGCAGGCTGAACGCCGATGCCGTTTCGTGCCGCCGAAGGCTGAGCGCTCTCTGTCACGCCGCTCGACCATCAAAAGATCACTCACTCAGGGTTGGGGGGTGATGGTCACGCGCGCCGTCCTAGCTCGTCAAAGCCTTCGGCGTCGCGGACGGGGCAACGGGCCGATCACTTGAAACGTGCAGCTCGCCGCGCTCGAGCGACGGCCGAGACTCGCTCAAGTGAATCCAAATGCGCGTACCGCGCGGCGCGCGCGGCTCGAAGGCGATGCTGCCGCCGTGGGCTTCCACGATCTGACGGGTGATCGCCAGGCCGAGGCCGGTGCCGTTGCTCTTCGTGGTGAAGAACGGTTCGAACAGCCGGCTTCGCGCGGCTTCGTCCAAGCCAACGCCTTCGTCCTCGACGACTACGTCCGAACCCCCGCCCGCGGCGCTGCTCACGGACACCGTGACCCGCCCGCCGTTTGGCATCGCCTCACGCGCGTTGCGCATCAGGTTATACAAAGCCTGCTTGATTTGGGCCTCGTCTACGGCCGCCGACACCGGCGTGGGCGCGTTGTTTACGACGAGAGAGACTCCCTGCGTCTCCAGCTCTCGGCGCATGAACTCGGCGGCCTCGCTCACGACCTCGCGCAAGTCCTCGACCTCCAGGCGCTGGGCGCCTCGGCGTGCAAATGAAAGGTACTGCCCGCTGAGCGCGGTGAGCCGCTCGACCTCACCCCGAATCGCTCGCAAAAGCTCTCGCGATTCCTCGCTCGCGTCGGCCAAATCATCCTCCAGCAGCTCGACATTCAGCGCGATCGAAGACAACGGGTTGCGGATTTCGTGGGTGACGTGCGCGGCCATTTTGCCGATCGTGGCCAAGCGCTCGGTGGCGAGCAGCTCCTCGTTGGCCTGCGCGATGGCCGAGACCATGCCTTCGAACGTGGCGGCCAACTCTCCGATCTCGTCGTTGGAGGTGACGGCAGCGCGCGGTTTCAGATCGCCGCTCGCCACGGCCTTGGCGCGTTCGGTGACTTGCGCGAGCGGCCGCAGCACACGCCGTGCATAGAGCGCCATGGCCACGCCGACGAGCACCGTCATCGCCGCCAGTACGACCAGCAGGCGAATCGCCAGAACCTCACGTTCGTGCGCGCGATCGAGCAGCAAATCCACGTTGCGCAAGGCCCGTTGCTCGAGCTGACTCAGCCGCTTGGAGCTCTGTGAACCGCGCGCCACGAGCTCATCGCGGAGCGACTCGGCGACGCCGTCGTCCCGCCGATCGAGCGCCTCGAACAGGCGGCTCAAGCGCTCGGCGTCTCCAGACATGAAGGTCTCAATCGCGCCGGTCTCGGAAGAAAGCTCGCGGCCTACGCGGCGGGCGTTGGAATCGCCCGCGGTGGCGAAAGCGCGCGCGACCGCCGCGCGAACCTCGCCGAACATGCGCGGCCGCCCGATGTGCAGAGCCAGATCGAACCAGATGCGAATGTCGGCGGGGTTACGCGCCGCGGTGATGTGATTGAGCTGCGTGTTCCATGTGTCTTGTTTGGCCACCAAATCCCGCACCGAGAGCGCCAACGGGAAGTAACCGCTGCGCATCAAGCGCGCCTCTCGCGCCGCATTGCGTTGGGCCAGCACGCTCCAACCCGCGGCCAGCGCGAACGCGATCATGATCAGCGCGTACGAGCCCAGCACGCGCGTCGCGACGGTGCGCTTGTTACTCGGGCTCATGCGCAAGGCCGAGGCTCTGCTCGACGACGCTGGCGATATCCACGGCCGGGGTGCCCCGCGTTCGAAAGCGACGCAGGCTCGAGGCGCACGCCGTTACTAGGATGCCGCCCCCGGCTTGGTCGTGAGCGGCCAGGCGCTCGTCCGCGATGCGAACCGACGTCTCGGACATGGACACCGGCAGCATGCCGCCGCCGCCCGAGCACACCGCGCGCTCTCGGTTGGCCTCGAATTCGTCGGAATTTCGCATCAAAACGCCGCTCAGAATGCGGCGCGGCGCCTCGTACACGCCGAGGCCTCGGCCCAACGCGCAGGGATCGTGAAAGCGCACGGGGACGTTCTCGCCGAACCCCCGCACCGGCTTCAGTCGCGTCAGCCGCGCCGCGACGTGGCTGACGAAGGGTTCGGCCGGAATACCGCGCAACACGAGCGCGCAGCCCGGATCCCCGACCACGAAAGAGTGCGCGCCGCGCGTCGCCTCCGCGATCCGTGCGCGCGCAGCGTCGAAGCCCGCGCGGTCTCCCGCGTGCAAGAGCGGCGCGCCGCAACAACCGGAGACGAGCCGCACCGGCCCCGACAACGCGATCAACGAGCGGACGATCGAGCGCGCCTCTGGCCGCGCTTTGCGCAGGTACGCGCAGCCGACCAGCAACGCCACCGGCGCATCCGGGCGTACCCCCGGCTCGCGCGCGAGCTCGGCCAAAAAGGTGTCTGCCTCGGCCACCCGCCGCCCTTGCCGACGCTCGCTCCGAGTCACTGTGTCCGGCGCTAACCCCGCGCTCCGGTATTCCGCGCGCGCGGCGTACAAGGTGTCCGCCACTGGGTTCTCGTGCTCACAAAACCCGGTACAGGCGTGGCAACCCGAGCAACCCCAGCCCGTCTGCGCGAGCTCGCGGTCCGAAGGCAAATTTCCGCGGGCAACGAGCCAGGCCGTTGACATTTTCGCCCACGGGATCAGCGCCTCGCGCGCCTCCACGTTCGATACGGGGCAGGTACTCCGGCACAGCTTTGGGCAATAGCCGCACGTCTCGAGCGCTTTCGAAGCGCCGTTCAACAGCGGCAAGCGCGTGCCTGCGCTCATCGAGGCGAGCTCTTGGCCTGAGCTCCCTTGGCCGGCCGCGCCGGCTTACGCAAGACGGCGCTCTTCTTCGCAACTGGGGTCGCCGGCGCGCCGGGGGCCACCTGCGGCAAGCGCAGCTCGAAGGTCGCCCCCGCGCTCGTGGAACTCACCGAGATACTGCCGCCGTGCTCCTCGACGATCTTCTTCACGATCGCGAGCCCGAGCCCAGTGCCACCGGCCTTGCCCATCGTGACGAAGGATTGAAAGAGCTGACCTTCGATGGCCTTGGGAATGCCGGGACCCGTGTCGGACACCGAGATCAACAAATCCTGCGCCTCCATCCGAGCGCCCAGAGTCAGCACGCCGCCCGCTTCGCCCATGGCCTCCACCGCGTTTCGCGCCAGATTGTGCACCACGCGCGCCAAGCGCCCTTCGTCGAAGCGCGCGACCAGCTTGCTGTCGACCTGAAAGACGAGCTCGATGGGCTGCCCGCTGAGCTCGATCGCCAATTGCCGACGAACGTCGGAAAAGAACTTGTTCAGGTACACTTTGCGCACGAAAATCGCCCGCTCGCCCCGCGCGAATTCCAGCACCTCGCGCTGCATCGCCGTCAGCACGTCGAACTGCTTCAAGATCTCTTCCGAATATTCCGCGCGCACTTGGCGCTCGTCGGCGTCCGCCATGAGCTGCGTGTAACCACTGATGACGCTCATGGGCGACTTGAAATCGTGAATCACCTGCGACAGCAGGCGGCCGATCGAGGTCAAACGTTCACTGCGTTCGCGGCTCTTGTTGGCGTTGAATAGGCGCACGGCGGTCGACACGTTCGCGCTCACCAATCGAAGCAACGATACGTCTGCCTCGTCGAATGCGCCGCCCGGTTCGTGCGTGAACAAACCGATGGCGCCGAGCGGCGAGCTCTCGCCCTCGAGCGGCACCGCCAGCACCGACCTCACCGGAAAGCCGAACTCGCCCTCGATGTGAGTGTTGTAGCGAGGGTCAGTCTCGGCCTTGGCGACGGTCAGAATGTCTTGCTCGGCCATCGCCGCGCCCAAGAAGCCTTCGCGGGTTTTTACGGGAATTCGCTTCAATTCTAGCGCGTTTTTGCAGTCGAGCACGTACTCCACCAGGTCACCGGACTCTTCCTCGGAGAGCAACATGCCCGCGCCGCGCGCTTCGCAGGCTTCCGCGCATTGCCCGAGCACTGCGATTGCCAGCTCCTCGATCGTGGTCGCGCGCGCCGTGCGCCGCTCCAGCTCGAACAAGAGCGACAAGTCTTGTAGCTTTCGCTCGAGTTGCTCGGTCGTGTCGAGGAGCTGCTTGTTCTTCTGAATCAGCGACAAGAACAGACGCGAATTGTCGATCGCGACCGCCGCCTGCGTGCTGAGCGCCGATAAGATCGCCTCGTCCTCGCCGCTGAACTCGTGACCGCCCTGCTTGTTCAGCACTTGGATCACGCCGATCGTCCGCCCCAAATGATTCTTCAGCGGAGCGACCAACATGCTCTTCGTTCGGTAACCGGTGAGCACGTCCCAGTCCCGTTCGAAATGCGGATCGCTGTAGGCGTCCCGAATCCGGATCGCCTTGCCGGTCTGAGCCACCATACCCGGAATGCCGTGTCCGAGCTTCATGCGGATGGACCGCACTTTGTCGCCGACCACCAATCGACTAACGAGCTCCTTCTTGACCTCGTCCAGCAGGTACAGGGTGGCGCGGTCGGCCTCCACCAACTCGGTCAGCTTGCTCAAGATGAGCTCGAGTAGATCGTCCAAGTCGAAGGTCGTGCCGAGGGCGACGCCCACCTCCCTGAGGGCCGCCGAGACTCGCCGTTCGTGGCGCAGGGCTTCGACCGGATCCAAAGACCGACCGTCGGGGGCGTTTTGGATATTTTCGCTCCCAGTGTTCACGGTGGGATCGAACCACGATCCCCCTCGCAGATCTACCCAATCACTGGCGCGCCCCCAACCAGCGGAAGAGAAGGGGCGATCGCGATCAGCGCCACGCGCCCCGGACCGCGGCGCAACGGCTCGCGCCGCGGTCGCTGGCAATCCGCTGGGCGCCGCGGCGCGCCATCCCACTTGCCCCCGCTCATCTTCCGTCTGGACGTGAAAGTCCTTTCGTGAGGCCGGCCTGCCTACCCGTCTCGATGCGCCGTCGCCGCGTGGCCGACCGCCGCGCGACCGATGACCCGAAATGAGCGCGCCCAGCGGATCAAGATACGAGTGCCGCGGTCCGGCGCTCTCGGTTAGACTGGAGTAACTCGGCTGGGCCACCGCGCAGCGGTCCGCCAACTGAGGAGGATGAGATGGCCTTGAAGCAGCTGCAACTGATGGTACGCGGGCGCGTACAAGGCGTCTTTTTCCGCGCCTCTACCCAACGAGAAGCGCGCCGGCTGGGCGTCACCGGTTGGGTGAAGAATCGCGCGGACGGCTCGGTCGAGATTGTGGCCGAGGGCGAAGAGATCGCGATTCGAGAACTGTATGGATGGGCACAAAAGGGGCCCAGTGCGGCGCGCGTCGATCGCGTCGATACTCGCTGGCGCAGCTTCACCGGTGACTTCCCCGATTTTCGCATCACGGACTGAGCGCGTTTTTTCGACGCTCCGTCACGCCTGCATCTCGGGCCGAGCGCTCGTTTACGGCGTACTCGCCGGGGGCGCATGGCTCGCTGCCGGGCAATCGTCGGCCTGGGGGCAGCCCAAACAGAGCCAGGCGTTGCCCGAGCTGCCAGCGATCCCGAGCCTCGAACTGGCGCGCCCCGCCGCCGCAGACACCGAGGAGTTGGACGCGCGGCTACACAAGCTTTGCTCGAGCGACGCGAGTGAGCGGGAAGCCGCACGCCGGGAGGCGCTCGAGGTCGACGCAAAGCTCGTGGCCGCCATTCGCCAGCGGCTAGCGGCTAGCGCCGAAACCTCGAACCACGACGAGTTGAAGGAGCTCTTGCTCGCCGCACGCAAAAAAGGCCGCGACACCGCGCGCGACGACCAAGAGAGCGCCGGCAAACGCGGAAAAGTCAAAACGCCCGATTACCTGGAGTTGGCGACCGAGCACGCCGACCGGCGTTCCAAGCAGTGGTGCAGCCTAGTACAGGTCTTGGCGGAAAGTCGCATGCTCGCGCAGATCGGCACGGTCGAGGCGGTACGCGGGCTGATCGACGTTTACGTGCGTTACGGCGAGTTTCTGCGCGTCGATACGCAGCTGCAATTGGAAGACTTGGGCGACCGCGCCGTGCCCGCGTTGATCGAAGCGCGCCGACACCAGGCGGAGAAAATTGCCAAATGGGCCGAGCGTGAGCTGGACGCGTTGGGCAAGGCGATCCCCAGCGAGACCGTACAGACCAGTGACCTGCAGGTGCTGGCCGACGTGCTTCGCGCCTACGGCCGAGTGCGCGACCCAGACGCGGCGCGCATCGTCGTCTCGTTTGCAAACAGCGAGCGCGCGCAGATCCGCGAGGCATCGCGGCAGGCCATCGCCATGTTCGGCGAGGTTGGCGCGTGGCAATTGCGCGACACCTACGAAGACGTCGTCGGCAAGAAGCCGCCCCGCGACTGGAACTGGGAACGTACCGCGCGTGAGCTGTTCGGGGAATTCGATCGCCTGCGCTCCGCCGAGGTCTCCAAGCTCTACCAAGCGGGCCTGGCCGCTCATGAGCGCGGTGACCTGGAGGGCATGCGGAAAGCCTTCGACCAAGTGCTGACGCGCAGTCCCGATTACCCGAAACCCGCAGAGCTCGCGGCCGCGTACCTCGAGTACGCCTTGAAAAATCCGGGCCAGAGCACGGCATTGGTGCTGTCGGCATTGCGCCGCGCCGAACGCCTCGGTAAGGGCAGTGAGCTCGAGACGAAGGCTGTCAGCCTCCGCCTAACGATGGAAGCCGAAGCTCTGGCGAGTAGCGGCGTCGCCGACCGCACCCTGCTCAGCCGTGCGCTCGAAGCCGACCCGAGCAATGCCCGCGCTCAGAGCGCGCTCGCCCGGCAACACGGCGAGGTACCGGCCGACAATTCGTCCCGCTACCTGGCAGCCGGAGCGATCGGCTGCGTCGCGCTCGCCGGCATCGCGTTTGTGTTGTTACGCAAGGGCAGACCTGAGCACGATCCGCCCTTCGATCCGCGGCCGAATCTCGGTCTCGGCCCAGCCCGCGAAGCGGGCCTCGATCCCAGCCCCGGCCGCGCACCCCCCGTAGCCGAGCCCAACCCACAAAAAGCCGAAGAGCCCGCTTCGCCTGACGGCGACGCGAGCTCCTCGACCTCGAACAATAACGAACCGTGAACGACTCGCCGGGTCGCAGCGAGGGCGCTACGCTCAGAAGCTCAGCCGACGACTTCCGCCTTGGCGGCCTTCTTCGCCTTGGGCGCCTTCTCTGAGGCAGCCTTCGGCTCCACCGGGGCCCGCGGTTCACCCTGGTCCACGAACTCGATCACGCTCATGGGCGCGTTGTCGCCGCGGCGACGACCGAGCTTGATGATGCGCGTGTAACCGCCGGGACGCGTCTTGAAGCGCTTGGCCAGATCGACAAATACCTTCTCGATCAAGTCCACCTTGGTGCTCTCACTGCCATCTTGCGTGACCTGGAAGCGACGCAGGTAGCTGCCCACCTGCTGCTGCGCGGCCTGACGACGCGCACGGTCGGCGACGCTCAGCTTATCGTGTGGAGTGTATGCCACTTCACCCAAGCGGATGGCGCGCGTGATGAGACGCTCCGCAACGCGCCGGAGCTCCTTGGCCTTGGCGTCGGTGGTCTCGATGCGCTCATGCGCCACGAGGTTTGCCGTCAACGCCCGCAACATCGCGCGACGGTGGCTGGTATTACGGCCGAATTGACGACCCGATTTGCCGTGCCTCATGGGATTACCTGACTTTTACTTGAACTACGGAGAGACGATACGTTTGGAGGCCGGGCCCTGCCGCCCGGGCGGCCCGATGAAGAACGAACTGATTGCCGTCCCTCATCGCTTACCTCGAACCTTACGAGGCGGACTGCTGCTGCTTCCAGCGGTCGACCATTGCCGCCCAGTTGTCGAACTTCATGCCGAGACCCAGGCCCATCGTCGATAGGATCTCTTTGATCTCCTTCAACGATTTACGACCGAAGTTTTTGGTCTTGAGCATGTCTTGCTCGGTCTTTTGCACGAGCTCGCCGATGAGCGTGATGTTGGCGTTTTGAAGGCAGTTTGCCGAACGCACGGAGAGCTCCAGCTCGTCTACCGATCGAAACAGATTTTCGTTCAGCGGCTCTTCGTCGCTGCCGGTCACCTGGTAAGAGGTCTCTTCCGATTCCTCGAAGTTGATCCAAATCGAAAGCTGCTCTTTCAAGATCTTGGCCGCGAAGGCCACTGCGTCCACCGGGCGCACGGCGCCGTTGGTCCAGACCTCGAGCACGAGCTTGTCGTAGTCAGTGACCTGACCGACACGCGCATTCTGCACGGTGTAATTCACCTTACGGATCGGGCTGAAGAGCGCATCGATCGGGATCGTCCCGAGCGGCATGGTCGGGCTCTTGTTGCGCTCGGCCGACACGTAGCCACGGCCACACGCGACCGTCAGCTCGACCGAGAAGGGGCCCTTCTTGTCGAGGGTCGCGATCTGATGCGTCGGGTTCAGGATCGTCAACCCATCCACCGTCTTGATGTCGCTCGCGAGGATTGGGCCGGCGCCCTCCTTCTCGAGCCGCACCGTGAACGTCTTCGGGGAGTCGACCTTGAACACCACCTCTTTGAGGTTGAGGATGATATCCGTGACGTCTTCGACCACGTCCGGAATGGTGGTGAACTCGTGCAGCGCGGTCTCCAGCCGAACGGCGGTGATCGCGGCACCCTGCAACGAAGCGAGCAGCACGCGGCGAAGAGAGTTGCCAATCGTGATGCCGAAACCCCGTTCGAGCGGCTCGCAGGTGAACTTGCCGTAGGACTCGGAATTAGACTCCGGATCGAGCGTGATCGCCTTGGGGCGGATCAAGTCGCGCCAATTCCGGCTCATCATTTGTGTAACCATTCGAGCTGCTCCTTATTGGGGGTTTCGCGCGACCGTCACGAGCAGTAGAGGAACCAACTCCCACTATTTGCTCCGCGGTCAGCCCGCGTTCGCGAAGGCGGCTGCCCTCGCTAAAATCGATCCAATGTTGGCCGCCCGAGCGTCAGCGCGGGCGGCGCACTCTCAACGAGAATAATATTCGACGACGTACTGCTCGCGAACCGAGGGCTCGTTCAGCTCATCGCGCACCGGCATCGACTTGAAGGTGCCAGCGAAGTTGCCCTTATCCACTTCGATCCAGCTGGGGCGTTGACGACCGTCCGCTGCGGTCAGCGCGGCCGCGATGTAACCGATTTTACGGCTCGTCTCGCGGATCTCGATCTTGTCGTTTGGCTTCACGCGAAAGCTTGGGATGTTGACGCGCTTGCCGTTCACCAGAATGTGGTTGTGACGAACGAGCTGACGGCCCTGCGCACGGCTGGAGGCGAACCCGATGCGCAATACGACATTGTCCAGGCGGCGCTCGATCAAGCCGAGCATCTCCTCACCGGTCCGGCCCTTGAGGTGCGTCGCCTGCACATAGTAGCCGGCGAACTGCATCTCGAGCAGACCGTAGATGCGACGCATCTTCTGCTTCTCACGTAAGCGAAGACCATACTCGCTCAGCTTGATGCGAGCCTGGCCATGCTGGCCGGGCGGGTAAGGGCGACGAGTCACCGCACACTTTTCAGTGAAGCAGCGCTCCCCCTTCAAATAGAGTTTTCCGCCTTCACGACGGCACAACTTACAAACAGCACCTAAATAACGCGCCATGTTCTCTCCGTCACACGCGACGACGCTTGGGGGGCCGACACCCGTTGTGCGGGATCGGCGTAACGTCGCGAATCAAAGTCACTTTGAAGCCCACCTGCTGCAACGCGCGGAGCGCGCTCTCTCGACCGGCGCCGGGGCCCTTCACGAATACGGCCACCGAACGCACGCCGTGCTCCATGGCACGGCGGCCCGCTTCTTCGGCGGCCAGCTGCGCCGCAAAGGGCGTGCTCTTACGCGAGCCCTTGAAGCCGCGCGAGCCTGCGCTTGCCCAAGAGATGGCTGCGCCGTTCACGTCCGTGATGGTCACGATCGTGTTGTTGAACGTGGACTGGATGTGAACGATGCCAGCGAAGACGTTCTTCTTAACTACTTTTTTCTGAACGCGAGCTTTGGGAGCTGCCATATGCTTGTGCCTTAAGTGCGAACGCCGCTCAAGAGCGACGTGCCAAGCTCTTGCGCGGGCCCTTGCGGGTACGCGCGTTGGTGCGGGTGCGCTGGCCGTTGACGGGCAAGCCTTTGCGATGACGGAGGCCGCGGTACGAGCCGAGATCCATCAAGCGCTTGATGTTCTGCTGCACCTCGCGGCGGGCGTCACCTTCGACCTTGATGCTGCTATCGATGGCGTCGCGGATGTTCTTCACGTCCGCTTCACTCAGCTCGTCGACCTTACGGTCTTCCGGCACCTTGGCCATTTTGCACAGCTTGCGTGC
>CAXSGJ010000042.1:42760-47095 GCA_964236865.1 uncultured Polyangiaceae bacterium
TTCGGCGGGGCAGATCGATACCAGCAATGCGCGCCATGACTTTTCCCTCTTAGCCCTGACGCTGCTTGTGGCGCGGGTTGTTGCAAATTACGCGCAGGACTCCGCGGCGCTTCACGACCTTGCATTTGTCGCAGATTTTCTTCACGCTCGGCCTTACCTTCATGATGTCCTGCCTTCAATCGTATCCAGTTACTTCTAACTCAGCTTCTTGATGATTTGGCCGCGGCCGGGGTCGAGCTGAGAGAGCTGAACCAAGACCTGCGAGCCGGCGATGAGCCGGACGACCGCGTGACGAAGACTGGGGGCGATGCCCGCGCGAACAGAGCGGCCATCCGCGAGGGTCACCCGGAATAATGCATTCGGTAAGACCTCGTCGATGACACCTGTTTCAGTCGATTCGTCCTTCGTTCGTCGCCTCCTTCTTGCGTGACAGAATCAGTGTGCGAGCGCTGCGAGAATGCGACCGGTGATCTCTTTCGGAGATCCGACCCCATCGACCCGGCGAAGCAGCCCGAGGTTTTCATAATGCGGCAAGAGCGCCGCCGTCATTGCGTCGTATTGATCTAGACGCTTTTCGACCGTTTCCGGTTGGTCGTCGGCCCGATGTTCGAGCACGGCGTCCAAGGGCGGGGGACTATACTTTAAGTGGTAGATGTGTCCAGTCCGAATGTCCGTGCGGCGCAGCGTCGCGCGCTCGGCCAATAGCTCCCTCGAGACGTCGATTTGCAGCACCCTGTCCAAGGGAGCACCGCTTGCCGCGAGCAAGCTCGCGAGGGCGTCCGCCTGGGGAACGGTCCGCGGGAAGCCGTCGAGAATAAAGCCCTTTTTGGCATCCGGCAGCGCGATGCGTTCTTCGACGAGGCCTATGACCACCGCGTCCGGGACGAGCTTGCCCTCATTCATCAAAGCCGCGGCTTGCTTGCCGAGGGGCGTACCGGCCTTGGTGGCCGCGCGCAGCATGTCCCCGGTCGAAATCTTGGGCACCCCGAGCTGCTCGCTCAGAACAGCCGCTTGCGTGCCTTTGCCGCTGGCGGGGGCCCCGAGCAAGATCAACCTCACGTCGACCTCCGCCCGCTCAGGCGAGTCACGCGCGGGCCGGTGAGGCCCTCGTAGCTGCGCGTGATCAGGTGGGCCTCGATCTGATTCACGGTCTCGAGCGCCACGCCCACGACGATGATCAAGCTCGTGCCACCGAACTGAAACGGAATGTTGAAAGAGTTGGCGATCACCGCCGGGACGACGCAAATGGTGGCGACGTACACCGCGCCACCCACTGTGAGACGCGTCAGCACGCGGTCGATGTACTCGGCCGTTTGGCGACCGGGACGAATGCCCGGGATGTTCGCCTGTTGCTTCTTCAAGTTATCCGCGACGTCGATGGGCTGGAACGTGACGGCCGTGTAGAAGAAAGAGAAGAAGATGGAGAGCGCGGCGAACAGCGTGTGAAACAGCCAATCACCTCGGTTCAGCAGGGAACTGAAGGCGCTCATGCCCGGGATGTTGAAGCTCGCCAGCGTGGCTGGGAACATCAACAAGCTGGAAGCGAAAATCGGCGGGATCATACTCGCCATATTTACCTTCAGCGGTAAATGCGCGGTTTGTCCGCCATACACGCGGCGCCCCACTTGCCGGCGCGAGTACTGGATCGGGATCTCGCGTTGAGCGCGCTCAAAGAACACGACCATGGAGATGCTGACGAGCAGCACGCCGAGCAGCACCGCGATCGTCAACGGCTGGAGATCACCGGTGTGACTCGAGTAATAGTTTTGAATCGCGCGCGGAATGCCGCTTACGATGCTGGCGAGGATGATCATCGACGTGCCGTTGCCGATGCCACGCTCCGTCGCCTGTTCACCGAGCCACATCAGCAGGCCCGAGCCGGTGGTCAGCGTGATCACCGTCATCAGCCGGAAGCCCCAGCCGGCGTTGATCACGACGTCCCCGAAGCGGCCGCCGCCGATGTCGGAGTTATTCATGTGCTCAAGCGACAGTGCGACGCCAGCCGACTGCAGGATGCTGAGCACGATGGCGCCGTAGCGCGTGTACTGCTCGAGTTTCCTTCGACCCGCCTCACCCTCTTTGCGGAGCTCTTCCACCTGCTTCGAAATCAAGCCGGCGAGCTGCATGATGATGCTGGCCGAGACGTAGGGCATGATGCCCAGTGCCAAGATCGACAGGTTCGCCAGCGCGCCGCCGGAGAACAAGTTGAACAGGCCGAGCAAGCCGCCCTGCCCCTTCACGATGTTCTGCATCACCGAGCGGTCCACGCCTGGGATGGTGACGAACACGCCCAGCCGATAGATCGCGAGCACGATCAGCGTGAACGCGATCCGGCGCCGGAGCTCCGGCACCTTGCCGATGTTGGAGAAACCTGAAAAGGCAGCCATGGGGCGAGCTTGGAACGAAGCTCAGCCCGCGGCCGGTTCTTTTTGCTTCACGACCGGCACGACCACGGCTTTGCCGCCCGCGGCTTCGATTTTCTCGAGCGCGGACTTGCTGAACGCGTGAGCGTGAACCGTAAGCTTCTTCGTGAACTCACCATCGCCGAGGACCTTGATTTGCACCCGACGGCCCTGCACTAGACGTGCATGGCGGAGGACGGCCTCGTCCACGTTGGCGCCCGCGTCGAAGCTCTGCAGATCGCCGACATTAACGCCGACGACCGTCACGGGAAACGGCACGTTGAAGCCGCGCTTCGGCAGACGACGCTGGATCGGGGTTTGGCCGCCTTGGAAATGGAGCTTGCCGATGTTGCCGCCGTTGCGCGCCTTTTGACCCTTTTGACCACGGCCGCAGGTCTTGCCGAGACCGGAACCGACGCCACGACCAAACCGTTTCTCGAGGTGCCGAGCGCCGGCGGGGGCCGCTAGGTGCGAAAGGATTTCAATGCTCATGACTTCTGCTCCTGCACCACGACCAGGTGTAATACCTTTTTGATCATGCCCCGGAAGGACGGGGTGTTTTCGACCACGACCTTGGAGCCTGGACCACGGAGGCCCAGGCCGTCGATGATCGCGCGGGTGGTGTGCGGACGACCGATCACGCTACCGGTTTGGACGACTTCGAGCTTGCTCACGCGCTGGGCCCTCCGCCATTGCCGGAGACGATGGAAGAGCCGCCGCCTGCTTGCACGGACACCGCCGATACGGGGTAGTCGCTCGCGATCTCTTCGAGCTGCTTGCCGCGAGATTTGGCGACCACTTCCGGGCCGCGCAGGCCTTGCAGGGCGGCGATGGTCGCGTGCACGACGTTGTACTTGTTGGTGGAGCCGAGGCATTTGCTCAAGATGTCCTGAATGCCAGCGGACTCCACGACCGCGCGAACCGCGCCGCCCGCGATGACGCCCGTGCCGGGCGATGCGGGGCGCAGCAGCACCTTGCCCGCTCCGAAGTGCCCGGTGACGTCGTGCGGGACCGTCGCGCCGATCATGGGGACCTTGAACAAGTTCTTACGAGCTTGGTCGTTGCCCTTGCGGATGGCTTCCGGCACTTCATTCGCCTTGCCGAGGCCCACGCCCACGTGACCGGCTTCGTCGCCCACAACCACGAGCGCGGAAAAGCTGAAGCGGCGACCGCCCTTCACGACCTTAGCGACGCGGTTGATGTGAATGACGCGCTCTTTGAGCTTCTCGTCGTCAATGTTGTTATCGAACGCCATGAGTCATTCCTATGCGCGCCAGATGAAAGGGCGGCTCAAAACTTGAGCCCCGCCTCGCGCGCGGCTTCTGCAAGTGCCTTCACGCGACCGTGATAGAGGTATCCGTTGCGGTCGAAGACGACCTTTTCGATTTTCTTCTCGAGACAGATCTTCGCGATCAGCGCACCCACCTTTTTGGCGGCGTCCGTCTTGGTGTCTTCGCCCAAGGTGGTCTTGAGATCGCGCGACAGCGTCGAGGCGGCGGCGAGGGTGCGGCCGTCCGAGTCGACCACGACCTGAGCATAGATGTGCGTCGCCGTACGGTACACGCTGAGGCGTGGGCGTTCGCTGCTGCCAGAGATCTTCTTGCGAATCCGAAACCTGCGGCGTTCCCGGCCGGTGAGTTGAGTTGCCATGCTTACTTAGCCTTGCCCTTGGCGGCTTTGCCCGCTTTGCGCCGGATGTTTTCGCCGCGGTAGCGAACACCCTTGCCGCCGTACGGCTCGGGTGGGCGGAGCCCGCGGATGGTCGCTGCCATTTGGCCGAGCGCGGCCTTGTCGGCAGAGTTCAGAACCAGCATCGTGCCCTTCGAATCCGGCGGGACGTTGCCGGTGATGGACGCGGGCAGCTCAATCGAGGTCGGGTGCGAAAAACCGAGGGACAGGGTGACGACCTTGCCCTTCACTTCCGCGCGGTAAC
>CAXSGJ010000042.1:47105-60236 GCA_964236865.1 uncultured Polyangiaceae bacterium
GCGCGCGCATCGGCGGTGTCGACCACGTGTTGGAGGAGGGTGCCGACCAGCTCGAGCGAGCGCTCGTAACCTTCGGCGGCGCCCTTCACCATGCTGGCCAGGAGCGCACGGCTCAGGCCCTGCAAACGGGCCGCGTCGCGACCCTCTGCCGAGCTCTCCACGAGCCAGGAGTCGCCCTCTTTGCGGACGGCGACGAGCGCCGGCAGGTCCAAAACGAGCTTGCCCTTCGGGCCCTGAATATCGAGCTTTTGGCCCGTCTGGTTGACGGTGACGCCTTTGGGCACGAGCACGCCGCGCTTGCCGACGCGCGACTTCTTGAGCACAGGAGCAACTTGAGCTTCGGCCATCACCACACCTCACACAGCAGCTCACCGCCCACCTTGCGGCGCCGGGCTTCCTTGTCGGACATGAGCCCGGTGGACGTGCTGATGATCGAGATGCCGAGACCGCTGAGGACGCGGGGGATCTGATCGTGGCGCACGTACACGCGGCGGCCCGGACGGGATACGCGGCGGATTCCTTGGAAGGCAGATTGCCGATCTTCACCGTACTTGAGCACGATGGTCAGCGTCTGATGCTTCTGTGGGCCCCACTCCTCTTGACGGACGTCGGCCACGTAGCCCTCCGCCTTGAGCAGGAGCGCGATGTTCTTCTTGAGCTTGTTCGCCGGTACGCGGGTCAGCTCATGGCGCGCCATGGAAGCGTTGCGAATGCGCGCCAGCAAGTCGGCGATCGGATCGGTCATCATGAGATCACCAGCTCGCTTTCGTGACTCCGGGCAATTCGCCCTTGAGTGCTAGCTGCCTCATGCACAGACGACACAAGCAAAAATCGCGATATACGCCGCGTATACGGCCACACACGCGGCAGCGATTCACGGCACGGGTCGAGAACTTGGGCGGCTTGTTGGCCTTCGCCCATTGAGATGCGCGCGCCATATCAGCTCCTGAACGGCATTCCGAGGCTTCCGAGGAGCTCTTTGGCTTCCTCGTCCGTCTCTGCAGTGGTGACAAACGTGATGTTCATGCCCTTGATCTTGTCGACCTTGTCGAACTCGATTTCCGGGAAAATGATCTGTTCTTTGAGGCCGAGCGTGTAATTGCCCGAGCCGTCGAAACCGCGCGGGTTCGTGCCGCGGAAGTCGCGCACGCGCGGCAAGCCGATCGTGACGAGGCGGTCCAAGAACTCCCACATACGCTCGCGGCGCAACGTGACTTTGACGCCGATCGGCATCCCCTCACGCAGCTTGAACGTGGCGATCGCCTTTTTGGCCTTCGTCACCACCGGCTTCTGCCCGGTGATGGCCGTCATTTCCACGACGGCCGAGTCAATCAGCTTCGGGTTCGCGACGGCCTCACCAACGCCCATGTTGACCACGATCGTCTTGAGACGCGGGACCTGCATGGGGTTCGTGTAACCGAACTTCTTCATCAACGCCGGGATGGCGTCTTTGGTGTACTTCTCGTGAAGCCGAGGCGCGGCTGTCTCGTCGGCCATCACTTCTCCCTTGTCGCCGGAATGGCGGTACCGCTCTTGGCGACGCGGATCTTCTTGTCGTTCTCGACCTTGATCGAGACGCGCGTTGGTTTGTTGGTGGTCGGATCGACCAGCATGACGTTGCTCTTGGCGATTGGCGCCTCGACGTCGAGGATTCCGCCGGGCCGTTGCGGCGTCTGCTTCAGGTGCCGCTTTACGACATTGACGCCTTCCACGGTCACGCGCTCGGCCGTGAGCTTGGACACCTTGCCGCGCTTGCCCTTGTCGTTGCCACGGATGACGACGACCTGATCACCGACGGTCAGGCGCTGCATCACAGCACCTCCGGCGCGAGCGAGATGATCTTCATGAATTTTTTGCTGCGCAGCTCACGGGCAACGGGGCCGAAGATGCGCGTGCCCACTGGCTCCTGCTGGGTGTTGATCAGCACCGCGCTGTTGTCGTCGAACTTGATGTAGCTGCCGTCCTGGCGGCGGTATTCGCGGCGGGTGCGAACGACGACCGCGCGGGCAGTGTCACCCTTCTTCACCTTGCTGCCGGGCAGCGCCTCTTTGATGCTGACGACGATGACGTCCCCAAGCGCGGCGTAGCGACGGCGTGAGCCGCCCAGCACCTTGATGCACTGGACGCGCTTGGCGCCGGAGTTGTCGGCGATGTCCAGAAAGCTTTGCATCTGGATCATGTGAGCTCACCGTCCTTGCGGTCGACCAAGCGAGCCACGGCCCAGCGCTTCTCGCGCGACAGCGGGCGGCTCTCGATGATCTCTACCCGGTCGCCGGTCTTGAACTCGTTCTTCTCGTCGTGCGCTTTGTAGCGCTTACGGACCCGAACGTACTTCTTGTAGATGCCTTCGCGCTTGAAGCGGACGACCTCCACGATCACGGTCTTGTCCATCTTGTCGCTGCGGACGCGACCGATGAGCTTGCGGCGGTAGACCGGATTGCCGGACTCTGCGGGGGCGTTCACGACTTGGCTCCTTTGCTCGAAGCCACGCTGCTGCGGCGCTCGTGCAAGATCAGTTCGACGCGCGCGATGTCCTTGCGCGCCTTGCCGAGCAGGCTCGTATCACCGAGCTGATCGGTCGCATTCTTCATGCGATGCGAGAAGAGGTCCTTCTCCATCGACGTCTTCAGCTCGGCCAGATCCTCGGTCGAGCGCTCTCGTAAATCTTTGGCTTTCATCACAGGTCACCCCGCGTCAGGACGCGCACCGCGAGCGGCAGCTTGGTGCCGGCGAGCCGGAACGCTTCACGTGCATCGGACTCGGGCACGCCCGCGATCTCGAACATCACTTTGCCAGGCTTGACCACGCAAACCCAACCTTCGACGGCGCCCTTGCCGCTACCCATGCGGACTTCGAGGGGCTTCTTGGTCACGGGCTTGTCAGGAAACACGCGGATCCAGAGCTTGCCGGCGCGCTTCACGTGGCGCTGAATGGCCATGCGGCAAGCCTCGATTTGACGAGATGTGACGAAGCACGACTCGGTGGCTTGCAGGCCGTAATCGCCGAAGGAGACATCCGAGCCGCGCCAGGCGATGCCGCGGTTTTTGCCCTTCTGCTGCTTCCTGAACTTGGTGCGCTTAGGTTGAAGCATCGCTCATCACTCCGGGATGCGACGGGCTTTGCGCTGAAGCACCTCGCCCTTGAAAATCCAAACCTTGACGCCGATTGTTCCGTACGTGGTGCGCGCTTCGGCCAAGCCGAAATCGACGTCCGCGCGCAGCGTGTGCAGCGGAACGCGCCCTTCACGGTACGTCTCGACGCGACCCATCTCAGCGCCCGCGAGGCGACCCGCGCAGCGGATGCGCACGCCCTTGGCCCCGAACTTCATGGCCGTTTGCAGAGCTTTTTTCATGGCCCGGCGAAAGGCGATTCGGCGCTCGAGCTGGGTGGCGATGTTCTCGGCCACGAGCTGAGCGTTGGTCTCGGCCTTCCTGACTTCTTGTACGTCGATGAATACTTCGTTCTGGGTGAAGGCTTGAACGCCCTTGAACTTCGTCTCACCCTTGGCGGCGGTGTCGAGATTGCCGATTTTCAGGATCTCGATGCCCTTGCCGCCTTTGCCGATGACCATACCCGGGCGCGCGGTGTACACGATGACCTTGGCCTTGTTGGCCGCGCGCTCGACCTCCACACTCGCGACGTTCGCGTTGTAGAGGTACTCCTTGACCGCCCGCTTGATGCGGATGTCCTCATGGAGCCAGGTTTGGTAGTGCTTGTCCTCGTACCACTTGCTGGTCCACGTCTTGATGACGCCGAGGCGAAAGCCATACGGATGAGTCTTTTGTCCCATTAGTTCTTACCGCTTCTGAGGGCTCGGAGCCGCTCAGCGCTGGTCCAGTTCGATGTGGATGTGGCTGACGCCCTTGGCGATGCGGGTCGCGCGCCCCTGAGCGCGCGGCCGCCAACGGCGAAGATTCTGGTTGCCGGCTTTGTCGACCGAAGCCTTGCTGATGAAGAGGGCGTCGGCGTCCACATCGGGACGCTTCAGGCGGGCATTGGCGACGGCGCTGGCGATGAGCTTCTTCACGAACGGCGCACCGGCCTTGAACGTGAAATCGAGAAGCTGCAGCGCGTCGGAGGCGTCTCGCCCGCGGATCAGATTGACGATCATCCGCGCTTTACGCGGACTAATCCTCTGAAAATTGGCTTTGGCGTTGCTTATCATGACGACAGTTTCCTCGTGAGACCCGTCGACCCCGCGAACAACGGAAAGCCCGTTGTTCTGAACAACCACCTCCGAGTGGCCGCGGTTTCGACGACATTCGCGATTTCTCGGCCCGGAAGGGCAAAAGAAACCGCACCGCGAGCCGCTGGGGGCGGCTGGCGAAGCCCAAACCCAACGAGTGGGCGAGCTCCGCAAAGGGGAGCGCCTGACTAGCAAAGCAAGCGCTCCAGCGCAAGCGAATGGACTGCATCATTTCGGAAAAGAGCGCTCACGGGGCGCAACTAGGCTGCTGATTTGTTCAGCACCGCCGCCGAATCCTGCGAGCTGGGCCGAGTCGCTTGGCGATGACCGCAGGGACGGTGGAAACAAGTACTTGGCCGACCGACCTGTGCCCCCGCGTCGCGCACGGCTTCGTCGACGTGCGCGGGCCGAGACCGTGCGGGCCTCTGTTAACGTAACGACGTCGACTCGATGCTCTCTCGCAACGGCGCCCAGCCCGGCCACTCGTGGAGAGCGACCGCCGGCTTGTCGTTGATCTTGAGCTGCGAATTGCTTCTAAGCATCGCCGCCGACTGGCCCATCGGGCACAGCTTCCGAACCCTTGCGTTCGAGGACGGCGGGGGATCCTTGCTCGTTCAACAGCTGGTCGGCGAAGGGCTGCGCCCAGGCGTGGATTTCTTTTATCCATATGGGTTGCTGCCGGTTTTGATCGTGCGGAGCTGGTGCACGTTATTCGGTTTTTCAGTGACCGCCGTCGTGGCGCTCACGGCTTTTTGCAACCTGTCGATCGCTTGGGGGCTGGCTCGCTTCGCTACGGCCGTGCAAGCGCCGCGGGTGGCCCTCGTGCTGCTCGCGGTCGCGACACCGCTCGTGATTCAGTCCTATTACCTGAACGTGACGCATGCGCTCGAAGCGGCGTTGCTCGTGCACGCGCTCGCCGCCCAGGCACGAGGAGCGCGCTCGCGCGCGCTCGCATTGGTGGTGGTGAGTGCATTCGTGAAGGCCTCGATGGCATACGTCTACGGGCTGCTCTTGCTGCTGCAGCTCGCAGGCTCGATGCGGTCGCGGTACTTGCACGGCACGCTCAGCAATTGGTGGCGAGAACTGAGCCCGGCCATGATCGTTGGTTCATCGTGTCTGATCGGCCTGAGCGCGCGCTTTGGGCCCCGCCCTCTGCTCGCCACGCAAATCCCGACGGCGGGCCGCCACGCTTACGCGATCATGAACTATGGCTTTTTCTGCGGAATCGGTCGGAATTTCTGGCATCCGCCCGGGGCCGGCATCAATTATTACCTCGGTCGGTTTGCCGGCGCGTGGCTCGCTTGCAGCGGGTTACTCGTGATCGCAAATGTAGTCTCGTTCCTTCGACCGTTTGCTTCGCGGCCGGCGGAGCCGATCGGCTCGGTCGTGCGTGCTCGGCGTGAAATGCTGTTGGTCACGTTGATTCTGCACACGATGTTCGTGTGCTTCTTTTATGGCGTTGCCTGGGACTGGCGGAATTACGGGTTCGTGCTGGTCTTGGGTGCCGTGTGCGCGATCGGCTCGGGCCGCGCGGGCGCCTCAACCGGCGCTGCGCTGATCGCGCTCATGCTAGTCGTGCACTCGAGAACGGCGCGGGATCAACGGGACGCCTATCGACGCCTGAGCCCGAGCTCGGTGACAGCCAACCTGTGGGCCAGCGCCGAAGAGCATGACGAATGGCAGCACGTCCTGGAGCTGACCCGGGGACGCCGGCCCGTACTGTTCAAGATGAGCGGCTGCGCAGGGTCGCTGTTTCCCGCGTTTCAGGAGACCGGCGCGTGGTACGTCGTCGCGCCGCTGCTCGGGCTATTGCCTCCACCCGAATCCGAGCGCCTCCTGGCCAGGCTCACCGCCGCCACGGATGTCGTCGTCCATTACGAAGTGCGACCGGTGCTGGCCCTGCCGGAATTTCAGCGCGCGATGGCCAACCGATCCCTGTACTGGCACGGCCGGCAGTTCGATGTCTATCGGTCGACGGCGATGGGCGCCGCCCAGTGAAGCGAAAACACGTTCGACGCCGCGACGCGGGCCGGCATGATCACGAGCGCATTCCGTTGTCCTGGCTGGTACTGAACTGCTGCATGATGACGCTTTGCCAGCGCCTGCAAGGCCGCCAAGTCATAACGCGCTCTTGATTCGCCGATCCCAGGCTTACTGAGGCGGCGAGCGAGCCGCCCAACGAGTGGGACCCGGCTGGCGGTCAAGTTGTGCACCGGTTCGCTCAGGATGACCGCGCAGCGAGCGGCGGCTTTCATCTTGTCCAGCACTTCGTCTTCGCAAGCGCGAAAATGGTACAGGCTGGAGCACATGATGACGTAATCGGCGGGCGGGATGGGCTCACTCAGGGCATCGAAAAACCTCGCCTGCAAGCCGTGCCTGCGCGCGGACCTGACGAAGTGTCCGTTGAAATCCAAGCCGAGGTAATCAATCGATCGATCGCGAAAGTAGTCGCGTCCGAGCCGCGCGGTGCCGCAGCACACATCGACGACACTCGCGCCGTCCGGGATTTGGCGCGCGACAGCGGCGTACGTCTCCTCGTATTCGCCGCCGTACAGCAGCTTCATGGTCAGGTCATAGCCTCGGCTCGTCCAGTAAATGGGCGACTTCGCCCGCAAGGACATGCCGGCGTGCGCGCGGAAGCGCTCGAGCGCTATCAAGTAACGCACGGAATCGGGCAGCACACGCACGGTCGAGCGCTTGTCCGAACGCCGTTTGAACAAGACCGGCATCTCGTAGATCTTGAGTCCCGTGAGCGCGGCTCTGGTCATTACCTCGGTATCCCAAAACCAACCGTCCGCCGTGCTCGACAGCACGGCATGCGCGGCGCTCTCCCGACGGAAAAACTTGCAGCCCGTCTCCGTGTCGTGCAGGCCGCAATCCAAGGCGGCCTTGAGCAGCAGGCGATAGGCGAACGATAGCGCGTGCCGGTGCAGCGCGGCCGCCTCATTGAACAGGTACGAACGTTGACCGGTGACGACATCGAAGCCGTCGACCAGGATCGCGTCGACGAGAGACGGCAAGTAGCTCGCGGAAACCTCCAGGTCGATGTCCAAAAAACCCGCGACTCGCCCGCTGCTGGCCGCGAAGCCCGTCTTCACTGCCGCCCCTCGACCGCGGTTACGCTCGTGGAAAATGAAGCGGTCGCGGGCTTGACCCGCGCACAGTTCCACGATTATGGCCCTCGTCTCGTCTCGGCTGCCGTCGTCGACGAACACGAGCTCGTAGTCGTGGCCGCTCTCGTCGAGCACCCCGCGCACGACCGAAACGCTCTCGCGCAGGTGCTCCGCCTCATTGAAACACGGAACAATCAAAGATAAATCGCGGACCATGGCGGGTTCACTCGAGCAGCTGCCGGACCGCTCGGACCACATCGCTGGCATCCTCGTCGCTCATCGCCGGCGAGAGCGGCAAGGACAACGTGCGGGCGCCGATGTGCTCCGCGTGCGGGAAGTCGCCGGGGCGATACTGATAGGTCCGACGGTAATAGCCGTGCAGGTGCAGCGGTAAGTAATGCACTCCGCAGCCGATGCGCAGCTCGTGCAGACCGCGCAGTACCTCGTCGCGTTTGCGCTCGGTTGCGAGCAGGCAGGTGAAGAGGTGAAGCCCGTGACGAGTCCGAGCGGCCGTGGCGGTCGGAAGCTGAACCGGCAGCCCGCTGAGCTCGCGCAAATAGTACTGCCACAACGCCTCGCGGCGTTGCCAGTTGGTCTCGATGCGGGTGAGCTGATGAAGACCGATCGACGCGGCCAAATCCGTGAGGTTGTATTTGAAGCCCGGCTCTTCCACGTCGTAATGAACGTAGCTCTCGCCCCGTCGGCTCCAGGCGTCTCTCGTTACGCCGTGCAGCGCCCGAACGCGGATGCGCTGGGCGGTTTGCTGATCGCGGCAGACGACGAGCCCACCTTCGGCGGTCGTGATGGCCTTGGTAGCGTAGAAGCTAAAGCAGCCAAAATCCCCGATGGTGCCGCAGTGTTTGTCGTCCAGCATGGATTCGAGGGCGTGCGCGCAGTCCTCCACGATGCGCAGGCCGTGCTCGGCCGCAATCGCCGAAATGGCGCTCATGTCGCACGGCCGACCGGCGTAGTGAACGGGGACGATGGCGCGCGTGCGTGGTGTGATGCGACGCCGAATTTCGAGCGGATCGATGTTCATGGTGTCCGGCGAACAATCGGCGAAAACGGGGCGGGCCCCGGCGTGGATGATTGCATTCGCCGTCGCGCAGAACGTGAGCGGCGTGGTGATGACCTCCGCATCGGGCGGCAGCCCGAGATCGAGCAATGATAAGTGGAGGGCGGCCGTGCCGGAGTTGACCGCTACGACCGCCGGCGCACCGAGATACACGCGCATTCGCGCTTCGAGTTCGGCAACGCGTGGCCCCGTGCCGAGCCACCCCGAGTCGAGGCAGGCCAGCACCTCCGCGCGTTCCTCCGGGCCGATTTGCGGCGCTCCGAAGACGAGGTGCTCCTTTCGCCAGGGCCGGACGTTCATGCGCGGTCGCTCTCCGCGGAAACGAGCCGACAGACCAGGCTGGCTCCCGCAGGTAGGCGCACCCGCTGATTGCCCACCCAACGTGCTTCGCGCGAGCACAGTGCCAACGCAACGCGATTCAACCAACCGACGCGGACCTCCAAATTGCTGCGTGGCGCGCTTCGACTGAAGATTAGCCGGCGTGCCCAGACCAACACCGCCATGAGCGGAAGCACTGACAAATTGAAGTAGCTCAGCCAAACGACCTTGAGTCCGGCGCGCCGACACGCGGCGTCCAGCGTGCGACGGGTGTAGCGGCGGCGATGCTGGCTGATCACGTCCTCACCGCTCCACAACCAGCGGTAAGCGGGCACGGTGGCGACGATTTGCCCATCGGGCGAAAGCAAGCGAGCCATCTCACGCAGACCCGCCGAGTCGTCGTCCAGGTGTTCGAGTACATCGAGCGCGGTGACGATTTGAAAGCGACCGCGCTGAGCGGCGAGGTCGCCTTCCAGGTCCAAGAACGACCTACCCGTCGCGTTGCGATGACCGTCGAACGGCCGCGAAGCGACATCGGCTCCAATGGCCTCACCGAACTCCGACAGGTACGCGAGATTGAAGCCGGAGCCGCAGCCGTAGTCGAGCAAACGGAGTCGTTCTGCGGGAAATCCAAGCTCATCCGCGGCCAAACGGACTTGCGCCAGGAATAGCTCGCGGCGCGCGCGGAACCACCAATGTGACGCTTCGTGCTCGGTAGTGACTCGGTAGCCTTCGCTGTGCATGACTGGAGCGAGGTGCGGGAGACGCACCTGGGACAATTTGCAATGCTTGCTTCTGCCCGTGCGCCGGCCGAACGTCCAGCACTTCAGCGTGAAGAAATGCGCGCTGCCCCAACCGGAGATGGTCGCGGCCGAACCTAGAGCGGCAGTGCGACCCGCGCGCGTTACGCCACGCGCCGGACACGCCCATCCACGAGCGCAATCCGCCGCGAGTTCGCGACTTCACCGGCGCGCATACAACTGCACTTGTTACATTGCCGAAACACGACGCTGGCGGCGGGCTAGTGGCGCTCCCGCGCGCGGCCGGCGCGCCGAATGCGGAGGGCTGAGTCGTGGTGTCACATGGGCAACGATCGCCTGGCGCCTGTTAATCTCGCTAAAGTGCCGGATCGGCCGCGGGGCTTCGCGCCGACCGCATCGCGCAATTACTAGTGCCCAGGGTGAGAGTGCCCGGCCGAGCTCGAAGCGCGATAGAACGATTCTTGCGAAGACAGCAGCCACGGGGCATTGAAGTGTCGGTCGCTAAAGCTTCATCAGTTCAAATGAGCCGGCTAACGATCCGGCTGCACTACCATCATCTCGAACGGGCCTTTGTGCGCCGCGTGTTCGACAGTTGATCCTTCTTTATGTGCTCACCTTGCCCGCCGCGCGAAAGCTGTTTGGTTCGTCCTGGGCAACGGTTGCGCGCCGGATGCTGGCGCAGTTCCATATGACGCACGATCTGTATGCATCCGATCCTGCGTTTATCGACTTGGTCGACTGCTTGCGCTGTGGTTGCGTGGAATTTGGAGGCTGGTAGAAAGCACACGACATCCGGGGCATCGCATCCGGCCGCCAAACGCTGCGACATCCTACGAAGGGCGTACTCGAGTTCGAGCACGCGACGTTCCAGGCCAATGACGACCCGGCTTTGAGGCTTGCGATCTATCCTCGTGTATGAGCCGCGAGGGCGCCGGCGCGAATGACGCTCCATGCAAACGCCATGACGGCACGGCGAGCCCCGAGAAAGCGCAACTCATTTGCTCGAAGCGAGCAGCCGGACGCCTCAAGATCTTACAGTATTGCGGGCGTCCGAGGCGGCACCTGCGGCCGCACGGGGTGGCGGATCCTGGCCGACGGCGCAGGATTCGTGAGCGAATGCCGCTAGACGCGACGGAGATCGAACGTCAAAACGCGGCGTGACCTCGCGGGCACGCCGCGTTACGGCGAAGATTGCTCGTTACTTGCGACCGGGTGCTGGTGCTTGGGACGGCTTGGCGCCGGGAGCGGGCTTGCCCTTCTTGTCACCCGCGTGCCCGTGGAAGGTGCGCGTCGGCGCAAACTCCCCGAGCTTATGGCCGACCATATTCTCGCTCACGAACACCGGCACGAACTTGCGTCCGTTGTGCACCGCGAACGTAAGGCCGACCGCCTCCGGAAAGATCGTCGAACGGCGTGACCAGGTCTTGATCACCTTCTTCGAGCTTTGAGCCTGAGCGTCCTCAATCTTCTTTTGCAGATGACCGTCGATGAACGGTCCCTTTTTGATACTACGTGCCATTGGCTCAGCCCTTCGCCTTGCGATGCTTCACGATCATCGTGTCGGTGCGCTTGTTGTTGCGCGTCTTCAGACCCTTGGAGAGCTGACCCCATGGCGAGCAGGGGTGACGACCACCGCTCGTGCGGCCTTCACCACCACCCATGGGATGATCGACCGGGTTCATCGTCACGCCGCGGTTGTGCGGACGCCGCCCGAGCCAGCGAGCGCGGCCCGCTTTGCCCAAGCTGATGTTTTGGTGCTCCAGGTTGGACACCTGACCGATGGTCGCGCGGCACAGCACGTGGATCTTACGCACCTCGCCGCTGGGCAGCTTGATCTGCGCGTAGCTGGCGTCTTTGGCCATCAATTGCGCGGCGGAGCCGGCGGAGCGCACGAGCTGTCCGCCCTTGCCCTTCCGCATCTCGATGTTGTGGATCATCGTGCCGGCCGGGATGTCGCCGAGCGGCAAGGAGTTGCCCGGGCGAATGTCCGCAAGGCGGCTAGAGACCACCGTGTCGCCCTGCTTCAGGCCATCGGGCGCGAGGATGTAATGCTTCTCGCCGTCGGCGTAGTGCAGAAGAGCAATGCGCGCGGTGCGGTTGGGATCGTATTCGATCTCCGCGACGCGGGCCGGTACGCCGATCTTCGCGCGCTTGAAGTCCACGATGCGGTAGCGCTGCTTGTGGCCGCCGCCGCGGAAGCGCGAGGTGATGCGCCCGTAATGATTGCGGCCGCCGGTGGCATGCTTACCCTCGGTCAGCTTTTTCAGGGGCACGTCCGTGGTGATCTCGGCGAAATCACTGACGGTGTAGAAACGTCGGCCGGCAGAGGTCGGCTTATAAGCTCGGATTGCCATGTTCGTTATTCCTTCGACTCGTCGAAGAATTGAATGTCATCGCCTGCACGGAGCGTGACGACTGCTTTCTTCCAATTCGGGCGCTTGCCGAGGGCACGGCCGACGCGCTTGACTTTACCGCGCTGAATCAGCGTGTTGACGTCGGTGACCTTGACCGAGAACAGCGCCTCAATCGCGCTCTTGATCTCGATCTTGTTGGCCGCGAGCGCGACCTCGAACACGACCTGATTGGCTTCCTTCAGGCGCGCCGCCTTCTCGGTCAGGGCAATCGGCCGTTTGATGATGTCAGCGGGCTTCATGATTTTCGCTCCAGGCAGCGGGCTTCGAGTGCCTTTACAGCGCCCTTGGAGAGCACGAGGTGATCGTGACGGAGCAAGTCGTACACGTTCACGCCTTCCGGGGGCAGGAACTGATTTTTGTCCATATTGCGGATCGACAAGCGCAGATTCTCATTGCCCTTGTCGTCGACGACGAGCGTCTTTTTGTAGCCGGCCTTCAGCACTTCCAGCACCAGGGCCAGCTTTTGGGTCTTCACCTCGCCGAGGTCCATGCTGTCGACGACAGTCAAGCGGCCCTCTTTGACGATCAAGCTGAGCGCGCTGCGCAGGGCGCCGATGCGCACCTGACGCGGCGGGCGGTAGCTGAAATCCTGAGGCTTGGGCGGGTGAGCGCGCCCACCACCTACGAAGATCGGCGCGCGGATCGAGCCGTGGCGCGCCTGGCCCGTGCCCTTCTGCTTGTAGATCTTCTTGGAAGAACCGCTGACCGCCGAGCGTTCTTTGGCGGCCTTGGTGCCGGCGCGACGCGAGGCGAGCTGAGCGACCACGACCTCGTGAAACAGGTGCTCTTTGATCTCGGTCGCGAAGACTTCGTCGGCGAGGTCTAAGTCGCCGACCTTCTCGCGCTTGAGATTGAAAACATCGATCTTTGCCATTGTTCGAACCTCAGCTCTTGATCTCGACGTCGACGCCCGCCGAGAGATCGAGCTTCATCAACGCGTCGAGCGTTTGGGGGGTCGGCTCCAAGATGTCGATCAGGCGCTTGTGTGTGCGCACCTCGAACTGCTCGCGCGACTTCTTGTCGACGTGCGGGCCACGGAGCACGGTGTACTTGCGGATCGAGGTGGGCAGCGGAATCGGACCGGCCACGCGAGCCCCAGTGCGGCGCGCGGTCTCGACGATGTCCGTGGTGGACTTGTCGAGAAGCTGGTGATCGAACGCCTTGAGGCGGATGCGAATCTTGGTGGTGTCGGGCATTTTCGTCTTTCTTACTCGATGATCTTGGTGACGACGCCGGCGCCGACGGTCTTGCCGCCCTCGCGGAT